>JAVXWP010000150.1:0-287294 GCA_032230695.1 Actinomycetota bacterium | reverse complement strand
GGGCACTGGATGCCCCCAACGCCGCTTTCGGGTATTCCGTCCACGGCGTGCTTAGGCGGTGAGGCGGCGGGAGCGGGCGGGGCGCGGCTTGAGGAGGTCGAACTGGGTGCAGCGCCATCCGGTCGGTGAGGATTCGAAGCGGGCGGCGACGGCGAGTGCCCTGGGGCCGCAGTGCACCACGGCGCAGGTCTCGACGACGTCGTCGGCCGGTAGACAGGTGTGGACCGAGCGCACGACGTAGGGCCGACCGCTGGGTGGTTCGGCGGCCAGCAGGCGGTCGTAGAGCTCGGGCACGAGCAGTGGACGCACTTGTGTGGCCGGGCGGCGGCCTTGGCACGCCTCCAGGATCGTGGTCATCATGCGGCCGAGGAACTGGCGGTCCAACGGCGCGCGCACCGGCGGCCCGGCTGCCCGCGGCGCGGTGGGGCCGAGCGGGAGCGGCAGCGCCAGTTGGCCGACGCCTCGCGAGTGCCGGACGAGCGCGCGCGTCTTTCGCGTGGTCGGCTGCCCGGCGGGTTCGTACGGTGTGAGTGGACGTATGCAATGCGTTCGCATCCCGGCTCCCCGGTGACGGCATGGTCGGGTTGACCACGCGTACTTGGTAGAGCGCCCACGACGCACAATCCGGACAATAACCGCCCAAGCCGGTGAAACCGGGCGTTATTCGTCACATCATCGGGGCCGGTGCGCTAGGTGGCACCGGAATCGCGAAGGATCAGCACTCAGTGGCGGGCGCGGCGCACGAGTTCGAACGACAGGACGGCCGCGGCGGCCGAGACGTTGAGCGATTCGACGTCGGCGGCCATCGGGATGGAGACCCACTCGGTGACGAGCTCGCCGACCTCCTGGCCGACCCCGTCGGTCTCCCCGCCGAGTACGAACGCGGCCCGCTGGGGCAGCTCGGCGTCGAAGATCGACGTCTTGCCCGACGCGCCGAGAGCGTAGATCCCGTAGCCGGCTTCGGACAGCATCTCCGCGGCTTCCCGCGCGCTGCCGCACCGCAGCACCGGCGCCCGGAACGCGACGCCCGCCGACGCCTTGACCACCATCGGGTCCAGCGCGGCCACCCCGCGCCGGGGCACGATGATGCCTTCGAGCCCGGCCGCGGTCGCTGTCCGCAGGATCATACCGACGTTGGCGGGCGTGGTGATGCCGTCGAGCAGGAGTACCCGCGCCGGTGGCCGCGAGGCCGACAGTGCCGCGCTCAGCGGCCGCATGCGGGGTGCCACGACGTCGGCGAGCACGCCCTGGTCCTGCTTGCCGTTGCCGGCGAGCACCTTCACCCGATGTGCGCTCGCGCGCTGCAGCACGACCCCGGCCGCCTTGGCGGCCTGCACGATCTCCGTCGCCGCCGGACCGCGTGCGGTGTCGGCCAGGATCACCTTGTCGACCTCGAGCGTCGGGTCGTCCAGTGCTTCCAGCACCGGCTTTCGGCCGTAGACGGTCAGGAACCTGTCCTTCGGCGAGATAGCCGACTCATCACCCACGATGCGAAGTCTCGCATGGGCTCGTCGTGACTTTTGCGGTTACCTCGGATGCCGCGACTCCATTTCACTGCAGGCTCTGTCAGGATCACGTCATGCCCGACCGCCTTTCCTCGCTGGACGCGTCGTTTCTCTACGTGGAAGACCCCGCGACGCCGATGCATGTCGGTGCCGTCGCGATCTTCGAGCGACCTCGCACCGGGTTCGACTACGAGCAACTGCTCCTACTGGTCGGCCACCGCCTGGCGTACCTGCCGCGATACCGGCAGCGGGTGCTGGAGGTGCCGGGGCATGTCGCGCGGCCGGTCTGGGTGGACGACGTCGACTTCGATCTCAACTACCACGTCCGCCGGTCGGCCCTGCCCCAACCGGGCAGCGACGCGCAACTGTTCGACCTCGTCGCCAGGCTGATGTCGCGGCGGCTGGATCCCGGGCGGCCGTTGTGGGAGGCGTATTTCGTCGAAGGGCTAACCGGGGACCGGGTGGCGCTCGTGACGAAGACACACCAGTCCGTGGTGGACGGGGTCGGGACGATCGAACTCGGCCAGCTGATCCTGGACGACGTGCCCGCTGAACCGGAACCGTGGGAGGACACCTGGACACCGCGGCGGCAGCCGAGTGTCCCCCAGTTGCTGCTCGACGCGGTCAGCGAGACCGTGCAGCGGCCGGGGGAGGTGGTCGAGAACGTGCGGTCGGCCGCGAACGACGCGGCGGCAACCATGGAGAAGTTGACCGGGGTCATCGGTAGCGTCGCTTCGGCGCTGCGGACCGTGGCGCGCCCGGCGCCGTCCAGCCCGCTCAACGTGCGGGTGTCCGGGGGGCGGATGTTCGCGGTGGTGCGAACCCGGCTGGAGGACTACCGCAAGATCCGCGGCCGGCACGGCGGGACCGTCAACGACGTGGTGCTGGCGGTGATCACCGGAGCGCTGCGGGAGTGGCTGCTGCTGCGTGGGACGGTGCTGAGCGCGACGACGACCGTGCGGGCGCTGGTGCCGATGGCTGTTCGCGACGCCGAGACGGCCGAGTATTCGAAGCCGGCGTTGTTCGGCAATCAGGTCGACGCCTATTTGGTCGATTTGCCCGTCGGGGAGGGCAATCCGACGCTGCGGCTGCAGCACATCGGGCACGCGATGGCGGCACATCAGGAGTCCGGGCGGTCGGTCGCCGCCCGGGCGCTGCTGACCGTGGGCGGGTTCGCCCCGGCTACGCTGCACTCGCTCGGGGCGCGGGCGGCCGGGTCGTTTTCCGGGCGGATCTTCAACCTGGTGATCACGAACTCTCCGGGGCCGCAGGTGCCGTTGTACGCCGGCCAGGCGAGAATGATCGAGATGTTCCCGGTGATGCCGCTGGTGCGGAATCAGGCATTGGCCATCGGCGTCACGTCGTACGACGGTGGTGTCTACTTCGGACTCAACGGTGACCGGAAAGCTGTGTCCGATGTGGATGTGGTGGCCGGGATGATCGAAGAATCTTTGGAAGAACTCAAGGGAGCGCAGCACTGGTGAGGGTTTATCTGCCGGCCACGATCGGGATGCTTCGGGACCTGCTGGCCAAGGACGAGTTCCGTCCCGTGGGTGGAACCGGCTTCGCACTTACGCCCGCCCTGCGGGAGTCGTACGCGAGCGGATCCGACGAGGAACTCGAGTACGCGGTGCTCCTGGAAGCCGCCCGCGCGTCGTTGCGCTTGATCGCAGCGGACGACCAGGCCGGCGCGGCGCCTCGGCGGGCAGTTGTGGTGGCCGAAGTCGAAGACGCAACCCACCGCCCGGACTTGGACGCCGCGGTGGTGCGCCTGGGCGGACCGGTGACTATGGCCGAGATCCAGGCGATCCACGTCGACACCGAAGAGGCCGAAGAGGCCGTCTTGGGAGCGACCAGGGTTATCGACGCCGCGGACATGGGCGACCTGGATGCCGAATTCATCGTCGGCGAAGCCGAAGACCACGAACTGGCCTGGTACGCAGTCCAGGAACTCCCCTTCCTACTGGACCTAATGCCCTCCCCCGACGATTCAAAAGACCTCTAGTCGTGCCCTCAAGGTCACCACCCCAAAAACCCGGTCACGCGGTCCCTTAGTCCGTAGGGCCGGTCACCACGACTTTCCGGCCGGCCACGGCCGGAAAGTCTTCACCGCGCCGCCAATAAACACAGGCTTCTAGCCCCACCTTTGAAGGCGACCACCTTTTAGCCACGCCTCACGACCCGCCACCTCGTGCCCCACCCTCACAACCCCGCCCCCATCACGGAAAGCCGCCAATCACGCCGGAGGCAATTCGCCCATCTCCTCCACCGGCGGAGGCTGGATTTCGGCAGGCGCACCCCAATCCGTATAACGGGTAGTGATCTTCGCCGTGGAGTTCGCGTCGGCTCCCGCGGCTTTGAGCACCGGGGTCAGGTCCAGCGTTGTCTGAACGGGAAGTTGCCGTGCGTCCACCCACATTTCCAGTGGAAACGTGACGTCCTTGCCGCCTACTTGCTTGACCGCCTCCGAAGACAGCCCCGCCGGAAGGTTGCCGCCCAGCTTCGCCAGGTCCATATCCAGGCTGTAATGATCGGTTTCACCGTTGTCGAGGGTGGTTTTCCCGGAATCGGTTATGCCGCCCGCAGCTCTGATCTGAGCAAGAATTCGACCGGGGTCGTTTTGCCCGACCAGCTGATCAAGGTTTCCGCCGGTCGCCTGAGAAAAGGGATCCGTACCGTCCCGGGCAATCTGGAGCCAAGGTTTCTCACTGTCCTGGACCGCGTCCGGAGCCTTGACGTAGAGCAGGTTGTTCACCAGCCGGATTTCCAGGGTGTCGCCGTAGAAGTCCATGCTCGCGGCTATGGCCACGGCGTTATCCAAGCGGAGGACGCCCTGGATCTTGGTCTGGACCGAGCCCACGGAGATCTCCGTGGTGAACTTCGCGGTTTTGGCCGCGGTGACAGCGCTGCTGACGGCTTGGGTGAGCCGTGCGGTGTCGGGGTGGGCTGGATTCTCGGTACTGCAGGCGCCTGACAGGAGGAGGAACGCTCCTGCGGCGAGGACGGTGCGGCGGCGCATGGTCAAGTTTCCCATGGGGACGCGCACGCAAAGGTGCCCCTCGGAGAGTCCGAGGGGCACCTTTGATGGAAATTGTGCTTACTTGGGCTCGGCGACCTGGTCGGCGGGCGGGGCGGTGACGTCCACAGGGCCGCCCCAGTCGGCTCGTCGTTGACGAGCTCGAAAGGTTACGGCTCTTCTTCGTTACGTTTCCGTTCCGGCGCGCGACGCCAGTAGCCGCCTCAACGAGGTCAGCCTGTCCGCCTTCGCCGCGCCCTGTGCCACCACGTCGTCCAGCGCGCAGTCCGGTTCCTCCGGCGGGCCGAGGTGTCCGCAACCGGGTGGGCATTCCTCCGCCGCCGCGGCGAACTCCTCGAACGCCAGCACGATGTCGTCCGCCGTGACGTGGGCGAGGCCGAACGAGCGGATACCCGGGGTGTCGATGACCCAGCCCCCGTACGGCAGCGGCAGGGCCACGGCGGCCACGGAGGTGTGCCTTCCCTTTCCGATCGAGCTCACCACCCCGACGGGCAGCGAAGCCGTCGGCACCAGCCGGTTGACCAACGTGGACTTCCCGACTCCCGAGTGACCGACAAGTGCGGTTACCCGGCCCTTAAGACGTTCGTCGAGCCCTTCGGGTTCCTCGTCGTAGCGGCTTACCACGGCCGGCACGTCCAGACCGGCGTATCCGGCCAGCAGCGCGTCCGGACTCGCGAGGTCGGCTTTGGTCAGGCAGAGGATGGGCTGCAGGCCGCCGGTATAGCACGCGACCAGGCAACGGTCGATGAAACCGGTGCGCGGTGGCGGGTCCGCCAGTGCCGTGACGATCAGCAACTGTGAGGCGTTGGCCACCACGACGCGTTCGAACGGGTCCGTGTCGTCGGCCGTGCGGCGCAGCACGCTGGAGCGCTCGTCGACGCGAATGATCCTGGCGAGCGTGTCCGTTTTGCCGCTGACGTCGCCGACCAGGCCGACGGTGTCACCCACGACCACCGAAACCCGGCCCATTTCGCGGGCCCGCATCGCCGTGACCACCCGATCGGGATCGCCGTCGAGGGCGCACGTCCAGCGGCCGCGGTCCTTGCCGATGACCATCGCCGTCGACGCGTCCGCGTGCGCGGGGCGCTGCTTGCTGCGCGGGCGGGTGCTCTTGCCAGGACGGATCCGGACATCACTCTCGTCCAGATTGCGCCAGTCCCTGCTACCCAAGCCGCCACACCTCTCGATATCCGGTCGTCACCGGAGATGATCCCATGCCGCTCGCCATCGGTGCCGCAACCGTGTAACGATGACGAATCACACCCTCGCTCGAAGGAGGTTCCCGCGATGTGCGGCCGCTATGCCGCCACGATGGATCCGACCACGTTGATCGAGCAGTTCGGCGCGGCCGATGCCACCGGCGGACACTTCCCGCCGGTCGACTACAACGTGGCGCCGACCAAGGACGTGGTCACCGTCGTGCAGCGCCACCCGCGCGACGCCGACGGCACGGTGCTCCCGGACGAACCGGCTGAGCGCACGCTGCGCGTGATGCGCTGGGGCCTGGTTCCCTTCTGGGCCAAGGATCCCGCCGTGGGCAGCAAGATGATCAACGCCAGGGCCGAGACGGCAACCGAGAAGCCCGCGTTCCGCAAGGCGCTCGCGAGCCGCCGTTGCCTGGTGCCCGCCGACGGCTGGTACGAGTGGCGCCGGGCCGGCAAGGAGAAGGACGCCTACTTCATGACCGGCCCCGACTCCGCGCCGCTGGCGATGGCCGGGCTCTGGGAGACCTGGCGTGATCCGAAAAGCGATCCGGGCGCGTCGCCGCTGATCACGTTCACGGTGATGACCACCGAGGCCGTCGGCAGTCTCGTCGATGTCCACCACCGGATGCCGCTGCTGCTGCCGCAGGAGCATTGGGCGGCCTGGCTGGACCCGGACAGCTCCGATGTCACGCCGTTGCTGGCACCGCCGTCACTCGATCTCGTGGACGTCCTTGAGTTGCGGCCCGTTTCGAGCAAGGTGAACAACGTGCGCAACAACGGCCCCGAACTGCTCGACCGTGTCGAAGCCGCGGTCCAGCTCGACCATGAGGACGAGGGCGCTCTCTTCGAGCTCCCGCGGTCATGACCCGCGTCGAGATCAAGACCGGCTTCGGCCCCGCGCGGGCCGAGCTGCACTGCGCCGAAGAGGGCATCGCCGTGCTTTTGCTCGGGCACGGCGCCGGCGGCGGGATCGAAGCGAAAGACCTGGTCGCGGCCACCAGGGCGGCGCAGGGTGTGGGTGTCCACGTGGCACTCGTCGAGCAGCCGTACCGGGTGGCCGGACGTCGTGCGCCCGCCCCGGCGCGTCAGCTGGACGAGTCGTGGCTGATCGTCGCCGACGAGGTCTCCGTGCGCTTCGACGGCCTGCCGCTGGTGTTCGGCGGCCGGTCGTCGGGCGCACGGGTTGCCTGCCGGACGGCGTCCGCCGGGCAGGCCGTCGCCGTGCTGGCGCTGGCGTTCCCCGAGCACCCGCCCGGCAGGCCGGAGAAGAGCCGTCAGGCCGAGCTCGACGCCGTCGATGTCCCGGCCCTGATCGTGCAGGGGGAGCGAGACCCGTTCGGCGTCCCGAAGGCAGGCCATCACCAGGAGCTCGTCGTGCTCGCCGGAGACCACAATCTCAGCGCCGACCTCGAAGGCGTTTCCCGCGCGGTCGCCGAGTGGCTGGGCCGGATCTTGCGCCCCCTCGCGTAAAGAGCGGCACGGTTCCGCCTCAGGAACCGGCGATGGAGGCGACGACGGCGTCGGTAAGGCGCACCAGATCCGCGGGGGCGAGCTCGACTTCGAGGCCACGGCGACCGGCTGAGCAGTGCACGGTTTCGAAGTTCTCCGCCGACGAGTCGACGACGACCGGCAGGCGGCTTCGGTGACCCAGCGGCGAGATGCCGCCGAGCACGTAGCCGGTGGCGCGCTGGGCGGCGGCCGGGTCGGCCATACGGGCCTTCTTGCCGCCGACAGATGCCGCGAGCGCCTTGAGATCGAGCTGGCCGGTGACCGGCACCACCCCGACGGTCAGCGTGCCGTCGACGTCGGCGACCAGCGTTTTGAACACCCGCGCCGCGTCCAGCCCGAGCGCTTCGACGGCTTCGAGGCCGAAGGATTCGTGCCGCGGATCGTGTTCGTAGGAGTGCAACGTGTGCGCGACTTTCTGCTTCGCCAGCAACGCCGTCGCCGGTGTGCCCTTACCAGCCATGATCACCAGCCTAGGCCCAGCACTTCGCGCCACACCTCTGTCCTAGGGCGTCGCCTACCCGGTCCGGGGAATGTGTCACTCACGATCGGTGTTGAACTGGACGTGGTGACAACGCTAGCCAATCGCAGCTCCCGAACCGTGCGCGACGCCGACCGACCGGGTAACTCCGGGCTGCTCGACACGTCCCGCGTATCCTCAGTGCAGACCTATGCGCCGCCGCGCATCGGCGTCCATTGGGAAGGGACCGGTTTGCCGAGCACGCAAGATCCAGCAGTGCCCGAGAAAGCGGCGCCCGAAGTGGGCGCGGAGCAGGAGCAGCCCGACGCGCGCGCCGAGCGCTTCGAGCGGGATGCGATGCCGCTGCTCGACCAGCTGTACTCCGCCGCCATGCGGATGACCCGCAACCCGGCGGACGCCGAGGATCTGGTCCAGGAGACCTACCTCAAGGCGTATGCCGCGTTCGCGTCCTTCAAGGCGGGCACGAACCTCAAGGCGTGGATGTACCGCATCCTGACGAACACCTACATCAACGGCTACCGCAAGCGTCAGCGCCAGCCGTTGCAGCAGCCCACCGAGGAGATCGCCGACTGGCAGATCGCCAAGGCGGAGAGTCACACCTCCAGCGGGCTGCGCTCCGCCGAGGTCGAGGCGATGGACAACCTGCCCGACACCGACGTGAAGCTTGCTCTGCAGAAGCTGCCGGAAGAGTTCCGGCTCGCCGTGTACCTCGCCGATGTCGAGGGTTTCGCCTACAAGGAGATCGCCGAAATCATGGAGACTCCGATCGGTACCGTGATGTCCCGGCTGCACCGTGGCCGCGCCCAGCTCCGTGAGCTGCTGGCGGACGTCGCCCGTGAGCGCGGCTTCATCCGCTCCGGTAAGCAGGAGGTGGCAGGACGATGAACGCCTGCGGCGACTCCGAAAACGTCGATTGCGACAAGGCCCTCGCCGAGATCTACCTGCTCCTCGACCGTGAGTGCGGCGCTGATCGCGAGGCCGAGATCCGGCGGCACCTCGACAGCTGCCCTCCCTGCCTGGAGGAGTACGGCATCGATGTGCAGCTCAAGCAGCTGCTGGCCCGCAAATGCGGTGGTGACCACGCGCCGGACGACCTGAAGAGCAGGCTCCGCGCGTCGATCCGCAAGACGGTCGAGTCGCGCGGCAACGTGACCCTCGAGCGCACCGAGATCACTGTCGAGCGACTCTCGGAATAGCCTTCGAACGACTGAGGCCCCGTTCACCAGCCGGTGGACGGGGCCTCAGTCGTCGACGACTTAAGAGTTCGGCTTGTTGCCGTGGTTGGCGCCGTTCTTCTTCCGGCTGCGGCGCTTGCGAGCTCGCTTCGACATTTTCACTCCTCGTTACTCGTTGCGGGGTGGCCTCTGCGGGGTGCTTGCGCGCCTGCCGGGCTCGGATCAACGCCCCCTAGTGTGTCATGCGCGCCGAACTCGCAGGAGGGCACCACCATGGCCGAGGACACGAAGGGGACGTCGTCGGAGAGGGCGATCTGCTCGCTGTGATTGAGTAGGCCCCATGTCTACCCTTGCCGATTTGCTGGCCGAGAACACCGGACTGCCCGGCGAGGCCGCCGACCACCTGCAGACCGTGGTCGCCGAGTGGCAGCTGCTCGCCGACCTTTCGTTCGCCGACTTCCTGCTCTGGGTCCCGGTGGCCGAGGGGCTGCACCCCGATGGCGGGGATTTCGTCTGTGTCGCCCACGCGCGGCCGACGACGGCCCCGACAGCGCATCCGGAGGACGTCGTCGGCACGCGGTTCACCGTCGACGAGCATCCGCAGCTCGCCAAGGCGATGCGGGACGTGAAGATCTGCCGCGAGGAAGACCCGCACTGGTACCGCGACCTGCCGATGCGGCGAGAGGCGGTGCCGGTGACGTTCGGCAAGACGGTCATCGCGGTGATGAGCCGGGAGACGAACCTCGCGCAGCCCCGCGTGCCGAGCCCGCTCGAGATCGCCTACCTGGGTAGCGCGGGCGACCTGTGCCAGATGATCGTGGACGGGACCTTTCCCAGTCGCGACAACCAGTCGGACACGCACACGAGCCCACGGGTGGGTGACGGGCTGATTCGGTTGGACGCGTCCGGAACCGTGGTCTTCGCCAGCCCGAACGGGCTATCGGCGTACCACCGCATGGGCCACGAGTCCGATCTCGTCGGGACCAGGCTCGCGCCGCTGACCAGGTCGCTGATCCGCGACCCGTTCGACGCCACCGAGGTTTCGCACCGGATCATCGACGCGCTCGACGGCAAGCCCGGCAGCCGTACCGAGGCTGACTCCCGCCGCGGTGCCGTGGTCCTCTTCCGCGCGCTGCCGCTGCGCCCCGCCGGGCAGGCGGCCGGGGCGATCGTCCTGGTGCGGGACGTCACCGAGGTCAAGCGGCGGGACAGGGCTCTGCTCTCCAAGGACGCGACGATCCGGGAAATCCACCATCGGGTGAAGAACAACCTCCAGACGGTGGCCGCGCTTCTGCGGTTGCAGTCCCGGCGGACCTCCAGCGAGGAGGCGAGGCTGGCGCTCGGCGAGTCCGTGCGGCGAGTTGCTTCGATCGCGATGGTGCACGAAGCGCTGTCCGTGTCGGTGGACGAGCGGGTCGACCTCGACCAACTGCTCGACAACGTGCTGCCGATGGTCGGCGAAGTGGCGACGGCCGAATCACAGGCGAGTCTGTCCCGCAGTGGCTCGTTCGGGGTGGTCGTCGCCGAAATCGCGACGCCGTTGGTCATGGTGCTGGCGGAACTCGTACAGAACGCCGTCGGGCACGCATTCCCCGACGGGCGGCCGGGCAAGGTCGAGTTGATGGTCGAGCGGTCCGCTCGCTGGCTCGACATCGTCATCCGCGACAACGGCCGTGGGCTGCCGGCCGGGTTTTCGCTGGAACGCAGTGACGGACTCGGCCTGCAGATCGTGCGGACGCTCATCGAGTCCGAGCTTCGAGGCTCGCTTTCCTTGCGTGGCCCACGAACCGGTGGCACCGAAGCGGTGCTGCGGATTCCGCTCAGCCGCCGCATCTGAGCGAGACCTGGACGCGTCTAAGGGCCGACACCCACTTCAGGGTGTCGGCCCTTAGACGATTCCGCGAGAGGACTTGAAGTCCCTGTGAGGTTTTCAGCCAACCCGATCGAGGTTGGTGCTATCCCTCTTGTTAAGCTGGATCCGGGTCGGTATCACCTCAAGCACGTGAACGCAAGGTTCACTCGCCACCAGGTTGAAACCAGTGCGAGGTTGTCCGATCCAGATTTGTTCTTGTGGTACTTCAGGCGTTGGTACGCGTGCCAATGTGAGTGCGGCGGCGCTTGAGAGCGCGTCGCTCATCCTCGCTCATGCCGCCCCATACGCCAGCATCCTGTCCACTGGCCAATGCCCAGGCCAAGCAGTCGGAAGCGACGGTGCAGCGGTGGCACACGGACTTCGCCTCGGTCACCTGCGAGAGAGCCGGACCGCTGGTTCCCACCGGGAAGAACAGCTCTGGGTCCTCGTCTCGGCAGGCCGCGTCGTGGCGCCAATCCATGTCTCTGAGCTCCTTTTACTTGGCGCGGCGAGCCGCGCCAAAGTCGTCAAATGGCGGTCGTTTTTTTGGGTGCTTGTGAATGCTTTCACGAAGCACCGCGTTCGACAAGTGTTTTCTGAAGATCGGTGAGTCAGCTCACCCGGCCGGGCGACGTGCCTGACCTGCGGTTTCTGTCCGAAACGACCTTCGGATGGGAAGGCCGGTGCGGTGAGTGGAGCTTCTGCGTCGGCAAGCGGCTGTAACACTTTGCCGCAGGTGATCAGAGGAGCGCCGGGCTGCGGGACAGTCAAACCATCACTGTCAACGCGCCGGAGACGCTGAAAAATTCCACCCTGGTCCGCTGACCCACCAGGTCCCCGTCCACCTGGAAGTTTACCGGCTCATCTGCGTCTATGCGGATTATCGGCAGATCATCGTGACGAACGAGACGTCGGCCACGCTGGTTGCCCTTCGCGCTCAACGCACCCCGTAAATGCTTGAACACGGTGGGCAACGCCAGACCGCTCAGCGCGAATAAACCCAATCCACCGTCGAGCGAGCAACCTTGGTTGAGGTGGATGGGACGGTCGCCCAGGTAGCTCCACGGATCGGTGTTCGACACGAACGCGGTGAGCACGTCCACCGGTTGTTCACCTGGAATTCGCACGGTCAGCTTCGGGCGGCCCAGCGGAGGGCGCAGATGGTTGGTGATCGCGGCGCGCAGATACAGCGCCGAGGTGGCCTGTTTGCCCCGCCGCTTCGAGACGGCCGCCACGACGTCGGCGTCCCAGCCGAGGCCGGAATTGAAGGTGAACCAGTGCCCGTCGGCCAATCCCAGCCCGACCCGGCGGGAGCGTCCCTCTTCGATGGCGCGCAGGAGTTGGTGGGTGGCCTCGACCGGGTCGCGGGAAATCCCGAGCGCGCGGGCGAAGACGTTCGCCGACCCGCCGGGGACCACGCCGAGCATCGGCACCTGGCCCGCGTTCTGCGGATCGCCGTCGCTGTCGGCGAGCACGCCGTTGACCACCTCGTTGACCGTGCCGTCACCACCATGCGCCACCACCAGGTCGACGCCGTCACGGGCGGCCGAACGGGCCACGGCCTTGGCGTGGCCGCGGTAGTCCGTTTCGACGACCTCGAGCTTGACCTGGCTGGCCAGCGCGTGAGCCAGCACATCTCGCCCACCTGGAGTGGTCGAGGTGGCCTGGGGGTTGACGATCAGGACTGCGCGCACTACCGCAGGGTAAATGACGAAACCATCGGCGCGGAAAATCTGAGCGCGCATGGTGACGCGAAGCTCAGCGGCGAGCGTTGGGTCCTGACTCTCACGCGACAGTGTTGGTCCCTGTGGCGGGCGGTCCTCCTTCGCACGACGTATAGCCGCTGCCGTGACAAGTGCACCCGGGCCGACCGCCCGCTCATCGACGACACTTCAGATCTTGACGCCCCGGCGGCCGCGCAGAAACGGCCGACCGGGTGGCATACCATCGAATGTGCTCACACACGGTCACCCGTACGGGTTGACACGCCCTGACGCACCGTGTCCCGTAACAAGTTGCCCGGAAGGCTTGTCTCTCGTGCCGCTCGCTGACAAGATCTCGCCGGCTCCGGTGGAGGTGCGCCTAGCGGGCGCGATCACCGGGCTGCCGGGGCTCGCACTGCTGGTTCTCGCCGCGCTTCTGCTGGTCAACGGCTCCGGGGAGGCCCCGCAGGCCGGCAACAACATCTATGCCGAAGTGGCTTACTACCTCGTGCTCGCCGCCGGAACACTCTTCTGTGCCGGTGGGCTCCTGCTGGGTAAGACCTGGGCGCGTTCGCCCGCGGTCGTCGTCGCCCTGCTGCTGGTGGGCGTCGGCTGGTACAGCGCCGGACCGGCGTCGCAGCCCGCGCTCGGGGTACCGCTCGCGGCGATCGGCGTCGCGGTGCTGGTTCTGCTCTTCCGGCGGCCTTCGCGGGCGTGGGCACTCGGGCAGGCCGACGACGAGACCGAGGAAGAAGCGGCCGAACGCGGCGGAGCGGCCGGCCGGGCCGCCCGCCGCGAGCGCGAAGAGCGTTAGAGGGCGTACGAGACGGACGCTCAGGCCTGTGCGGCCAGCGCCTTGAGGGGTTCGTCGGTGAGGCGGTAGACGGTCCACTCGTCCATCGGCACGGCGTCCATGGCCTTGTAGAACTCCGTGGCGGGGTTCCAGTCCAGGACCGACCATTCGAGCCTTTCCAGGCCGCGCCGGACACACTCGTCGGCCAGTGCGGCGAGCAAAGCCTTGCCCAGCCCAGATCCGCGCTGCGACTCGCTGACGTAGAGGTCTTCCAGGTAGATCCCGTGCACCCCGCGCCAGGTCGAGAAGTTCAGGAACCACAGCGCGCAGCCGACGACCACGCCGCCGGACTCGGCCACGTGCCCGAACAATGCCGGTGCCTCGCCGAACAAGGCGGCGCGCAACTGCTCCGCCGTCAGGTGACAGTCCTGGGGGGCCTTCTCGTATGCCGCCAACTCGTACACGAGACCGACCACGGCGTCGACGTCCGACTCGCGGACTCGACGGATTCTGCTGTCTGGCAACGAAAACTCCGTCAGTTCGAGGGGAGGTTGAGGTGCTGGATCTGGGGTTCGCCGCGCTCCTCGCCGAGCACGGTGATGCTCGCGGGATCGACGGCGAAGCGGACACCGGAGCTCGGCGACTCGCCGATCCAGCGCGCCACGAGCACCCGGCTGAAGTGGCCGTGGCCGATCAGGATGACGTCGGACTCGGCGAGAGCCGCGTGCACGCGTTCGAGCACCTTGTCCGCGCGGGCGGCGACCTGCTCGGCGCGTTCGCCGCCGGGGATCGGATGTGACCAGACTGTCCAGCCGGGGACGGTCTCGCGGATCGTCTCGGTCGTGATGCCCTCGTAGTCGCCGTAGTCCCACTCGGCGAGCTCCTCGGTCGTCTCGCTGACCTTCAGGCCGGCCAATTCGGCGGTGTGCGTCGCGCGTCGCCGCGGGCTCGAGAGAACCAGCGCGGGCCCGTCCCGCAGGCCGCTCAGCGCCACGCCGGCCGCGCGCGCCTGGACTTCACCCGCGGGGGTCAGCGGGATGTCCGTGCGGCCGGTGTGCCTGCCGCTGAGCGACCATTCGGTTTGTCCGTGCCGGAGCAGAAAGAGCTGATGAACCACGTTGCGAATATAGCCTGCGCCTCTGGGAGCAGGCGGACACTCAGGAGCGGCGGGTGATCAGGGTTTCGATGCCGTCGAGGACGCGGTCGAGGCCGAAGACGAACTCGTCGTCCGGGCCGTCGGCGCGTTCCATGACGCCCGCGTCGAGGACGGCGTGCAGTGCCGGGAACCGGTCACGGGAGGTCAGTTTCGCCAGCCTGCGGGTGTAGGTGGCCATCCATTCGTCCGCCGACACCTCGCCGGACGCGGCGAACGAGGCGTACACCGCCACCATCACGGTCGACTCGCTGCGCACGTAGCCGCTGAGCATCAGGATCGTCGACATCTTCTCGTGTTCGGCGAGCCCGGTGCGCCGCAGGCACCGGAGTCCCATCTCCAGCCAGGCGACCTGGTTCGGGGTGATCGGCGGCGCGGTCACGGGGATGCCGAGTGACCATGGGTGTCGCCGGAAGGCGTCTCGTTCGGCCCAGGCCCATTGGGTGAGTCCGGCGCGCCAGTCCTGCTCGGGACCGATCTCGGGCGGCGGGCCGAACGCCGAGTCCTCCATGAGTGAGACGAGTTCGTCCTTGGCGGTCACATAGCGGTAGAGGGACATCGGCCCTGTGCCGAGTTCCTTGGCCACCCGGTTCATGGACACCGCCGCCAGCCCATCGGCCGACGCGACAGCCACCGCCGCGTCGACGATCCGTTCCAGGCTGAGACCTGGTTTCGGTCCCTTCGTCGGCCGTCCGCGGACGCCCCACGCCGCTTCGATGCTCGCCGGAAGGCCGGTGCCGCTTTCGTTTTCCATCGCCTCCACCTTCGCATGTGCTTGACGCGCAGCTTCACTGCGTATAGCTTACGCAATTAAGCGTATGGCATACGCAGAACAGGGGAGCTGGGACGATGACAGAAGAATTGGCTATCGAGGCGACCGGCCTCGAAAAGTCCTATGGGGCGGTGAAGGTCCTGGCCGGCGTCGACATCCGGGTCGCGAAGGGGAGCGTGTTCTCGCTGCTGGGACCCAACGGTGCCGGCAAGACGACCGCGGTCCGCATCCTGGCGACGCTGATGCGTGCCGATGCGGGGGAGGTGCGCGTGGCGGGCTTCGACGTCGTCCGCGACCGCCGTGAGGTTCGGCGCCGGATCAGCCTCACCGGCCAGTACGCGGCCGTCGACGAGGAGCAGACCGGTGAGGAGAACCTGCGGATGATGGGACGGCTGTCCCGCCTTTCGGGTCCGCAGGCCCGCGTCCGGGCGCGGGAACTGCTCACGCGGTTTGATCTCGCTGACGCGGGGAAGCGCCGCGTCTCGACGTACTCCGGTGGCATGCGTCGCCGCCTCGACCTCGCCGCCGGGTTGGTCGGCAGGCCGTCGGTGATCTTCCTCGACGAGCCGACGACCGGCCTCGACCTGCGCAGCAGGCAGGCGATGTGGCAGGTCATCACCGGACTCGTCGCCGACGGCGTCACCGTCTTCCTCACCACGCAATACCTGGAGGAGGCCGACAAACTGGCCGGCCGCGTCGCTGTCGTCGACGGCGGGACCGTGGTCGCCGAGGGCACGCCGGCGGAACTGAAGAAGCGCTTCGCGGATCACCGTCTCGACATCGTGCTCGACGACGCCTCCGCGTTCGACGCCGTCGCCGGAACCCTCGGCCGCCGCGTGATCCAGCGTGATCCCGGTCGCCTGACGCTCGGCGTCGCCACCGACGCGACCGCGATCCACGTCCGCGCGCTGCTCGACGAAGTCGACCCGGCACACCGGGCCGTCCGAAGTTTCAGTCTGCACAACGCCACGCTCGACGACGTCTTCCTGGCGCTGACCGGGCATGCCGCCGTGGCCACCGACAAGGAGGAAGCCAATGTCTGACACGCTCGCCGACTCCCGGACCATGATCGGCCGTAGTCTCCGTCTGACCAGCCGCAACGGTGAAGCGCTGACGATGTCGCTGATGTTGCCGATCATGCTGATGCTGGTCTTCGTCTACCTGTTCGGCGGCGCGATCAACACCGGCACCGCCTATGTCACCTATGTCACGCCCGGAATCATCCTGCTGTGTGCGGGATTCGGGGCGTCGATGACCGCGGTGAGCGTCAGCAACGACATGACCAGCGGCATCATCGATCGGTTCCGCTCCCGCGACGTCGGCGGCGCGGCCATCCTCGCCGGGCACGTGGCGGCGAGTCTCGCCCGCAATCTGGCGTCGACGGTGCTCGTGTTCGGCGTCGCCTTCCTGATCGGTTTCCGGCCCGACGCCGGCGCGGTGGACTGGCTCGCGGCCCTCGGCATCCTGCTGGCCTTCGTCCTGGCGATTTCCTGGCTCTCCGCGGCTGCCGGGCTGCTGGCGAAAACGCCGGAAGGGGCAGGCGGGTTCACCTTCGTCGTGATGTTCGTGCCGTATGCCAGCAGTGCTTTCGTGCCGGTCCAGACCATGCCGTCGTGGATCCGCGGGTTCGCCGAGAACCAGCCGATCACGCCTGTCATCGAAAGCGTCCGGGGTCTGCTGTTGGACACTCCGGTCGGCACGGCGCCTTGGGTGGCGCTGGCCTGGTGTGGCGGCATTCTGCTCGTGTCCGTCGCGGCTTCGGCGGTGCTGTTCAAACGCCGTACGTCTTGAGTCCTTTTCGGACTCAAGACAAAGTGTCCAATCAAGACACGTCTGTTCGGCCGAAAAAAGCCGGACGGACGTTTTGTTAAGTTCCTGCCTACCAGCCTAAAGCCCCTAACTGTGTGACATGAACAGCACCGCGGGGTCACAAGCGGGGACCGCCTGTCATGATGGTGAGACCGCCGCGTCCGCGGCCATCGCCTTACCAAGGGCACAGATGGCCGATGCGACGCCTAGCCGACAGGCCGGCGCTACCGCGCTGGGCTGCCGTGCCGGAGGAGTCAGTTTCACCGGTGATCTGTGGGCTTTTCCATGGGTCCGGTGTTCCCCCGCTCGCAGTCCCAGGAGTTTTCCGTGACATACGTCCAATCCACGACGCCCGAGTCCCCTACCGCGACCACGTCGGACTCAACGACAGGATCCACCATGAACGACCAGGCCAGCAGTGCACCGGTGACGGACGCGGAGATCTTCCGCGCCCATGAGGGCGGCAAGCTCTCGGTGGCGGCCAGGCGCCCGATTTCCGACCCCCGCGACCTGTCCATCGCCTACACGCCGGGAGTCGCGAAGGTCAGCCGCGCAATCGCCGAGGACGCGGCGCTCGCGAAGCCGTACACCTGGGCCGACAGGCTCGTCGTGGTCGTCAGCGACGGCAGTGCGGTGCTCGGCCTCGGTGACATCGGCGGGAGCGCGGCGCTGCCGGTCATGGAGGGCAAGTCGGTCCTGTTCAAGACGTTCGGCGGCCTCGACTCGATCCCGCTGGTGCTGGACACCAACGACGTCGACGAGATTGTCGAGACGATCGTGCGGCTGCGGCCGTCCTACGGCGCGGTGAACCTCGAGGACATTTCGGCGCCGCGGTGCTTCGAGATCGAGGACAAGCTCAAGGCGGCGCTCGACTGCCCGGTCATGCACGACGACCAGCACGGCACCGCGATCGTGACGCTCGCCGCACTGCGAGGCGCGAACGCGGTGCTCGACCGCGACATCGCCGCCGAGCGGGTCGTCATCTCAGGCGCCGGTGCGGCCGGCGTTGCCTGCGCCAAGATCCTGCTGGCCGCGGGCGTCGCGGATGTCACGGTGCTCGACTCCAAGGGCATCATCTACGACGGCCGTGAGGGCCTGAACCCGATCAAGCAGCAACTCGCGGAGACGACCAACGCCACGGGCCTGCGCGGTGGCCTGCGTGAAGCGCTGAAGGGCGCGGACGTCTTCCTCGGCCTGTCCGGCGCGCTGATCGAAGAGAGCCTGCTCGCCGACATGGCGGACGACGCGATCGTGTTCGCACTGTCCAACCCGGACCCGGAGGTCCACCCGGCGATCGCGGCCAAGTACGCCGCCGTCGTCGCCACCGGGCGCAGCGACTTCCCGAACCAGATCAACAACGTGTCGGCGTTCCCTGGGGTGTTCCGGGGCGCGCTCGACGCCGGTGCGCGGTCGATCACCGAGAACATGAAGCTCGCGGCCGCGGACGCGATCTTCGCCATCGCGCAGGACGATCTCGCCCGGGACAGGATCGTCCCGAGCGCGCTCGACCCGCGGGTGGCCCCCGAGGTCGCGGTGGCCGTCGCCAAGGCAGCGGTCGCCGACGGTGTGACGCGCTAAAACTGTTCTTGAAGTAGTAGCTCCGCCAGACGGTGGCGAGGCAGGTCGATGAGGCGGTAGCCGAGGAGGTCCCCGGGTACCGCCTCATCGACGTTCCCGAGCTTGGCGTGGGCCTTGGTGAGCAGGTCACGCGGGTTTTCGACGGCGTCAGCGACGACAACGGCGTGCTTGTTGCCGGGTGTGCTGCGCAGCAGTCGCAGGGTGTACTTCTCGCGGACGAGCGCAATCAGCGCGGCCTGCGCTTCGGCGTTGCCGAGGTCCGGATGGGCGTTGGGGAGCAGGACGGCGACGCGACGGGCGTTGGTCGCGAGCAGCACGCGCAGCAGCCACGGGCCGGGGTCGGCACTCAGGTCGATCGCGACGGCCTGACCGGACGCGGCGGGAACCGACCAGTCGGCGGGTCGCATCTCGACGGTCAGTCCGGTCTCCGCGGCGATCTCGTCCAGCTGTTCCACCAGATCGGGCTTGGTGTCGCCGGACTCGACCGATTGCGGCCCGTGCGTGTAGATCGTCGACTTTCCTTTGGCACCACGGGACTTCTTGGCCTTCGCGGTCGGCTGGCAGACGTAGAGGTCCGCCGAACTCCCGATGGCCTGTGCGCCGGTGAAGCGGTGGAAGTCCGGGATGATCGCCTCGAAGGTGAGTCCCGAAGTCGCCAGTTCGCGTTGCACCTGAGCGCCCAGCGCGGGGTGACGCGGGCTGTAGCCGTACGCCAGCAGGATCCGGCCTTTCGTCGCCTCGCGCAGCGCCTGGATTCCGCGTGACGCGAAGAGCCCCATGCCTTCCGGGGTGTACGGCGGGTCACTGAACACGAGATCCGCCGAGCCGAGCAGGAGCGGGGGCAGGCCGACGCGGAGGTCAGCGTGCACGGTACGGATCGTCCGCCCGGAGACCTTGTCGACGTATTCGAGTACCCGCTCGTCGAGGTCGAGCACGGTCAGGTCCGCCTCGGGCCGCAGCGCGCGGACGGCGAGCGAAGTCAGGTCGTGGTCGCCGAGGAACAGCAGGCGCGCGGTGCGCAGGTCGTATCGCGCGTCCAGCCACAACGCCCGGCGCAGCACGGTTTCCGGCGTCGCCTGGACGTGGTCGAGCGCGGCCATCGCGGGCGGGACGTCGGCGATGTACTTCGTGAGCGTTTCGAGCAGATCGGCGCGGCCCGCGATTTCGGCGTCGAGCGGCTCGGCCTGTGCGGTGACGCAATAGCGCGAATAGTCGGCGCCCGGGCGAATGCGCGCCGCGTGACCGTCCCGTTCCAGATCGTCGCCGAGCGCCTCGAAAAGCTCCTGAACGGACCGGCGCGGGGCCGCGGTGGCGCGGATCAGCTCGTCGAACTGCTGCCAGCCGTGGCTGAGCAGGGTGATCGCCAGCCTCAGCGGCCGTACCTGGACTCCATGGTCAGCGAAGACATCGTCGAGTGAGCTCACTGTAAGAGCTTAGTGGTCACGATCGCCTAGTAACTGGAACACCGTGCCAACTCCCCGGAGGTGGGCTACGGTTTTTCAATCCTATGTGGGGAGTTGGGCGTGACGATCGAGTTCAAGGGCGTGACCAAGCGTTATCCCGATGGCACGGTTGCGGTGGACAACCTCAACCTGACGGTCGAAGACGGCACGATCACCGTGTTCGTCGGCCCGTCCGGCTGCGGCAAGACGACCTCGCTCCGCATGATCAACCGGATGATCGAGCCGACTTCGGGCAGCGTGCTGCTCGACGGCAAGGACATCCGTGACTCCGACCCGGCCCTGCTCAGGCGCGGCATTGGCTACGTCATCCAGCACGCCGGGTTGTTTCCACATAGGACGGTCCTGGACAACGTCGCGACCGTGCCACTGCTGACCGGCTGGGACAAGGCGAAGGCCCGCAAGCGCGCGGCCGAACTGCTGGAGACCGTCGGCCTCCCCGCCGAGCTCGGCAAGCGCTACCCGGCACAGCTTTCCGGTGGGCAGCAGCAGCGCGTCGGCGTCGCCAGGGCGCTCGCCGCGGATTCGCCCGTGCTGCTGATGGACGAGCCGTTCTCCGCGGTCGACCCGATCGTCCGCGAGGAGCTGCAGGACGAGCTGCTGCGGCTGCAGACCCAGCTCGGCAAGACGATCGTGTTCGTCACCCACGACATCGACGAAGCCGTGCGGCTCGGCGACAAGGTCGCTGTGCTGCGCGTCGGCGGGGTGCTCGCGCAGTACGGCACGCCCTCGGACGTGCTCCGCCACCCGGTCGACGACTTCGTGGCGTCGTTCGTCGGTAAGGATCGTGGCTATCGCGGGCTTTCCTTCCTGTCCTCGAGCGGTGTCGAGGTGAAGGACGCGGAGACCGCGGAAATCGGTAGCACGCTGCCGGGGACGAACACCACCTGGCTGATCGTGGTCAACACCGGCGGGCAGCCGCGCGGCTGGCTGCCGCCCGGCTCCACTGTGGACGGACCGATCACCGAAGAGCACCTCGTCGCCGGTGGATCCCTTTACCAGCAAGGAACTCCGATCCGCGGCGCGCTCGACGCCGCGCTGTCCTCCCCGGCCAGTCTCGGCGTGGTCGTCGACGAGGCCCACAAGGTGATCGGGGTGGTCACCGCACGGCAAGTGCTCGAAGTGATCGAGGGGCAGCCACAGAGTTCGGCGCTCTGATGGGCGGCTTCTTCTCGGAACTCGGGGCCTACCTGAGCAGCGCCAACAGCCGGTCGGAGATCCTCGGCGACCTGCTCGAACACATTTACCTCGCGTTGCTTCCGCTGGTGCTGGGCATTCTGCTCGCGATCGCCGCGGGCTGGCTCGGGCAGCGGTGGCAGGTCGCGCGCAGCGTGCTGCTCGTGGTGTCGAACCTGCTGTACACGATCCCGTCGCTGGCGCTGTTCGTGGTGATCCCTGGCATCATCGGCTCGAAGATCCTCGACAGCGTGAACGTCATCGTGGCGCTGACGATCTACACCACCGCGTTGCTGGTGCGGCCGGTGCTCGACGCACTGGACGCCGTGCCGCCGCACGTGATCGCCGCCGCCACCGCTGTCGGCTACCGCCCGGCCGCGCGGTTCTTCGGCATCGAGCTCCCGCTTTCGGTGCCGGTGCTCGCGGCCGGCGTGCGCGTGGCGGCGGTGAGCAACATCAGCCTGGTGAGTGTCGGCGCGCTGATCGGCACCGGCGGGCTCGGCGTGCTGTTCACCGACGGCTTCCAGCGTGAGTACTTCTCGCCGATCGTCGTCGGGATCGTGCTGACGATGCTGCTCGCGCTCGTCGTCGACCTGCTGCTGGTGTACCTCCGGAAATTGCTGACGCCGTGGGAACGCGCGACGACGAGCAAGACCGCGGTGAAGGTGGCGGCCGCATGATCGCCGACCTGCTGAACTGGTTCGGCGACTCCGCCCACTGGCAGGGCGCCGACGGTATCCCGACCCGCCTGCTCCAGCACCTCGGCTACACGTTGCTGGCACTGGCGATCGCGTTGGTGATCGCGGTGCCGCTCGGGCTCTACGTCGGGCACACCGGCCGCGGCGGAGTCCTTCTGGTCGGTGCCGGGAACACGATCCGCGCGCTGCCCACGCTCGGCCTGGTGACGTTTCTCTTCCTGATCTTCACCGAAAGCGAGACGGCCACGATCATCGGCCTGGTCGTGCTGGCTGTGCCGCCGATCCTCGCCGGGACGTACGCCGGGCTCCAGGCGACGGACAAGGGGGTTGTCGACGCGGCCGAAGGCGTCGGCATGACCGGCTGGCAACGGCTGTGGAAGGTCGAAGTGCCCATCTCACTTCCGCTGGTACTGGGCGGAATCCGCAACGCCGTGCTGCAGCTCGTCGCGACCGCGGCGGTGGCGGCGTACGTCGGGCTGGGTGGCCTCGGGCGGTTCCTGCTCGACGGACTGGCCGTGCTCGACTACACGCAGGTGGTCGCCGGGGCGATCCTGACGACGCTGCTGGCGATCGTGCTGGACCTGATCCTCGCCGCCGTGCAACGCGCGCTGGTGCCCAAGGGAGTGCGGCTGGCCGCGGCGGCCGCGTCCGGGAAGACCGTCATCGTTGGGGGAGCGGCGTGAAGAAGATGACCGCCTTGCTGGCAGCTTTCGCTTTGCTGGCAACGGCTTGCGGTAATCCGCTGGCCGGGGGAGCCGAGGGCGGGGCGACCGGGGACATCATCATCGGTGCCTCCGACGTCGGCGAAAGCCTTCTGCTGGCCCAGATCTACGCCGGTGCCCTGCGTAACGCGGGCGCGACGAACGTCAAGGTCCGGCCGCCGGTCGGGAGCCGCGAGGTCGTGGTGAAGGCGTTGCAGGACAAATCGCTGTCGGTGGTCCCGGACTACAGCGGCAACCTGCTGCGGTACTTCGACAAGAACACCGAGGCGACAACCTCTCAGGAGGTCTACGCCCAGCTCCAGCAGAAGCTGCCCGCCGGATTCGAGGTACTCGACCAGGCGCCGGCGGAGGACAAGGACCTGCTCGTCGTCCGCAAGGACCTCGCCGACACCGGGGTGCGCACGTTTTCCGATCTCGGCGCCCGCTGTAAGGACCTGGTGATGGGCGGTCCAGGCCAGTGGAGCACACGCTGGAAGGACAAGATCAAAACGCTCTACGGCTGTGAATTCAAGGAAATACGGACCACGGACACCGGCGGTCCGGTCACCGTCGCCGCGCTGAAGTCCGATGACGTCCAGGTGGCCGACTTGTTCAGCACGTCGTCGACGATCGCCGCCAACGGTTTTGTCGCACTGACCGACGACAAGTTCATGTTCCCGGCGCAGAACATCGTGCCGCTGGTGGCCAAGGGCACGCTGTCCGAACGCGAAACGCTGGCACTGAACCGGACGTCGGCGGCGCTGACCACTGACAAATTGATCGAGCTCAACGTCCAGTACAGCGAGAAGAAGCGCAATGCGCTCGACATCGCCGAGGACTTCCTCCGCGACAACGGCCTGCTCGCCCAGAGTTAGGCGCGTGGTTGGGCCACGTAGGTAGGTGCGGCTGTGGGGGTGGCTCGTGAGTGTTTCGCGGGGTTCTAACCCCGCGAAACACTCACGAGGGTGACCACTAAAGGCGGTCGAACGCGGGGCAGTAGTGGAAGGTGCCGCGCAGACCGGGTGCGTAGGCGGCCAGAGTGCGGACCTGGAAATGCTGTGCCCAGCCCCCGTCCGGCGGTTCGATGCCGAGCTCCGAGCTGAGGACGAAACCGTATCGGGAGTAATAGCCGGGGTCACCGAGCAGGCAGATCGCGGCGAAGCCGAGCGCGTCGGCGGCGGCGATGACGGCGTGCATGAGGGCTTTGCCGACGCCGGCACGCTGATTTTCCGGCAGCACACCGAGCGGCCCGAGGCCGATCGTGAACGTCTTGTTGTCGCCCAGCCGCGCGGGGCTGCAGCAGACGTGTCCGACGATCACGTCATTTTGGACGGCCACAAGGGACAGTGGCGCGATCAGGTCGCCGTCCCTGCGGAGCTCGCCCACCAGACGCGATTCGACGACGGCCGCGCCCGGTTCGGCGCGGCTCTTGAAAGCGGCCGTGTGCACCGCGGCGATCGCGTCGGCGTCCGCTGGAATTTCTCGTCGAATCAGCATGCGCCCACCCTTCAGACCGTGTCTGGCGATGGCAAACGATTTCCAGCCTGCCCGGAGCGCTACTTTCGTAGGCGGCCATTCGAGTGTTCTTTTCACCCGGTAAAGCGACACCGCCACACGTAACCGGTGACAGTGAGTCCGCTTTCCCCATTTAGCCGTGCGCCGGTCGGCTCAACAAACGACTAAAGATGGCGCCTGAACGGCCCTGTGCGGGACCAGTTTCGCTGGTCCCTACCGTTTTGCCGGTCTGTAGGCAAGATCTTCCTTCGAGGCAGGCCCGGACCTAGTCTCAGCACACGTTCTTCATCGGACGTGCTCCCCATCCCCTCTTCACCCCTAGTGGTTTGGCGAATCGAACGGTTCGCCGGGCCAACCCTGCCTAGGAGGAAATTAGCCGTGCGTAATTCTTCTGGAAACAAACGACGATCGGTGGCCGGATTCGGCCTCGCCGCCGCCGTTGCCACGTTGGCCGCGCTGGGCACCACCGTCCCCGCCTCGGCGGCGGAAGGCGCGATCGTCGGTGCGAACAGCGCCGACGCCGTCAGCGGTAGCTACATCGTCGTGCTGAAGGACGGCACTTCGGTGGCGGACACCGCGAAGAGTGTCACGTCCAAGCACGGAGGCACGGTCAAGCGGACCTTCGGCTCTGTGAACGGCTTCGCGGGAGCGATGACCGAGCTACAGGCAAAGCGCGTCGCCGCGGACCCGGCGGTGGCGTACGTGGAGCAGGACAAGGTCGTCCACGCCAGCGTCGACCAGCTCAACCCGCCGTCCTGGGGGCTGGACCGCGTCGACCAGCGGGACCTGCCGCTGGACAGTAAGTACAGCTACTCGACCACCGCGTCGAACGTGCACGCCTACATCATCGACACCGGCATCCTCACGACGCACTCGACGTTCGGCGGCCGGGCCGTTTCGGGCTACGACTTCGTCGACAATGACGCCGACGCCACCGACTGCAACGGCCATGGCACGCATGTCGCCGGGACCGTCGGTGGTTCGCAGTACGGTCTCGCCAAGGGCGTCAGCCTCACCGCCGTCCGGGTGCTCGACTGCGCCGGCAGCGGCACCACCGCCGGCGTCATCAGCGGTATCGACTGGGTGACCGCGAACGCGATCAAGCCCGCCGTGGCCAACATGAGCCTCGGTGGCGGTGCGTCGAGCACGCTCGACGCCGCCGTGCAACGTTCCATCGCCGCGGGCGTCACCTACGGCCTCGCCGCGGGTAACGACACCGGCGCCAACGCCTGCAACACCTCGCCCGCCCGCGTTCCGGAGGGGATCACCGTCGGCGCGACGACGAACACCGACGCCCGCGCCAGCTACTCCAACATCGGCACCTGCGTGGACATCTTCGCGCCCGGCTCCAGCATCACGTCGTCGTGGATCGGCAGCACCACCGCGACCAGCACCATCAGCGGCACCTCGATGGCGACCCCGCATGTCGTCGGTGCCGCCGCGCTGTACCTGGCCACCAACCCGACCGCCACGCCGCAGCAGGTCCGCGACGCGCTGGTCGCCAACGGCACCCCGAACAAGGTGACCAACCCGGGCACCGGCTCGCCGAACGTGCTGCTGTACACCGGAACCGGTGGCACCACGCCTCCGCCGCCGCCGCCCACCTGCAGCACCGTCACCAACGGAACCGATGTGGCCATCCCTGACGCCGGTGCGGCCGTCACCAGTTCGGTCACCGTGGCCGGCTGCGCGGGCAACGCCTCGGCGGCAGCCAAGGTCGCCGTGACGATCATCCACACCTACATCGGTGACCTGGTGATCGATCTGGTGGCGCCGGACGGCTCCACGTACCGGCTGAAGGCGTCCGACAACAACTCGGCGGACAACATCAACACCACCTACACCGCGAACCTCTCCAGCGAGGTCGCGAACGGCACGTGGAAGCTGAAGGTCCAGGACGTCGTCGCCGCCGACACCGGCCGGATCGACACCTGGTCCCTGACCGTCTAGTCCCCCACTGAAGTGCCCATCTCGTAAGGACTGGAATCAAGAAGGCCCCGCCGGTGAAGTACCGGCGGGGCCTTCTTGTGGATCTGCTTACTCGAAGGCCTTGGCGATCAGGGCCTTCTGCTCGACTTCGTGCACCTTCGACGAGCCTGCCGACGGCGCCGCCATCGGGCGGCGAGCCGCGACCTGCAGCTTGCCGAGCAGCTCCGGGAACTTACGGGGCAGATTCAGCCCGAAGAACGGCCAAGCGCCCTGGTTCTCCGGCTCCTCCTGCACCCACACGATCTCCGAAGCGTTCGTGAAGCGATCGAGCGCGGCGAGGAGCTTCTTCTTCGGCAGCGGGTAGTACTGCTCGATCCGCACGATCGCGACGTCGTCCACTTCGCGCTTGGCGCGCTCGGCGACCAGTTCCCAGTAGAGCTTGCCCGAGGTCAGCAGCACCTTGCGGGCCTTGGCCGGGTCCACCTCGACGTCGTCGATGACGGACATGAACTTCGTCTGGTCGGTGAAGTCCTCGACCTTCGAAGTCGCGGCCTTGTTGCGCAGCATCGACTTGGGGGTGAAGACCACCAGCGGGCGGTTCACTCCGTCGAGAGCGTGGCGGCGGAGCAGGTGGAAGTAGTTCGCCGGGGTGGACGGCACCGCGACGGTCATCGAGCCCTCGGCGCACAGGGCGAGGAAGCGCTCGATACGCCCGGACGTGTGGTCCGGGCCCTGGCCTTCGTGGCCGTGCGGCAGCAGCAACACGACGTCGGAAACCTGGCCCCACTTGGCCTCGCCGGATGAGATGTACTCGTCGATCACGGTCTGCGCGCCGTTGACGAAGTCACCGAACTGCGCTTCCCACATGACCAGCGCCTCGGAGTTGGCCACCGAGTAGCCGTACTCGAAGCCGACGGCCGCGTACTCGGACAGCGCCGAGTCGTAGATCATCACGCGGCCCTGCTCTTCGGCGAGGTTCTGCAGCGGCGAGTGCTCCTGACCGGTCTTCCGGTCGATGAGCACCGAGTGCCGCTGGGTGAACGTGCCGCGTCGCGAGTCCTGGCCGGACAGCCGCACGAGCCGGCCTTCCATGGCCAGCGAACCGAACGCGAGGAGCTCGCCGAACGCCCAGTCGATGCCGCCTTCACGGGACATCTTGTGCCGCCGCTCCAGCACCGGCTTGACGCGCGGGTGGGCGGTGAAGCCCTCCGGGACGTTCACGAACGCGTCGCCGATGTGCTCGACAACGCCGCGCGAAACCGCCGTCGGCACCTTCGCCGGGACCTGCTGCTCCTCTTCGACCGAGGGGCTCGCCGTCGCCGGGTGCTTCTCCAGCTCGCGGACCTCGTTGAAGACGTGCTCGAGCTGGCTCGAGAAGTCCCGCAACGCGGCTTCGGCCTCGTCGACGGAGATGTCCCCGCGGCCGATCAGCGACTCGGTGTACGTCTTACGCACCGAGCGCTTGGTGTCGATGATGTCGTACATCGCCGGCTGGGTCATCGAGGGATCGTCACCCTCGTTGTGGCCGCGGCGGCGGTAGCAGACCAGGTCGATGACGACGTCCTTGTGGAACGCCTGCCGGTAGTCGACGGCCAGCTTGGCCACCCAGTGCGCGGCTTCGGGATCGTCGCCGTTCACGTGGAAGACGGGCGCGGCGATCATCTTGGCCACGTCGGTCGCGTACTGCGAGGAGCGTGAGTGCTCGGGCGCCGTGGTGAAGCCGACCTGGTTGTTGATGATCAGGTGCACGGTGCCACCGGTGCGGTACCCGCGCAGGAGCGCCAGGTTCAGCGTTTCCGCCACCACGCCTTGTCCGGCGAACGCCGCGTCGCCGTGCATCAGCAGCGGCAGCACGGTGAAGCCTGAGCCGCCCTTGTCCAGTAGGTCCTGCTTGGCCCGGACGATGCCTTCGAGCACCGGGTCGACCGTTTCGAGGTGCGACGGGTTCGACGCGAGCGACACCTTGGTCTCGCCGTCGCCGAACATCCGGAAGTACTTGCCCTCGGCGCCCAGGTGGTACTTGACGTCACCGGAGCCGTGCGCCTGGCCGGGGTCGAGGTTGCCCTCGAACTCGCGGAAGATCTGCGAGATCGGCTTGCCGACGATGTTCGCCAGCACGTTCAGCCGGCCGCGGTGCGGCATGCCGATGACAACCTCGTCGAGCTCGGCCTCGGCGGCCTTGTCGAGCACGGTGTCGAGCAGCGCGATCGCCGTTTCGCCGCCTTCGAGCGAGAAGCGCTTCTGGCCGACGTACTTCGTCTGCAGGAACGTCTCGAACGCCTCGGCCGCGTTCAGCTTCGACAGGATGTACTTCTGCACGGCCGTGTCGGGCTTCTCGTGCGGCACCTCGACGCGGTCCTGGATCCAGCGTCGCTCGTCGGGGTCGAGGATGTGGGTGTACTCGATGCCGACCGTACGGCAGTACGAGTTGCGCAGGACGCCGAGGATGTCACGCAGCTTCATCCGCTCCTGGCCGGCGAACCCGCCGACGGGGAACTCGCGATCCAGGTCCCACAGCGTCAGGCCGTGCGAGAGGACGTCGAGGTCCTCGTGGCGGCGCTGGCGGTAGTTCAGCGGGTCGGTGTCGGCCATCAGGTGGCCGCGCATCCGGTACGCGTCGATCAGCTCGATGACGCGGGCCGTCTTGTCGACCGCGCCTTCGGGGATGTCGGCGACCCAGCGGATCGGCTCGTACGGCAGGCGCAGCGATGTGAAGATGTCGTCGTAGAAGCCGTCTTCGCCGAGCAGCAGCTGGTGGATCAGCTTCAGGAACTCGCCGGACTCCGCGCCCTGGATGATGCGGTGGTCGTAGGTCGAGGTCAGCGTCATGATCTTGCTGATGGCGAGGTCGACCAGCGTCTTCTCGCTCGTGCCTTCGAACGCGGCCGGGTACTGCATGGCACCGACGCCGATGATGGCGCCCTGGCCCGCGGTCAGCCGCGGCATCGAGTGGTTGGTGCCGATGCCACCCGGGTTGGTCAGCGAGATCGTGGTGCCGGCGAAGTCGTCGGCGGTGAGCTTGTTCGTCCTGGCCTTCTTGACGATGTCTTCGTAGGCCTGCCAGAACTGCAGGAACGTCATGTTCTCGGTGGCCTTGATGGAGGCCACGACAAGCGTGCGCGCGCCTTCCTTGCCCTTCATGTCGATGGCAAGGCCGAAGTTGACGTGCTCCGGGGTGACCGAGAACGGCTTCCCGTCGACCAGCTTGTAGTGCCGGTTCATGTTCGGGAACTGCTGGAGCGCCCGGACCATGGCGTACCCGATGATGTGGGTGAAGGAGATCTTGCCGCCACGGGTCCGCTTGAGGTGGTTGTTGATCACGATGCGGTTGTCGGCCATCAGCTTCGCCGGGACGGCGCGCACACTGGTCGCCGTCGGCACGGTGAGCGAGGCGTCCATGTTCTTCGCGATCGCCGCGGCCGCGCCGCGCAGCTGCTTGCTCTCCGGCTCGGTCGCCTCCTTGGCCTTCGCCGGAGCGGCCGTCGCGGTCACCTTGGGCGCGACCGGAGCAGGGGCGGGAGCCGCCTTCGGCGCCGGCGTGCCGTTGGTCGGCTTCACGATCGGCTTCGTGGCGGGAGCCGCCGGAGCGGACTTCACCGACGCGGACGTCTGCCCGTTGCCGGCGCTGTGCGCCTGGTCAAGGGCTCCGTCTTGCAGGGACTGGGTCTGGTTGGACTGAGCGGACTGCGTCGGCTTGTAGTCCGCGAAGAAGTCGTGCCATGCGGCATCTACTGAGGAGGGGTCGGAGAGGAACTGGTCATACATTTCCTCGACTAACCACTCGTTTGGGCCGAACTGTGACGCAGGGCTGCTGCTGGACACGGCTTGGACTCGCCTCTATCCGTCTCGATCTTGAGGTTCGCTGATGCGCCTACCAGGCTAACCCCCTCCGCTTTGGTCGTGTGATCGAACTGGTCACTGTGAGGCGTGGCGCACTAAGCCGTTCTGCACTTCCTCGATACAGAAGGCCGTTATCCTGTGGCGCCGGACACCCTCGTGAGGTCCGCCGAGAGGGGATACGGGCGTGAAAGTGCGTCCCTTCACCCCAGCGCCCAGAGGCGGGCATAGGCGCCCCCGGCGGCGACGAGGTCCGTGTGGGTGCCCTGTTCGACGATGCGGCCGCGGTCGATGACGACGATCCTGTCGGCGCGGGCTGCCGTGGCGAGGCGGTGGGCGACCACGAACGTGGTGCGCTTGCGGGCCAGCTTCTCGGTCGCACGGAGGACGGCGGATTCGGTGGACGGGTCGAGTGCGGCGGTGGCCTCGTCGAGGAGCAGGACGTCCGGGTCGACGAGTTCGGCGCGGGCGAGGGCCACCAGCTGGCGCTGCCCTGCCGACAAGGAACGGCCGCGCTCACCGACAGGCTGCCGGAAGCCGGCGGGCAGGGCGGCGACGCCGTCGAGGGCGCCGACAGAGCGGACAGCGGCTTCGACTTCGGCGTCGGTGGCCGACGGCTTGCCGTACCGGACGTTGTCGGCGACGGTGCCGGAGAACAGGTGTGCCTCTTGTGGCACGACGCCCAGCCGCCCGCGCAGGGCGGCGAGGTCGTAGTCGCGGATGTCGACCCCGTCGATGCGCACCTGCCCGCCGGTGGCGTCGTAGAACCGGGCGACCAGCTTCACCGCCGTCGACTTGCCCGCCCCCGTGGCACCGACCAGCGCGATCGTCTCACCGGGGGCCACAGCGAGATCGACCCCGGCGAGCGCGAGTGCTTCCGTTCCGGTGTAGGCGAAATCGACGTTTTCGAAGGTCACCGCGCCGCGCAGTTTCGCGGGCACCGCGACCGGGTTCCTCGCGGCGGGGACCGAGCTCGGCGTGTGCAGCAGGTCGCCGATACGGCTGAGCCCGACCCTTGCCTGCTGGTAGCCGTCGAACACCGACGAAAGCTGCTGGATCGGCGAGAAGAACTGGTCCAGGTACAGCAGGAACGCCAGCAGCACCCCGATGGACAACGTCCCGGCGGCGACCCGGTTCGCGCCCGCGACGAGCACGACGGCCTGGGCGATACCGGAAAGCATGGTCACCAAAGGGAAGTACGTCGCGATGTAGCGCTGCGCCCGCAGCCGCGAACGCCGGTAGTCGTCGCTGCGCCGGGCGAACGCCTCCGCCGAACGCTCCTCGCGGGTGTACGCCTGCGCGACCCGCAGCCCGGTGACGTTCTCCTGCATATCCGCGTTGACCACGCTGACGCGCTCACGCGCTTCGGTGTACGCGCGAGATGCCAAGCGCCGGAAGATGATCGTCGCCACCGCCAGGATCGGCAGGACGGCCAGCGCGTAGAGCGCCAGCGCGCTGTCGGTGATCAACAGCGCGGCGGAGATGCCGACCAGTGTCAGCACGCTGACAACGGCCGTCGAAAGCCCGGTTTGCAGGAACGTGGACAGCGCGTCCACGTCCGTGGTCATCCTCGTCATGATCTTGCCGGACAGTTCGCGCTCGAAGTAGTCGAGCCCGAGCCGTTGCAGATGGGCGTAGCTGCGCACCCGAAGTGAATAGAGCACGGTCTCCCCGACGCGCGCTGTCAGCTTCGTGTTCAGGAAGAGCACCAGCCAGTCGGCCGCGATCACCAGCGCGCCGATGCCCGCCGCGAGCCACACCGCGGACTCGACGCCGACGCGCACCCCGTTATCGACACCCTGCTGGTACAGCGCGGGCAGGGCGATCGCCGCCGCCGCGTCCGCCGCGACCATCAGGATCACCACGAGCAGCGGCCAGCGCACCGGGCGCAGCAGTCCCCACAGCCGGAAGCCGGGGTCCGGCGCCGTGACGTCGGTGCCGTCCATCCGCGGCGCATCGAGCGCGGGCGGGAGTTTCCTCACCCCTTCGAGTAGTTCTTCGGTCGGCGGGAGGTCCAGCCCGGACGAGCCGCGGGGACCGCCCACCGCCGCCGATGCGTCGGTGCCGGTGCGCTGCCGCGCGGAGTCGGCGAGTTCGTCGATCTCGTCGTGCTCGCCGTCTTGGGGCCAGAGCTCTGGCGTGATCCCGGCCGGGCCGCGGTCCAGCCCTTCGCAGCGGTGGATCTCTTCGACGTCTTCGCCCGGCCCGCCCACCAGCTCCCGGAACAGCGCGCAGCGGCCCTGGAGTTCCTCCTCGGTGCCGATGTCGACGACCCGGCCCGAGTCCAGCACGGCGATTCTGTCGGCCAGCGACAACGTTGACCGCCGATGCGCGATCAGCAGGGTCGTGCGGCCCGCTGTGACCGACCTGAGCGTGTCGTGGATGGCCGCTTCGGTGGCTGTGTCGACGGCCGAGGTCGCGTCGTCCAGCAGCAGCACACGCGGGTCTGTGATGAGGGCGCGCGCGAGCCCGAGACGTTGCCGCTGGCCGCCGGACAGCGTCAGCCCGCGTTCGCCGACGAGCGTTTCGTAGCCGTTCGGCAGCACCTTGATGAACTCGTGCGCCTCGGCCGCCTTCGATGCGGCCAGGATCTCTTCGTCGCTCGCGTCGGGACGGCCGTAGGCGATGTTGTCGCGGATCGACGAGGAGAACAGGAACGCTTCTTCGAACACCACCCCGATCGACCTGCGCAGCTCTTGCTGCTTCACGTCGCGGACGTCGAGCCCGCCGATCTGGACCGAGCCGGTGTGCACGTCGTAGAACCTGGGGAGCAGCAAGGAAATCGTGGACTTGCCGGACCCGGCGGTGCCGACGAGCGCGAGTGTTTCGCCCGCTCTCGCGTGCAGGGTCAGGCCGCCCAGCACCGGCTCCGAGAGGGTGTAGCCGAAGTGCACGTCGTCCAGCCGGATGTCCAGCGGACCCTCGGGAAGCGGCAGTGCGTCCGGGCTGTCGCGGACCTCGGGCTGCGCGTCGATGAGCTCGTACACCCGCTCTGCCCCGGCCCTGGTGAGCTGCGCCTGCACCACCAGGCCGGACAGCATGCGTGCCGGGCCGATCAAGGCGGAGACGTACGTCGCGAACGCGAGGAACGTGCCGAGGCTGATCTGGCCGCGCAGGGCGAGAATCCCGCCGACAGCGAGGACGGCGACCTGCCCGGCGGCGGGCAACGCGGCGGTGGTCGCCGTGGGCAACGCGGCGAGCCGCGCGGCCCGCAACCGTTCCGCGAAGAGGGTTCTGGCTGTCTTCTCCAGACGTGCGACTTCGCGCGTCTCCTGACCGAAGCCCTTGACCACGCGGACGCCGGTGACTGTTTCCTCGACGTGCTGGGCGACGTCGGCCGCGCGCTGCTGCGCCGACCAGGTGGCGGGAAAGAGCCGTTTGCGGCTCGTCGCGATGATGATTGCCACCGCGGGGGTGATCACCAGCGCGATCAGCGTCAACGTGGGGGAGAGCCACAACATCGCGCCGAGCGCGAGCAGCGCGAAGATCACCGAGCCCGCCGAAAGCGGGACTTGCATCAGAATCCCGGTGACCAGTTGCAGATCCGAGATGGCCCGCGACACGACCTGGCCGGTCCGCAGCGCGTCCTGCTTACCGCCGTCGAGCCGCGACACCGCGCCGAACACGTTCTGCCGAAGATCATGCTGAACGTCCAGCGCCAGCCGACCCCCGACATACCGGCGCACAAAGGCAGTCCCGAACGACAGAACCTGCAGCCCGATCAACGCCGCCGCAAGTACACCGAGCTGAGCAGTCTGCCCGGCAACAGCGTCATCCACAGCAACCTTGACCAGCAACGGCCCGGCCGCCTGCAACCCCACGCCAAACACCGCCGCGAACAGCGACAGCACAACAAGAACACGATGGCGCCAGCACGCCGCCGCAAGCCGTCGGATCCACCCGACGTTTTTGGGCGCGACTGTCTCACGCGCTGGAACCTCTTGACGAACCCGTGGTGGTGCAGTGGTCACCCCGCCACCCTAGGCCGCAGCCGCGCGGGCCCTCAGTCCGGAAACCCGGTCACCACGACTTACGGCCGGCCACGGCCGGAAGTCTTCACCGCGCGCGCTCGCCGAAGGCCAGGTTTGCGGGAGCAGGGCGCCCCCGGCACAGTCGCAACCGACTCACCCATGCCACGCCCTGGTCACGTAAACCTGATCGCGCGCCGCCAACAAACACAGCCATCAAGTGATGTCCCGCTTCTGATTGGCCGCCCAGCCCAACCCGAAGAACAGCATCGTCCAGGCCAAGAAGATCAACGCCGAAGCCCACCACGAGAACGCTCCAGGCGCCCCGGCCGTGTACTGCAGCACCCACTTCGTCTCCGCATCCAACCCGGGAATCGCCACCCCGGCCGCACCGAACGCCTCAGCCCCGATAGCCCCCACTATCCCGTTCAGAGTCCCGTTGGGCAGCACTCCGCCGAGCCAGTCCAGCCGGAGCCAGCCCCAGCCCACGAACACCAGCACGTTCTCCACAACCAGCATGTAAATCGTCAACGTGATCACGCTGCCGACCACACTCCGCCAAACCGCACCGAGCCCGATGCCGAACAACGTCGCAAGCGTCGTCGCCAGTACACCGGCACCGAGCACGCCGAGCCACTGCCCGGCAGTCGGAAGCCGGCTGCTGTCGACCGTCAGCACCGTGCCCAGGCTGGCGGCGGCGACGATGATCACACCGTATGCCGCGCCCCAGCCGATGTAGGTGATCATCTTCGCGGTCAGCGCGGAGACGCGGTTGGGTGCGGTCAAAAACGTCGTGGTGATCGTCTTCTTGGTGTATTCGCCGGCGAGCGCGAACACGCCGAAGATCATCGGGAAGATCGTGCCGATGTTGATCCCGTGGCCGAGCGCGAGGAGCCCGACGGGCAGCTGGCCGGTTTTGATGCCCAGCGCCTCGGTGATCTCGCGGGTGTCGGAGCTGCCGAGATAGTTGCTGAAGTTGTTGGTGATCGCGCCCCAGCCGAGCGCGAAGAGGAACGCGAAGAGCAAGGTCGGGATCATCAGGCCCCACCAGCTCTTCGTGGTGAGCGTCTTGCGGATCTCCGCCTTGATCAGATTGCCCATCATTACCGCTGGCCTCCCCAGCCGTCGTTCTGGCCTTGCTGCGGGCCCTGTGGCTGCCCCGGCGGGGCTTGATACGGACTCGGCTGCTGATACTGCTGAGGCGGACCTTGCTGGTACTGACCTTGCTGGTACTGCTGCGGTGGCGGCGGTCCTTGCTGGTACAGCGGTGGCTGTTGTCCTTGGTAATACACCGGTTGCTGCTGGTAGCCGGGTGCGCTGTACTGCCCGGCGGTGAGCTGGAAGAAGAGCCGTTCGAGATCGGCGTGCTCCTCTTGCATGCCGTAAACGGCGAGACCGGCTTTCGCGGTGATGTCGCCGATCTGCTGCACGGTGGCGCCCATGACGGCGACCCGGCCGTCCGGCGTCGGCGAGACCTGCGTGAACCCGCCTTCCTGCAACGCCGCCACGAGCGCGTTGGCGTCCGCGGGCTGCACGAGCACGCGTGACTGCTGGCTCTTACGCAACTGGTCGAGCGAGCCGTAGTACCGCGTCATGCCCTGGCTGATGATGACGACCTGGTCGATGGTCTGCTCGACCTCGTTGAGCAGGTGGCTCGACACCAGGACACTGCGACCCTCACGCGCGTAAGCACGCAGGAAGTTGCGCAGCCAAAGGATTCCCTCGGGGTCCAGGCCGTTGGCGGGCTCGTCCAGCACCAGGACCTGGGGGTTGCCCAGCAGTGCCGTGGCGAGCGCCAGCCGCTGCTTCATGCCGAGCGAGAACCCGCCGGCTTTGCGGTCCGCCGCCGAAGAAAGCCCGACGAGCCCGAGTACCTCGTCGGCGCGCCGATCGGGCATGCCGATGGCCGCCGCGTAGACACGGAGATGGTTGCGTGCGGTGCGAGCCGGGTGGAAACCCTCGTTCTCGAGCACCGAGCCGACGACCCTCGCCGGGTTGCCGAGCTGGTCGTGCGGGCGGCCGTTGATGGTCGCGGTGCCGGCGGTGGGTGTCACCAGGCCGAGCAGCATGCGCAGGGTGGTCGTCTTGCCCGCGCCGTTGGGCCCGAGAAATCCGGTCACCGTGCCGGGTTCCACCGTGAAACTCAGGTTCTGCACCGCGTTGACCGTGCCGAACTGCTTGCTGAGATTTTGTACCGAGATGCGGCCACTGCCGTCGTGCATTCCGCCCCCTTCGTTCCACCGGGTTGATCCGCGCCATCCTGCCGTAAGCCGACGCCGAGTGCGTGCGGAACCGGGAGGAACGCGGCGAGCGATTTTCGTCACGATCCGACAGTGCGGGTCGTCGGTCCGGACTCACTTCACCGGGGTTTTTGCTGCTGGATGCCCGATTTCGACGGGCGGTCAGCGGCGATAACCAGTTGCGCGGCGACACGGTGAAGAAGTATTTGGAACAACTTGGCGACCCCGTGCAGCGAAGTCCGCCGTTATTACCTAAGCTGGTGACGGCGACCCGCTCCCAGTGACCCCCAGGCTGGTTGAGCGGGTCGCCCCTACAGCTTCCGACTCTTGTGCTCGCGTGATGCGTTCGCTGCGAGCTGCTGGCGAGCGTGGCTGGGTTCAAAAAACGGCATCAAGGGACCTTTACTGCCGTTTTCCGGTAGTAAAGGTCCCTTGATGCCGCTTCAAGGTCAGGCGAGGACGGACTCTACGGGCGTGTAGGCGAGTTCGTGGGCGACGGCGACGGGCTCGTTGGTGAGCAGGCCGGCGTGCGCGTTCAGGCCCTTCGCCAGGCTCGGGTTCGCGTTGAGCGCGGCCTTCCAGCCGTGCTCCGCGAGTTGCACCGCGTAGGGCAGCGTGACGTTGGTGAGCCCGTACGTCGAGGTGCGCGGCACGGCGCCCGGCATGTTCGCGACGCAGTAGAACACCGAGTTGTGCACTTGGTAGGTCGGCTCGTCGTGCGTGGTCGGCCGCGAGTCGGCGAAGCAGCCGCCCTGGTCGATCGCGATGTCGACGAGCACGCTGCCCGGCTTCATCCGCGACACGAGCTCGTTCGAGACCAGCTTCGGCGCCTTCGCGCCCGGAACCAGTACGGCACCGATGACCATGTCGGCTTCGAGCACGGCCTGCTCGACCGACAGCCTGTTCGACGTGATCGTGCGGATTCGGCCGCCGAAGTCGTTGTCGATCTGGCGGAGCCTGTCGACATTGGTGTCGAGGATCTCGACGTCCGAACCGAGCCCGAGTGCGACGCGCGCGGCGTTGATGCCCGCGACACCGCCGCCGATCACCACGACCCGCGCCGGGTGCACGCCGGGGATACCGCCGGGCAGGACACCACGTCCACCGCTCGGCTTCATCAGGGCGTAGGCCCCGACCTGCGGCGCCAGCCGGCCCGCGACCTCGGACATCGGCGCGAGCAGCGGCAGCGCGCCGTTCGCGGTTTGCACTGTCTCGTAAGCGATCGCCGTGACACCGGACGCCAGCAGCGCGTCGGTCAGCGGGCGGTCCGCGGCGATATGGAGGTAGGTGAACAGCATCTGACCGGCGCGAAGGTTCGGATACTCCTCGGCGATCGGTTCCTTGACCTTGAGGACGAGGTCGCCCTCGGCCCAGGTCTCCCCGGCCGTCGCGAGCACCTTCGCTCCCGCGGCGAGGTACTCCTCGTCGGTGATGGCCGAGCCGAGTCCGGCGCCGGTCTCGATGAAGACGTCGTGGCCGCGTCCGGTCAGTTCGTGCACGCCCGCCGGGGTCAGCGCGACCCGGTATTCGTGCTTCTTGATCTCGCGGGGTACGGCGATACGCACGGCTGCCTCCTGCGGGGGTTCCAAGTGGACTGATGCCTACGGTGAGCCACCACGTCCGCACTGTCATCGTGCCACCATTACAGTCTTGTCGCGCTTTCATAGTCCTGCCGAAACAAGCTCTTGACCTCCAGTTAACTGCAAGTAGCACCCTGGGCAGCGGGAATTCACCAGTGAGAAAGGGAATTCATGCGCGCGGTGTGGCTGAGGGAGTTCGGCGGGCCGAACATGCTGGTCGGGGAAGAAACACCCGATCCGGTTACGGGGCCGGGGCAGGTGCTGGTCCAGGTCGCGTTCGCGAACATCACCTTCGTCGAGACGCAGTTCCGCGCGGGGAAGCCGGGGCCGTTCCGGATGGAGCCGCCGTTGATCCCCGGCAATGGTGTGGGCGGCGTGGTCAGCGCGGTGGGGGAAGGCGTCGACGGCCGGCTAATTGGTACGCGGGTGGTGACGAGCACCGGTGGTTCGGGTGGATACGCGCAGCTGGTGGCCGTCGACGCCGGGTTGCTGTTCGAGGTTCCCGGCGAACTCGCGCTCGATACGGCCGTGGCGTTGCTCGCCGACGGGCGGACGGCGACGGGGTTGGTGCGCGCGGCCGCGATCAAGCCGGGGGAACGTGTGCTCGTCGAGGCGGCGGCCGGTGGTGTCGGCAGCTTGCTCGTGCAGCTCGCCAAGGCCGCCGGGGCCGAGGTGGTCGGCGCGGCGAGCGGGAGCAAACTCGCGTGGGTTCGTGAGCTCGGCGCGGATCAGGCTGTCGACTACCTGGAACCGGACTGGCACGAGCGGGCAGGGCCGGTCGACGTCGTGTTCGACGGGGTCGGCGGAGACGTCGGCGCGGCGGCGTTCCGGCTCCTTCGGCATGGCGGGCGGATGATCGTCTTCGGGCTTTCCAGCGGTGCCTGGACGCCGATCTCGGACGACGACGCGGAGGTGCGCGGGGTCAACGTGGTGCGGGGGATCGGGAATCCGGCGGAAATGCCCGAGTTCACCCGCAGCGCGCTGGCCGAGGCCGCGGCCGGACGGCTGCGTCCCGTGATCGGACAACGCTTTCCGCTCGAACGAGCCGCTGACGCGCACGCCGCGATGGAGTCACGCGCCACCGTCGGGAAAACCCTGCTCGAGGTATGAGAAGGGTCCCTTCCCGACGGAAGAGACCCTTCTCATCAGGGGTTACGCGCGGTAGGAAGTCCAGGCGCTCTTCATCCGGGTGCCTTGTCCGGCGGTGAACTGGGTCATGCAGCTGTCGTAGCTGTAGTCCATGAAGTTCTTGATCGGGTCCGTGCCCGCCGCGCTGCAGGTGTCGCGGCCGGTCGGGCAGCCCGAAGCCGGGCTGGCCTCGGCGGGGGTGTCCGAAACGTAGTCGCCCGAGCCGGAGCAACCGCCCTGGAACGTGTGGTAGAGCCCGAGCCAGTGCCCGATCTCGTGGGTGGCGGTGTCACCCTGGTTGTAGTTGGTGGCGGACCGGCCGGGGAGCGACTCGTCCAGGATGACCACGCCGTCCATGGTGGGGGCCGAGGAATAGCTCCACGGGAAGGTGGCCCAGCCGAGCAGGCCGCCCCCGAGCGACGCGGTGTAGATGTTCAGCGCGTTCGCGCTTCCCTTGTGTAGCGCCGTTTTCATCTGTCGCTCGGCGGTGGTGCCGTCGGTGATGCCGTTATACCAGGAGGAGTTGTTCGTGTAGTCGGTGCCGGCGAGTGAGAAGCTGAAGCCCGCGCTGGAGTACGCGCTGTTGAGCACCGAGATCTGCTGGCTGATCGTCGATGCGGGGAGTGAGCCGGTTGAGCCGCTGGTGATCACGTGGACGTACACGGAAATGCTGGTCGCGGCGACGGCTTCGAGGGACAAGCTTTTGGCGGCGACACGCGAGCTGATGTCGGCTTCGATCGCGGCGGCCTCGGCCGGGTTCAGGTCGTTGGCGTGGCCGTCCTTGGAGCGGGTGGCGGAGTTCTGCGGGGTGTAGCAGTCCGCGGTGGCCGTCGGCTGGGAGAGGACCGTGGTGCTGCCGGACGCGGTGCCGGGCACCACCAGGCTGGCGACGGTCAGCGCGGACAGTGCGCCCATTTTCACGACTTTGCGGATGCGCTCCGGATAGCTCATTGGCACTCCTCGATCACGCTCAGAGACCGGAATGGTCGAGCGGAAAGTAAGCCAAAGAATCACCCTATGCCGATTCTTCCCGCCATAGGGTGACATTCCGTTCCTTCGGCGGGAACCATGCAGAGCAGGACTGCTGGCATTCGGCGCAGTGGCCTTGCGCCTTTCGGTTCAATCAGCTCCACCGCACCGCGATGAGCTGCAGTGTCAGGGCCAGCCGGACATCTGGATCGTCAAGGTCCAAAGGCACCAATTCGAGCATTCGACGCATACGGTAGCGCAAGGTGTTGGGATGGATTCGCAATTCCTTCGCGGCCGCGCGAGGATCTCCTGGATGTCTCAGCCATTCGTACAATGTGTCGACATATCCGTCATATGCCCGCAATTCCCCGAGCGGCCCGAGTTCGGCGACCTTCGCACCGACGGCCGCGGTCGCACCACGGTGTAGGACGAGTGCCGTCCACGCGTCGTCGAAGCTCACCAGTTGCCCGGGTAACAGCCCGGCGCGCAGCAGGCTCAACGCTTCGTCGGCCTGGGCCTTGGACGTGGCGAGCGCGCTGATGTCGGCCGCGCTTCCGGCGGCGACACGAGGTGTGGGTGTCCGGCTCGACGTCGGCAGCGCGACGAGCGCGTTGCGTAGCTCCGACCAGCTTTCGCCGTCCGGGACCAGGGCGTAGAGCAGCCCGCCGAGCTCGGTCGCGGCCGGACGCCTGCCGACGCCTTGCGAAATCTTCTCCAGCAGAGCCAGGCGTAAGCCCTCCGCTCCGGGTGTGTCGCCGCCGGGAGCTTCGATCACGACGACCCGGTGCGGTTCGTCGGACAGGTCGAGTTCGGTGATCACCTGGCGAGTCACGGCTTTTCCCTGCAGAACCCCGCGAAGGAGCTCGGCGGACGCGCGGCGGTGGGCGTCCGCGTGCGCCCGGCGTCGTAACAAATGCAGCGCGACAACCGGCGCCGCGTCGGCGAACGCGGCGGCCCGCTCATCGGATACCGGCCCGGACACCACCGCCCACATCGAGCCGAGCAGTTCGCCGCCCATCCGAATCGGCACGATGAGCCGGGGCAACGTACCGTCACGCTGTGCGGGAACAAAAACCGTCTGCCTGCCGCGAGAAAGCTCACGGAACACCCCGCGCGACCGGAACTTCGCGAGCACGTCGTCGGGAATGCGGCGGCCCATGATCGTGGAGATCCGCGCGGGATCGGTGAGGTCCTGGCGTGCCGAGTAGGCGAGCACACGAGAGTTGGTGTCCTCAATGGTCACCGGAGCGTCCACAACGGACGCGACCGCGTCGGCGAGCCGGAAGAGGTCGGCTGAACCCAGCCCGTCCTCGGTGGACTCCGATTCGTCGGTAATGGCGTCGAGAACCGTACGCAGCAACCAGACAAGCTGGGCCCACGACGTTGCGGCCTTCACCTCGACAAGCGCGATCTCCGCATCCTTCGCCGCCCGCTTGACTACGGCCTTCCCAGCCAGCGGCGGCTTCAGCAACACAGCCGCCGCCCCCTGGGACCCACTACTACGCACCAGCTCCGCCGCCTGCTCGGCACTACCCACCGCAACCCCGAGCACCACGTCCCCCGCCGAAAGCGGACTCCCCGGCTCGAAAATGACGACGTCCGCCACCGCCGGACACCCCTCCGGCACCGACAGCGCGCGCAACAGTGTAGGCCCAACCCGATCCACCACACTCCGCACAGAAACCGCGGCAAGCTCACCCATCAGACCACTTTAGACCCACATCCCCACGTACGTACCCACAGCAAACCCAGCCAAGCCAAACCAACCAAACCTGTCCCGCAACCGTTAAGTCTCGAGCTACCGCAGTAATCCCGTTGGGCGGCAGGCGAAAGAGCCATAGCGCGCAGGGCCGCCGAAACGGCCTCGCGTACACAGACTGCACACATGCGTACGCAGGCTGCACACATGCGCTAGGCCGGAGGTTTCGGGTACCACCGCGTCTTCGGCCACGGCTTGAAGATCGACAGCTGGGTCGCGATCAGGAGCAGCGTGAGCCCGGCTGTCATGGCACTGACCATCATGATCGCGGTGTCGCCGATCGGTTCGTTCCGCGTGGCGGCGTCGGACGCCTTCTCGAACGCGGGAACCACCAGGAAGCTGCCGCCCAAGAGCAGTGCGACGTTGAACACCAGCTTCACGAGCACCCAGTGATGGCGCACCAGGCCCCATTTGGTGCCAAGACCCAAGATCACGCCGCTGACCAGGGTGAGCGCGGCCGTCGGGAAGTAGAAGATGCCGCCCAGGATGCCGGCGACGACGTGCGCACTGCGCGTCACTACCGGGTCGGAGTCGAGCAGCCCGATCAGGCCGAGCGTCAGCAACGCCAGTTCGATGCCGATCCACCCGACCGAGCAGATGACGTGGGTGAGTAAGAACCATCGGCGGGTCACTGCTCGCATTCGCCAGTCGGTTAGTGCCATGGTTCGAGAATCACGGGCGGTGGGCACCTTGTCGTCGTGCCCCGGGCGGCAGTTCCTGCTACGCCCGATGGTGTACGTGTCTCCCAGCAAGTGGGAAACGATTGGGCAAGACGGTGCGCGAAGCTAACGTCGGCGTAACAGCTTCGACCAATCAGCTCAAGGAGAGAACCCTGATGACGGACGGATCCGACACTCCGGCCTGGTCTTTCGAGACCAAGCAGATCCACGCGGGCGCGGCGCCCGACACCGCCACCGGCGCCAGGGCGACCCCGATCTACCAGACGACTTCCTACGTGTTCCGTGACAGCCAGCACGGCGCCGACCTGTTCAGCCTTGCCGAGCCCGGCAACATCTACACGCGGATCATGAATCCGACCCAGGACGTACTGGAGCAGCGCCTCGCCGCGCTCGAAGGCGGTGTCGCCGCGCTGGCGTTCGCGTCGGGTTCGGCTGCCACCACCGCCGCGATCCTCAACCTCGCGAGCTCGGGTGACCACTTCGTGTCCAGCCCGTCGCTCTACGGCGGCACGTACAACCTCTTCCACTACACGCTGCCGAAGCTCGGCATCGAGGTCACCTTCGTCGAGGACCAGGACGACCTCGAGCAGTGGCGTGCCGCGGTCCGCCCGAACACGAAGCTGTTCTTCGGCGAGACGTTGGCCAACCCGGGCAGCAATGTGCTCGACATCCGTGGCGTGGCTGACGTCGCGCACGAGGCCGGCGTGCCGCTCGTCGTCGACAACACGATCCCGACGCCGTTCCTCCTGCGCCCGATCGAGCACGGCGCCGACATCGTCGTCCACTCCGCCACCAAGTACCTCGGTGGGCACGGCACCACGGTCGCCGGCGTCCTCGTCGACGGCGGCACCTTCGACTACGGCAAGAACCCGGAGAAGTTCCCCGGCTTCAACGAGCCCGACCCGAGTTACGGCGGCCTCAAGTACTGGGAAGCCCTCGGCCCCGGCGCGTACGCGGCCAAGGCTCGTGTCCAGATCCTGCGGGACACCGGTGCCGCGATCGCGCCGCTCAACAGTTTCCTGATCTTGCAAGGCATCGAGACACTGTCGCTGCGACTGGAGCGGCATGTGGCCAACGCGCAGGCCCTGGCCGAGTGGCTCGAACAGCGTGACGAGGTCGAGAAGGTCTACTACGCGGGCCTTCCGTCGAGCCCGTTCTACCAGGCGGCACAGAAGTACCTGCCGAAGGGCGCGGGTGCGGTGCTGTCCTTCGACCTGCGCGGCGGTGTCGAAGCAGGCCGCAAGTTCGTCGACGGCACCGAGCTGCACAGCCAGCTGGTCAACATCGGTGACGTGCGCAGCCTGATCGTGCATCCGGCGAGCACCACGCACGCCCAGCTTTCGGCCGGTGAGCAGCTCGCCAGCGGGGTCACGCCCGGGCTGGTCCGGCTGTCGGTCGGGCTCGAGGGCATCGAGGACCTCAAGGCGGACCTCGAAGCCGGCTTCCGGGCGGCGAAGGCCGCTCTGTGACATCACCCGGTGAGGATCTCCAGCCCGTCACCGGCGCGTGGCGGGCCGGGGATCCCCCTGGGCGCAGGAAGTGGGTCACCGGCGGCGCGCTGCGTCTCGAAGCCGGTGGCGCACTGCCCGGGTTCTCGCTCGCCTACCAGACCTGGGGCACGCTCAACTCCGACGGCTCCAATGCGGTGCTCGTCGAACACGCGTTGACCGGCGATTCGCATATCACCGGGCCCATCGAGCTCGGCCATCCGACCGCGGGCTGGTGGAGCGGCCTGATCGGGCCTGGTCAGGCCGTGGACACCGATGAGCTGTTCGTCGTCGTGCCCAACGTGCTCGGCGGCTGTCAGGGGTCGACCGGGCCGTCTTCGCCCGACCCGGAGGGAAAGCCTTGGGGTAGCAGGTTTCCTTATGTCACCCCGCGTGACCAGGTCGTCGTGGAGACAGTGCTGGCCGACGAACTCGGTGTCGAGCGGTGGGCCGCGGTGCTCGGCGGCTCGATGGGCGGCATGCGCGCGCTCGAATGGGCCGTCATGTTCCCCGAGCGAGTCGAATCGTTGCTCGTACTGGCATCGACGGCGGCGGCTTCGGCCGAGCAGATCGCCTGGGCGTCGCCGCAGCTGCACGCGATCACCTCCGACCAGGGCTGGCGCGGCGGTGACTACTACGACGCGGCTCCCGGCGAAGGCCCACATCGCGGACTCGGTGTCGCGCGTCGGATCGCGCATGTCACCTACCGCAGCGAGCAGGAGCTGGCAGAGCGCTTCGGACGACGTGATCAGGTCGGCGAAGACGCCTTGGGCGGCGGCCGGTTCGCCATCGAGTCCTATTTGGACCATCACGCCGACAAACTGGTCCGGCGGTTCGACGCCGGCAGTTACGTGACCCTCACGCAGTCCATGAACGCGCACGACGTCGGTCGTGATCGAGGTGGCGTGGCCGAGGCATTGAACCGGGTGACAGCGCGTTCGGTGATCGCCGGGGTGGACAGCGACCGGTTGTATCCGCTGTCTCAGGCGAAGTCGCTCGCCGAGGGGCTCGGCGGTGAGGCGGCGGTGATCTCTTCGCCATACGGCCACGATTCCTTCCTCATCGAGACCGATCAGATAGCCGCGCTCGTCAAGTCCCTGCTGGGTTGAGCCTCCCGGTGGGCTGAGCGTTAGTCGGCGACGGCGTCCGAGATCCAGGGAGCGACGGGCAGATCGCGGTCCAGGCACTCCGCGGAGAGCCGGATCGTCCAGCGCAGTGCCTGGAGTACCAGGCTGTCGACCTCTGCGGGAGCGGCACTGGCCAGTGCGATCTCGACCTGCTCCTCGGCGGCTTCGGTGTTGCCGTGCACCTCGGCCAGCAGGGTCCGCACAGCCGTGCGGACCGGCGGGTCGGCCTGGTCGATCGAGACCTCTTCGCCGTCTTCGTCGAACACCTGGACCTTGACCGGCGCGCTCCCGCCGTCGCCCAGCGTCGACACCATCGCGCTGCACTCGCCGAAGAGCAGCAGCATCAGTTCCCTGGTTTCCGCCGACCGTTCCTGGGGCTCGACGGCAGACGGCGCCACCTCGTCGAGTGCCTCGGCGTCGTCACCGAGGCTGATCGCGACGAGGGCGCGTTGCGCCTTTTCGACGAGCCTTTGCTCGTCCTCGCTCCTGTCGGGCTGCACGTGCCTATCAAACACCAGCCCGCAAGCATTTGGGGCCGGCGTTTACCTTGATGATCATTTCGCGGCGTGCAGTGCCCCCATCGCGAGCTGAAGGAGCAACTCCGCGAGCTCCTCGTCACCGAGATGGCGGTTGTACGGGGTGGAGTTGATCAGGCCGAACACGGCGTGTGCCGCCGACCTGGCGTGTCGCTCACCGACGCCGGGTACCGCGGCGGAGATCGCCGTCACCCAGACTTCGACGTAGCGGCGCTGCAGACCGCGTACCTGCTTGCGATCGGCGTCGGTGAGGTTCGCCAGGTTGCGTTCCTGCACGGTGATCAGCGCCGGGTGCGCCAGGGCGAAGTCGACGTGGAACCGCACCAGCCGGGTGAGCACCGTGTGGGGGTCACCCGGTTGTTCCGCGCGTGCCACACCGCCTGCGAGTAGGAACTCGCTGATCGAGTTCAGCATCTCCCCGAGCATGGAGTCCTTGCTGCGGAAGTGCCGGTAGAGGGCGGGCCCGGAGATCCCGACGGCCGCGCCGATGTCGTCGATTCCCACCCCGTGGAAACCATGGTGGGCGAACAGTTCCGCGGCGGCGGTCAGGATCTGTTCCCGCCTGTTCGCTTTCTCGCCGTTCACGAGCGGGGTGGAGTTGGCCGGCATCTGCTCATCTTATGGCCGCACGTTAGCGAGCGCTAACAACTGCCTGTGACCTGTGCGACTTCCTGTGTGGGCCAAGCGGGTACCAGTTCGGACGGGGCTTCCCCGTGAGCATGTCACCTGGTAGTTATTCATTGCGTTAACACGTCACGAAGGAGTGACCCATGGCCGTCCCTGTCCAGAAACTCTCACGTTCCCGGATTCGAATGTTCGCGGCCCTGGGGGTCGCTCTTCTCGCCATGCTCGGCATCACCGGCACTGCGAGCGCTGTCCAAGCCACCAACTACGTCGCGCTCGGCGACTCCTATTCCTCGGGGGTGGGCGCCGGTAGCTACGGCGACTCCGGGGCCTGCAAGCGCAGCTCCAATGCGTATCCGCAGTTGTGGGCCAACGCCCACGCCGGCACCACGTTCACCTTCGCCGCCTGCTCGGGTGCGCGGACCAGTGACGTGCTCAACCAGATCGCCTCGGTCACCTCCGCGGCGACACTGGTCACCGTTTCGGTGGGCGGCAACGACGCCGGGTTCGCCGATGTGATCACCACCTGCACACTCAACTCCGACCAGGTCTGCCTCGACCGTGTCGCGACCGCGAAGAGCTACGCGACCACCACGTTGCCTCCGCTGCTCGACAACGTCTACGCGAAGATCAAGCAGAAGGCCCCGAGTGCGCGGGTCATCGTGCTGGGGTACCCGCGGTTCTACACGGTCCCCGGCTCGTGCAGCGTCGGCCTGAGTGACGCCAAGCGCTCGGCGATCAACTCCGGTGCGGACACCCTCGCCGGGGTGATCTCGGGCCGGGCCACGGCGGCCGGTGCGACGTTCGTGGACGTGCGCGGGAACTTCGCCGGGCACAACATCTGCTCCGGCGGTGACGTGTGGCTGAACAGCCTCGTCTGGCCGGTCGACGAGTCCTATCACCCGAAGGCGTCCGGTCAGTCCGGTGCCTACTACCCAGCGCTGCGAGCCGTTACTGGCTAGTGTCGGGTTTGCTCTCGTCCGCTGGACAGCCAGGTTAGCGGTCGCTAACATCGATAGTGGTGTTAACGACTGCTAACCTGGCTGTACCGGCCGGACGACGAGGAGCCATGGACACGCCTGTACTGAGCAGCTCTGCCGACCCGCGGAGCGAGGAGTACGCCCGTAGCGCCACTTCGCATGCCGAGCTCGTCCAGGACCTGCGCAAGCGGCTGTCTTCGGCCAGGCTGGGCGGTCCGGAGAAGTCCCGCGCCCGGCACGTCGAACGCGGCAAGCTGCTGCCCCGCGACCGCGTCGACACCCTGCTCGACCCGGGTTCGCCGTTCCTGGAGCTGTCGCCGCTCGCGGCCACCGGGCTGTACGACGACGAAGCGCCGTCCGCCGGCATCATCACCGGGATCGGCCGCGTCTCCGGACGTGAATGCGTCATCGTCGTCAACGACGCCACGGTCAAGGGCGGGACGTACTACCCGCTGACCGTCAAGAAGCATCTGCGCGCCCAGGAAGTGGCGCTGCACAACAACCTTCCGTGCATCTACCTGGTGGACTCCGGTGGCGCGTTCCTGCCGCGCCAGGACGAGGTGTTCCCCGACCGCGAGCACTTCGGCCGGATCTTCTACAACCAGGCCACGATGTCGGCGCGTGGTATCCCGCAGATCGCCGCCGTGCTCGGCTCCTGCACGGCGGGTGGCGCGTACGTCCCGGCGATGAGCGACGAAGCGGTCATCGTGCGTAACCAGGGCACGATCTTCCTCGGCGGCCCGCCGTTGGTGAAGGCCGCGACCGGCGAGGTCGTCACGGCGGAGGAGCTCGGCGGCGGTGACGTCCACGCGCGGCAGTCCGGCGTCACCGACCACCTCGCGAACGACGACGCGCACGCGCTGTCGATAGTCCGGTCGATCGTGGCGACGCTCGGCCCGCGCACGCCAAGGCCTTGGGACGTCCAGCCGACCGAAGAGCCCGCTGTAGACCCTGCCGAGCTGTACGGAGTCGTGCCGACGGACTCACGCACGCCGTACGACGTTCGCGAGGTGATCGCCAGGATCGTCGACGGCAGCCGGTTCGCCGAGTTCAAGAAGGAGTACGGCGCGACGCTGGTAACCGGCTTCGCGCACGTCCACGGCCACCCGGTCGGGATCATCGCCAACAACGGTGTGCTGTTCGCCGAATCGGCGATGAAGGGCGCGCATTTCATCGAACTGTGCGACAAGCGCTCGATACCCTTGCTGTTCCTGCAGAACATCAGCGGGTTCATGGTCGGAAGGGCGTATGAAGCCGGTGGTATCGCCAAGCACGGCGCGAAAATGGTCACCGCGGTGGCCTGCGCGCGGGTGCCGAAGCTGACAGTGATCGTCGGCGGTTCGTTCGGGGCCGGCAACTACTCGATGTGCGGCCGGGCGTATTCGCCGCGGTTCCTGTGGATGTGGCCGAACGCGCGGATTTCGGTGATGGGTGGCGAGCAGGCGGCGTCGGTGCTTTCGACGGTTCGCCGTGACGGTATCGAAGCCCGCGGTGGCGAGTGGTCCACCGAGGACGAAGAGACTTTCAAGGACCCGATCCGGGAGCAGTACGAGGCTCAGGGGAGCCCGTACTACTCGACGGCCCGGCTGTGGGACGACGGCGTGATCGACCCGGCGGACACCCGTACGGTGGTCGGGCTCGCGCTGTCGGCCGCGGCCAACGCGCCGCTGGAACCGGTCAACTACGGCGTCTTCCGAATGTGACGAGCAGGATGTGAGTTGAAAAGTGTTCGACACAGTTCTGGTCGCCAACCGTGGCGAAATCGCCGTCCGGATCATCAGGACCTTGCGGGACATGGGCATCCGGTCGGTCGCGGTGTACAGCGACGCGGACGCCGATGCCCGGCACGTCCGTGAGGCGCACACCGCTGTCCGTATCGGCCCCGCCGAGGCCGCTCGGAGTTACCTGTCGATTCCGGCGATCATTCAAGCGGCAATCGACACCGGCTCTCAAGCGGTGCACCCAGGATATGGGTTTCTGGCTGAAAACGCGGTGTTCGCTCGTGAGTGTACGGAGGCCGGCCTGGTGTTCATCGGGCCGCCGGTGAGCGCGATCGACGCGATGGGCGACAAGATTCGCGCGAAGGCGACGGTGTCCGCTGCCGGCGTCCCGGTCGTGCCAGGGAAGTCTGATGTGGACATTCCGGCCGGCGGGTTCGCCGAGGCCGCCGCGGAGGTCGGCTATCCGTTGCTGCTCAAGCCGTCCGCCGGGGGTGGCGGCAAGGGGATGCGGCTGGTGACGGCCGAGGCCGAACTGGCCGAAGCGATCGAGTCGGCCAGGCGCGAGGCCAAGGGTTCGTTCGGCGACGACACGCTGCTGATGGAGCGTTTCGTCACCACCCCACGGCATATCGAGATCCAGGTGCTGGCCGACACGCACGGCAACGTGATCCACCTCGGCGAGCGTGAGTGCAGTCTGCAGCGCCGGCATCAGAAGATCATCGAAGAGGCGCCGTCGGTCCTGCTGGACGAGGTGAGCCGCGAGCGGATGGGTTCCGCGGCCGTCGAAGCGGCTCGGTCCTGTGGTTACGTCGGTGCCGGTACCGTCGAATTCATCGTGTCCGCGAAGGCGCCCGACGAGTTCTTCTTCATGGAGATGAACACGCGGCTGCAGGTCGAGCACCCGGTGACGGAGATGGTCACCGGACTCGATCTTGTCGAGTGGCAGGTGAAGATCGCCGCCGGGGAGCATCTCACCGTCGCGCAATCCGACGTCGAACTGCGTGGGCATGCGGTGGAAGCCCGGGTGTACGCGGAAGATCCGTCCCGCGGTTTCATCCCGACCGGTGGCACAGTGCTCGCCGTGCACGAGCCGTCCGGCGATGGCGTCCGCGTCGATTCCTGGATGACCGAAGGCGCGGTGATCGGCTCGAACTACGATCCGATGATCGCCAAGGTCATCGCGTGGGGCACGGACCGGGCGGCCGCGTTGCACCGGTTGGATCTCGCGCTGGCCGACACCGCGCTGCTCGGCGTCGGCACCAACATTTCATTCCTGCGCGGACTCCTCGCCGACGACGAAGTCCGGGCCGGACGGCTCGACACCGAACTGGTCGAACGCCGGCTGTCCACTTTGGTCTCCGGTGGGATCGCCGAGGAATTCTTCGTCGCGGCCGCGTTGGACAAGCTGCTCGCGCTCCAGCCGAAGGGTTCCATTGTGGACCCGTGGGACATCCCGAATGGCTGGCGCAGCGGTGGCTCCGGCGGAGTGACCTTCCGGCTTCGCTCGGGCGACATCGAATCCGTGGTGCGGGTCGAAGGCACGCCCGCCGCGGCTTCGGTGAGCGTGGACGGCGCCGAGCCTTCCCGATATTCCGCACGATGGGACAACGGTGTGCTGGAAGTCCGGCACCCCAGCGGTTTCCGCCGTTACCGGCACGCGCAGGCAGCCGGCACGACGGTGTGGCTGGCCCGCGACGGGCAATGTGTCGCAATCGGGCAGCAGGCGAATTTTCTTGTCTCGCAAGGTGAAGCAGCCGGTGGCGGGCCGGTGACGAGCCCGATGCCCGGCACCGTGCTGGTCGTCAAGGTCGCGAAGGGTGACGTCGTGAGCGCGGGGACCCCGCTGATCGTCGTCGAAGCGATGAAAATGGAACACACGATCACCGCACCGGTGGACGGTGTCGTAAGCGAACTCCATGTCCGGGCGGGCCAACAGGTCGCGCTGGACGAAGCCCTAGCCGTGGTGACCCCACAGGAGAGCACATGATCGACTTCCGGTTGGACGAAGAGTACGAGGCGTTGCGCAAGACCGTCGAGGACTTCGCGCAGTCAGAGGTCGCGCCGGTCATCGGCGGGTTCTACGAGCGGGAGGAATTCCCGTACGAGATCACCGCGAAGATGGGCGAGATGGGCCTGTTCGGCCTGCCGATCTCCGAGGAGTTCGGCGGCATGGGCGGTGATTACTTCGCACTGTGCCTCGCCCTCGAAGAGCTTGCCCGCATCGATTCTTCGGTCGCGATCACGCTCGAAGCCGGGGTTTCCCTTGGCGCGATGCCGATCTACCGCTTCGGCACCCAGGCGCAGAAGGAACAGTGGCTCCCGGCGCTGAGTGCCGGTGCGGCGCTGGGCGCGTTCGGCCTGACCGAACCCGGTGGCGGTTCGGACGCCGGTGCCACCCGCACCCGTGCGGTCGAGGACGGCGGCGACTGGGTCATCAACGGCAGCAAGTCGTTCATCACGAACTCGGGTACGGACATCACCAAGCTGGTCACGGTGACCGCTGTCACCGGGGTGCAGGAGAACGGCCGCAAGGAGATCTCGGCGATCATCGTGCCTTCGGGCACGCCCGGTTTCGAGGTGGCGCCGAAGTACTCGAAGGTCGGCTGGAACGCCTCCGACACCCATGGACTGTCCTTTTCGGACTGCAGGGTGCCGGTGGAGAACCTGGTCGGCGAACGCGGTCGTGGGTACGCCCAGTTCCTGTCCATTCTGGACGAGGGCAGGGTCGCGATCGCCGCCGTCAGCGTCGGCCTGGCGCAGGGCTGCGTCGACGAGTGCCTGCGGTACGTCGGCGAGCGCGAGGCTTTCGGCCACAAGATCGGTTCGTACCAGGTGCTCCAGTTCAAGATCGCCGACATGGAGGTCCGCACGCACACGGCCCGGCTCGCCTACTACGCCGCCGCGTCGAAGATGCTGCGCGGCGAGCCGTTCAAGCGGGAAGCCGCCATCGCGAAGCTGGTCGCCTCGAACGCGGCCATGGACAACGCCCGCGACGCCACCCAGATCTTCGGTGGCTACGGCTTCATGAACGAGTACCCCGTCGGCCGCTTCTACCGCGACGCCAAAATCCTGGAAATCGGCGAAGGCACCAGCGAGGTCCAGCGCATGCTCATCTCCCGGGAACTCGGCCTCAAGTAAGTGCGGTCTGCGCGCACCCAGGTGCAATCCATGCGCACCCGAGTGCAATCTGCGCGCGTGACCGCGATCTGCGTACACGCGCGGACAGCGTCGATAACTATACCGGTATAGTTATCGTCGTGATTGAACTCAAGACCGAGACCGAAGTCGCCGTCATGCGTGAGGCAGGCCGGGTGGTGGCGCGGACGCTGCAAGCTGTCCGGGTCGCAGCTGTCATCGGCGTCAGCCTCAAGGAGCTCGACGAGATCGCGGCGGGCGTCATCAGTGCAGGTGGCGCCAAGCCGTCGTTCCTCGACTACCACCCGCCCTCCGCGCCGACGCCGTATCCCGGCGTGATCTGCACCAGCGTGAACGACGCCGTCGTGCACGGCATCCCGACGAACTACCGGCTGTGCGACGGCGACCTCGTGAGCATCGACTGCGGCGCGTACATCGACGGCTGGCACGGCGACGCCGCGATCAGCTTCGTCGTCGGCACGGCCGATCCCGCCGACCTCGAGCTCATCGACATCACCGCCCGTGGCCTTGCCGCGGGGATCGAGGCCGCTCAGCCGGGCAACCGGCTCGGCGACATCGGGCATGCCGTCGCCGCTGTCGGTCGCGGTGCGGGCTACGGGTTGCTCGCCGACCACGGCGGCCACGGCATCGGCCGCGCGATGCACGAATCGCCGCATGTGCCGAACGAAGGCCGCGCGGGCAAAGGAATGCGGCTCAAGCCCGGCATGGTTCTCGCGCTGGAGCCGATGTTCCACGCCGGCGGCGGCGACGACTACTTCCACGCCGAGGACGGCTGGACGTTGCGCACCGCGGACGGAAGCCGTGCCGCCCATGTCGAACACACCGTCGCCATCACCGAAGACGGACCCCGTATCCTCACGGCTTTATGAGCCAGATCCATCTCCGTCAGGGCATTCCCGACGACTTCGGCGCGCTGCTGGCGACGTTCGACGACGCCGTCGCCTGGCTGGCCGAACGCGGCAGCGCGGCGCAGTGGGGCTCCGAGCCGTGGTCGGGACTGCCCAACCGGGTCGACCAGGTGCGGTTGATGGTGGAGAACCCCGGCCTGCGGGTCGCCGAGATCGACGGTGAGTTCGCGGGTGCGGTGGTTCTCGACGAGCAGACCCTCGTGCACGTGCCACCGGTCGACGAGCGGGAGCTCTACCTGCGCCTGCTGATCACGGCGCGGCGGTTCGCCGGGCACGGTGTCGGCTCGCGGCTGATTTCGTACGCGCTGGAGGAGGCGTCGCGCCGCGGGATTTCTCTCGTCCGAGTGGATTGCTGGGCGGGTGGCGACGGTGCTCTCGTGCGCTACTACGAAAGTCAGGGCTTCAAACCGACGGTCCAGTTCGACGTCCTGGGCTGGATCGGGCAGGTTTTCGAGCAACGCGTGGACTAGACATGGCCATGGCCAAGCGGCGAGCAGGCCGTCGCAAGCGCGCCCGCCCTCGACGCGGAGTAACTCGGACGGCCTAACGAATTGTCCGATGTGGACTGCTTGCTACGTGCTTGCGGTCATCGCCTGTTGAGGCGCGAGCCCGCGCACGGCAAGATTGCTCACCGGAGTTCACTTTCTGGAGGCAATCCCATGGCATCACCGGCCGCAACGCTCGCCGCCGCCGCATCCAACGTGGTCGGCAAGCTGCTGCACGGCGGTGTCGCCGATCTGCGCCCGATGCCCCGCGTGCTGATCGACCAGGGCCCGAACCGGTCCTTGTATCGCATGACCACGAGCACTCCGAGCGGCATCGGCTCCGGCCCGCCGATTCTGCTGGTGCCCCCGCTCGCCGCGCCCGCGATCTGCTTCGACCTGCGCCGCGGCTGCAGCCTGATCGAGCATCTTGTCGACAGCGGCCGCAACACCTACCTCGTCGACTACGGCAACGTGGCGTTCTCCGATCGGCGGCTCGGCATCGAGCACTGGATCGACGAGGTGCTGCCCAGGGCCATCCGCAAGGTCAGCGAGGACGCCGGGGGTCAGGGCGTGCACCTCGTGTCGTGGTCACTGGGTGGCATCTTCTCGCTGCTGGTCGCCGCGGACCAGCCGAAGCTTCCGATCGAGTCGATCGTGGCCATCGGTTCGCCGGTCGACTTCACCGCGATCCCGATCATCGCGCCGTTCCGCCCGCTCGTGGACCTGACGGGCGGCCATCTGCTGACGCCGATCTACCGCGCGCTGGGCGGCGCGCCGTCGTACCTGGTCAGCCGCGTGTTCCGGGCGACAGGCATCAGCAAGGAGATCACGAAGCCGCTGGCGATCTTGAAGAACCTCGACGATCGTGACTACCTCGCGCAGATCGAAGCGGTCGACCACTTCATGGACAACATGATCGCCTACCCCGGCCGGACTTTCGGCCAGCTCTACCACCGGATGTTCCGCACCAACGACCTCGCCGAAGGCACGGTCGACCTCAACGGCCGGGTCATCGCGCTGTCCGACGTCAAAGTGCCGGTGCTCGTCGTCGCGGGGCAGAACGACACGATCGCGCCGCGGCCGTCGGTCGAGCGGGTGGTCGAGCTGCTGGACAACGCGCAGTCGGTGCGGTTCGAGACCGCGCCCGGCGGGCACCTCGGCGTGCTCACCGGCCGCAAGGCCCGCGGCACGACGTGGCGCTACATAGACGAGTTTCAGGCCGAGCAGATCGCGGCGGCGACCTGACGGCCGAAGCCGAAATCCCGCGACCGCTCGATCGCGTCGGCCCGGCTGGACACGTGCAGCTTGGCGAAGATCGTCGAAATGAGGTTCCTGATCGTTTTGGGGGCCAGTTCCAGCCTGCTCGCGATGGCGGTGTTGGTCATCCCGTCCGCGACGAGGTCGAGCACGTCACGTTCGCGCTTGGTGAAGTCGAGGTACGGGAAGTGGTCGCGGGTGCCCGCTAGTAGCTCGGCGAGGCGGTCCGCGATGGGAGCGCCGAAAAACGCGCCCCCACCGGCGAGTTCGTGGATCGCACGGACGACGTCGCCCGTGCCGGAGCTCCGCGGAAGGTAGCCGCGGGCGCCGGCCCGTAGCGCGGCTAGCAGCGAGCCGTCGTCGTCGGGCCCGGCGAACACGAGCACGGCGGTGCTGGGCCTGGCCCGCAGGATCTCTCCGATCGTGGCGTGCTCCGACAGGTCAACCAGCACCACGTCCGGACGGTCCTCGGCGAGGACGATCCCTTCGATGGCGGACAGGGTATTGCGGAGGGTGAGATCCCGGTCGTCCAGCATCACCCGGATGTTGTCATCAAGCTTCATTTCGTCCTCCTCGCGGTCGATTTCACACACCTTGGCGTGATCTCCATACAGTTGACTTACAGACGATCGGGCCGGGCGCGGCTAGGGTCGGAGCTGTGCTTGTGTGCCTCGTGCTCGGTCCGGTGGAGGTGGAAGCCGGCGGCGCCCGCATGGATGTGGGCGGGCCACTGCCCCGGCGCCTGCTGAGTGCGCTGGTAGCCGCCGACGGACGGGCGGTCCCCGACGACAGGCTGGTCGAGATCGTGTGGGGCGAGGACGCCCCGCCGCGGGCCGTAGCGGCCCTGCAGGTTTACGTCTCGCGGTTGCGACGCGCACTGGGGCCGCAGGGACAGGGCCTGGTGGAACGCAGCGGGAACGGCTACCGGATCGGGCTGGATCCGGGTGCCACCGACGCGGCGCGGTTCACCAAAGCCGTCGCCGAGGGCAAGGCGTTGCTCGCCGAGAGCGCCGCCAAGCAGGCCTTCGGGGTCCTGACCGACGCGCTGTCGCTGTGGCGCGGTGAGGCGTACGCCGATCTGCACGATTCCCCAGCGCTGGAAGCCGCTCGGGGGCGCCTTGGCGAGTTGCGCGAGGTGGCGATCGAGGAGCGGCTGGCGGCGCAGCTGGCGATGGGGGACGCGTCGAGCGCGGTGGCCGAACTGGAAGCAGGCGTGCGGGTCGCGCCGTACCGCGAACGCCGCTGGGCCCTGCTCACCCTCGGTCTCTACCGCTGCGGACGCCAGGGCGACGCGCTTGCGGCGTTGCGCCGGGTGCGCGGCCTGCTCGCCGACGACCTCGGCGTCGACCCTGGCACCGAGTTGCAGGAGCTCGAAGGGCGCGTGCTGGCCCAGGACCCGAGGCTCCTGCTGCCGACGCCGGGCGCGCTGACGACCGGTGTCGGGCGGCGGTTGTCGTCGTTCATCGGTCGCGACGACGAGGTCGCGACAGTGGCGCGGCTGCTCGCCGAGCAGCGTCTGGTGACCGTCGTCGGCCCGGCCGGGGTGGGCAAGACCCGGCTGGCCTTCGAGTACGTCGCCGGCGCCGAAAGCTCTTGGCTGGTCCGGCTTTCCGACGTCCGGCAGCCCGAAGTGCTCGCGCATGCCGTGGCTGACGCCGCCGGGCTCGCCGAAATCGCGGGCGACCCTCGCCTGGCGCTGATCCGTGCGCTCGGCCCGCGTCGCGGCCTTCTGGTGCTGGACAACTGCGAGCACCTCGTCGACGCGGTGGCCGAACTCGCCATCGACATGCTTGAAAGCTGCCCGCATCTGCGCATCCTCGCGACCAGCCGAGTGCCGCTGGACATCGACGGTGAGACGATCGTTTCGCTGGATCCGTTGCCGCTCAAGGCGGACGACGGCTCCGACGGCGCCGGGGTCCTGCTGCTCCTCGACCGCGTACGCGCGATTCGTCCAGGTTGGACACCGACACCGGAAGCGCGGGAGCAGGCGCGTCAGGTCTGCGCGGCGCTCGACGGTTTGCCGCTGGCGCTGGAACTCGCCGCCGCGCGCGCCCGGGTGCTGGGGTTGGGCGAGATCGCCGAGCGTCTCGACGACAGGTTCGCCGTGCTCGGCTCGGTGCCACGCGGCTCGCTGACACCGCACACCACATTGGAAGCGGCCATCTCCTGGAGCGTCGACCTGCTGTCCGATGAGGACAGAGCGCTACTGCTGCGGTTGTGGCCGTTCGAAGGCGGATTCTCGTTGGAAGCAGCCGAAGCTGTGCAGCCGAACACAGCCGACGCGTCGCTGCTGGAGTCGCTGTCGTCCTTGGTGTCCCGTTCGATGATCATGGCCGACACAACGATGACGCCGACGCGTTATCGCTTGATGGAGACTATTCGGGCCTATTGCCGGGAACTCGATCCGGACGCGACCGCGTCGCAGGAGGCGCACGCCCGCTGGATCCGCGAGTTCGTGGCGCGCTGGGCCGTCGAGTCGGTGAGCGAGCGGTCCGCGTGGTCGAACCGGGTGCTGACCCGCGAGCTGCCCAACCTGCGCGCGGGTATCAGCTACGACTTGGCGCACCGGCCGGATCTGGCGTTGAACACCGTCGCTCGGCTCAACTGGTTCTGGGCCAGGGGCGGCCACATCGCCGAGGGCCGTCGCCAGGTCGGTGCCGCGCTACTGGCCGCGCCGGGCGCGCCGACGCTAGACCGCGCTCGCGCTTGGGTGGCGTTGACCAGCCTCGCCTTCTACGCCGGCGACCTCGCCGACGCAAAACGCTGCGGCGACGAGGCTTACGCCGTCCTCGGCGAGCCGGTCGACCACGCGCACCACGTGCTCTACGGCCGTGCGTTGTACTACACCGCACTCGGCGGACTGCTGAGCGGCGACGTCGAAGCCGCCAGGGAGGCGGCCGAACAGTCGATCGCCGTGGGCAAGGAACTGGGTGAGGACTGGATCGTCGTCGGCGGGCAGATGGCGCTCGGTGGCTCGTATGTCCTCAAAGGACAGTCGGCCGAAGGTGAGGAAAATCTGGCCGCGGCCGCGGAACTCGCACAACAGTGCGGATATCTGTGGGCGGCGGGCTGGTCGGAGCTGGGCATCGCCCAATCCATGATGCGCCGAGCGGCGATGTCGGCGGGTTCGATCAGTGATGCCCTCGCCGCGCTTCGCCGGGCGCTGGCTTGGTTCCGCGAGGACGAGGACGTGAGCTACACGCTCGCCGTCCTGCGTGCGGGCTCGGTGGCTTTGATGCTGACGGACCGGCCGATGGACGGTTTCACGCTGCGTGGTGCGGTTTCGCACCACGCCGAGCGGCTGGGGCTGTGGCCGGACAGCATCATCGGCGTCGGGCTGGGCCCGGTGGAGGCGGCGCTGGATCCGACGTTCGACCCCGACGAGCGGGCCGCCGCCGAGCGGCAGGGATACCGGCTCAGCTGGACGGGCATGGTGGAGTTGCTGGTCGCTACTTGAGCTCCGCGCTCGTCTTCCCCAGGATCCGGCGGGCGACGATGAGTTGCTGGATCTGTTGCGTGCCTTCGAAAATATCCAGAGATAAATACTAAAAAATATTCCACTTAGGATTCGATTTGGGGCACAGTGATTTCGGTATCGGCGGAAAAATCGGAAAACGGATGAAATTCAACCTGATGGCGTGCGGGAAATCCATCGGATCCTCGAGGCAGTCGCCGCGTCAATTGACAGCGCGGTGTAGGTGTGTAAAACCCGCGGGAAGCGAAATCTTGTAGTAAGTCGGCGCGGGCTTATCGAGCTCGGTCAGTTCCCCGAGTGCTCGCCTTACCCAATGGACACCAGCTCGATCAGTGAATGCAATCTCAGCTCCGGGGGCTCGATTCATGCCGCACCATCCCCCCGGTCCCTCAATTGCCCATTCACCGGGGGGCAGTACTGGAATAAGATTTACATGGTCGTGCAGTTCGTCCCTTCCTATCAATTCTTCTCCGGTTTGTGGGGCGGCACCTTGGATGTAAACCATATTGACAACCACATTGTAGACTGGTTCATCTGATCGGTTTAGGATCGTGATGGGCGTATCCCGATCCTCGTACACTGGATCTTCGATAACCCCGCCAATCCATGCGGACACGTGTTGTGCGTGCTGCCGTCGATCCACTTCTCGCCGTAGCATCAGGTCGTCATGATATTGCTTCTTCTGTCGACTCAAGGAACGCCAGGCAAAGAATGCCGCTAATCCTGCAGCAAGAAATCCCAGATAGGTTGGTACGTCGCCAGTTTGTATCGGCGTCCACGTGATCATTGGTTATTCCTCTTCAGTTTGTCTCTTGGACAAGTTTTCGATAGATGAATTGTGGAGCATGGTACACGGTAAGGCGAAGACTACTTCTTCGCTCGATTACCTTGGTCGCGCGAGCCCACAAGGACTCGAATACCCGGAGCACGTGTCGAACAAGCCCGCCGGTTGATCAGCTGGGCGTTCCATGACGAGGGTCGGGATTTCTGCTCCCCGCGCATCCGGCAAGTAGGGCTGGACAACGCACGTCGCGCCGTCAACGACGGCGTACGTTTCCGCGGGCCTCGGCTGAGAGCTTGCTCCGTAGGTGCTGCAAAGTCTGGATGTCAAGTCGGGTCAGAGTGGTCAGCACACCGCTGGGGTGCAACTCTTCGCGCTCGCGTGCCTTGATGCACTCTCCTTGAGTCGAGGAACAGGCACTGCACGATGGTGCCGGTCTCCAGCGGCTCAAATAGGGCCCGGTCCGGATGCCACTTCGTCGCTACTTGAGCTCCGCGCTCGTCTTCCCCAGGATCCGGCGGGCGACGATGAGTTGCTGGATCTGTTGCGTGCCTTCGAAAATGTCCAGGATCTTCGCGTCCCGTGCCCACTTCTCCAGCAGGGATTCCTCCGTGTAGCCCACGGTCCCGGCCAGTTCGACGCACTTGAGTGTGATGTCGACGACCGAGCGCCCGGCCTTCGCCTTGGCCATGGACGCCTGTAGCGAGTTCGGCTTCCGGTTGTCGGCCATCCACGCCGATTCCAGCGTCAGCAGGTATGCCGCTTCGTAGTCCGCTTCCAGCTGGAGGAAGGTCGCGGCGGCGGCGTGCTGGGAGTTGGCGGGCTTGTCGTAGTCGATGGTCACCCCGGCTTCGGCCAGGATGCGCTGCGTCTCTTCGAGCGCGGCCCGCGCGAGCCCGACGGCCATCGCGGCGACCAGCGGGCGGGTGTTGTCGAAGGTCTGCATGACCCCGGCAAAGCCCTTTTTCGAGTCGATTTCCGGGGTACCGAGCAGGTTTCCGGTCGGGACGCGGCAGTTTTCGAAGCGCAGCACGGCGGTGTCGGAGGCGCGGATGCCGAGCTTGTGCTCGACGCGCACGACCTCGAAGCCCGGGGTGCCTCTTTCCACGACGAACGACTTGATCGCGGAGCGGCCCTGGTTCTTGTCGAGGGTGGCCCAGACGACAACGGCGTCGGCGCGCTGGCCGGAAGTCACGAAGATCTTCTCGCCGTTGAGCACGTACTCGTCGCCGTCGAGCTTCGCCGTCGCGGTGATGGCGGCCGAGTCGGAGCCGCAGCTCGGTTCGGTGATCGCCATGGCGGCCCACAGCCCGGCGAACCGCTTCAACTGCTCGTCGGTGGCCACCGAGCCGATGGCGGCGTTCCCGAGGCCTTGGCGTGGCATGGAAAGCAGGAGGCCGACGTCGCCCCAGCACATCTCGATGGTGCCGAGCACGGTGTTGAGGTTGGCGCCGTTGCGGTTACCGGCTTTCTTGCCGTCACCCTTCTCGTCGCGACGCACCCCTGCGGCACCCGCGCCGCCCTCGCCGGACGTGTTCAGCCCGTCCAGCAGCGCGGCAAACATGTCGAGCTCGGCGGGGTAGGTGTGCTCTGCGCGATCGTACTTGCGGGAAACAGGCCGGAAAACCTGCGCCGCGGCCTGGTAGGCCTGGTTGATCAGCGGGCCGGCCTTCTTCGGAACTTCAAGGTTGATCATCGTAGAAAGCCTTTCAGAGAAGGACGGCGCCTTCCATCACGCCGATGGCACGGAGATCGCGATACCAGCGCTCGACAGGGTGCTCCTTGACGAAACCGTGCCCGCCGAGCAGCTGCACCCCGGCGTTGCCGATCTGCATTCCCTTGTCGGTGGCCAGTTTCCGGGCCAGCGCGACCTCACGGGCGTAGGACTTGCCCTGCTCGGCGCGGGCCGCCGCGCGCAGCATGACCAGGCGCAGCCCCTCCAGCTCGATGGCCATGTCGGCGATCGCGAACGCGACGGCCTGCCGGTGACTGACCGGCTCGCCGAACGCCACGCGCTCGTTGACGTATGGCACCACGTAGTCGAGAACGGCCTTCGCCGTCCCGGCGGCTAGAGCGGCCCAGCCGAGCCGCGACAGCCGGACGGCCTCAGTGAAGACCTCCATCTCGCCGCCGCCAAGCAACGCGCCCGCGGGCAGCGAAACCTTGTCCAGGTGCAGCTTTCCGGTCGCCGCACCACGAAGCCCCATCGCCGGTTCGGTCTCGACGCTCACCCCGGCGGTGGACGACTCGACGATGAACAGCGCCGGTCCGCGCCCCTCGAGATCGGCGGAAACGACGAACAGCTCGGCCTGCGCGGCCCGCGGGACCAGTGACTTGACGCCGTCGAGCTGGTAGCCCTTCGGCGTACGACGAGCTTTGGTGCCGGGCTTGAACGGGTCGAACAGCGGCGTCCGCTCCTGCAGCGCGAACGCCGCGGCCGGAACGTTGTCGCCGACGAACGCGGGCAGGTAGTCGGCCTGTTGCCGCGCGTCACCCCAGAGCACCAGGGATGTACTGACCGCCGACGGCGCGAGCACGGCGACCGCGAGGCCGAGATCGCCGTGCGCGAGCGCCTCGGCCACCAGCGCGTTGGTGACCACGGACCGGCCTTCGCCGACGCCGCCCGCTTCCTCCGGGATGCCGACGAGCGTGATGCCGAGCTCAGCGGACCGCGTCAGCAGCCCTTCCGGCGCCATCAGCTTCGCGTCCGCGTCGGCCGCCGCCGGGCGAAGCTGCTCGGCCGCGAACTCGGTGACCGTCTCGACGATCATTCGCTGGTCTTCGCTCGGGGCGAGGTCGAAGAGCCCGGTGTCCTCGGCGGGCGCGAGACGGGCGGGCTTGCCGAGCTTTTGCGCCGACTTGAACGTGCGCCCAGCGGCTCCCGCGACCCGGAAGCCGGTCCGCGTGCTCGCCGTCACCAGGTTCTGCACGGGTTTGCGCAGGCCCGCCCGCTCGATCGCCTTGCTCCCGGAGAGCCGGGTGAGCGCAGCCAGGCCGAAGCCCATCGCGTCTCGTTTCCTTGGCGCAGCCACCGTCGCCTCTTTCCCCTCAGCCGAGAACCGGCCTCGCGTTACCTACTCACGAGTAGGTTACCCCGGGTCAGGTGGTCACGCCAGTAGTGCCCCTGAGATAGCGTCGCGGGTTCTCAGACGGGCATTTACGAGTGACCCTCCTGCACCTCACGGCGGAACTCGGCGAACCGGAATCGTTCGAAAAGGACGAGTCCGAGAGCCGCGGCCGCGAGGATGCCGACCAGTGCCGCCGCCGGAACGAGCTCCAGCGCCGGGGTCGCGGCGAGGACGAGCGTCGCGAGCACCAGCCGCTGGCGGTTCCAGCTGCCGAGATTCCGCCGCCGTAGCGCGCTCAACGTGATCAGGTACATCGCGAAACCCGCCGTCAACGCCCAGATCGGGACGCCGTGCAGCACCTCGGACGGACTGTGGTGCTCGGTGTCGGCGACGTACAGCAGCGACTTCTTGAGTCCGAGCGCGACCAGGACGATCCCGGCGATCAGCGGCAGATGCAGGTACGTGTACGAATCGGTGGCGAGCTTCGTCCGCTCCACCCCGGTCGCGGCGCTGAGCTTGTGTTCCGCGGCCTTGGCGACCACGTCGAAATACATCCACCACATCCCCGCCGCCAGTGTGAGCCCGCAGGTCGCGGCCACCGTGACCAGCCACGACATGGGCAGCGAGCCGATCCCGATCCCGATCGCCACGATCGACTCGCCGAGCGCGATGATCACGATCAGCCCGAACCGCTCGGAGAAATGCGCCGGCTGAGTCAGCCGCCACCCCGCCGCCCCGGCGATGTAGATACCGCCGTAGTCGAACACCAGCGCCAGCACCCACAGTCCCATTTGGACCGCGCCGGTGGTGAACGCCGCCACGGACAGGATCGTCACCGAGATGAGTACCCCCGGCACGACCCTGAGCAGTACCCGGCGCAGCGCCGGATCCTGTTTCGCCGCTTGGAGGTAGGCGACCAGATGCAGCAGCCGCACCGCGAAATAGCAGCCGACGAACATGATCGGCGCGTACAGCCCGCCCGCGAAGTCGGTGAATGCCTCCGGGATGGTCAGCGAAATCAGGAACATCACCGCCATCGCCCCGAACATGGCGAGCCTGGCGACGCCCCTGTCGGCGTGGACGGTGTTGCCCAGCCAGGCGTAGCTGCACCAGCACCACCACAGGATCGCGAGGATCGCGAGGCCTTGGCCGATGCCGAGAACGGTGAGATGGTCGGCCATCAACTGGGTTGTCTGGGTGATCGCGTACACGAAGACAAGATCGAAGAACAGCTCGATCGTCGTGACCTTGTGGTCCTCGGTCTCGTCAACCAAGGGAAGACGCTCGTTCGTGGGCACGCGCAAGGTTCGCACGTCAGCGGGCTCAGCGGGAGAGGTTTTCGCTCCTCGTGCCTCAGAGGCCGAGGACGGCTGTCATCAGTGCGCCGAGTTCTGTTTCCAGGTGCGGCCGCGAGCTGACGCGACGGGTACGCGTCAGGTCGTTGGCGATGGTCAGCGCCGCGTGCACGGTGATTTTCGCTTCCCGCGAGTTGAGGTCGGGTTGCGCGGCGGCGAGCAGGTGCACCCACCGGGCGACGTAGTCACGCTGGACGCGAACCAGGTCCGCCTTGTCGCGTTCGGGCATGGTCACCGGGTCGCCGGAGAACGAGACGGCGAGTTCGGGGGTGTGCATCAGCGTCTGCACGTAGGACGCCACGAGCCCGCGCAGCGCCTCTCGCTCGTCGGCAGGGGCGGCCAGGCGCAGGGCGTGGTCGGCGCCGACGGCGAGCCTGTCGGCGGCTCGGTACCCGATGGCGACCATCAGGGCGGCCTTGCTGGGGAAATGCCGGTAGACACTTGGTCCGGTGATGCCGGCGGCGGCGCCGATGTCTTCCATGCTGACGGCGTGGAAGCCACGGCGGCCGAAGAGGTCGGTGGCCGCGGCGAGCAGCTGTTCGCGGCGCGAGGGGGTGCCGAGGCTGAACGCGGGAACCGTGACGGGCACCACTTCGGGAGGCTCGGGCAGTGTGGCGTGCAGCACACGCTGAGCGAGCTTCACGAGCAGTTGGATGAACCGGCGCTTCGCCACGGTCGTGTGATGTACCGAGACGCTGCCGAACACGCTGAGCCCCGCCCAGCACAGGAGCTCGGCGTCCTCCGGCGGGAGTTCGGGGCGCTGGGTGAGCAGTGCTTTCGTCCACGCCGTGAGCACCGCGCTGGACCGGCGGCGGATCTCGCGCTGGTGTTCGGCTGGGAGGTGTTTGCCCTCCCATCGCCACAGCGCGGCGACCTCGCGCCGCTCCACGGCCTCGGTCGCCAAAGCGCTCAACAGGGCCGAAATCTGCTCTGGAACAGGTATGTCGACGCCCGCGAGAGCCTCTGTCGTCGCGGCTTCCATGTCGTCGATCCCGGCCAGCACGACGTACGCCAGTATCGCCTGCTTGTCCGCGAAATGCCGGTACAGGGCGGGCCCGGTGATGCCCGCCGCGGCGGCCAGATCGTTGATCCCGACGCCGTGGAACCCGCGGGCGCGGAACAGCTCCGCGGCGGCCGCGGCCACTTGGGCCTTACGGTCGCGCGGTCGCTGGGGGCGCACGGTCGGGTGATCCATAGGTGAACACACTGTAGCGTCTGTTGACTAGGTCGCAACCCGTTGACACCATGGGGTTCTTCAGGGATATGTTAGTGGTAATTAGCACGACTCTCGGAAGTCCACCGCAGTACCCGAGGAGATCTCAGTGAGCAGTGAGGCGTACATCTACGAGGCGCTACGCACGCCTCGCGGCAAGAACAAGGGTGGTGCCCTTCACGGCACCAAGGCGGTAGACCTCGTAGCCGGGCTCATCAACGAGCTCCAGGTCCGCCACCCGAACCTCGACCCCGCGGTCATCGACGACATCGTGCTCGGCGTCGTTTCCCCCGTCGGCGAGCAGGGCGGTGACATCGCCCGTACCGCCGCGCTGGTTTCCGGCCTGCCTCAGAGCGTCGCCGGCGTCCAGCTGAACCGCTTCTGCGCGTCCGGCCTCGAAGCCACCAACCAGGCCGCGGCCAGGGTGCGTTCCGGCTGGGAGAGGGCGATCATCGCCGGTGGTGTGGAAGCCATGTCGCGGGTGCCGATGGGCTCGGACGGCGGCGCGCTGTTCCTCGACCCCACCACCGCGTACGACAACTACATCGTCCCGCAGGGCACCGGCGCCGACCTGATCGCCACGATCGAGGGCTTCTCACGTGAAGACGTCGACGCGTTCGCCGTGCGGTCGCAGGAGAAGGCCGAAGCGGCCTGGTCCGGCGGCTACTTCGCGAAGTCCGTCGTTCCGGTCAAGGACATCAACGGTGTCACGATCCTGGACCACGACGAGCACCGCCGCCCCGGCTCCACCGTCGAGGGCCTCGGCAAGCTGAAGCCCGCCTTCGCCGCCATCGGCGAGATGGGCGGCTTCGACGCCGTCGCGCTGCAGAAGTACCACCAGGTCGAGCGCATCAACCACGTCCACACCGGCGGCAACTCGTCCGGCATCGTGGACGGCGCGGCCATCGTGCTGCTCGGCGACGAGCAGCTCGGCAAGGACTTCGGCCTCACCCCGCGCGCCCGGATCGTCGCCACCGCCGCGATCGGTTCCGAGCCCACCATCATGCTGACCGGCCCGACGCCGGCGACCGAGAAGGTGCTGGCCAAGGCAGGCCTGACCGTCGACGACATCGACCTGTTCGAGCTCAACGAGGCGTTCGCGTCCGTGGTGCTCAAGTGGATGAAGGACCTCAAGCTCCCCGAGGAGAAGGTCAACGTCAACGGTGGGGCGATCGCGATGGGCCACCCGCTTGGCGCGACCGGCGCCATGCTGGTCGGCACCGTGGTCGACGAGCTGGAGCGCCGTCAGGCGCGCCGCGCGCTGGTCACCCTTTGCATCGGCGGCGGCATGGGCGTCGCGACCATCATCGAGCGGGTCTGAGGGATACGACAATGACTGAAGCGAAGACCATCCGCTGGGACAAGGACTCCGACGGCATCGTCGTCCTCACCCTCGATGACCCCAAGCAGTCGGCGAACACGATGAACGCCGACTACACCGAGTCGATGGGCATTATCGTCGACCGGCTCGAAGCCGAGAAGGACTCGATCACCGGTGTGGTCATCACCTCGGCGAAGAAGACCTTTTTCGCCGGTGGTGACCTCAACGACCTGATCAAGGCCAAGCCGGAGCAGGCCGCCGAGATCACCGCGGGCAGCGCCAAGCTGAAGGGTGACCTGCGCAAGCTGGAGACCTTCGGCAAGCCGGTCGTCGCGGCGATCAACGGTGCCGCTCTCGGCGGTGGCCTCGAGATCGCGCTGGCGACCCACCACCGCATCGCGGCGGACGTGCCCGGCACGGTCATCGGCCTGCCCGAGGTCACCCTCGGCCTGCTGCCCGGTGGCGGTGGCGTGATCCGCACGGTTCGCCTGCTCGGTATCGCGAGTGCCGTGATGAACGTGCTCGTGCAGGGTCAGCGACACAAGCCGGCCAAGGCGCTCGAGCTCGGCCTGATCCACGAGGTCGTCGGCTCGGTCGACGAGCTCGTGCCGCGGGCGAAGGAATGGCTGAAGGCCAACCCCGAGGCGTCGGTCCAGCCGTGGGACGTCAAGGGCTACAAGATCCCCGGCGGCACCCCGAACAGCCCGGCGTTCGCGGCGAACCTGCCCGCGTTCCCGGCGAACCTGCGCAAGCAGATCAAGGGCGCCAACATGCCCGCGCCGCGCGCGATCCTCGCGGTGGCCGTCGAGGGTTCCGTCGTCGACTTCGACACCGCGATCCAGATCGAGACGCGCTACTTCGTGAGCCTCGTGACCGGCCAGGTCTCGAAGAACATGACGAAGGCGTTCTTCTTCGACCTGCAGGCCATCAACTCCGGTGGCTCGCGCCCCGAGGGCTACGAGAAGTTCAAAGCCACCAAGGTCGGTGTCCTCGGTGCCGGGATGATGGGCGCGGCGATCGCGTACGTGTCGGCGAAGGCCGGTATCGACGTCGTGCTCAAGGACGTCACCCAGGAAGGCGCCGAAAAGGGCAAGGGCTACGCGGCCAAGATCGAAGAGAAGGCCCTCTCGCGCGGCAAGACCACGCAAGAGAAGTCCGACGCGCTGCTGGCGCGCATCAAGCCGACGGCCGACGCCGCCGACTTCGCCGGTGTCGACTTCGTGATCGAGGCCGTCTTCGAGAGCGTCGACCTCAAGCACAAGGTGTTCGGCGAGATCGAAGGCATTGTGAACCCGGACGCCGTCCTCGGCTCCAACACCTCCACGCTGCCGATCACCTCGCTGGCCGAAGGTGTGAAGCGCCAGGAAGACTTCATCGGGATCCACTTCTTCTCGCCGGTCGACAAGATGCCGCTGGTCGAGATCATCCGCGGCGAGAAGACGTCCGACGCCACGCTGGCGAAGGTCTTCGACTACACGCTGCAGATCAAGAAGACCCCGATCGTCGTCAACGACAGCCGCGGCTTCTTCACCTCGCGGGTTATCGGCACGTTCATCAACGAGGCCGTCGCGGCTCTCGGCGAGGGTGTCGAGCCGGCGTCGATCGAGCAGGCCGGTTCGCAGGCCGGTTACCCGGCGCCGCCGCTGCAGCTGATGGACGAACTGACGCTGACGCTGCCGCAGAAGATCCGCAAGGAGACCCGGGCGGCCGTCGAGGCCGAAGGCGGCACCTGGAACGCCCACGCGTCCGAGGCCGTCATCGACCGCATGGTCGACGAGTTCGACCGCAAGGGCCGCTCCACCGGTGCCGGTTTCTACGACTACGACGAGAACGGCAAGCGCACCGGCCTCTGGTCCGGCCTGCGTGACACGTTCAAGTCCGGCAGTGTCGAAGTGCCGTTCGAGGACCTCAAGGAGCGCATGCTCTTCGCCGAGGCGCTCGAGACGGTGAAGTGCTTCGACGAGGGTGTCCTCAAGACCGTGGAAGACGCCAACATCGGGTCGATCTTCGGCATCGGGTTCCCCGCCTGGACCGGTGGTGTCATTCAGTACATCAATCAGTACAACGGTGGCCTGAAGGGCTTCGTCGCCCGCTCGCGTGAGCTGGCGGAGCGCTACGGCGACCACTTCCTGCCGCCCGAGTCCCTGGTCGCGAAGGCCGAAAAGGGCGAAATCTACGAGTAGGCCGGCTCCGGCTCGGCAACTGCTCTGAAGGTCACCATGAGGGACTCTAACGCCCTCATGGTGACCTTCAGAGCATCTAGAGTCGTCTCGCGAAGGCTCGAAACTCCTTGCGATAACTATGTATCGTGCGAGGTGACGTTCATCGTGCACGAAAGTTGCTGGGAGAGATTGGGTTGAGACGTTCCGGAGCTCCGACGGTCGTCGTAGCCGTCCTTGCCTCCTGTGGCCTGGTCGCGTCGTTCATGCAGACGCTGGTCATCCCGCTGATCCCGGTTTTCCCCCGCCTCCTCAACGCCTCCGCGACCGACGCGTCCTGGGTCGTCACGGTCACCCTGCTCGCGGGCGCGGTCATCACGCCGGTCAGCGGCCGTCTCGGTGATCTCTATGGCAAGCGCCGGATCCTGCTGTTCAGCCTCGGGCTGCTGGTCGTCGGCTCGGTCCTGTCCGCGACGACGAGTTCGTTGTGGCTCATGGTAATCGGCCGTGGCCTGCAGGGCTGCGCGATGGGCGTGATCCCGCTCGGCATCAGCATCATGCGCGACGAGTTGCCGCCGGAACGCATCGGCGGCGCCATCTCGCTGATGAGCGCGACGCTCGGCGTCGGTGGCGCGATCGGGCTGCCGGTGGCGGCACTGGTCGCCCAGAACGCCGACTGGCACGTCCTCTTCTGGGGTTCCGCCGCGCTCGGCACGGTGTGTGCGTTGCTGATCCTGCGGGTCGTGCCGGAGTCGCCGCTGCGCACCAAGGCGCGGTTCGACTTCCTTGGCATGCTGGGGCTGACCGTGGGGTTGACCGGCCTGCTCCTCCCGATCGTCAAGGGCAGTCAGTGGGGTTGGGGCAGCCCGCGCACGCTCGGGTTCGCCGTGACGGCCGTAGTGATCCTGCTCGGCTGGGGCGCCTATCAGCTGAAGACGCGTGACCCGCTGGTCGACCTCCGGGTCTCCGCACGACGGCCGGTGCTGTTCACGAACTTCGCGTCGATCATGGTCGGGTTCTCGATGTACGCGATGGCGTTGTCGTTCCCGCAGTTGCTCCAGGCGCCGTCGTCCACCGGATACGGACTCGGCCAAACGCTCGTGCAGGCCGGCCTTTGCCTGGCGCCGAACGGCGTGGTCATGATGTTGCTCTCGCCCGTTTCCGCCCGCCTGACCACACGTTTCGGCCCGCGACTGACACTCATGCTCGGTGCCACCGTGATCGCCATCGGGTACATCTTCGTGACGCTGTTGATGGACAACGTCGCCGAGCTCGTCATCGCGTCGACCATCATCGGCGCGGGCGTCGGGATCTCCTACGCCGCGATGCCCGCGCTGATCATGGGTTCGGTGCCGATCACCGAAACGGCGTCGGCCAACGGGCTCAACGCGCTCATGCGCTCGGTTGGGACGTCGACGTCCAGCGCGGTCATGGCGACGATGCTCGCCCACCTGACGATCGTCGTCGGCACCACGACAGTGCCGTCGGCAGCCGGTTTCCGGGCGACGTTCATCGTCGCCGCTGGGGCCGCGCTCACCGGACTGGTGCTCACGGCGTTCGTCCCGGCGCGCATCGAAAAGCGTGAACTCGCGGGCGTTTCCTGAAGCGTCCCGCGCGCTAGGGCGCGAGGTGACCAAGGAACGCACGCCAGGAGGCCGGGGGGATCTGGAGGTGGCCGGTGTGCGGAGCTTTGGAGTCGCGGATGGCCACGGCACGCTCTGAGCTGGCCACTTCGACACAGTTACCGTTGTCTCCGCTGTGGCTGCTCCTCCGCCACTCGACTTCGACGCAGTTGCCGTTGTTGCCGCTGTAGCTACTCCTGCGCCACACCATGCTCGCCCCTTTGGTCAGTCGTACTCGCTCACCAGGTCGGCGAGCCACTCCCGGGATTGTCCCGCATCCATGGCGACATCGGAGAGACGTTTGAGCACCTTGCAGTAGGTCTCGATGTGCTGTTCCTCCTCCAGAAACAGGCTGGAGGTTTGATTCTCCACGTAGACCATGGGTTTGTGTTCGTGGAACTCCAGGAAGCGGAACGGCCCGGCCATGCCGGCGTGTGCGCCCGCGGCAACCGGAATCACCCTGATGGCACATCGGGGATGCGACGTGGCCATGAGGAGATGCCAGATCTGGTGCCGCATGACCTCGGCGCTGCCGACCGTCAGGCGAAACGCGTGTTCGTGGATGTAAAAGACACAGCGCGGCGGATCTCTTCGTTTCAGCAGGCTTTGCCGTGCCATCCTGGCCTGAACTCGCGGTTCGATACCTCCCTGCGGAACTATGCCAGCGCCGACAAGTAGCGCTCGGGCGTAGTGCTCTTCTTGCAATAACCCGGGAATTCGTGTCAGTTCGAAATCGGTGATGGTCTCGGCGGTGTTTTCCTGCACTACCAGCGAACGCAATTCGTCCGGCAGTTGCTGATCATGCTGCCGATACCAATAACCGTCGCTCGTCTCCGTCGCCATATCGAGAAGTCGCCTGAGCTCATCACCGGAAACTCCGCAGCTGGTCAGGAAGATGGCCACATCCACTTCGGACGGCTCGCACTTCCCCGTCTCCATCCGGGAAATCCTCGCCGGATTCCACCCGACCTTGCGCGCGAGCTCATGCCCACTGTAATGCGCGAGCTCACGAAGACGTCTGAGCTCACCGCCGAGTTCGCGGCCGCGCCCGGTCGACATCAAAGGCTTCCACGTCGTCATCGACCCAACGTAAGTCCGCGCCGCTCGAATTAGGCGTCATGACGCGACTGTAAGAGCCTTAACGCGATGGTCCGTGAAGGCCACATTGAGGGACTCAGAGTCCCTCAATGTGGCCTTCACGGCAGGTCAGAACAGCGGCGGGATGATCGCGTCGATGAGGTGCGGGCCGGGCTCGGCGAGGGCGGCGGCGAACTGCTCGGCGAGTTCCTCGGCGGTGGTCGCGCGGGTCGCGGGGACGCCAAGGCCTTCGGCGATCTTGACGAAGTCCATGTCCGGACCCGACAGGTCGAGCAGCGCCTTCGCCTTGGGACCGGAGCCCTCCGCGCCGACGCGCTGCAGCTCCAGCCGCAGGATCGCGTAGGCACGATTGTTCAGCAACACCGTGGTGACGTTCAGGTTTTCGTGCGCCTGTGTCCACAGCCCGGAGATCGTGTAAAGCGCGCTGCCGTCGGACTGCAGGTTGATCACCGGCCGGTCCGGCGCCGCGATGGCCGCGCCGGTGGCGACGGGGATGCCGTAGCCGATCGCGCCACCGGTCAGCGTCAGGACGTCGTGCCTCGGCGCACCGGCTGTCGCCGTGGGGAGCAGCAGGCCGGACGTGTTGGCCTCGTCGGCGATGATCGCGTTGTCCGGCAGCAGAGCGCCGATGACATCGACCCAGTTCTGCGGCGTCAGCTCGCCCGACGGCAGCGCGGGCCGGGAAGCCTGCTGCAGCACGGGTTTCGTGTCGGCCGCGACCAGTTCCGCAAGTGCTGTCAGCGCGGCTGTCGCGTCTTCGTCGACCTCCGCGAGCACGTGCACCTTGGCGCCTTCGGGCACCAGGTCGCTCGGCTTTCCGGGGTAGGCGAAGAACGAAACCGGCACGCGGGTGCCCGCGATGACGACGTGCTTGACGCCGTCGAGCTGGTACGCGACCTGCTCGGCGAGGTAGCCGAGGCGCTCGATCGTCGGCAGGCCTTCGCCGCGTTCCAGCCGGCTCGGGAAGGTTTCGGCGAATGCCTTGACCCCGGTGGCGGCGGCGATCCGGCTGGTCGCGCGCAGGCCGTCCTCGCGGCACGCGCGGCCGCCGATGAGCAGCGCGATCGGCTCGCCGGAACGCAGGACATCGGCGATCGACCTGACCGTCGACTCCTCCACACTGCGCGGGCCGCGCACCTGTGCGGGCGCGGCGGGTTTTCCACCGTCGCCCCAAGAAACGTCGGCGGGCAGGATCAACGTCGCGACCCGGCCCGGGGCGTCCTGCGCGGCGGCAACGGCGGCGGCGGCATCCGCGCCGACGTCGGCCGTGCTCTCCGAGCGGCGGACCCAGCCGTTCAGCGAACTCGCGACGGACTCGATGTCCGACTCCAGCGGCGCGTCGTACTGCTTGTGGTAGGTCGCGTGGTCGCCGATGACGTTGATGACGGGGGTGTTGGCGCGCCGCGCGTTGTGCAGGTTCGCGAGGCCGTTTCCGAGGCCTGGCCCCAAGTGCAGCAGCGTCGCGGCAGGCTTGTCGGCGATGCGGGCGTAACCGTCGGCGGCGCCGGTCACCACGCCTTCGAACAGGCCGAGCACGCCGCGCATCTCCGGCACGGTGTCGAGCGCGGCGACGAAATGCATCTCCGAGGTGCCGGGATTGGAGAAGCACACATCGACACCCGCATCGACCAAGGTGCGGATCAGGGACTGTGCGCCGTTCATGCCGCTCGCCTTTTCGTTCGTGTCAGTCAAAGAGAACTCCAGGATTGAGAATGTTCTGGGGATCGAAACTCTGCTTGATGCGCCGCAGGAGTTCGATTTTCGCCGGGTCTTCGAGGGTGAGGAAGTGGCTCTTCTTGGTGTTGCCGATGCCGTGCTCGCCGGAGATCGCGCCGCCGAGGTCGATCGCGGCGGCGAAGATGTCGTGCAGGAGCGTGTGCCGTCTTTCGGCGTCCTTGCAGAAGACGGCGAGGTGCACGTTGCCGTCTCCGGCGTGCCCGCAGCCGACCACGCCCGCCTCGGCGGACGTCGCGAGTTCCCTCGCGCTGCTGAGGAATTTCGGCATTGCCGCGCGGGGTACCACGACGTCGATCACGTCGTCGGCACCGGCGTTCTTGGCTGTCCAAAAGGCTTTCTCGCGGGCTTCGATGAGCTTGCGCGCGGACGGCCCGTCGAGCACATAGGCGTCCGCGGCGCCGAGGCCGGTGAGCAGTTCGCCCGCTCGCTGCACGTCCTCGGCAAGGCGTCCTTCTTCGGCGTTTTCCAGGCCCACCACGAGATATGCCTGCGTGGCGTCGCGGACGGCGTCGGGAATGCCGAGGGAAAGTTCGGCGGTGTAGGTGATCGCGGCCATGGTGAAGGCGTCGATGTATTCGAGGATGTTCGGACTCAGGCCGCTGGCGATGACCTTCGGCACGGCGTTCATGACCTGGTCGAGATCGCCGAACGGCGCCAGCACCGTCGCGCCGTGGGCGAGTCGCGGGTGCAGCTTGACGACGATCTCGGTGGCCAGCGCGAGGGTGCCTTCCGAGCCGATGATCAGCTGTGTCAGGTCGTAGCCGGTGGAGATCTTGGCCGTCTTGCCGCCGCTGCGGATGATCTCGCCGGTGGGTAGAACCGCTTGCAGGCCAAGGACATTGTTCCGTGTGACGCCGTACTTCACGGCGCGCATCCCGCCCGCGTTCGTGCCGACGTTGCCGCCGACGCTCGCGGCCAGCTCGCCGGGATGGACGGTGTAGATCAGCCCGGCTTCGGCCGTCTTCTCGTCGAGGTCGGTCAGGGTGACACCGGGCTGGACGACCGCGACCTGGTTGTCGACGTCGACTTCCAGGATGGCGTTCATCCGTTCGAAGGACACCAGCAGGCCGTCTTCGCGAGGCCTCGACGCACCGGACAGGCCGGTGCCGGAGCCGCGTGCGGTTACCGGGAGGCCGTTCTCGGCAGCGGCGAGCAACAAGGCGGCGACTTCCTCGGCATTGGCCGGCTTCGCCACGTATTTCGGCCTCACCGGCTCGAAGGAGAGCGCCTCGTCGTGCGCGTAGTCCTCCGAGATCTGCTCCCCGGTCAACAGGTGCTTGTCACCGACGATTTCGGCGAGCACTGCCGCGACGTCGCCCATCTGAAGCCCTCTTCCTCGCGTCATTGCCTGGCGACAAGAGCGTAGTACGGAACCCCGGACCGTAGTGATGAAAAATCTTCACGTTTGTTGGATTCACGTGAAACTAAATCCGTCGGGTCCCAGCTGCGGCCGGGCGCACGCTGTCGGCATGACTTCTCAGTTCACCTTCGACCCCCAAAGTTCCGCTCAACCGGCGAATATGTCGACAACTTCCGTTAGGCTCGCTAACGGAAGTTGTCGACATATTCGGGGGGTTAGGCGGCGCGGGCGAAGCTCAGGGTTTCGCCTTCGACGCCGCGTAGCCAGAGGTCTTGGGCGGCGGCGGCCATGTCGGCCAGACCCTCTTCGATGGTCGCGAACACGTTGCCCGGCACCCAGCCCGCGTCGCCGTTGATCAGCAGGTTGTTGCGGCCGTAGAAGATCGCGAGGTCGGTCGCGCCCTGATCGCCGTGGGCCTCGCTCTCGGTGTCGTAGCCGTACGCGGGGTTGCCGATCTCCCAGGCTTCGAACCCGAAGTACACGACGTCACCGGGAATCGGCGTGACCGTCGGGTTTTCCCTGCCGGGCTTGGGCTCCGCGAACGGCGGTACCAGCGCGTACACCTCGTTGCGGGCGTACTTCGCGTGGTACGCCGAGCCGCTCTGTGGGAGCGCGTCCCACACCGCCTTGCAGGTGCGCGGGGCCTCCGCGTCGAGCAGCCGGGCGCGGCAGGAAACACCGCGTTTGTCGAGACTGATGGTGATGTATCGGGCCATGGGTCAGCTCCCTGTAACCGTTGCGACGACGTCCGCCCAGATGCGCAGGGCATCCTCGATCTGTTCCGCGTTGACCACCAGCGGCGGCACCATCCGGACCACGTTCATGTACGCGCCGCAGGTCAACAGCAGTAGTCCCTTTTCGGCGGCGGCCTTCTGAGCGGCGGACGCTGTCGCCGGGTCGGCCTCGCCGTCCGGCTTGGTGAACTCCGACCCGACGAGCAGCCCGAGTCCTCGGACATCACCGATTCCGGGAGTCTTGTCGCCGATGAGCCGGGCGCCGTCGAGCAGTTGACGGCCGCGCTCGGCGGCGTTCTCGACCAGGCGCTCGTCGTGGATGACGGCGAGCGTCGCGACGGCCGCCGCGCAGGAGACCGCGTTGCCGCCGTATGTTCCGCCCTGGGAACCCGGCCACGCCTTGGCCATCAACTCTTTCGACGCCGCGATGCCTGACAGCGGGAAGCCGCTCGCGAGACCCTTGGCGATCAGCACCACATCCGGGTGGACGCCGAAGTGGTCGTGTCCCCAGAACTTGCCCGTCCGGCCGAAGCCGGTCTGGATCTCGTCGACCACGAGCAGGATTCCGTGGGCATCGGCGCGCTCGCGAAGCCCGGTCATGAACTCGGTGTTCGCCGGGACGTAGCCGCCCTCGCCGAGGACCGGTTCGATGAAGAACGCGGCCGTCTCGTTGGGGGCGCAAACGGTTGCGAACAGGTAATCCAGCTCGCGCAGCGCGAACTTCGTCGCTGTCTGCTCGTCCCAGCCGTAGTGGAACGCGTACGGGAACGGCGCCACGTGCACACCGCCCATCAGCGGGGAGATCCCGGCGCTGAACCGCGTGCCGGATGTCGTCATCGAGGCTGCGGCGACCGTCCGGCCGTGGAACCCTCCTTGGAAGACAATAACGTTCGGGCGGCCGGTCGCCTGGCGCGAAAGACGCAACGCCGCTTCAACGGCTTCGCTGCCCGAGTTGGCGAAGAACAGCGAGTCGAGCCCGGCCGGCAGCACGTCGCCGAGCTTCTCGGTGAGCTCCAGCAACGGCTTGTGCATGACCGTCGTGTACTGGCCGTGGATGAGCTTGCCGACCTGCTCACGCGCCGCTTCGACCACCCGTGGGTGGCAGTGGCCGGTACTGGTCACGCCGATGCCGGCGGTGAAGTCGAGGTGCCGGTTGCCGTGGACGTCGTAGAGATAGACGCCTTCGCCGTGGTCGACGACGACGGGCGTTGCCTGCTTGAGCAGCGGGGAGAGCTGGGCCATGGCAGCGTGGCTCCTAAGTCGGCTAGGCTGGTTGTTGATTGTTGACAATATCCATAGCATGGCCCTCAGGCGCACTGCAATCAATCGAGGAGCGGTCTGAATGAGCGCGATCAGTGAGACCGGGGTTGTCGGGTCGGTCGACAAGGACCTGTTCATCGGCGGGAAATGGGTCTCCGCCACCGGCGGCAAGACCTTTCCTGTGAAGGACCCGTCGACCGGCGACGTGCTGTGTGAAGTTGCCGACGCGTCCCCGGCCGACGGTGTCACAGCATTGGACGCCGCCGTTGCCGCGCAAGCGGACTGGGCCGCAGTCGCGCCACGGGAGCGCGGTGAGATCCTCAGCCGGGCCTACGGGCTGCTCATCGAGCGCCGCGACGAACTCGCCCTGCTGATGACGTTGGAGATGGGCAAGCCGATCGCCGAGGCGAAGGGCGAAATCACTTACGCGGCCGAGTTCTTCCGGTGGTTCGCCGAGGAGGCCGTACGTATCGGCGGCGATTACGCCGTCGCCCCGAACGGCGCCGGGCGGTTCCTGGTGACGCGTCAGCCGGTCGGGCCGACACTGCTGATCACGCCGTGGAACTTCCCGATGGCGATGGGCACCCGCAAGATCGGCCCGGCGATCGCCGCCGGCTGCACGATGGTGATCAAGCCGGCCGCGCAGACGCCGCTTTCGATGCTCGCGCTGGCCGCGATCCTCATCGAGGCAGGGTTGCCCGAAGGCGTGCTCAACGTCCTGACCACCACTGACTCCGGTGGTGTGATGGAGCCGCTGATCCGCGACGGCCGCGCGCGCAAGCTTTCGTTCACCGGCTCCACCGCCGTCGGGCGCAAGTTGCTGGAGCAGTGCGCGGAGAAGGTACTGCGGACATCGATGGAACTCGGCGGCAACGCGCCGTTCGTGGTCTTCGACGACGCCGACCTCGAAGCCGCGCTCGACGGCGTGATGCAGGCCAAGATGCGCAACATTGGCGAGGCGTGCACCGCGGCCAACCGGATCTACGTGCAGCGCGGCCTGGTCGCCGAGTTCTCGCGGCGACTGACCGAGCGGATGTCGGCGTTGCCGATGGGCCGCGGCACCGAGGACGGGGTGGTCGTCGGGCCGCTGATCGACGAAGCGGCCGTGACCAAGGTGAGTTCGCTGGTCAAGGACGCGGTGGATCGTGGTGCGAGGGTGCTCACCGGCGGGTCCGCGGTGGACGGTCCCGGCAACTTCTACCCGGCGACCGTGCTCGTCGACGTCCCCTCGGGCGCGAAGCTGGTGTCCGAGGAGATTTTCGGGCCGGTAGCGCCGATTCTGACCTTCGATACCGAAGACGAGGTCGTCGCGGCGGCCAACGACACCGAGTTCGGGCTCGTCTCTTACTTGTACACCAGCGATCTGAAGCGCGGACTGCGTGTTTCCGAACGGCTCGAAGCCGGGATGATCGGGCTGAATCAAGGCATCGTCTCCAATCCGGCGGCGCCCTTCGGCGGTGTCAAGCAATCCGGCCTCGGGCGTGAGGGCGGCAAGGTCGGCATCGAGGAATTCCTCGAGATCAAGTACATCGCGGTGAACCTGTGAACTCCTATCGGATAGCGAGCATCCCCGGCGACGGCATCGGTGTCGACGTCACCATCGAGGCCAGGAAGGTGCTCGACCGAACCGCCGAGCTGCACGGCTTCGATCTACAATGGACAGAATTCGACTGGAGCTGCGAACGGTTCACGAAGACCGGCAAGATGATGCCGGACGACGGGATCGAGCAGCTTTCGGCATTTGACGGGATCTTCCTCGGGGCTGTCGGCTTTCCTGGTGTGCCGGACCATGTTTCGTTGTGGGGACTCCTGATTCCGGTGCGGCGGGCGTTTTCACAGTACGTCAATCTGCGGCCGGTGAGATTGCTGCCGGGGACCACTTCGGCGCTCGCCGGACGCAGTGCGGACGAGCTGGAAATGGTGATCGTACGGGAGAATTCCGAGGGTGAGTACTCGGAAATCGGTGGTCGCCACAACGCCGGACAGCCCGGTGAATTCGTCTTGCAAGAGTCGGTTTTCACTCGTGTGGGTGTCGAAAGGATCATTCGGTACGCGTTCGAGCTGGCGCGCACGCGGACTGGAAGGGTGTGCTCGGCGACCAAGTCGAACGGCCTGATCCACTCGATGCCTTACTGGGACGAGATTTTCGCGCTGGTGGCGGCGGAATTCCCGGACGTGAAAGCGGAGCAGTGCCACGTGGATGCCTTGGCGGCACGGATGGTTCTGCAACCGGACCGGCTCGACGTCGTCGTCGGCTCGAACCTGTTCGGCGACATCTTGAGCGACCTCGCCGCCGCGGTGACGGGCGGGCTCGGCATGGCGCCGTCGGGGAACATCAACCCGCCGGGGGAGTACCCGTCCATGTTCGAAGCGGTGCACGGCAGCGCGCCGGACATCGCCGGGCAGGGCATCGCGAACCCGGTCGCCCAGGTGCTGGCGGGCGCGATGATGCTGGCTCACCTCGGGGAAACCGTTGCGGCACAGGCGATCAACGCGACCGTCGAGAAGGTGCTCGCCGAGGGCGCGGTGCTGACGCCGGACCTCGGCGGACGCGCGAGCACCACCGACCTCGGCACCGCGATCGCCGACGCACTCGGCTGACCCCGGTCCCGCCCGGGATGTCGTTCTAAGCGTGGAGGCTGGTGCCTGGCGCGAGTCGCTGCACGGCGTCTTCCATATGGGCTTCCAGCAATGAGAGCACGGCTTTCAGGTCGCCGCCGCGGATGGCTTCGATGATCTGGTTGTGCTCGTTCACCCGCTCCTCGACACGCTGATAGGTGCTCTGCAGCGCGGCCAGGCACATCCGGGTCTCGATCAGCAGGGTGCTGGCCATGCGGACAAGCCGCTTGCTGCCGGACGCGCTGATCAGCGTCTCGTGGAAATGGAGGTCCGCGGCGGAGAGCGCTGTCGGGTCGTCGCCGTCGGCTGCGTCGGCCATCGCCTTGACGGTGATGTCCAGCGCGGCGGCGGCGGCCTCGCGGTCGCCCTTCATGATCTGGAACGCGGCGGCCCGCTCAATGGCCCAGCGGGCCGAATAGATGTCGAAGACGTCGCCGGGTTCGAGGTCGATCACGAACAGCCCGCGATGCCGCTCACTGCGTAGGAGGCCTTCGGAAACCAAGCGCTGCATGGCTTCACGCAGCGGTCCGCGCGAAACCTGGAACCTCGACGCAAGCTCGGTCTCGCCGAGCTGGGTGCCGGGTGGCAGGCCGCCGGTCATGATCGCGTCGCGCAGTTGGCGCGCGATGATCCCGGCCGTCGACTCGCGGCTGACCGGCTCGATATCCGCCAGTGGCATCGTCATTCGCTCCTTCTCCGGAACAAAGCGCCCAGCGAGCGCACCAGCTTGGTCTCACCCGTGAGCCGAAGTCCTTCCCACACGGTGACCTGGTTCGCCGTCAGGACGGGCTTGCGCAGCGCGTTTTCGATCGTGTTGACCTCGGCCAGCGTGCGCATCGCGGTGTCCGGCACGAGCACGGCGTCGGCGGCCGGATGGTCATGGCTCACGGCGAGCTTGACGACGTCCTCGGCGGAGAGCTCGCCGACCTCGGCAGCGGTGTTGATGTCGGCGTGCCCCATCGAGACGACCTCGATGCCGCCGGTCCCGAGGAACTCGGCGAAGAGCTGGGCGACGTCGTCCGGGTAGCTGGCCGCGACGGCCACCCGGTAGATGCCGAGCGCGCGCGCCGCGTGGACGAACGCGAAGGAGGTACTCGAGGCGGGTACGCCGGCGGCCGCGGACAACTTGTCCACCTGGTCGCGGGCGCCTTCCCAGCCGTACACGAAGCTGCCGCTGGTGCACGCCCACACGACGGCGTCCGGCCCGTGCTTCGCGAGCAGTGCGGCGCCCTCGGCGAGGCGGGCCTCGCTGCCAAGGTCGAGCAGCTCGGGCACGGCGTGCAGGTCGGTGCCGTAGATGTGTTCCACCCGGAGTTGGACGTCACCGAGATCGCTGCCAAGCAGCTGCTCGGCCAGCGGGTAGTCGTCCTCGGCTGCGTGGTCTGGATAGATGAAACCGATCGTGGGCACACGGACCTCCCCTAGATTGTCGACAATCCTAAACGTCGGCGTCAAGAGACCTCACGGAGCCACTTGCCCGGACCCACGATCGGCAGGCCCATCCGTTTGAGACAGGCCCACATCGTCAGCTGGTTCGCGGTCAGCACCGGCTTGCCGAGCGCGGTTTCGAGCGGCTCGATCAGGTCGTAGGTCGGCAGGTTGGTGCAGCTGACGAAGATCGCCTCGGCGTCGGAATGGTCGGCGGCGAGGATGTGCTCGGCGATTGTCCGGTAGCTGACCTTCCAGATGCCGCCGCCGAGTCCGAGATGGTCACTGGACACCGTCTTGACGCCGAGTTCGGCGAGGAAGTCGTGCAGTTTCTCCGTCAGATCACCGACGTACGGCGTCAGCACCGAGACACGGGTGAGGTCGAGCTGGTGCAGGACCTCGGCCAGTGCGCCGGACGTCGTCACCGCGTCCGGCGCGCCCGCGTCGCAGATCGCCTTGGTCAGCGATCGCTCGTAGTCGACGCCGTTCACGAAGCTCCCCGAAGTGCACAGGTAGGCGACCACTTCGGGTTCGACGTGCAGCACGTCCCTGGTCGCGGCGGCGAGGTGGCGGCTGTCGCTGACCAGTTGGGCCATCTCCAAGCTGACCGGTACGGGTTCATAGGGTGTGCGCGCGAGATGCAGGGAGACTTCCATCGGTACCCAGCGCCATAGTTCGCGCTCGAGCGCGAGGTCGAAGGGCGCGATGATACCGATGCCACGCTGGGCCAGCGGGCCGTCGAACCCTGGGAAGTCGAACTCCAATGACGTGCCCTCCGGTAGATCTTCGGATTGTTGACAATCATACGAGCGGCTCATACGGTGTCAATGTGATCGGTGTGGGTAGTCCTGTGCTCGCGGTCCTCTGTGACGACGAGCGGCCGCCGGACATGGACAGCATCGAAAAGGTAGCTGCTGTTCGTTACACCGATGCAAACAATCTCGCGGACGCGCTGCGCGGAGCCGACGCACTGTTCGTCTACGACTTCCTGTCCACCGCGGTACCCGGTGCCTGGCACGCCGCGGATCGCCTGCGGTGGCTGCACATCGCCAGCGCCGGCGTCGATCCCGTGCTTTTTCCCGCGCTCGTCGAAAGCGACGTCGTGCTGACCAACTCGAGAGGTGTGTTCGACGACTCGATCGCCGAGTACGTGCTCGGTGTGGTCCTCGCGTTCGCCAAGGACTTCGCTCGTTCAAATGCTCTCCAGCGTGAAACCTGTTGGAAACATAGGGAAACAGAACGAATCGCCGGTCGCGATGTGCTGGTCGTCGGCACCGGGCCGATCGGCCGGGCCATCGCGCGCCTGCTGCGGGCGGCCGGGATGCGGGTGGCGGGCGCAGGCAGGACGGCGCGAAACGGAGACCCGGACTTCGGCACCGTGCACGCGTCGCCGGACCTCACCGAACACCTGCCGCAGGCCGACTACGTGATCGCCGTCGCGCCGCTGACCGAGCAGACCAAGGGCCTCTTCGACGCTCGCGCGTTCGCGGCGATGAAGCCGTCCGCGCGGTTCGTCAACGTGGGGCGTGGCGAGCTCGTCGTCACCGGGGATCTGGTCGAAGCCCTGCAAACCGGGAAAATCGCCGGTGCCGCGCTGGACGTCTTCGAGACCGAGCCGCTGCCGGCCGACAATCCCTTGTGGAACATGGAGAACGTGCTCCTGTCCCCGCACATGTCCGGTGACTTCATCGGCTGGCGGAACACACTCGTCGAGGTTTTCGCGGAGAACTTCCACCGCTGGCTGACCGGGCAGCCGCTCGATAACGTGGTGGACAAGAAGCTGGGTTACGTGCCGTCGGCGCGCTGAGCCCTCACAAGCCCAGGAGGGGCATGAACAACGTCAGTACTTCTCTGACTGCGAGCGAACTCGCAGCCGCCTATTCGACCGGTGAGATCTCGCCCGTCGAAGCGACCAAGGTCGCCCTGCAGGCGATCGAGGAGCACGACAAGGAGTACAACGCCTACTGCCTCGTCGACCCGGAAGGTGCACTGGCGCAGGCCAAGCTGTCCGAAGCCCGCTGGCGCGACGGGAATCCGATCGGCGGCCTCGACGGGGTGCCGACGTCCATCAAGGACATGTTCCTCACGCAGGGCTGGCCGACGCGGCGCGGCTCCAAGTGCATCGACGCCGATCAGCCGTGGGACGTCGACAGCCCGGTGACCGCGCGACTGCGGGAAAACGGTCTGGTGCTGCTCGGCAAAACGACCACGCCTGAGCTCGCGTGGAAGGCCGTCACGGACAGCCCGCTGACCGGCATCACCCGCAACCCCTGGGATTCCTCGCGCACGTCAGGCGGTTCGAGTGGCGGCAGCGCGGCAGCTGTCGCGGCCGGGATGGGTGAGCTTTCGGTCGGTAGCGACGGTGGCGGCTCGATCCGGATTCCGGCGTCGTTCTGCGGAATCGTCGGGTTCAAACCGACCCATGGCCGGGTCCCGCTTTACCCGGCGAGCCCGTTCGGCCCGCTGGCGCACGCCGGCCCGATGGCCCGCTCTGTCGACGACATCGCCCTGCTGCTCGACGTCCTCGCGACGCCGGACCACCGCGATCCGGCGGCATTGGCGCCGCCAGTCGGCACTTATCGGGAGGCCGTGCGCCGGGATGTCCGTGGCTTGATCGCGGCGTTCTCCCCGACGCTGGGCTACGTCGAAGTCGAGCCGGAGATCGCCAAACTCGTCGCCGCGGCGGTGTCGAAGCTCTCCGAAGCGGGGCTGCACGTCGAGGAAGCAGACCCCGGCTTCACCGATCCGCTCGACGCTTTCGGCGTACTGTGGTCGACCGGCGCGGCGAAGTGGCTGGACACTTTCCCCGCGGGCTCGGACAAACTGATCGATCCCGGCCTGCGCCGGGTGTGGGAACAAGGCGTGACGTACTCGGCGAGCGATTACCTCGGCGCCAACGCGGAACGGGCGGCGCTCGGCATCAAGATGGGCGAGTTCCACACCCGCTACGACGTGCTGATCACTCCGACGATGCCGATCTCGCCGTTCGAAGCGGGCCACGACGTGCCGCCCGGCAGCAAGTTCGAAGGCTGGCCGGAGTGGACGCCGTTCACCTACCCGTTCAACATGACGCAGCAACCGGCGATCAGCGTGCCTGTCGGCTTCACGACCGAAGGGCTACCGGTGGGCCTGCAGATCATCGGCCCGCGGCACTCCGACGACCTCGTGCTGGCCGTCGCGAAGCTGCTCGAAGAGGTCCTTCACAGCTGACGCGGTGTGCATGACCGGCAACGGTCATGCAGGTCATGCACACCGCACTAGTCATCGGCGAGCTCGTGCACCCATTCGGCCAGTAGCTTGGCGAGGTGCTCGACTTCGTGCTCGCCGGAGGCGATCGTCCGGATCAGCGCATCGGCCTCGTGAGGGTCGGGCGCGCGGAGGTCTCGGCCGTTGCGGACGTAGAACAGCCTTGTCGCCAGCCAGGCGAGACGCTTGTTGCCGTCGAGCAGCGGATGGTTTCGCGCGAGGGAATGCATCAGCGCGGCTGCCTTGGTGTCCAGGGCCGGATACGCCTCGGTGCCGAATACGACTGATCGCGGCCGGTGCAGCGCAGACTCAAGGAGCCCCCAATCCCGCACGACGGCTTCCGGTTTCTGGCCGAGACCTCGCTGGATGAGGTACTCCATGTCGTCGAGGTCGACGTATTCGATCACTGGGACAGCAGGTCAAGCAGTTCGGCGTCCTCTTCGAGGAAACGGGCGACCTGCTTGCCGCGGAATTCGTCACGCTTGGCGAGGTATTGACGCACCGCGGTCACCGCGAGCTCCTGCATGGAGCGTCCCTCTTTCGCCGCCGCCTCGCGCAGGGCCGCGGAGTCCTCGTCAGTGAGCCTCAGTGTCATGGCCATGATCCGATGATACCGCTAGATACCACTTGGTGTCACCTGGTCCACGGGGCGCTTCCGGGCCAGCCCGCGCACCTGGCTGCTGCACAAAGTGAGCGCCGTGGTCACCGCTATGAGGGCCGCGCCCGCGAGGAGGGTGTTCTCACGGCCGAAGTGTTCCGCGAGCGGGCCGGCCGCGACCTCGCCGACGGGCATGGCGATGAACGAGCCGAGCATGTCGTAGGAATAGACACGCGCGAGTTTGTCCGGCGGGATGTTCTCCTGCAGCGAGACGTCCCAGGCGACGCCGAACTGCTCGATGGACACCCCGGCGACGAACATGGCTATCAGGAGCGGGAGCACGCGTGGCGCTTCCGCCAGGGTGACCATCGGGATGACCTCGAGGAAGATCGCCGCGACACCGACCATCAGCGCTCGCCGCGGTTGCCACTTCGACGCCAGGATGCCCCCGACGAACGCGCCCGCGGTTCCGGCGGCGAGGACGAATCCCCAGCCGGCGCGGCCGAAGGTGCCGTCGGCGATGATCGGGCCGAGCACCAGTGTCATGCCGACGGCGACCGCGTTCACCACCATGAACTGGACGACCACCACCCAGACCCAGTTCCGTGAGATGAACTCGTGCCAGCCTTCGCGAAGGTCGGTGAGGGGGTTCGTCTTGCCGGTCCGCGGGGTGTGGGCGAGTTTCACCCCGCGGTAGGCCGCAGCGGCGCAGAGGAACAGCGCGGAGTTCGCGGCGATCGCCCAGCCCGAACCGAGTCCGGCAACCAGGATTCCGCCGAGTGCGGCCCCTGCGATGCGTCCGCTGCTGGAGAGCATTCTGGCGAGGGCGTTGGCCTGGGTGAGCAGCGCGGGTGGCACGGTCTGCGGGGTGATGGAAGCCGCGGCAGGCAACGACAATGCCGCGACAGCGCCGTTGACCAGGCTCAGTGAAGTCAACAGCGGGATCGACGCGAAGCCGAAGAGGATGCTCGCGGCGATGGTGGCTTGGGTGATCGTCGCGGCGATTTCGGTACCTTGCAGGATCACCGAACGCGGCAGCCGGTCGGCCAGCACACCGCCGAACAACAGGAGCAGGACGCTGGCCAGTGATCGGGCTCCGACGACCAGTCCGAGGTCGATTGCCGACCCGGTCAGGTCGAGCACGGCGAAGGCGAGCGCGACCGGCGCGACGGAGTTGCCGAATTCGCCGAAGGTGCGGCCGGTGGTCAGCCGGCGGAAGTTGTGATGCCGCAGCGGTGCGGTCAGGCTCTCTGTCACCGCATCTCGAACAGGGCGATGGTGGTGCTGACCCGGACCGTCCCGGCCGTGCGCGGCGGTTCGGCGGCGGCGTGGAGCAGGCGGCTCAGCTCGCGCGCTTGGTCCACGACCTGTGCCCAGACAATGGGATCGACCCACAGCTCGGCGTCGGTGAGCGTGCTGGGCTTGTCCGGGTCGCGATATACGTTGCGGCGTCGCAGTTCCTCCGCGAGCGTGGCCACCAGTACCTGATCTTCGGCCGGGTCCCGGTTGGTCAGTTGAGGGCCGCTTTCCGGATCGTGTCGGTACCGCTTGGCCTGGCCGCCGCGGATCCGGACCTCCTCGGTGATGTGCAGCAGCCCGGCGGCGTGCAGTCGCCGGAGGTGGTAGCTGACGTTGGCCTGGGACTCGCCGAGTTCCCGAGCAGCTTCGGAGGCGCTCATGGCCGTGCCGGTGAGCAGCGAAAGGATCCGCAGCCGCAACGGATGTGCGAGTACGCGCAAGTCGTCCAGTGGAGGCGAATCGGGCATGACGGCGAGTATGGCCAGGGGCGACACTCACTGTCAAACTGTTCTTTTGATGTCTGGCCCGGGGGGACCTACTTGGTGGCGGCTTCGAGTTCGGCGAGCGCGGTGTCGAGGTGGACGAGGATGCGCTGCAGGTGCGGGACGCTACGGCGGCAGCCCGTGATGCCGAAGTCGAGGTTGTCGCCGTTGCTGGTCAGGGTGATGTTGAGAGCCTGGCCGTCGAGCAGCACCGACGCCGGATAGATGCCGTCGAGCTGCGCACCGTTCCAGTACATCTGCTTGCGTGGTCCCGGCACGTTCGAGATGACGATGTTGAACGGCGGCCGCGTGTTCTTGACGATGCCGGGGATGGTCGAAATACCGAGCTGGGCCACGTTGAATCCCGACAGCACCAGCGTCTGCAGCGGGGTCAATTCGGAGAGCAGCCGCTTCCCGTCACGCATGGACTTGTGGATCGCGGCCAGGCGCTCGGCGGGGTCGGCCTTGTCCGTGGCGAGGTTGCACAGCAGCGCGCCGATGTTGTTGCCGGAGGGTTCGCCCGGATCGGTTTTGCGGCGCAGCGACACCGGGACCATCGCGGTCATCGGCGCATCGGGCAGCGCGCTCTGCTCGATCAGGTAGTCACGCAGCGCACCCGAGCACATCGCGAGCACGACATCGTTGCGGGACGTCCCGGAGTTCGTCGCGACCGCTCGGACCCGGTCGAGCGACCACGACTGCGCGGCGAACCGGCGGGCGCCACCGATCGGCACGTTGAACATGGTCTTCGGGGCCTGCATCGGCAGCGTCAGCGTGTGCTCACGGAAGGCCTCGTTCGCGACCTTGAACGCGGCCGGCCCGAGCCCCGCGACCTGATTGAGCGTGCGTTGCGCGTTCTGGAACGGCGAGCCGGACGCCCGGGCGGGCCGCTTGGCGCCGGCCTCGGCGCGTGATCCCCACGGCGGCGGGCAGTCCATGTCGGCCGGATCGTCGCTGAGCGTGCCCTGCAGCTGCCGCAGCGCCGAGACACCGTCCATAAGGGAGTGATGGACCTTGGTGTAAATCGCGAACCGGTTGTCCTGGAGGCCCTCGATGAGGTGGATTTCCCAGAGCGGCCGATGGCGGTCCAGCAGGGTGCCGTGCCATCGCGAAGTCAGCTCGAGGAGCTCGCGGATGCGGCCAGGCTGAGGGAGCGCGGAGTGCCGGAAATGGTAGTCGAGCTCGAGGTTCGCGTCGGTGGTCCAGGCGACGTGACCGAGCGTGTTCACCGGCCGGGCCGGGCGGCGCCGGAAGATCGGGCGCATGTTGTCGCTGTCGAGCAGGTTGAGGCGGAGGTCCCGCATGTAGTCCGGGCCGGCGCCGTCGGGTTTTTTGAACAGCTGCAGTCCACCGACGTGCATGGGATGTTCGCGCGATTCCACGAGCAGGAACATCGAGTCGGTCACCGGCATCAAGGACATCGAGGACCACCTTCCGTGCTGCGACTTCGTTGCCGGGCATTTCATGCCGGGGGCCAGAGTCTACGCACACTGCTACGTTTGTTTACAGGATTCATGCTGGTCCAGACCTCTCGCCGGGCGAGCCGGGTACGGAGGGGGCGATTTGGGTGGATAGTGCCGAGCTGGTGGAAGTCACGTCGGAGGCCGAGTTGCGGGAGCTGATCCCCGAGCCGGTGGAGCGCGCCGCCAACAAGGCGCGCCCGCGATTGCACGAACTGGATCGGCAGTGGCTGGCCGGCGACCTGCCGTCGCGGGCTCGGATCGCGCAGACGCTGGAATCCCCGGACGAGTCCATGGAGAACCTGGAACGCTACTACGGACCCGAATACGCCAAGAAGCTTTACGCCTGAGCGGAAACTCAGACCTTTGTTGGTTGCTGGATCGTTCAACGATCCACTACCCTCGCCCGGTGCCCAAACCCACTGGTGCCCAGCATCTCGCCGACACCCTGACGGCCCTCGGAGTCGAAGTCGTCTTCGGCCTTCCCGGTGTGCACAACCTCCCGATCTGGGAAGCATTGGCACATACGAAAATCCGGGTCATCGGTGTCCGCCACGAACAAACGGCCGGTTACGCGGCGGACGGCTACGCCCGCACCACGGGCAAGCTCGGCGTCGCGATCGTCACCACGGGCCCCGGCGCGGCCAACACCCTCGCCGCGGCCGGGGAAGCGAAGGCTTCGGCGGCCCCGATCCTGATCATCGCCACCGACATCCCGTCGACGCTCCGACGCCCCGGCGTGGTCCGGGGCGTCCTGCACGAGACGTCGGACCAGCAAGCCATGTTCGCGCCGGTGACCAAGGGTGGCTTCACGGTCATCAGCGCCGACGAGATCGCGACGACCGTCCGCGAAGCCGCCGAACTCGCCATGCGGCCGCAGACCGGCCCGGTCTACCTGGGCATCCCCACCGATTTCCTGACCGAAGAAGCCGCGACCCATCGGCGTCGCCCGGCGTCGCCCCCGGCCTTGGCGCGCCCTGACACGGCGGAGGCCGAGCACCTGCTGGCCGGCGCGAGGAGGCCGCTGATCTGGGCGGGCGGCGGCGCGCTGCGCTCCGGCGCCGGGCCCGCCATCGGTGAACTGGCCGAGAAACTCGCCGCGCCCGTGATCACCACTTTCGCCGCCCGCGGCCTGTTGCCGGTGGACCACCCCTGCCTGGCGCCGAACCCGGTCCACGCGCCAGAGGTCGGCGTGCTCTGGGACGAAGCCGACGTCGTGCTGGCCATCGGCACCGACTTCGACGGCCTGATGACCCAGAACTGGCTCATGCCGCAGCCGCCGAAGCTCATCGCCATCAACGTCGACGCGCTCGACGCGGCCAAGAACTACCCACCGGACGTCATGCTGCTCGGCGACGCCCGTGACACCGTCGAGGCGCTCGTCGTGCCCGAACGCCCAGGGCTCCACGACCTGAGCTTGCGGCTGAAGAAGATCGGCGACCGGCTCCGCCACCGCGTCCGCGAAGAAGAGCCGCAGGCCGCGGATCTCCTTTCGACGCTGGAAGAAGTGGTCCCGAAGAACTCCGCGATCGTCGCCGACATGTGCATCGCGGGCTACTGGGTCGGCGGCTTCCACCGCGTCCCGTCACCCGGCAAGCTGGCCTATCCGATGGGCTGGGGCACGCTCGGGTACGGCTTCCCGGCGTCGCTCGGGGTCGCGGCGGCCGGTCAGGGGCGCACGATCTGCATCAGCGGGGACGGCGGATTCCTTTACGGCTGCGGGGACCTCGCCACGCTCGCGCAGGAGGAACTGCCGGTGACCGTGGTCGTCGTCGACGATGGTGGCTACGGAATGCTGCGGTACGACCAGGATCGGGCCGGCCTGGCGCACCGGGGTGTCGACCTCGACAGCCCCGATTTCGTCGGCCTGGCACGCTCTTTCGGCGTCCACGCCGAGCGGGTGTCCGGCTTCGGGCGCGCGTTCCGGCGGCTGCTGAGCGAGTTCATCGACGCCGACGAGCCGAACGTGCTCGTGGTGCGCGCCAAGCTCACCCCGCCGGTGAACACCTCGCCGCGGTGGTACCGGCGGTGAGCAGTACACCGGCAAGCCGGGCGCGTTCGTCCGGCTGCCGGAGGATTACCGCGTTGACGAGCACGAAACGTTGTCGTTGAGGGGAAAGGGAAAGTAATGGGCCGGTTGGACGACAAGGTCGCGGTGGTTTTCGGCGGAGCACGGGGGATCGGCCTCGCCACAGTGAAGGAGTTCCTCGCGGAGGGCGCCACGGTGTTCGCGAGTGATGTCCGCGAGCCCGCCGAAAAGCTCGAATACGTCGACTACACGCACACGATCATCGACGCGACCGACGAGACGCAGGTCGGCCAGTTCGTGCTGGACGTGCTGACCAAGGCGGGCCGGATCGACGTGCTGTTCAACAACGTCGGCATCCACTTCGGGAAACCTCTGGCGGACACCACTGTCGACGAGTTCGACCACATCTTCGCGCTCAACGTGCGGACAGCGTTCCTCGGCACTCGCGCGGTGCTGCCGCATATGATCGACCGCAAGGCGGGCAGCATCATCACGACGTCGTCCAATGGCGGGGTGATGGGCCGCCCCGGCGACCCGGTGTACAACGCCACCAAGCACGCGCTCGTCGGTATGATGAAGTCCCTCGCCGTCGCGCATGCGCACCAGGGGATCCGGGTCAACACCGTCAACCCGGGCGCGATCGACACCGAGATGCTGCGCGGCACGCTCGCGTCACCCGAAGACTTCGAAGCCAAGCAGCACCAGCTCGTCGCGAGCACCCCGGCGGCCAGGGTCGGCGAGGCATGGGAAGTCGCGAAGGCGGTGGTTTTCCTTGCCAGTGACGAATCCCGCTTCATCAGCGGGGTGGCGCTGCCGATCGATGGCGCGAAGGCCGCCGGCGCGATGCCCGGTAATCGCTATAGCTTGGATTTCGAACTCGGCGTGCGGTAGCGGCCGTGTCTACTCCGGACGCAGCCGAGGCGTTGATGGGCGACAGACATCTGCTGGAACGCAGTGGCACCGCGGAACGGGTCGCGGGAATTCTGCGCCAGCGCATCACCGAGGGAGTTTTCCTCCCGGGCACCAGGCTTTCCGAGCCGGCGATCAGCACCGCGCTCGGCGTCTCGCGCAACACCCTGCGCGAGTCGTTCCAGCTCCTGGCGCACGAACGGCTCGCGATCCACGAGCTGAACCGTGGTGTTTTCGTCCGTGAGCTGACCACAGACGACATCGAAGACATCTACGCCGTCCGGCGGCTCGTCGAATGTGGCGCGGTGCGCCGAGCCGCCGAGTTGGAGGAACTCGACCTCACCGCGGTCGAGCAGGGTGTGGCCGACGGCCGCCGGGCGGCGGAGGTGGAGGACTGGCTGGCCGCCGGGACGGCGAGCATGTGCTTCCACCAGGCCGTCGCGGACCTCGCCGCCAGCGAGCGGGTCAGCACGACGATGCGTCAGGTACTCGCCGAAACACGTCTGTTCTTCGTGCTCACCGAGAACACCCGAGGGTTCTTCGAGCCGTACATCGCGCGGCACCACAGGATCGTGAAACACCTGGGGCGTAAGCGGTTCGACCTCGCCGAGCTGGCGCTCGACCGCTACCTCCGTGACGCCGAGAAGCAGCTACTCCTCGCGTACCGGCGCAAGGGGGCCTCCACTGCGTAGCGGCGCCCCGGTGGTGACGTGCTCTGAAGGTCACAGTGAGGGACTCTAATGCCCTCACGGTGACCTTCAGGGACTTGTTTGCGGGTCAAGAGATGCACCGCTTCAGCTCGGCCACGACGCCGTCGGTGCCGATCAGGCTGATCAGGGAGTCCGGATTGTCCACCGGCTGGACCACCGCGAGCGTGGTGCACGCCAGTTGCGAGATCGCGAGCTGCGGTAGCTGGTGGACGGGGAAAGGCACGGTGACGTCCGGGATCGGGGACCCGGTCACCCCCGCCCCGGATGTCGCCGGCAGCAGGGTTTGCGCGCCGTTCGCGCTTTCCTTGTCGGTGGGCCCGGCCAGCAGCAGGTTCAATGCGCCGGCGGCGGTGACCTTGCCCTGAACCTGCCGGTGCAGGCTGGTGAGACGGCCGTCGACGAGGAAGTACAGGATCACGTTGCCGACGGGGGCCGGGCTCCTCATGTCCTGGATGCTCGGCGCCTCGCCGGCATTGATCACGCCCGACGGTTGCACTCCGCACGCCGTGGCTGTCAGCAGCGCCGCGAGGGCGGCCAATAGGCGCACCTTCATGGCAGCCTCCGGATCAGGGGCAGGGTCAGGACGAAGGTCGCGCCGCTGCCGGTGTTCATGGCTTTGATGGTGCCGCCGTGCAGGCGGGCGTTCTCGAGCGCGATGGCCAGCCCGAGGCCGCTGCCTTCAGAACGCGTTCGAGCACTGTCGGCCTTCGAGAACCGGTCGAAGACATGGGGAAGCACAGCCGGGGCCATACCGGGGCCGTGGTCGGTGACCTCGAAGGTGACGGCCGTGCCGATGTTGCGCAGTCGCAGCTCGACCGGCGGCGCGCCGTGCCGGATCGCGTTGCCCACCAGGTTGGCCACGATGATGTCGAGCCGCCGCCGGTCCACCCAGGCGGTGATACCGCTGGGCAGGTCGGCGACCAGGTCTTGGCCGAACCGCCAGCCACGGGCCTCGACGCTGTCCTTGATCGCAGTCGGCAGTTCCCACTCGTCCAGCTGGAGTTCGGCGCGACCGGCGTCGAACCGCGAGATCTCGACCAGGTCCTGCACCAGCCGGGTGAGCCGCCGCGTCTCTTCCGACACCAGCCGCGCCGCGACAGCGGTGTCCGGCGGCAGGCTGTCGGCGTCCTCGTCCAGCACGTCGGTGACCGCTGTCATCGCGGCCAGCGGGGTTCTCAGCTCGTGCGAGACGTCGGCGACGAACCGGCGTGCGTCGGCTTCCATCCCGCGGAGCTCGCCGACGGTCCGTTCCAACTCGATGGCGGTGTCGTTGAACGTGTGCACCAACTGCGCGAGCTCGTCCGACCCGCGTGCCCGGAGCCGGACGTCCAGCTTCCCGTCGCCGAGCTGGCGGGCCGCGGTGTTGAGCTCCCGTACCGGCCGGAGCACGCCCCTGGCCGCGAGCAAGGCGAGCGCGATGGCCAGTGGCAGGGCTAGCGCCGCCGTCTGCCACGCCGAACGTGCGAGTTCGTCGATGGCGACTTGCTGGGCCAACAAGGATGTGACGGTGTAGACCTCCAGCCCGGTTGGTCTGGCCACCCCGTTCGCCTCCCGGCTCAGCACCGTGGTGCCGACCACGAACTCCGGTGTCCCGGCTCGGAGCACCCGCTGGAACACCAGCTGAGTGTTGCCCGACACCGCGACTCGTAGTCCCGCCGGAATGTCCGAGAGGGTCGGGCCGGTCGTCGACTGAAGATTCTTGTAGATCACCACGGCCGACACCTTCAGCGAGGACGCGAACGCATCGAGGCCCTGCTGGGTCGGTGGCAGCGTCAGGCTCGGCGCGCTCGAGGTGATCTGGTCCTTCAGCCGGTTCATCGTCTGGTCCTGGAACCCGGCGAGAATGGTGGTGCGGGCAGAGACGTAGCTCGCCCCGGCGGCGGCCATCGCGCCGAACAACGTCACCAGGGCGAACGCGGCCACGAGCCTGGGCCGCAGGCCCGAAAGCCAAAGCTTGACGCGAGTTCGCTTCACGAGCGGCCGAAGCGGTAGCCGAACCCGCGGACGGTCTGGACGTGCTCCGGTTTGGCGGGCACGTTCTCGATCTTGGCCCGCAGTCGCTGCACACAGGCGTCGACGAGCCTGGAGTCACCGAGATAGTCGTGATCCCAGACGGCGGTGAGGATCTGCTGCCGGCTGAACACCTGGCCCGGCGTCCGCGACAGCTCCAGCAGCAGCTTCAGTTCGGTCGGGGTCAGCGGAACCGGGTTCCCGTTCCTGGTGACAACGAGCCCCGCGCGGTCTATCACCAGGTCGCCGTGGGTTTCGCCGGTGGGCTGGCCGTTCGCCGGCCGTTCGCTGACCGCACGCCGCAGCACCGCGCGGATCCGCGCGTCCAGGACGCGGGGCTGCACCGGCTTGACGACGTAGTCATCAGCCCCGGCTTCGAGCCCGGCGACGACGTCGAAATCGTCACTGCGGGCGGTCAGCATGATGATCGGCACCTCCGTCGACGCGCGCATCCGGCGGCACGTCTCGAACCCGTCGATCCCTGGCAGCATGAGGTCCAGCACCACGATGTCGGGATGCCGTGAGCGCAGCAGGTCCAGCCCGATCTCCCCGGATTCGCCGGTGTGCACAACATGTCCCTGACGCCGCAAGGCGAGCTGAAGCCCCTCCCTGACGGCGCGGTCGTCCTCGACCAACAAAACCACTGCCACCCCGCCATTATTCGGAAATCGCCAGGCTGGCGCGACTCGATCCGGTTCTGTAGCGAAACCAGGACATTGTCCGTACAGGATCGGTAAATTTCCACCGCAGAATCGGGTTCATGGCCGTCACTACGCTGGAACCGCAAAGCCGGGAACACCGGAAGTCCGACTCGCCAAACGAAGCGGCACCCGCCTGGCATCGACGAGCGTCAGCGGTACAACTCTCGCTGGCGGGCGCGCTGGGCTTCGGTACCGCGTTCCTGTTGTCCTACTTCATCTTCGTCCGTACCACCGGCGGACAGGCGGCGGAAAACGGGGTGGTGCGCAGCGCCCAGTCCGGCCTCGCGTCCACATCGGACTGGGCAACACCGCTGCGTGACGGCGACAAGATAGCGGTGCTTTGCGGGGCCGCCGTCCTGCTGCTGGCCATCGCCTTGCTGCGACGCCGGTTCGCGCTCGCCGTCGCCGGCTCGGCGGTGCTGGGTGGCTCGCTGCTGATCGCGCACGTGCTGAAGATGTACGTCTTCGACCGGCCGCCGCTGACCGGCAGTGGCTCGGTGGCGACGCACAACAGCTTCCCGAGTGGACACGTCACCGCCGCGATGGCCATCGTGCTGGCGCTCGCGCTCGTGGTGCCTCGCCGGGTGCGGCCGTACGTGGTAGTGCCCGGCGCGCTCGGCGTCGCGTGGGTCGCCGCGGCCACGATCGCCCTCGGCTGGCACCGCTTGAGCGACACCGTCGGCGGCATTCTGCTGGCGGCGGCGATCTGCTGCCTGGTGGCCGCCGCGCTGCACGCATCGAACCGCGAACGTGGCGGGCGAGCGGGCCGGATCCCGGTCATCGCCGCGCTGATCCTGCCATCGGCCCTGGTCTGCGCGCTTTTCGCGGCGTTGCGGACGGCGACCTCGGACACCGCGCAGCTCGTCGGCGCGGTCATCCTCGCGGCTACTTCCTGCCTGGTCGTGGTGCTGCTGGCCTACTGGTCGCTGCCCGAATCCGACCGGTGAACATTTAGGCCGCGCACTAGGGGTGCGCTGAAACCTCCGCGACACGCAAGACCACTAACATTGCCACGTGCGGGATTGATTCGAGGCCGGCCTGCGTTGAAACGGGGAAGAGGCACTCGCACATGAGCGGTAGGAGGACTTGGTGGCGCAGGATCCGGAGGATCTGTACGAGGTGGACTCCGACGTCCCCGATCTGAACGGGGCCGTCCTCCTGCACCACTTCGACGGCTTCATGGACGCCGGATCCGCTGGTCAACTGGTCGCTGGCCACCTGCTCAGCAAGCTGGAGCACCGGGTCGTGGCGCGCTTCGACGTCGACGGCTTGATCGACTACCGCGCCCGCCGTCCGCCCATGACGTACGCGATCGACCACTGGGAGAGCTACGACGCACCCGAGTTGGTCGTCCACCTGCTGCACGACACCGATGGCGCGCCGTTCCTGCTGCTCACCGGTCCCGAGCCGGACAGTCACTGGGAGTTGTTCATCGTCGCGGTGCGCTCACTGATCGAGCGCTGGGGAGTCCGCCTCACGGTCGGCTTCCACGGCATCCCGATGGGCGCGCCGCACACCCGGCCGCTCGGCGTCACCGCGCACGCGACCCGCGTCGAGCTGATCGGTGAGCACCAACCGCTGCCCAACCGCATGCAGGTCCCGAGCAGCATCTCCGGCCTGATGGAGCTGCGCCTCGGCGAGTCGGCCCACGACGCGATGGGTTTCGCCGCGCATGTGCCGCATTACCTGGCGCAGGCGTCGTACCCGGCTGCCGCGGTCCTGATCTTGGATTCCCTGGCGAAGGCCACGGGTCTGACCCTTCCTGACGCCGACCTGCGGGAATCCGCCCGCCAGGCCGACGCGGAGATCGACCGGCAGGTCGCCGAGTCCGACGAGGTCGCGGATGTGGTGCGCGCCCTCGAACGGCAGTACGACACGTTCGTCGAGGCAGCCGGGCGGGACAGCCTGCTCGCCGAGTCGGTCGAGCACATGCCGACGGCCGAGGAGCTGGGCACGCAGTTCGAGCGGTTCCTGGCCGAACAACAGGGCCACGGCGGAGACTCCCCAGACCACTGAATTGGTTTAGAGCTGCGTGGCTGGGTCGTGAGGCATGGCTAGAAGCCTGTGTTTATTGGCGGCGCGCGATCAGGTTTGCGTGACCAGGGCGTGGCGTGGGTGGGTCGGTTGGGGTTGGGTGCCGGGGGCGCCCTGCTCCCGTAAACCTGGCCTTCGGCGAGCGCGCGCGGTGAAGACTTCCGGCCGTGGCCGGCCGGAAGTCGTGGCGAGTGGGTTTACGGACTAAGGCTGGGTGTGGGTGGCTCGTGAGTGTCCCGAGGCCAACCTTTGGCCGCGCTGACTACCCTTAGACTCGCGGGGTGTCTGAAGATTTCACCGCTCTGGCCGGCCTCGACGACGTGCCATGGGCGGAGCTGCCGCTGCATTCCCGTTCGGCCGAGGACATCCCGGGGATGCTGCGTGCCGTCGCCGATCCGGAAAAGGGCGACGTCGCCTGCTGGGAACTCGATTCCGCGCTCGTCCGCCAGGGTTCGCTGTCCTGGCCGGTGGTGATTGCCGTCCTGCCGTTCCTGGTGCGGCTCGCGGCGGACGAAAAGGTGACCTGCCGCGCGGAGATCCTCGGCATGCTCATCATGCTGACCGCCGACGAACCGGACGATCCGCAGTGGAACGAGGCCTGGGCCAAGGCGGTGCCGGTAGTGGGCATGCTGCTCGACGACCCCGATCCGATGGTCCGGCAGACCGCGGCCGAGGCGTTGGCCATCACCGACGACGTCAACGGCACGATCTGGCGGGCGTTCCGGTGGCGCTGGGCGGCCGAGACCGATCGCGCGGTGCGGCTCAACCTGGTGCTGGCCGTCGGTGACCTGGCGCCTCCCGAGGTCGAAAGCTGGATGGAGGAGCGCCTGAGCGACGCCGACAGGCAGGTCCAGCTGGCCGCTGCCCTGTCCTTCCGGCCGGAAAGGCATCTGGACGTGTTGATCGAGGCGCTGAGCGAACCGGAACTCGACGTCTGGCGCGGGGTCCACGCCGTCGACATGGACGCGGCCGGCGTGGTCAGCTGGGCTGGTTCCACCCTTGGCGACGACGTCGGTGGGCGGGTCCGGCTTGTCGCCGGGCTGATCGGGCACGAAGATCCGCGACGCCGGCTGGGGGCGTTGTACGCGGCAGCCACGTTGCTCAACGAGCGCCGTTCCGCGGTCGCCGCGCTGCTGCCGATGATCGCCCCGCTGCTCGAAGACGGCGAGGTCGAGATCCGGGCGCTGGCCGTCCAGCTCGTAGCGGGTCTCGGGCCGGAAGCGTCCGAGTACGCCGGCGCGCTGGCCGCGATGCTCGGCGACGAGACCATCGCGCGCGGGGACGTCCAGTTCGCCGACCTGGCGCTGTGGGGACTCGCACGGATGGGCGATTCCCGTTGTGTGGCACCGCTTCTGGCCAGGCTCGAAGGCAACCGGCTCGGATACTCGTACTACAGCGTCGGCTTCCCGCGGGACAGCGGCACGATGATCGAGGTGCCCGGTATCCACGAGGTGCTGTGGGAGGTGCCGCAATACGCGGACACGTTGATCCGCGGGGTCGGCAGGCGCCTGCTCATGGGGGACCATCTGCACGCCTGGCGGCCGTTCGCGGAGGTGGTCGCCGCGTGGGGACCGGCCGCGGCCAAGGCCGTCACCCAGGTCCGGCCGCTGCTGCACTCCGAAGCGCCGTCGTGGGCCGCCGAAGCGCTCGCCGCGATCGGACCGGCCGGCGCGGCGACTAAACGTCTCCTGCGCAAGCTCGCCCAGGACTCCCACCTCGATCCGCGGCACCGCTGGCCCGCCGCCGGAGCGCTCGCGATGGTCACCGGAAAATCCAAGCAGGCGACGGAAATCCTGGGCCTCGCGGTCGCGGACCCGGCAGGGGCCGAGCGGCACACGGCCGCTCGTCACTTGGGCACGCTGGGTCCCGCGGCGGCCGCGTACGCCGGCTGGCTGCGCGTGCTGATGGCGGGCGACGAGCTGTGGGAGCGGGTGGAGGCCGCGAACGCGCTCTGGCAGGTGGCCGCGGATCCGGACGGGGTGACGGCTCTGCTCGACGTCGTCGGGTCGGCCACCGAGTTCAGGCCCGCCGTCCAGCGGGCCGTCAAGTACCTGGCCACCATCAAACCCCTGCCCGCGGCGGCCGAGCCCGTGCTTCGCGCTGTGCTAGACCGCGACGAAAGGTTGGCGGGCAACGGTTCCTGGCGCGTGTTCGCCGAGGACCAGGAAATTCGACGGCACCTCGCGGCGGCGCTCGCCGGCATGCGCTGAGGGAGCCGTGTACCCGGAAATCGAGCCGTACGACCACGGGATGCTCGACGTCGGCGACGGCGAGCTCGTCTACTGGGAGGTCTGCGGCAACCCCGGCGGCAAACCCGCTGTGGTCCTCCACGGCGGGCCCGGGTCCGGCTGCACTCCGGGTCACCGGCGGTTCTTCGACCCCGAGGCGTACCGGATCGTCCTGCTCGACCAGCGTGGCTGCGGCCGGAGCACCCCGCACGCGAGCGAGCCGGACGTCGACCTGTCCGCGAACACTACCGACCACCTCGTGGCGGATCTCGAGCTGCTGCGGGAGCGGCTGGGGATCGAGAAGTGGCTGGTATTCGGCGGTTCGTGGGGTTCCATCCTCGGGCTCGTCTACGCCGAGCGGTACCCGGCACGGGTGTCGGAACTCGTCCTGACGGGTGTGTACACCGGAGGCCACGCGGAGTACGAACTGCTGACCCGCGGGCTCGGCGGGCTCTTCCCCGAGGCGTGGGCGCGCTTCCGTGCCGCGGTGCCGGACGACGACCTGCTCGACGGCTATCACCGGCTGCTCTTCGACCCCGATCCCGCGGTGCGGCACCGGGCGTCGCGCGATTGGTGCGACTGGGAAGCGGCCATCGCACCCTCGCCCGAGCCGAGCGCGCGCTTCCTCGACGTCGATTTCCGGCTGGCGTTCACCCGGATCGTGACCCACTACTGGCGGCACGACAGCTGGCTCGGCGACGGGGTCGTGCTCAACGGGATCGGCTCGCTCGCGGGTATTCCGGGTGTCATCGTGCAGGGTGTGCTAGATGTCGGGAATCTGCGGGGGACTCCATGGGAGCTCAAGCACGCCTGGCCCGCCTGCGAACTCGTGCTCATCGGCGAAGCCGGTCACCACGTGAGCGACGACGGAATGAGCGCATCGCTCATCGCCGCCACCGACCGCTTCGCCAGGCCAAGTCCCTCAAGGACCCCTTCACAGCGTTCCGTCGGAATCATCTGACCGAACGTGTCGATTCCGGCTGCTCCCGTTCGTCGCAGTGGTAAGACGGAGAACTACGGCACCGAGGGAGACTTGACGATGACCACCGGCTACGCGAGCGTGAACGGCCTGGAGCTGTACTACGAGGTCCACGGCAGCGGCCGTCCGCTGGTACTGCTGCACGGTGGCCTGCTCACCATCGACCTGACGTTCGCCGCTGTGCTGCCGGCGCTCGCCGAGACGCGGCAGGTGATCGCCGTCGAGCTCCAGGGCCATGGCCACACCGCCGACGCCGAGCGGGAGATGTCACTGGAGAACCTCGCCGACGACGTCGCCGGGCTGCTCGACCACCTCGGCATCGCAAGCGCGGACGTGTTCGGGTTCAGCCTCGGCGGACTGACCTCGCTCCAGCTCGCGATGCGCCACCCTGGCCGCGTCGGCCGGATGATCGTCGCCTCCGCGCACTTCCGGCCCGACGGTTACTACCCGGAAATCGCCGCGGGCGATCCGACGTCGACGCGGATGCCGACCCAGGCCGATTTCCAGGCCATGCAAGACGCCTACGCCCGCGTCGCGCCGCACCCGGAGCACTTCGACGCGATCATGGGCAAGACCTCGGGCATGGTGCACGCGTTGGAGGGGTGGAAGGACGACGAGCTGCGCGCGATCACCGCGCCCGCGCTGCTCGTCATCGGCGACCACGACTTCGTGCGCGTCGAGCACGCGGCGGAAATGCACGACCTCATCCCCGGCTCGCAGCTCGCAGTTCTCCCTGGCACCACGCACATGGGCGTCATGACCCGCTCCGACCTGCTCCTGCCGATGGCCGAGGCCTTCTTGCGGTAGCTCAGTGGGATTCGCGGGACACCTGATCGCCGCTGGACCCGGTGAGGAAGTCGAGGTCGGCACCGGTATTGGCCTGCCGCACGGTCTGGACGTACAGCCGTTCCCAGCCGCGCTTCGGGTTCGCGTAGGCGGCCACTGTCGCGGCGTCGGGAGTGCGCTGCGCGAGTTCTTCGGCGGGAACGTCGAGGTTCAGCTTGCGCGCTTCGACGTCCAGCACGATGAAGTCGCCGGTGCGGACCAGCGCGAGCGGGCCACCGGCCGCCGCCTCCGGCGACACGTGCAGGACAACGGTCCCGTATGCGGTGCCGCTCATCCGGCCGTCGCAGATCCGGACCATGTCCCGGACACCCTGCTGGAGCAGTTTGGTGGGCAGCGGCATGTTCGCCACCTCCGGCATCCCCGGGTAACCCTTGGGGCCGCAGCCGCGCAGGACCAGCACGGAATCTGCATCGACGTCCAGTTCGGGGTCGTCGATGCGGGTGTGCAGGTCTTCGATCGAGTCGAAGACGAGTGCCCGGCCGCGATGGCGCAGCAGCTCCGGTGACGCGGCGGCGGGTTTGATGACGGCACCGTCCGGGGCGAGATTCCCGTACAGCACCGCGATTCCGGCGTTCGGCTGGAGCGGATTGCCCCGCGCGTGGATGACTTCGGGGTCCCAGATCTCCGCGTCGCCGAGGTAGTCGACCAGCGGCTTGCCGGTCACGGTCAGCGCTGTCGGGTCGAGCAGGTCGCGGACCTCGGCGAGCACCGCCAGGAGGCCACCCGCACGGTGGAAGTCCTCCATCAGGAAGCGTCCCGCCGGTTGCAGGTCGACCAGCAGGCCGACGTCGGCGCCGGTGCGGTCGAAGTCGTCCTGCGTCAGCTCGATGCCGAGCCGTCCGGCGATGGCGAGCAGGTGCACCACGGCGTTGGTCGAACCGCCCAGCGCCGCGAGCGCGACGATGGCGTTGAGGAACGAGCCGCGGGTCAGCAGGCTGCTCGGGCGGCGCTGCTCAGCGACCATTTCGACGGCCAGCCGCCCGGTGTCGTGCGCGCCTTCCAGCAGCCGGCTGTCGGCGGCGGGTGTCCCGGCGATCCCGGGCAACGTGGTGCCGAGCGCCTCGGCGACCAAGGCCATCGTCGACGCCGTGCCCATGGTGTTGCAGTGGCCGCGGCTGCGGATCATGGACGACTCGGACTTGAGGAACTGCTCCTCCGACAGCGTCCCGCCGCGGACCTCCTCCGACAGCCGCCAGACGTCGGTTCCGCAGCCCAGTGCCGCGCCGCGGAAGGTGCCCGTGAGCATGGGGCCGCCGGGAAGAACCACGGCGGGCAGGTCGACCGACGCGGCGGCCATCAGGAGCGCCGGGATGGTCTTGTCGCAGCCGCCGAGCAGCACGACGCCGTCGATGGGGTTGGCCCGCAGCATCTCCTCGGTGGCCATCGCGGCCATGTTGCGCCACAGCATCGCCGTCGGGCGTACCTGCGTCTCGCCCAGTGACACCACCGGCAGGTTCAGTGGGATGCCACCGGCCTCGTAGACGCCCTGTTTGACACTCTCGGCGACCTCGTTGAAATGTGCGTTGCACGGCGTGAGGTCCGACGCGGTGTTCGCGATCGCGATGTGCGGGCGGCCGTCGAAGGCGTGCGCGGGCAGTCCGCGGCGCATCCACGCCCGATGGATGTAGGCGTTGCGGCCGGTGCCTCGGTACCACTGCGAGCTGCGCTGCTCAGCCATGGGCGGCCTTCCGTTGGTGCTATATTCCGAACGTGGCTCAGCGTAGTGGCAATCGACCGCGTGTGACGTGAAGACCTTCCGCGCCGAGGCGGTCTCCGGCGAGTCCTACGAGCTCGGCGAAGGGCCGCTCTGGGACGCCGCGCGGCAGCGGTTGCTGTGGGTCGACATCAACGCCGGTAACGTCCACAGTGGAGTGTGGAGCCACGGTGAAGTGGTGCCGCGCAATCGGTTCGAGTTCCCCGCAACGGTGGGAGCGGTCGTCTGCTCCGCGTCCGGTGAGCTGCTCGTAGCCGGTGAGCGTGAGCTGTGGACAGTCGCTTTGGACGGCACACGAACCGCGGGCGTGCAGCTGATCGAGGATGGCAGGGCCAGCCGGTTGAACGACGGCGGCTGCGACCCGTCTGGCCGGTTCCTGGTCGGCAGCCTCGCGCTCGACGGCCGGGAGAAGCAGGAAAGCCTTGTCCGCGTGGAAGGTTCGGATTTCACGATCATCGATGACGACTTGACGCTGTCCAACGGTTTGGCGTGGTCGCCCGACGGCCGGTTGATGTACAGCGTCGATACGACTTCCGGGCGGGTTTGGATCCGCGACTACGAAAGCCTCGGCCCGCGCAGGGAGTTCTTGCACATCACCGAAGGTTCGCCCGACGGGCTTTGCGTCGACGTCGACGGCAACCTGTGGATCGCGATCTGGGGCGCCGGTGAAGTCCGCTGCCACACGCCCGAGGGAAAGCACGTGACAACCGTGGAAGTGGCCGCTCCCAACACAACCAGCGTCGCCTTCATCGGCCCAAGCCTCGACACCCTGCTGATCACCACCGCCGGGGGCCGGCTTTTCGCCTGTGACCTCGGAATCAGCGGCCTCCCGGTGCCGGCTTGGTCCGGCTGGTGAGGGCCTTCGTCGTCACCGGCCCTCGTGAAGGCGCGGTCCACGAGGTCCCGGCGCCCGAAGCCGGACCCGGCCAGGTCGTGGTGGACGTCTCGCGAGTGGGTGTCTGCGGTACCGATGTCGAGTTCTACACCGGCGAGATGACCTACCTGCATCAAGGCCACGCCCGCTATCCGATGCGGCTCGGCCACGAGTGGTGCGGGGTCGTTTCCGCGGTGGGGCAAGGCATCGAGGAATCCTGGCTGGGCCGACGCGTCACCGGTGACACCATGCTCGGCTGCCGGCGTTGCCGCCGGTGTCTGGCCGGCCGTCACAATGTGTGCGAGAACCGCTTCGAGATCGGCATCCGCGGTGGTTTCCCCGGCGCGCTCGCCGAACAGCTTGCGGTACCCGCTGCGGCTCTGTTCGCGTTGCCAGACAGTGTCGACGACGTGGCCGGTGCGTTGGTGGAACCCGGCGGCAACGCATTGCGCGCGGTCCGGGGTGCGGAGTTGTCGGCGGGAGAGCGGATTCTGGTGCTGGGCCTCGGCACGATCGGGCTGCTCGTCGGCGAGTTCGCCAGGGCGCAGGGCGCGGAAGTGCACCTCGTGGACCGCTCGGACCGAAAACTCGACTTCGCGCGGGGACTGGGTTTCTCCGGCGTCTGGCGTGCCGAGGACCTCCCCGCGCTCCCGTGGGACGCCGTTGTGGACGCGTCGAACTCGCCGAACCTCCCGGCGATGGCGCTCGAACTCGTGGAGCCGGGAAAGCGGATCGTCTACATCGGACTCGCCGGGACACCCAGTCTCGTCGACAGCCGCACCCTGGCGTTGAAGGACGTTACGGCCGTCGGCGTCCTCGCGGGGTCGGCCGGACTCGCCGGGACCATCGAGAGCTACGCCTCCGGTGCTGTCGACCCACGCCCGCTGGTGGGCGCGACCGTCGGCCTCGACCAGGTCGGAGCCGTCCTCGCCGGTCAACGCCCCGGCGGCCCCGGTCCCAAAACCCACATCGACCCCCGCTCGTGAGTGTTTCGCGGGGTTAGAGCCCCGCGAAACACTCTCGAGTTCAGCCGGTGATCTTGAACGTGGCCGATGAGTCGTTCTGAGTTGCGAGCTGGCCCGCGAGCAGATTCTGCACGGTGTTACCCGTGAAGGACCCCGTTCCGGTGACTCCTGTCGGGATCCAGATCCCCTGCTTTGCCGGATGGTCGATCGTGTTGTTCGTCAGCGTCAGGTTGACGCGCGTTCGATCGATGTAGAGGCCGGCACGGAGGGCTCCGCGCAACACATTGTTGCTCATGGTGACGTTCGAGTAAGCGGTCGGATACAGCGAGGTGCTGGACGGTGAACTGATCCGCACACCGTGCCGGACGCCGTTCCAGCCGCCGCCGCCGAGTAGGACATTTCCGCTGACCGTGACGGACTGCAAGGGGTGTCCCGTGTCGCCGAACACGCCGAGGTCGAGGGCGCTGTTCGATGACACGCTGTTCACCAGGTTGTCCCTCACCTCGATGCTCTGCCCGCCGGCGACCCGGATGCCGTTGGCCCACCATGGTGCAATAGCGGTGTTGTTCAGGATCTTTGTACCGATCACCTGGCCGTTGGTGCCGCTGGCGCCGGCGTCGGAATACGTCGCGAAGGAATCGTCACCGGTATTCCTGGCGAAGTTGTTCCGGATCGTGATGTTGCGGCCGAGTTTGTCAGGATTTGGCGTGTTGCCATTGTTGACGTTGAAACCGTCGCCGTAGGTGTCCGCGGTCCGGCTGTTCTGAACAATGCCATTGGTGCCCGACAGCCAATTGGCGTCGATGTGCCGCGTCCAGATCCGGTCGACCAGCCAGCCACCGGCACCGCTGGCGTTGATTCCGTAGTCCGAACCGCCGGTGCCACCGACTCCTCGCCAAATGGCGTTGGCATCGATCTGAAGGTCTGTCAGCGTGGTGCCCGAGCCCACCAGGATCTGCGAACGCCAGGAGTTGGCCGGAAGGGGAACCTTACGATAGATGGTGGAATACCACATGCCCGCGCCCTGTACCTTCACGCCGGTGAAGTTCAACGGCGTGGACGCCAGACTGTTCGTCAGATATTTGCCCTGAGGGATCCACACCGACTTTCCCTGCGTTCGGGCGGCATTCACCGTGTTCTGGATGGCGACTGTCGAATCCTTCGTGAAGTTCGGATCCGCGCCATAGGTGATGACGGACAGCGAGTTGGCCGGTTGGGTCAGCGCAGCCGCGACGTTTTCCAGATCAACGGAATCGATGTCGTAGACGGCAGCCGTGTTGGCAGCGTCCTTCTGGAGTTTGATGGTGCTACCCGTGGCGATGGGAGCACCCGTGATCCAGATGGGGAACTCATTGTAGAAACGGTAGGCCTTGCCGCCGCCGTTGGGATCGTCCGGGTTGGTGGTCGCGTCGCGGTAGTTCCAAGCTTGTTGAGAGCTCAGGGTGATCGCTTGGCGGAACACACCGTTGACATACAGGTTGACCGTCGCGCTGATGCCGCCGCCTGTCGATTTATCCGGAATCGAGGCGCGGACCACGAGTGTATTGGCGTTCTTGCCCGTGCTGTTCGGTATCGTCACCGAATCACCGGTGGTCTTCAGTTCGACCAGCGAGTAGCCCGAGGCTTCGGTCTCCAAAGAGGCTGCTGTCGGTGCCGTCGCGCCCGGGCTGATGGAGCGGATGCGGGCACTGCCGCCGAGCGTCCCGGCCTCGGCTTCGACCGTCACGAAGGGTGTTGCGGCACCAGCCGCGGCAACCAGCTGGGCATCAGCCGGGGCAACGACGTCCGCGCGAACTTCGTTGGGGGGAAGAATGAACAGAGCACAGGCAGTAAGCAATGCGACGCCACAAAGGCCGGACAAGGCTCTTCGGTACATGGGCACCTCTTGATGGGTTCAGTGACCGGGCGGGGACCTGGCAGGCCGCGGGCGGATCATTCCCCGGGTGTTCGGGATCCGACGCCTTCCGTGTGCTAGTTGATATAGCAAAGTTCTTTACTATGTCAACTATTCACCACGGCCGGGCGAACTTGACGACACGTGCATGCCCAGCCCAGGCCACCCGGCCAGCGCCTTACCGATCGCGACAAGGTCTAGACCATACACGCTAATCGGGTAAGGCGTATACCTTCCAGCCGGTCTACCATGCTCAGTGGCGGATTTGGTCAACAGTGGGTGGGACCGACTTTTCTGTGTTTCAGACGGCACCGAGCACCTCACGGCGGGACCACGGTTCGCAGGTCTTTGCTTGTCACACAATGGAATTCCATCGAGTCGAGATCGCCGGTGGTGATGTTCCGGTAAACCGCGTTCAGGCAGTCGCGGATGCTCGCGTCTTTGATCTTGTCCCACGACGTACGGCTACGACCCTGTGAGCTCTGGTTGGAGATTCACTGACACCGGTGTCGCGAGTTCGTTGTCGGGACGTCTATTCGCGAACCGGCCGGTTTGCTGGTGCAAGATCCGAGCGCGTGGGGGGTCGAATGTCCACAGTGGATTTCTCTTCGGCCGCGACGCAACGAAAACAGGCCCCGACCGCGTTTCCGCCGGTAGAGGCCTGCCTCGTGCTGCTGGTGCCCTGGGCAGGATTCGAACCTGCGACACCTGCCTCCGGAGGGCAGTGCTCTATCCCCTGAGCTACCAAGGCGCATTGCTGCGCAACAGGGAAAAGTCTACCGCATCGCTCCAGTGGGTTTCGAAGGTGGTCATCACCTGCCGCTTCGGCGGTGGGCGGCCATCTCGCTGACCGGGAAGATTCACTGGAGGGATAGGGCCTCGCGGCATCCGGACGGTATCGTCCAGGAGAAGTTAGGGTTACCTGTATTGCATATATGCGCATGTGACTATATATTCGCCGGAGCGAGCTCGGGAGGCTACGACGATGGGTCATGGACACGGGCACGGGCATGTTCCGGCGGAGGGCAGTGCGTCGGGCCGGTACCTGCGCGCGCTGATCGCCGCGTTGCTCATCGGTGCGGCGTTCATGGTGCTGGAGTTCGTGGTCGGGTTCGCGACGTCGTCGCTGGCGTTGATCTCCGACGCGGCGCACATGTTCACCGACGTGCTCGGGATCGGGATGGCGCTGGCGGCGATCATGCTGGCGCGGCGCAGCGGACCGACGTTCAGCCGCACTTTCGGCCTGTATCGCGCGGAGGTGCTGGCCGCGCTCGGTAACGCGATCCTGTTGTTCGGCGTCGCGGGGTACGTGTTGTTCGAAGCGCTCAGCCGGATCAGTGACCCGCCAGCGGTGCCGGGGCTTCCGGTGATGCTCGCCGCGGCCGCAGGGCTGGTCGCCAACATCGTGTCGTTCCTGTTGTTGCGGTCCGGCGCGAAGGAGAGCATCAACGTCCGCGGGGCGTACCTGGAAGTGCTCGCCGACATGATCGGCTCGGTCGGAGTGCTGATCAGCGGGCTGGTGACGCTGTTGACCGGCTGGCGGTACGCCGACCCGATCATCGGTGTCGCGATCGGGCTCTTCGTCCTGCCGCGGACCTACCAGCTCGCCAGGCGGGCCCTGCGGATCCTGTTCCAGCACGCGCCGCAAGGGGTCGATGTCGCCGCCATCTCAGCCGAGCTTTCCGCGTTGCCCGGCGTCGCGGACGTCCACGACTTGCACGTCTGGACGCTCACGTCGGGCATGGAGGTCGCTTCGGCCCATCTGACGATCAATGCGGCCGCGCAGCAGTCCGATGTCCTTACCAAGGCGCAGAACCTGCTCTCGACGCGCTATTCGATCGAGCACGCGACACTGCAGGTCGAAGCTCTCGAGTGCGCCAAACGCTGCGAAGACCTGTCCTGGTAACGCCTGTCCTGGTAACGCCGCGAAGGCCACATTGAGGGACTCAGAGTCCCTCAATGTGGCCTTCACGGACAGACGGTGTCAGGAAGCAGGCAGGGGCTCGGCGCCACGGGCCTTCAGCATCAGCGTCATCTGGTCCATCTCGGCGCTCTGCGACACCAGGATGCTCCGGGTCAACGCCTTCACCACGCTCGACGATGAATGGTCCTGCGCGTACTGCGCCATGGTCGCCCCGCCCTGGTGGTGCCGCAGCATCAGCTGCAGGAAGTAGACGTCCAGCGCCTTACCGGTCAGCGACCGCAGCTTCGTGAGTTCGGCCGTGGACGCCATGCCGGGCATCGGCGCGCCGTTGGTGGGGGACATGGTCATCTGACTGCCTTGAGCGTGTCCCGCCATCGGTTGGGTCATCCATTGCATGTAAGCGCCGGTGGTCTGTTCCGGCTGGTCCCAGATCATGAGCCAACCCTTCATCCGGCCGACCTGTTCGGTCTGGGTGCCCGTGATGTCGAAGGCGAGCTGTTTGACCTCGGGATCGGTGCTGTGGTCGCGCGCCCAGTTGGCCATGGTCACCGCCTGCAGGTGGTGGACCGACATGTCCTGGGCAAAACCGACCTCCACCGAACCGGCGCCGGGCGCTGCCGCCGGTTCGGTGGTCAGCGACCTGGTGAGGAGCATGCCGATAGTGGCGCCGAGCAGCAGCACGGCGACCAGCGAGGCTCCGATGATGACCGCTCGGGACCACGCCGGTTGCGGGGCTTCGGCCTGCTCTTCCACCAGATTGTCGTCCGGCATCGAGTTACTGACCCGGGACGACGGGGGCCTGGGTGCCACCTGTCGCATCCGGCTGGGCGCCTGCGGTGCCCTTGTAGTCCATCGGCTTCGCGTCCGGGCCCGGCGGGGTCGGGTCGAACGGCGGCGGGTTGCTCGGGTCGAACGCACCGGGGCCCATCGCGTCACAGGAGGCGCCGACCTCGGGATAGACACCGTTCGGATTGCTGCGCAGGGCGGTGATGAACTGGTCGATGCGGGGGTCGTCGGCCTTGTCCAGCTTCAGTTGGTGGCCCCACGACTGCAGCGAGATCGGCTTGTCGAGGCCGGGATACGGCGACATCATCGAGTACGGCTTGCCGTCGACGCGGACCTTCAGCAGGTCCAGGTCCGCGCCGGTGACCAGCGCGGGGTTGTAGGCGATCCAGATCGCGCCGTGCTCGAGCGAGTGCACCATGTTCTCGGTGCGCACCGCGCTCGGGTACACGATGCCGGTGCACGCCGCCCACGAGCCGTCGTGCGGTCCGCCGAACGGCGGCGTCTTGTCGTACGCGACGCGCTCGGTCGCCAGGACGTGCACGCTGCCGGTGTACTGCACGGTCGTGATGCCGGCGATCTTGGTCGACGGGTCGGGGTTCTGCGCGGTGGGCGCGAACGCCGCGGCCTGCTCTTCGCGGGTCTTCTGCTCCCGCTTGGGCGCGGACTGCACCAGGTAGTACCCGAGAACGGCGCCCATCAGGGCGACGACGCCGATGACGGCGATGATGGTGCCCCATGGCGTGCCCTTCTTGGACACGACGGAACTACTACGGGTCGCCTTACTGACCTTCTTCGGCGTCCCTTTCTTCTTCTGTGTCCCGCTCGCCATGGCTCCTGCGTTCTCGTTTGGGTGATCTGGGCCCGGCCAGTCTAGAGACCGGGCGTCTGGTCACGGTTAACGCATGGGAGATCACTTGGGCGGAGCGGCGTCCGCTCCTGGCTTCGCCGGGTCGAACGGTGGCGGGTTGTCGGTGTCGAACTGCGGGGAGTCGCAGGGCGCCCCGACCTCCGGATACGTGTACTTGTTGAGCGTCAGCGCGGTGAAGAACTGGCTGACCCGCACATCGGCGGCGGTGTCGACCTTCAGCTGGTGACCCCAGGTCTGCAGCGAGATCGGTTTGTCGAGGCCGGGGTACGGCGAAATCATCGTGTACGGCCGGTTCTCGACGCGCACCTTCAATGAATCGAGCTCGGCACCGCTCACCTGGTCCGGGTTGTACGCGACCCACAGCGCGCCGTGCTCCATCGAGTGAACCATGTGCTCGGTACGCACGGCCTTCGAGTAGACGACACCGTTGCACGCGGCCCAGACGGCGTCGTGCCGTCCCCCGAAGGGCGGGCTGTAGTCATAGGCCACCCGCTGCGGTGTGCGCAGGTGGAGACCGGGTTCGTAGGCCTCGATCCGGATGCCTTCGATGCGCTCGGACGGGTCGCGGTCGGTGTCACTGGGCGTGAACCCGGGCACAGCCGGGGAGGACACGGGCGGCGACGGCGCCGGGCTCCCGCCGGTCGTGCACCCGCCCAGGGTGACCAGCGACAACGCCACTCCCGCCAGTGCTCGGATCCGCTGTTTTACGCCGTTGGCCATCGCCACCGCCCCCTTCATCACCCGCTCGCCGATAGGCCAGCGGCCCGCACCTAGACTTCGGCAGGTGACTCCCGCCGCTCTCGCCGACCTGGTTCGCAGCTCCGCCGTGCAGATTCTCACCGCTCGTGGGATAGACCACGCCGTGCTGCCGGAGAAGGTGACGATCGAACGTCCCCGCAATCCCGAGCACGGAGACTACGCGACAAACCTCGCGCTCCAGGTGGCCAAGAAGGCGGGGCTCGCTCCGCGCGAGTTCGCCGACGCGCTGGCCGAGGCGCTCACGGCCACCGACGGTATCGACGTCGCCGAGGTCGCGGGCCCCGGCTTCCTCAACCTGCGGCTCGCCGCGGACGCGCAGGGTGAGCAGGTCCGCCAGGTCCTCGCCGCCGGTGACGGCTACGGCCTCGGTGACGCGCTCGCCGGCCGCAACATCAACCTCGAATTCGTTTCGGCGAACCCGACCGGCCCGATCCACCTCGGTGGTACCCGCTGGGCCGCGGTCGGTGACGCGCTCGGCCGCGTGCTGGCCGCGCAGGGCGCACAGGTCACCCGCGAGTACTACTTCAACGACGCCGGCGCGCAGATCGACAGGTTCGTGCGCTCGCTGATCGCCGCCGCCAAGGGCGAGCCCGCCCCGGAGGACGGCTACGCGGGGGGCTACATCTCCGACATCGCCGCCGAGGTCCTCCGCCAGCAGCCCAGCGCGCTGTCGCTCGAAGAAGCAGCGCGCCACGAGACGTTCCGCCACGTCGGCATCGAGCTGATGTTCACCGAGATCCGCCAGAGCCTGCACGATTTCGGCACGGATTTCGACGTCTACTTCCACGAGAACTCCCTGCACGAGTCCGGCGCGGTCGACAAGGCCGTCCAGCAGCTCAAGGACTCCGGGAACCTCTACCTCCAAGACGACGCCTGGTGGCTGCGATCGACCGAGTACGGCGACGACAAGGACCGCGTGGTCATCAAGCGCGACGGCAACCCGGCCTACATCGCCGGTGACCTCGCGTACTTCCAGGACAAGCGCAAGCGCGGCTTCGACCTCTGCATCTACATGCTCGGCGCCGACCACCACGGCTACATCGCCCGGCTCAAGGCCGCCGCGGCCGCGTTCGGCGACGACCCGGCGGTGGTCGAGGTGCTCATCGGGCAGATGGTCAACCTGGTCAGCGAGGGCAAGCCCGTGCGCATGAGCAAGCGGGCAGGCACGGTGATCACCATGGAGGACCTCGTCGAGACCGTCGGTGTCGACGCCGCCCGCTACGAGCTGATCCGCTACTCCGTCGATTCCAGTCTGGACATCGATCTCGACCTGCTCCGTAAGCACTCCAACGACAATCCGGTGTTCTACGTGCAGTACGCGCACGCCCGGCTGTCGTCGTTGCAGCGCGGCGCGGCCGACCTCGGCATCAAATTCGACATCGGCGCCGTCGACTTCGGTCTCCTCACCCATCAGCGTGAAGGCGACCTGATTCGCACGATCGGCGAATTCCCCGTGGTGGTACGGAAAGCGGCCGAGTTGCGCGAACCGCACCGGGTCGCGCGGTACCTGGAGAGCCTCGCTGCCGCTTACCACAAGTTCTACGATGTCGCCCGCGTGCTGCCGCAAGGCGACGAAGAGGCGACGCCGCTCACCCACGCCAGGCTCGCCCTGTGCGAAGCGGCTCGCCAGGTACTCGCCAACGGTCTCGCGCTGCTCGGTGTCACTGCTCCGGAACGGATGTAATCACTCATGGCACACCCCGCCGGTCCTCGCCACGCCGACGTCTATCCGCACGCCGACGCGTCGGGTTTCCCACCCGCCAGTGCGGACGAACTCGACAGGCTGTACCCGAAAGTCTGGCCCCGCAACACTTATCGCGCGCCGGACGGTGTCGTGCGCATCGCGGGCGTCGACGTCCGCGAGCTCGCCGAGACCTATGGCACGCCGCTGTTCATCGTCGACGAAGCCGATTTCAAGTCGCGCTGCGCGGATTACGCCGAAGCGTTCGACGACCCGTCGTTGGTGCACTACGCGTCGAAGGCGTTCCTCTCCATCGAGATCGCGCGCTGGGTCGCCGAACAGGGCCTGAGCCTGGACGTCTGCAGCGGCGGCGAACTCGCGGTCGCGCAGCGCGCGAACTTCCCGGTCGAGCGGATCACCTTCCACGGCAACAACAAGTCGGTCGCGGAGCTCGAAGCCGCTGTCGAGGCCGGGGTCGGCACGGTGGTCCTCGACTCCTACTTCGAGATCGCGCGCCTGTCCGACATGGCCGCCAAACACGGTGTGGTGCAAGAGGTCCTGATCCGGGTCACGGTCGGTGTCGAGGCGCACACGCATGAGTTCATCGCCACCGCGCACGAGGACCAGAAGTTCGGTTTCTCCCTGGCCGCAGGGAACGCGGCGGAAGCCGTGCGCCGGGTACTCAACACTTCTTCGCTGAAGCTGATCGGGCTGCACAGCCACATCGGCTCCCAGATTTTCGACGCCGACGGCTTCGAGGTCGCCGCGCGCCGCGTGGTCGGGCTGCTGGCCGAGCTGGCCAAGGAGCACGGCAACGACCTCATCGAGCAGATGTCCATTGTGGACCTCGGCGGTGGCTTCGGGATCGCGTACACCGACAAGGACAACCCGCCGCCGCCCGCTCAGATGATCACCCAGATCCGGGAGATCGTCCGCAAGGAATGCGAGTACGCGGGCCTGCCCGTGCCGAAGATCGCCGGTGAGCCCGGGCGCGCGATCGCCGGGCCCGGCACGATCACGCTCTACGAGGTCGGCACCATCAAGGACGTCTCGCTCGGGGACAACGCCGTGCGCCGCTATGTCAGCGTCGACGGCGGGATGAGCGACAACATCCGCACCGCGCTCTACGACGCGGTGTACGACTGCCGCCTGGTCTCGCGCTCGGCCGACGACGGCGAATCGCCGGACGTTCGCGCCGCGCTGTCCCGAGTGGTGGGAAAACATTGTGAGTCGGGCGACATCGTGGTCCGGGACTGCTGGCTACCAGACACGCTGGCACCCGGAGATCTGCTCGCCGTCGCGGCGACCGGTGCGTACTGCTACTCGATGGCGAGCAACTACAACCGGCAGCAGCGACCGGCGGTGGTGGCGGTCCGCAACGGTCAGTCCCGGGTGCTGCTGCGGCGGGAAACGAACGACGACCTGTTGCGCCTGGAGGTGTGAAAGTGCGTACTGGAGTCGCGGCACTCGAGCCGACCACTGCGTACCCGGCCGCGGAAAAGGGAGCGTAGACCGTGTCCACAAAGGACCGTAGTCCGATCAGGGTTGCCTTGCTGGGCTGTGGAACGGTCGGCAGTGAGGTGGCCCGGCTGCTCACCGAGCAGGCCGACGAACTGGCCGCCAGGGCGGGTGCGCCGGTCGAGCTCGTCGGGATCGCCGTGCGCAGGCCGGACAAACACCCTGAGCTACCGCAGGAACTGCTCACCTCGGACGCGGCGAGTCTCGTCGTCTCCGACGAGGTGGACGTCGTCGTAGAGCTGATCGGCGGCATCGAGCCGGTCCGCGGCTGGCTGCTCTCGGCGTTGCGCGCCGGCAAATCCGTGGTGACGGCGAACAAGGCGCTCCTCGCTGATCATTCGGCCGAGCTTTCCGAAGCCGCGGATGCGTCCGGCGTCGACCTGTACTTCGAGGCGGCCGTCGCCGGGGCGATCCCGTTGTTGCGCCCATTGCGGGAATCCCTTGCGGGAGACCGGATCACCCGCGTGATGGGGATCGTCAACGGCACCACGAACTACATTCTGTCCGCCATGGACTCGACCGGCGCCGGCTACTCCGAGACGCTCGACGAGGCCAGCCGCCTTGGCTACGCCGAGGCCGATCCGACGGCCGATGTGGACGGCTACGACGCCGCCTCGAAGGCCGCGATCCTTGCCTCGCTTGCGTTCCACACCCGGATCACCGCCGCCGACGTGCACCGCGAAGGCATCGCCGACGTGACTTCGTCCGACCTCGCGGCGGCGAAATTGCTGGGCCGCACGGTCAAGCTGCTCGCCATCTGCGAGCGCGTGAACTCCGACCACGGCGTCGAATCCGTGTCCGTCCGGGTGCACCCCGTGATGATCCCGCGCAGCCACCAGCTGGCCGGGGTCAACGGCGCGTTCAACGCCGTCTACGTCGAGGCGGACGCCGCCGGCGAGCTGATGTTCTACGGCCAGGGCGCGGGCGGCGGCCCAACGGCGAGTGCCGTGCTCGGAGACCTCGTCACGGCGGCCCGCAACAGGGTTCTCGGCGGGCTCGGCCCACGTGAATCGGCGCATGCCGCGCTGCCGGTGCGCCCGATGGGGCAGACGCCGACGCGCTACCACGTGAGCCTGGACGTCGCCGACGTCACCGGTGTGCTCGCACAGGTGGCGCAGGTGTTCGCCGACCACGGTGTCAGCATCGCCGCGGTGCGCCAGCGTGACAGGCACTCCACGGCGAGCCTGGTCGTGGTCACCCACCTCGCGCCCGACGCGGCGCTGCAGGCCACTGTGGACGAAATCGCAAAACTGGATGTTGTGCACGAAGTAGTCAGCGTGATGCGTGTGGAAGGCGAAGACTGACATGGTTACCCAAGCCTGGCCCGGCATCATCGAGGCTTATCCGTCGCGGATAGCGGTTCCCGCGGGGGCGAAGGTGATCACCCTCGGCGAGGGCAACACCCCGCTGATGGCGGCGCCGCACCTGTCCGAGTTGACCGGCTGCACGGTGTATCTGAAGGTCGAGGGAGTCAACCCGACGGGTTCGTTCAAGGACCGTGGGATGACCGTCGCGATCACACACGCGCTGGCCAGCGGCCTCAAGGCGGTGATCTGCGCGTCGACGGGCAACACCTCGGCGTCGGCGGCGGCCTACGCGGCGCGGGCCGGGCTCACCTGCGCGGTGCTCGTGCCGCAGGGCAAGATCGCGATGGGCAAGCTTGCCCAGGCCGTGGTGCACGGCGCGAGGATCCTGCAGGTCGACGGCAACTTCGACGATTGCCTCGAACTGGCCCGCAAGACCGCGGCCGATTACCCCGTGACGCTGGTGAACTCGGTGAACCCGGTGCGCATCTCCGGGCAGAAGTCCGCCGCTTTCGAAATCTGTGACGTACTCGGCGAGGCACCGGACATTCATTGCCTCCCGGTCGGCAATGCGGGCAACATCACTGCGTACTGGGCCGGTTACTCCGAATACGCGAATGACGATGTGGTGAAGAACACGCCACGGATGTTCGGTTTCCAGGCGGCCGGCGCGGCTCCGCTCGTGCACGGCGCGCCGGTGGCCGACCCGGACACGATCGCGACGGCGATCCGCATCGGCAGCCCGGCTTCGTGGACCGCAGCGGTGAAGGCGAAGGAGTCGTCCGACGGGCTGTTCGAAGCGGTGACGGACGCGAAGATCCTTGAGGCGTATCGGCTCCTGGCCCGCAGGGAAGGCGTGTTCGTCGAGCCCGCTTCGGCCACGAGCGTCGCGGGTCTCCTGCTCACCGCGGGCGACGGTCGGATCCCGAAGGGCTCCACCGTGGTCTGCACGGTGACCGGGCACGGGCTCAAGGACCCCGCGACCGCGCTGGAAGGCAACATCGAGGTCGAGCCACTGGCCGTCGACCCGGGAGCGGTGGCGGCCGCCCTGGAGCTCGCATGAGCGAGCTTGCGAGTGAATCATTCAACACAGTGCCCGGCTCATGCTACGGAAATGACCACGACGGGACGGCCGCATGAGCTTCCGGGTGTCGGTGCCGGGGTCGAGCGCGAACCTCGGGCCGGGGTTCGACGCGCTGGGACTGGCGCTCGGCCTGCACGACATCGTTGAGGTATTGGTCACCCACTCGGGTCTCAAGGTCGAGGTGATCGACGCCGGCGCCGGTGGTGTCGAGGATGTGCCGACCGATGAGACACATCTCGTGGTCAGAGCGCTACGGCGGGCTTGCGAACATCTTGACATTCGCCCACCCGGGTTGCATTTGCGCTGCTACAACAAGATCCCGCACGCGCGCGGTTTGGGTTCTTCGGCCGCCGCCGTCGTTTCCGGCGTCGCCGCGGGCTACGCGCTGGCGGAACGGCCGTTGGACGCCGGCGCGTTGCAACTGGCGGCCGAATTCGAGGGCCACGCCGACAACGCGGCGGCCAGCATGCTCGGCGGATTCGTCGTCGCCTGGGCCGAGGGTGGCCGGTTCTACGGTGAGCGGCTGGAACCCCATCCGGCGATCCGCCCGGTGCTCGCCGTGCCCGCCCTGCGGTCGTCGACAGACGCGACCAGAGGGCTCCTTCCTGCTCAGGTTCCGCACGTCGACGCCGCATTCACCGCCGGGCGAGCGGCGCTTTCGGTGCTGGCCATGACGTCCCGGCCCGAGCTCTTGCTGGCGGCGACCGAAGACAAACTGCACCAGGATTACCGGGCGTCGGCGTATCCCGAGAGCGCCCGGCTGGTGCGCGAGCTCCGGGCACAGGGCGTAGCGGCCACCATTTCCGGCGCGGGTCCGACGGTGCTGGCGCTCACTACCGGCGGAATACTTCCACCAGGTGTGAGCGTTGTTGGTTTCGACGTCACCGAGCTGCCGGTGGACCGGTCTGGCGTGCGGGTTGCGGCTCTATAAAGGGAAGCGCCACGCGGGGGGTGGTTGTTGCACCGATGCGTGCGTCGGTCTACCCTCGGGGGCGTTCGATCACCGTGCGTTTCCGCACCCGGTGCCGGTCCAGGGGGATCATTCCCGGATCGCATCTTTCGTTGATCCGTCATCCGTACCGTGCAGTTCGCGGTAAGCGGGTTGAGGCAGGCGGGTTCCCGGTAGCGGCGGTGCCGAATTCCGCGTACTCCACTTGGAGCACGCACCTCCCGTGCCGGTGGTTCTCACCGCTGTCGTATCGCACGCTTCGGCTGGGACTCTCCGGCATCGGGAAATAAAAGCCGTTTCGCAATTCGGACGCGGACGGCACCCGCTGATCCGCCTGGAGGCGTGGATCGGTCAGGAAGGATATGTGTGAGCAACACCGATCTTTTGAGCGGCGATGTGGACAACCAAGCGGCTTCGTCGACGGAAGAGTCGAACGGCGCCGCCGCACCCAAACGTCGCACAGGCGGGCTTTCCGGCATGGTGATTGCCGAACTGCGCCAACTCGCGGGTGAACTGGGTGTCGGGGAAACCACAGGCATGCGCAAGGGTGACCTGATCGCAGCGATCAGGGAACGCCAAGGCAAGACCAAGAAGCGGGCGGCTGGAACCGCCGAAACGCTGCCCCTCGAGGGCATCGACGGCGGCAAGACCGCCGAGGAGCCGAAGGCGCGTGCGCCGCGGGCCACCGCTACGTCGGCGGCCACCGCACCGATCGCCGCACCGGTGGTCAAGTCGGTCGAGAAGGCCGCCGAGAAGACTTCCGACGCGCCGGCTCAGCCGGAGAAGCAGGCTCAGCCCGATCAGGGCGCTGCGCAGCCGGAGAACCAGCAGGCCGGCAACGGTTCCGGCGACGGCCGTTCGAGCGAAGAGGGCGGCCGTAATCGCCGTCGTCGTGGCTCGAACCGCGCGGCCGGCAGCCCGGACGCGGAGAACAACCAGCGCGGCGAGCAGCGCACCGACCGGCCCGAGCGCGCAGAGCGTCCGGACCGTGCGGAGCAGCGCGGTGAATCGGCACGTGGCGAGTCGCCGCGCGGTGAATCAGCACGCGGTGAATCAGCGCAGGGCGAGCAGCAGCGTGGCGAGCGCGGCGGCCGTCAGAACGACCGTGGCGACCGTGGCGACCGCAACAGCCGCGGTGGTGACCGTGGCGGCCAGGACAACGCCCGTGGCCAGCGTGGCCAGCAGGACCGTAACCAGGGTGGCCAGAACAACCGCCCGGACACCCGTAACCAGGGCAACCCGTCGATCGACGACGACGACGAGGAAGGCGGCCGTCGTGGCCGTCGCTTCCGCGACCGTCGCCGTCGTGGCGCCGGTGGCGGCCGTATCGAGACGGACTCGCCGGACACGGCGATCCGCGACGACGACGTCCTGCTCCCGGTCGCCGGCATCCTCGACGTGCTGGACAACTACGCGTTCGTGCGTACTTCCGGTTACCTCGCGGGCCCGAACGACGTGTATGTCTCGCTCTCGCTCGTGCGCAAGTACGGGCTGCGGCGCGGCGACGCGATCACCGGTGTCGTGCGCCAGCCTCGCGACGGCGAGCAGCAGCGGCAGAAGTTCAACCCGCTGGTGCGCGTCGACTCGATCAACGGCCTGGAGCCGGGCGAAGCCAAGAACCGCCCGGACTTCACGAAGCTGACCCCGCTGTACCCGAACGAGCGGCTGCGCCTCGAAACCGAGTCGCACAAGCTCACCACGCGTGTCATCGACCTGGTGATGCCCGTCGGAAAGGGACAGCGCGCGCTGATCGTCTCGCCGCCGAAGGCCGGTAAGACGACCATCATGCAGGACATCGCCAACGCGATCGCGACGAACAACCCCGAGTGCCACCTCATGGTCGTGCTCGTGGACGAGCGTCCGGAAGAGGTCACCGACATGCAGCGGTCGGTGAAGGGTGAGGTCATCGCCTCCACCTTCGACCGCCCGCCGTCAGACCACACCTCGGTCGCCGAGCTCTCCATCGAGCGGGCCAAGCGGCTTGTCGAGATGGGTCTCGACGTCGTCGTGCTGCTCGACTCGATCACCCGGCTGGGCCGCGCCTACAACCTGGCGGCCCCGGCATCCGGCCGGATCCTGTCCGGTGGTGTCGACTCGACGGCGCTGTTCCCGCCGAAGCGGTTCCTCGGCGCGGCACGCAACATCGAGAACGGTGGCTCGCTGACGATCTTCGCCACCGCGATGGTGGAGACTGGCTCGACCGGTGACACGGTGATCTTCGAGGAGTTCAAGGGCACCGGTAACGCGGAGCTCAAGCTCGACCGGAAGATCGCCGAGCGGCGCGTGTTCCCCGCGGTGGACGTCAACCCGTCCGGTACCCGTAAGGAAGACCTGCTGCTCGCGCCGGATGAGCTCGCGGTGACGCACAAGCTGCACCGGGTGCTCCACGCGCTCGACTCGCAGCAGGCGATCGACCTGCTCATCTCGCGTCTGCGCAAGACCAAGACGAACACCGAGTTCTTGATGCAGGTGTCGAAGACGGCTCTCGGCTCGAACGACGAGGACTAGGTTCTTCGGTCCGTGAAGGCCTCCTTCCCAGCCGTTGACGCTGGGAAGGAGGCCTTCACATCGTCCAGGGAATACTCCCTGCCCAGGGCATGTTGATGCCCATGTCAGCCTGTCTGGCAGAATGACCCGCTGAAGTCCGGCTGCGGTTCACCCCGAACACCTTTTGGGGACCCGGAGCCACTGAGAGAGGACCCCATGAAGAGCGGTATTCACCCCGATTACGTACCCACCACGGTGACCTGTGGCTGTGGGAACACGTTCACCACGCACAGCACCAAGGCTTCCGGTCAGATCACGACCGAAGTTTGCTCGCAGTGCCACCCGTTCTACACCGGCAAGCAGAAGATTCTGGACACCGGTGGCCGGGTCGCGCGCTTCGAGGCTCGCTACGGCAAGCGCGAGAAGAAGTCCGACGCCAAGTAGCTTGCTCAACGGCGCCTACCCGAATCCGGGTAGGCGCCGTTTTGCATGTTTTGCCGAAATTGCTGGTGTCAAAGGAAGGTACGGTCGTGGAATCGAGTTCACTCACCGGTCTGCTGAGCGAGTACGCGGAGCTCGAGGAACAGCTCGCTGACCCGGCCGTGCACGCCGACCAGGCCAACGCACGCAAACTGAGCCGCCGTTACGCCCAGCTCGCGCCGATAGCCAAGGTCGTCGGAGAGCTGGACACCGCGCGCGAAGACCTCGCCGCGGCCAAGGAGTTCGCCTCCGAAGACGAGACCTTCGCCGTCGAGGCCGAAGAGATCTCCGCGCGCATCCCGAAGCTCGAAACCAAGCTGACGGAGTTGCTGCTGCCGCGTGACCCGCACGACAGCGCGGACGTGGTCATGGAGATCAAGTCCGGTGAAGGCGGCGAGGAGTCGGCACTGTTCGCCAGTGACCTGCTCCGGATGTACCTGCGCTACGCCGAGCGTCATGGCTGGCGGGCCGAAGTGCTCGACTCCGTTTACTCCGACCTGGGCGGATACAAGGACGTCACGGTCTCGATCAAGGCCAAGAACCCGAGTGCCGAGGGGGTGTGGGCGCGGCTGAAGTTCGAGGGCGGCGTGCACCGCGTCCAGCGGGTCCCGGCGACAGAGTCGCAGGGCCGTATCCACACTTCGGCGTCCGGGGTGCTCGTCTACCCGGAGCCCGACGAGGTCGAGGTCGAAATCGACCCGAACGACCTGCGTATCGACGTGTTCCGCTCCTCGGGTCCCGGTGGCCAGAGCGTCAACACCACCGACTCCGCGGTCCGGATCACGCACTTGCCCACCGGCATCGTCGTGTCGTGCCAGAACGAGAAGTCGCAGATCCAGAACCGCGCGCGGGCACTGATCGTGCTGCAGGCCCGCATGCAGGCGCTCGCCGAGGAAGAGGCCGCGGCCAAGGCGTCGGACCAGCGCCGTTCGCAGGTCCGCACGGTCGACCGCTCCGAGCGCGTCCGAACGTACAACTTCGCGGAGAACCGGATCGCCGACCACCGCGTGAACTACAAGGCGTACAACCTCGACCAGGTACTCGACGGTGACCTCGACGGCGTCCTCAACGCTCTGATCACCGCCGACCGCGAAGAGCGACTGGCCGAACAAACCAGCTGACGTTCCGCCGGATGGTGACGTGCCCTGAAGGCCATCAAAGGTGGCCTTTAGGGACTTGCGCCGCACCACTCAGCTGTAATGCGCGTGGGCGGCGAAAGTGGCCATCCGGTCTTCGAAACCCGATTCAGGGCCGAAGGCGACAGCCAGTGCGTCCGCACCTGCGTCTGCGAATGCCCGCACGTCTTCGAGAACCGCCGGAAGCACGGTCTTGTCACCGTGCCAAACAATTCGCGTGCCGACCCGCACCGGTCGACCGGTCATTCCCCGCAATCGCTCGACGTGCTCGCGGAATTGCGACGGGGTGAGCCCGAATCCTTGCCATTCATCGGCGAGGGCCGCGGTGCGCCGGAGCGCCGCGTCAGATATACCGCCCACCATGATCGGCACTGTCCTGCGCGGCCGCGGCTCGAACACGCCCCGGCCGGACGGCCCGCGTCCGGTCGTGAACAACTGCCGCAGTAGGCCGAGTGTCTCGTCGGTGGCCTTGCCGCGACGGCGGAAATCGGCCCCGACCAGCGCGAACTCCTCCTCGTCCCAGCCGATGCCGACGCCGAGTGTCACCCGCTCACCGGACAGCCGGTCGAGCGTCGCGACCTGTTTGGCAAGCACGAAGGGGTCGCGCATCGGCACCACCAGAACCGACGTGCCCAAGCGGATGGTCTTCGTCAGGCCGGCGACATGTGCCAGCGTCACCAGCGGTTCGTAAACACCCGCATAGACCTCACCGTATTCGGCGGGTGGCAGTAGATGGTCCGGCAGCCACACCGCGTGAAAACCGAGTTCTTCGGCAGTGACGGCTAGTGCGGCTGGGCGTTCCGGTGCCATCGCCGCGGATTCGTTGGGTAATACCACCTGGAGATCCATCAGTCGATCCTGGCAAGGAACTTCTGGATGGTTTCGAGCCATTCGTTGCGGGCTTCGCCGCCGATGTTGTGCCCGGCGTCGATTTCGGCGAGCTCCGAATTCGGAATTCCCGCGGCGAGTTCCCGGGAAAGGTCCGGGCACGCGAGCTGGTCGGCGGTGGTGGCGATTACCAGCGTGGGTACCGAAATGCCCGGCAATTCGGCTCGGGTGTCGACGTTTTTCACCAAGTCGACCTGGTCCGGCGTGCCTGATGGGATGAAATCGGCAAGCCAGTCGATCGAAGCTTCGAGGGCTCCGGCGCTCATGGAGTTGAGGGTTTCGCGACCGGATGCCAGCAGGATGCAGAACTTCGCGGTCAGTTTCGGATCGAGGTCGAGCAGCCCGCGCCAGACGTCGGCGGCCAGGAGGAGCTCGCGGCTGGGGTAGGTGAAACCGGAGGTCAAGATGAGGCCCGTGACCCGATCGGGATACCGGCTCGCTATTCGCACGGCCACGCCGGTGCCGAGTGAATAGCCGAGAATGGTGAACCGGTCCACTCCGGCGGCCACCGCGGCGGCGACAAGTCCGTCGGCGAGCCCGTCGAGCGTGAGTGGTTCCGTGCTGCGCGGAGTGTCGCCGGAACCGGGATAGTCGGGGCCGACAACGGTGTGCGTGCGCGCGAGTTCGTCGAGGATCGAGCCGTAGTTGCCCGCGATGCTTCCGCCACCACCATGGGCGAGCAGCAAGCCGGGGCCGGAACCTTGCACCGTGTGCGCGAAATATTTTGTCATGCGGCCGACGTTAGGTACTGACATCGGTGTGAAGGTCAAAGGAAATGTGGCGGGGGTCGCACATGCTGATCGGCGAGTTGTCCAGGCTGACCGGGGCCAGCCACCGGATGCTGCGCTACTACGAGGAGCAGGCCCTGCTCGTTTCGGAGCGCGGCCGCAACGGCTACCGCACCTACCGCGACGACGCCGTGACCACCGTGCGGCAGATCAGGGCATTGCTGGACGCAGGCCTCTCGACACAGGTCATCGCGGCCATCCTGCCGTGCGCCAGCGGTGACGAGGTCGAGTTCGAGATGTGCCCGGTCCTGGAGCGGACGCTGCACCGGGAACTGGCCGCGATCGACGACCGCATCGACACACTGAGGCAGAATCGCGGCAGCCTCGCCGGTTATCTGCCGGGCCGGTAGCAATCACCCGCGACCGGGCCCCCGCAATGGCGCGAACTGCACACCGGTTCGCCGTATGGTTGCAGCGGGAGTCGCCCGGCCCTGACCGGCGCCTCGATACCCTTCGATACCGAAGCGTCCCGGCTTCGACGACTCAGGGAAAGGCGGGGGAGTGAAGCGTCAACCGTTGCGCCTGGCGATCATGGAAGCGACCAGGATCCTCGAGGACGCCGGCGTCTCGTCGCCCAGGTTCGACGCCGACCTGATCGCCGCGCACGTGCTCGGTGTGGAGCGCAGCCGGCTGCCGATGATTCCGCTGGTCGATCCGCCGGTCGTGGAGGCGATCGGGCAGATGGTGGCCGAGCGAGCGAAGCGGATCCCGCTGCAGCATCTCACCGGCTGGGCGGCACTCGGCCACATCACCGTCGACGTCGGCGCCGGGGTCTTCATCCCGCGGCCCGAGACGGAACTTCTGCTCGAATGGGGCTTGAAGCTGCTGCGCGGCCGGGAGTACCCGGTCGTGGTTGATCTGTGCACCGGCTCGGGCGCGCTCGCCCTGGCCATGGCGCACGCCGCGCCGAACGCCGTCGTGTACGCCGTCGACATCGATCCGCAGGCGCTGGCCTGGGCGCGGCACAACGCCGATCTGCGGGTGGCGGAGGGCGACACCCCGATCCGCCTCTACTCCGGCGACATCGCCGACAGCACGATCTTCGCCGAGCTCGACGGCCTGGTCGACGTCGTCCTGTGCAACCCGCCGTATGTGCCGGAGGGCACGCCCGTACCGCCGGAGGTCGCCGACCACGACCCGCCGCAAGCCGTCTTCGCCGCCGAAAGCGGACTGGCCGTCATCCGGCACGCGATCTCCGTGGCGGCCCGCCTGCTGCGCCCCGGTGGCGGTCTCGCGATCGAGCACGACGACACCCACGGCTCGGCCGTCCCGGCACTGGTACGCGCCCGGCGCGTCCTCACCGACGTCGTCGACCACAACGACCTCACCGGCCGCCCTCGCTTCGTCACCGCGCTGCGCGTCGAGTAGGACGCGCACCGGCACCCTCCATCCGGCGGCATTCCGCGCGGTCTACCCTCATGAGCCATGAGCGCGGTTTATGACTGCAGCAGGCGGGAATCACGGCTGGACGGACTCGCGGCGGCGGCGGGGGCGGTGCGCTCCAGCCGTCTCGTCGTGTTGCCGACGGACACCGTGTACGGCATCGGCGCGGACGCCTTCGACTCCGGTGCCGTCCAATCGTTGCTGCGTGCCAAGAATCGAGGCCCGGACCTGCCGGTCGGCGTGCTCGTCGGTTCATGGTCCACAGTGGACGGCCTGGTGCTCGGGGTGCCGCCGCAGGCGCGTGCACTCATCGAGGCCTTCTGGCCCGGCGATCTGTCCATTGTGCTGCCGCACGCCCCCAGCCTTCAGTGGGATCTCGGCCAGTCCCGCGGCACCGTGATGCTGCGGATGCCGCTGCACCCGGTGGCGCTGGAACTCCTTCGCGACGTCGGCCCGATGGCCGTTTCCAGCGCCAACATCTCCGGCAGGCCCCCGGCGTCGAACGTGGAGGAAGCGCAGGACCAGCTCGGTGATTCCGTCGCGGTGTACCTCGACGGCGGGTCCAGCGGCGCGCCCGTGCCCTCGACGATGGTGGACCTCACCAGCGGTGACCCGGTGATCCTGCGCGAAGGCGCGGTAAGTCGCGAAGCTGTCGCCGAGGTGCTGGGCGTCCCGGCCGAATCACTGGTCTAGGGCGTGTCTTATAGATCTTGTTCGCGCGGTAGCGTTTCGCCCGTGACCCGGACCTCGGAGGCGTAACGAGCTCGTGCCTCCCACCACCGTCAGTGAAGGACTCCCGATCCGGGAGTACATCCTCGTCGCCCTCATCTCCGCCGCCGTCACCTTCCTGCTCACCGGAGTGGTCCGGCGGGTCGCGATCAAGATCGGGGCGATCGCCAACCCGCGTGCGCGCGATGTGCATGTCGCGCCGATCCCGCGGATGGGCGGCGTCGGGATCTACCTCGGCGTGATCGGCGGCATGGCGCTCGCGCTGCACCTGCCCGTGCTGCGCCGCGGTTTCGACTTCTCCTATGACTCGCTCGGCGTGCTCATCGCGGCCGGCGTGATCGTGCTGATCGGCGCGTTGGACGACCGGTTCGAGCTCGACGCTTGGACGAAGCTCGCCGGTCAGGTCATGTGCGCCGGCATCCTGGTGATCTTCGGGGTGCAGTGGTTCGTGTTCTGGGTGCCGTGGGGCGGGCACGGCGATTCGCTGGGCCAGGTGATCGTCCTCGACCGCAACCAGGGCGCGCTGCTCACGGTCATCCTCGTGGTCGTGATGGTCAACGCGATGAACTTCGTCGACGGACTGGACGGCCTCGCCGGCGGCCTCGGCTTCATCGCGGCGGCCGCGACCTGCGCGTTTTCGCTCGGCCTGCTCGCGAACTCCAACGGTGACGTCGGCACGCACCCGCCGGCCCTGATCGCCGCGACCCTCGCCGGCGCCTGTCTGGGTTTCCTGCCGTACAACTTCCAGCCCGCGAAGATCTTCATGGGCGATTCCGGCTCGATGATGATCGGCCTGATGCTCGCCTCCGCGAGCACGTCGGCTTCGGGCAAGATCAACTACAACCGCTACGGCGCTTCCGACGCGCTCGCGCTGCTCTCGCCGCTGCTGGTGATGGCCGCCGTGCTGTTCGTGCCGATGCTCGACCTCCTGATGGCCGTCGTCCGGCGGACACGACGGGGGGAGAGCCCGTTCGCGGCCGACAAGATGCACCTGCATCACCGGCTTCTCGAGATCGGCCATTCACATCGCCGGGCAGTGCTGCTGATCTACTTGTGGGCCGGGCTCCTTGCTTTCGGTGCCGTCTCGGTGACCCTTTTCAAAGGTGCCGTGGTGCTCTGGTTCTTCGGGTCGGGGCTGGTGCTCGCGGTGGCTGTTTCGGTGGTCCCTAGACTGAGGTCTCGCAATCAGGGAGTTCCGAAATGAGTGACACCGAGGCTGAGCAGGCCGAACAGGTTGCCGAGCAGCCAGCCGAGAAGGCAAACCCGCATGCCGAGGCGGTACTGAAACTCGCCGCCGCGATGCTGCGGTTCACGCTGATCGGCACGACCGTCGTCGCCGCTGTCGCGGCTCTCCTGTGTGCGGTCCTGGTCGGCGTCACGGGGCTGTGGGGCTCGCTGGTCGGCAGTGCGATCGCGATCGGTTCGGCACTGGTCACCATCTTGATGATGCGCAAGACCGCCGCGCTGCCGCCGTCGTTCGTGATGGTCGCCGCGCTGGGTGGGTACGCCATCAAGATCATGCTGATCTTCGGCGTGATGACGGCGTTGCGTGGAGTCGGGGCGCTGGACGTGAAGTCACTCGGATTCACCATGCTCGTGGTGATCATGGTGGGCGCGCTCGCTGAGTTCCAGGCCTTCCGCAGGACCAAGCTCCCGACCTTGATCATCGAGTCCGAGTAGGCCTGACCTGGTCTTTGGAGTACGCCTGTACGGCGGGCTTTGACCGGCTGGTATCGTCCGGTTCGTGGAGGCGGGTCTATGCCGCACTCCCGGTGACGAACCCCGATGAGCAGTGTGGCGATCGTGTTCAGCCGTCATTGCCGCTCACGGACCTGTCATTCGGGACGTGCAGCCGAGGTCCATCGTGACAGAACGTGAACCGTTGTTCATCACGTCGGGGTATCCGCCTTCGTATGCCCGAACAGTATCGGGTACGTTAAGTCCAGATAGTCACGATTCCCCCGGCGGAGTGAACGCCGGCCGGGAGAACCGGAAGGAGCCCAGTTGGGCGCGCTGGTAGTAGCCGAGGGTGGCACGTTTACTCCCCCCGGTGTCGACAGTTTCTTCTTGCCGTCGATCATCGGCCCCGTGACAAAGCCGATGGTGCTCATCGTTCTGTCGATGATCATCATTGTGGTTTTCTTCCTCGCCTCCTCGCGGAAGCTGAAGATCATCCCGAGCAAGTTCCAGTTCGCCGCTGAGTCGGTCTACGACTTCGGCCGGAACAACATCGCCCGGGAACAGATCGGTGCGAAGGATTTCCGTCCTTTCGTACCCCTAATTCTTTCATTGTTCACCTTCGTTTTGGTGAACAATATCTTCGCACTGGTACCGATTATCCAATTCCCGACCATGTCGAAGTTCGGGTTCCCCCTTGCCCTGTCGCTCCTGGTGGTCTACCCGACCTACCACTTCGTCGGCATCAAGCGGCACGGGCTCGGCGGATACCTGAAGAACCAGTTGATCCTGCCGGACGTTCCCGGACCGGTCCACATCATGCTGGTGCCGATCGAGTTCCTGCAGAAGTTCATCATCAACCCGTTCACGCTGGCCCTCCGTGTGTTCGCCGCGATGTTCGCCGGTCACCTGCTACTGCTGGTGTTCACTCTCGGTGGCGAGTACCTCCTTATCGAAGCCAGTGTGGCACTGAAGCCGGTTTCGGTTCTCGGGTTCGCTTTCGCCATCGCGATGACGTTCCTGGAGGCATTGATCCAGGTGCTGCAGGCATACATCTTCGCGCTGTTGTCGGCCAACTACATCGGCATGGCACTGGCGTCGGACCACTAAGAAACAACGAAAAGCCCCGATCCGCGCAGTCGCGGACCGAGTTCGAAGGGAAATGCAAGTGAGCAACCTTGTTCTTGCGCAGGCGGCCGCGGCCAACATCAACCCGGGCCTTGCCGCCATCGGCTACGGCCTTGGTGCGATCGGCCCCGGTATCGGTGTCGGCCTGATCTTCTCCGCTGTCATCAACGGCACCGCCCGTCAGCCGGAGGCCCAGAGCAAGCTGCTCGGCCTCGCGTGGACCACCTTCGCCCTGGTCGAGGTGCTCGCGCTGTTCGGCATCGTTATCTACTTCATCGCCTCGGGCGCCTGAGTTAACCGCTCGTTGGCTTAGGGAGATGCTGTGCTTTCGACAGAATTAGTACTCGCCGCGGCAGAGGTGCACAACCCGATCCTTCCGGACCCGGCGGAGATGATCCTCGGGCTGGTTTCGTTCTTGCTTCTGTTGTTCGTGATCTGGAAGTTCGTGGTGCCGCGCTTCGAGGCGCTCTACACCGAGCGGACCGAAAAGATCGAGGGCGGGATCGAGAAGGCCGAAAGGGCCCAGGCCGAGGCCGAGGCCGCGCTGGAGCAGTACAAGGCGCAGCTCGCCGAAGCCCGTACCGAGGCTGCCAAGATCCGCGATGACGCCCGGGGAGAAGCCGAGCAGATCAAAGCGGAGCTGCGGGCCGAGGCGCAAGCCGAATCCCAGCGGATCGTTGCGCAGGGCGAGGCCAAGCTGCAGGCGCAGAAGGCGCAGATCGTCGCGGAACTGCGCGCCGAGCTGGGTCGTAACGCCGTCGAGCTGGCCAGCCGGATCGTCGGCGAGTCGCTCGAAGACGAGGTTCGTCGTCGCGGGACGGTCGACAGGTTCCTGGCCGAGCTCGAGACCACCGGAGCAGGGAAGTAGATCCAGATGACGCTGCATGCTGCGAGCCGTGAGTCGCTCGCCCTCGCCGAGACCCGTCTCGGCGAGGTCTTGGGCGACGCGGGCACCGACCCGGCGACAGTGGGCGTCGAGCTGCTCTCGGTCGTCGACCTGCTGGGCAGGGAACCGGGACTGCGCCGGGCCGTCGGTGACGCCTCCGCGGAACCGGAAGCCCGCCAGCGGCTGGTCCGGTCGCTGCTCGAGGGCAAAATCTCGGAGCCGGCACTGAAGGTGCTCGACTCCGTGGCCGCCAACAGGTGGTCCAGCCCCCGGGAAATGCTCGACGGGATCGAGTCCGCAGGCCGGTCGGCCCTGCTGACGAGTGCCGAGAAGACCGGCAACCTGGACACTGTCGAGAGCCAATTGTTCCAGGTAGCCCGTATCGTTGCGGGTGAGCCGGAGCTGGAGCGGGCACTGGCCGAGCAGGCGGCGTCGCTGGAAGCGAAGCGGAACCTCGTGCGCGGACTGTTCGCCGATCGGCTGGACGTGGTCACCGAGACCTTGGTCGAGCAGGTCATCCTGCGCCACCACGGCCGCGGTGTCGGCGCCGGTCTCGACCGCTTGGTCGAGCTGGCCGCGGAACGCCGTGAACGCTCGGTCGCACGGGTGACCAGCGCCAGCGAGCTGACCACCGAGCAGGAAGCTCTGCTCACGGAAAAGCTCAACCGGATCTACGGCAGGCAGATCGCGGTGCATATCGAGATCGACCCGAGCCTCGGCGGCGGGCTCGTCGTCCGAGTTGGCGACGAGGTCATCGACGGCAGCGCGGCAGGCCGGATCGCGGAACTGCGCAGGCAGCTCGTATGAGCCGGGCGGCATTCAAGACTTTGCACACTGACAAGAACGAAGCGAGAGCGGGAACGACATGGCGGAGCTGACGATCTCCTCGGACGAGATCCGCAGTGCGATCGAGAACTACGTCTCGAGTTACGCCCCGGACGTAAGCCGGGAAGAGGTCGGCATCGTCATCGACGCCGGTGACGGCATCGCCCACGTCGAGGGCCTGCCCTCGGCGATGGCGAACGAGTTGCTCGAGTTCCCCGGCGGGGTGCTCGGCGTCGCCCTCAACCTTGAGGCGCGCTCGATCGGTGCCGTGATCCTCGGTGACTCAGAGTCGGTGGAAGAAGGCCAGCAGGTCAAGCGGACCGGTCAGGTCCTTTCGGTGCCGGTCGGCGAGGGCTACCTCGGCCGCGTCGTCGACCCGCTCGGCAAGCCGCTCGACGGCCTCGGCGACATCGAGTCCTCCGAGCGCCGCCCGCTGGAGATCAAGGCCGCTTCGGTGGTCGAGCGCCAGCCGGTGTCGGAGCCGCTGCAGACCGGTATCACCGCGATCGACGCGATGACGCCGATCGGGCGTGGCCAGCGCCAGCTGATCATCGGTGACCGCAAGACCGGTAAGACCGCGGTCTGCGTGGACACGATCATCAACCAGAAGGCCAACTGGGAGACCGGCGACACGAAGAAGCAGGTTCGCTGCATCTACGTCGCCGTCGGCCAGAAGGGCTCCACGATCGCCGCGGTGAAGAAGTCCCTCGAGGACGCCGGCGCCATGGAGTACACGACGATCGTCGCGGCCCCGGCCTCGGACTCCGCCGGTTTCAAGTGGATCGCGCCGTACACCGGTTCGGCCATCGGCCAGCACTGGATGTACGAGGGCAAGCACGTCCTCATCGTGTTCGACGACCTGACCAAGCAGGCCGACGCGTACCGCGCGATCTCGCTGCTGCTGCGTCGCCCGCCGGGCCGTGAAGCCTTCCCCGGCGACGTCTTCTACTTGCACTCCCGCCTCCTCGAGAGGTGTGCCAAGCTCTCCGACGAGCTGGGCGCGGGCTCGCTGACCGGTCTTCCGATCATCGAGACCAAGGCCAACGACGTCTCGGCGTACATCCCGACCAACGTCATCTCGATCACCGACGGCCAGGTCTTCTTCCAGTCGGACCTGTTCAACTCGGGCCAGCGTCCCGCCATCGACGTGGGTATCTCGGTCTCCCGAGTCGGTGGTGCCGCTCAGGTCAGGGCCATGCGGAGTGTCGCGGGTTCGCTGCGTATCGACCTTTCCCAGTACCGCGAGCTGGAGTCGTTCGCGGCTTTCGCCTCGGACCTCGACGAGACGTCCAAGGCGCAGCTCGAGCGCGGTGCCCGGCTGTACGAGCTGCTCAAGCAGCCGCAGTACTCGCCGATCCCGGTCGAGGAGCAGGTCGCCATCGTGTACCTCGGTACCAACGGCTACTACGACTCGGTCCCGGTCGAGGACGTCGGCCGGTTCAACTCGGAGTTCCTCGACAGCGCGCGTCGCAAGCACGCCGAGCTGTTCGATGACATCCGCGACACGGGCAAGTTCTCCGACGAGAGCGCCAAGGGCCTGCAGAACGCGGTCGAGGAGTTCAAGCACGACTTCCAGTCCAGCGACGGCAGCAGTGTCGTCACGGGCGCCGACGCCGAAGCCATGGACGCCGACAAGGTCGGGCACGAGACCGTCAAGGTCAACAAGCCCGCGCCGAAGAAGTGACCGGGTAACCACATGGCCGCACAGCTTCGCGAACTCCGTTCCCGGATCAAGTCGACCAAATCGATCGGCAAGATCACGAAGGCGATGGAACTCATCGCCACCTCGCGCATCGCCAAGGCGCAGGTCAAGGTTGCCGCCTCCCGGCCGTACGCGGCCGAGATCACCAACGTGCTCTCGGCGCTGGCCGGTGCGGCGTCCACTTTGGACCACCCGCTGCTGGTGGAGCGCGAGAACCCCAAGCGGGCCGCCGTGCTCGTGGTGACCAGTGACAAGGGCCTGTGCGGTGGCTACAACGCCAACGTGCTGCGTGAGGCCGAAGCCCTGCTTTCCTTGCTGCGCAAGGAGGGCAAGGAGCCGAAGATCTACGTGATCGGCGCCAAGGGCCTGAACTACTTCAGCTTCCGTGGCCGCGAGGTCATCGACAGTTGGACGGGGTTCTCCCAGCAGCCCGGTTACTCCGACGCGGTCGGTGCGGCCGAAGCCCTCGTGGCGGCGTTCAACGCCGGTATCGACGACGAGGGTGACGGCGCGGGCGCCGACGGGATCGCCGGTGTCGACGAGTTGCACATCGTCTACACCGAGTTCCACTCGATGCTCACGCAGAAGCCGGTCGCCAAGCGGGTCGCGCCGCTCGAGGTCGAGTACTCGGAATCCGAAGAGCCCAAGCCTGACCTCCTCCCGACCTACGAGTTCGAGCCCAGCGCGGAAACACTGCTGGCCGCACTGCTGCCCAAGTACATCAACACGCGGATCTACTCGGCGTTGCTGGAGTCCGCGGCGTCCGAGCTCGCTGCGAAGCGGACGGCCATGAAGGCCGCATCGGACAATGCGAACGACCTGGTGAGCAACCTGACGCGTGAGGCGAACCAGGCACGCCAGGCCCAGATCACCCAGGAGATCAGCGAAATCGTCGGGGGCGCCGACGCGCTCGCCGGAGCAGGAAGTGATGAGTAAGCGATGACTGCCACAGAATCTTTGGCCAAGGGCCGTATTGTCTCGGTGACCGGTCCGGTCGTCGATGTCGAATTCCCCCGCGGCTCCGTCCCCGAGCAGTTCAACGCGCTCAAGGTCGAGATCGAGTTCGAGCAGCTGCGCAAGACGGTGACCCTCGAGGTGGCCAGCCACCTCGGTGACAACCTCGTCCGCACGATCTCCCTGCAGCCGCAGGACGGTCTTGTGCGTGGCGCCGAGGTCACCAACACCGGCGGCCCGATCACGGTCCCCGTCGGCGACAAGGTCAAGGGCCACGTCTACAACGCGCTCGGCGAGTGCCTCGACGTCCCGGGCTACGGCGACGACCTCGAGCGTTGGGGCATCCACCGGAAGCCACCGGCCTTCGACCAGCTCGAGGGCAAGACCGAGATGCTGGAGACCGGCCTCAAGGTCGTCGACCTGCTCACCCCGTACGTCCAGGGTGGAAAGATCGGCCTCTTCGGTGGTGCCGGTGTCGGCAAGACGGTGCTCATCAAGGAGATGATCACCCGTGTCGCCCGGAACTTCGGTGGTACCTCGGTGTTCGCCGGTGTCGGCGAGCGCACCCGTGAGGGCAACGACCTTTTCCTCGAGATGAGCGAGGACGGTGTCATCAACGACACCGCGCTCGTCTTCGGCCAGATGGACGAGCCGCCGGGCACGCGTATGCGCGTCGCCCTGTCCGCCCTGACCATGGCGGAGTACTTCCGCGATGTGCAGAACCAGGACGTGCTGCTCTTCATCGACAACATCTTCCGGTTCACCCAGGCCGGTTCCGAGGTGTCGACCCTGCTGGGCCGGATGCCTTCGGCCGTGGGTTACCAGCCGACGCTGGCCGACGAGATGGGCATGCTGCAGGAGCGGATCACCTCGACCCGAGGTCGCTCGATCACGTCGATGCAGGCCGTTTACGTGCCCGCTGACGACTACACCGACCCGGCCCCGGCAGCCACCTTCGCCCACCTGGACGCCACCACGGAGCTTTCGCGTGGCGTCTTCCAGAAGGGTATTTTCCCGGCTGTCGACCCGCTGGCCTCGACCTCGACGATCCTCGACCCGGCCATCGTCGGTGTCGAGCACTACCGCGTCGCTTCCGAGGTCATCCGGATCCTGCAGAAGTACAAGGAGCTCCAGGACATCATCGCCATCCTCGGGATGGACGAGCTGTCCGAGGAAGACAAGATGACCGTCAACCGGGCGCGCCGGATCGAGCGCTTCCTGTCCCAGAACATGCTCGTCGCCGAGCAGTTCACCGGGCAGCCGGGCTCCACGGTTCCGCTGGCGGAGACCATCGAGTCGTTCGACCGCATCGCCAAGGGTGACTTCGACAGCTACCCGGAGCAGGCGTTCCTCGGTATCGGTGGCCTCGATGACCTTGAGAAGAAGTACAAGGAAATCACCAAGAAGTAGGCTTGACCCAGGTGGTTGCACCGTTCTTGATGCGGCGGGATCAGTGTCTACTTTGGACTCTGATCCCGTCGTTTTCATAGTTGGACTTGGACCTATTACACTCGGTATTAGTGACCGAGCTGGAGGAGAGCTACGTGGCTGAGATTGCAGTCGAGCTGGTAGCGGTCGAACGACGCCTTTGGTCGGGCAAGGCCACCTTCGTGGTGGCCCAGACGACCGAGGGCGAGATCGGCATCATGCCCGGGCACGAGCCCGTACTCGGCCAGCTGGTCGAGGGCGGCGTCGTGAAGGTGACCACCACGGACGGCGAGACGATCTGTGCCGCGGTCCACGGCGGTTTCCTGTCGGTCACCGCGACCGGGGTCAGTGTGCTCGCGGAAACAGCTGAACTGTCCGACGAGATCGACGTCGCCGAGGCGAAAGCGGCCTTGACGGCCGACGACGAGACTGAGCGCGCACGCGCGGGCGCCAGGCTTCGCGCGGCCGGTCAGTCGGTCTGAGGAGAATGGCGAGCAGGAGCCGGCCGTGGAAATAACCTTGGTTGTTCTGGCCCTCCTGCTGGTACTGGTCGTGCTGGGCCTGTGGTACACGCTGCGGTGGGTCCGGATGCGCCGGGGTGGCGGCGTCAGCGTCGCCCTCCGGTGGAGCCCGGACAACGCCCGGGCGGGCTGGCATCTGGGGATCGGGCGCTATGTCGGCGACGATTTCGAGTGGTACCGCGTCTGGAGCCTGCGTTCTGGCCCTGATCGCGTTTTTCCCCGCGAAACCATGGAAATCGCCGATAGGCGCGATCCGTCCGGTTCCGAGGCCTACGCCGTCCCCAGCGGCTCCACGGTCCTGCGCTGCGAGTCCGGCACCCAAGAGGCCATCGAGATAGCCATGGGCCCCGGCGCCCTCACCGGCTTCCTCTCGTGGCTCGAGTCAGCCCCACCCGGCCGCCGCATCCCCCGCCCCAGCTGACTCGTGAGTGTTTCGCGGGGGTAGTACCCCGCGAAACACACACGAGCCGCCAATAGACACAGCTCAGCCGCCGGGCTTCCAGAGCACGTCGCCATCAGGGTTCGCCACCCGGCCGAGGATGAAGAGCAGGTCCGACAGCCGGTTCAGGTATTTCACGGCGAGCACGTTCGTGCGCTCGGCGTCGACCTCGACCAGTGCCCAGCCGCTGCGCTCCGCGCGCCGTGAAACCGTCCGAGCCTGGTGCAGGAAAGCGGCGCCCGGGGTGCCGCCCGGGAGGATGAACGACGTCAGCTTCGGCAGGCGCTCGTTGAACTCGTCGCACCAGCCTTCGAGCCGTTCGATGTAGGCCTCGGTGATGCGTAGGGGCGGGTAGGGCGGGTCCGGCACGACCGGCGCGCAGAGGTCCGCCCCGACGTCGAACAGGTCGTTCTGGATCGCCTGTAGAACCGCCTTGATTTCGTCGCTCAGCCCGCCGACGGCGATGGCCAGCCCGATGACCGAGTTTGCTTCGTCCACGTCCGCGTAGGCACTCAGGCGCGGCGCGGTCTTGGACACGCGAGATCCGTCGCCGAGCGCGGTGGTGCCGTTGTCGCCGACCTTGGTGTACACGCGATTGATACGAACGACCATGAGGCGAGTCTAGGGCGCGTCCGGTGGATCCCAGTGACCTGCCGAACGGTCCTTTCGGACCTGGAGGCATGATTGGCGCCCATGAGCGAGCACTTCAACGTGCATGGTGGTGCACGGTTGGTCGGCGAGGTCGACGTCGTCGGAGCCAAGAACAGCGTGCTCAAACTGATGGCAGCCGCGTTGCTGGCCGAGGGCACGACAACGATCACGAACTGCCCGCAGATCCTGGATGTCCCGCTGATGGCGGACGTCCTCCGTAGTGTCGGCTGCGAGGTCGAACTCGACGGTGGCACGGCCACGATCACGACGCCGGCCGAGCTTTCGCACCGAGCCGATTCGCCCGCGATGGGCAAACTGCGCGCGTCGGTCTGCGTGCTGGGCCCGCTGATGGGACGCCTCAAGCGCGCTGTCGTGGCGCTGCCCGGTGGCGACGCGATCGGTTCGCGCCCGCTGGACATGCACCAGAACGGGCTGCGGAAGCTCGGCGCGACGAGCACCATCGAGCACGGCTGCGTGGTGGCGGACTCAGACGGCCTGCACGGCGCGCAGATCTGGCTCGACTTCCCGAGCGTGGGAGCGACCGAGAACATCCTGATGGCGGCCGTGCTCGCCGAGGGCACCACGGTCATCGACAACGCGGCGCGCGAGCCGGAGATCTCCGACATCTGCACGATGCTGATCGAGATGGGCGCGAAGATCGAGGGCGCCGGCACGTCGACGCTGACCGTTCACGGCGTCGACGTCCTGCACCCCACCGAACACCGCGTCATCGGCGACAGGATCGTCGGTGCCACCTGGGCGTTCGCCGCCGCGATGACCCGCGGCGACCTGACCGTGACCGGGGTCAACCCGCACCACCTCGACCTGGTGCTCGACAAGCTCCGGATCGCCGGCGCCGAGGTCACCACGTTCGACGACAAGGGTTTCCGGATCGTGCAGGCCGAGCGGCCGCACTCGGTCGACTTCGTGACGCTGCCGTACCCCGGTTTCGCCACCGACCTGCAGCCGTTCGCGGTCGCGCTGTCAGCGGTCTCCGAAGGCACGTCGATGATCACCGAGAACGTCTACGAGGCCAGGTTCCGGTTCATCGAGGAGATGGTCCGGCTCGGCGGAGACGCCCGGACGGATGGCCATCACGCCGTCGTTCGCGGCGTCGAAAGGCTGTCCAGCGCGCCGGTCTGGGCCTCCGACATCCGTGCGGGCGCGGGCCTGGTGCTGGCCGGGTTGTGCGCTGACGGCGTCACCGAGATCTGGGACGTCTTCCACATCGATCGTGGCTACCCGCACTTCGTCGAGAACCTGAACCGGCTGGGCGCCCGCATCGAGCGCGTCGCCGCGGAGCCAGACCGTACGTAAAGTGACTCAGACCTCGAACGCCAGCACGGCTCCGAAGCCGATGAGCGCGGTCCCGGTGACGCCATCCAGGGTCCGGCGGACGCGGCGTTTGCCCAGCCAGTCGCGGACTCGGTGCACGAAGGCCATCAGCACCAGCAGCCACAGCCCGCCCAGCACGGCGACCGTGTAGGCGAGCAGGAGCGCGTCCCAAGTGTTCGTGGTGGCGGGGTCGAGGAACTGCGGCAGCACCGACAGGTACAGCACGAGCACCTTCGGATTGGTGATGTTGGACAGGAAGCCCTCTCGCCAGCGCCGGAAACCACTGGCGCGGCTGCGCTGCGGATCGTCCAGGCCCTCATAGTTGCCCCGCCAGGCGCCGCGCAGCGCCTGGAAGCCGAGGTAAGCGAGGTAGGCGGCACCGAGCCACTTCAGCGTGACGAACAGCGGCTGCGACCGCGCGATGATCACGCCGAGCCCGAGCGCCGCGGCACTGCCCTGCACGATGTTTCCGGCGAAGATGCCGAAGCTCGCCAGCAAGCCACCTCGTGACCCACCGGAGAGCGAGTTCTTCAGGACCACCATGGTGTCCGGGCCGGGCGCCAGGACGACCAGCGTCACGATGATCAGATAGCTGCCGTACACACTCCAAGTCACGTTTCCTGACATTATCCGCTGGTCACGGCGAAGTCTCGCGGAGTTTCGTCACAGTGTTCGCGTAGGTTCTCCACCATGGGGACGCTTTCGCCGGGTGACGTGGTGGTGTGGTCGGGTGCGCCGCGGCGTGGACCGGTTTTCGCTCCCGGTACGGGGAAGCTGCTCGCGATCCCTGGCGTCGGGGTTGTGCTGGTCGTGCTCGCGTACTTCTTCTTGCCGGACGTGTTCTGGCTCTGCATGCTGATCACGCTCTGGGGTCTGGTCGAATCGGTCGGCCTGCCGCTGGTCCGGGCCTTCACCCTGCGCCGGACGGTCTACACCGTCACCGACCAGCGGCTGCTGATCTCCACCGGAATCCAACGGTCCACTTCCCGGGCGAACCTCGTCGAGCCGACCGTGACTGCGGGCCCCGACGGTGTGGGTGACCTCTTCTTCTTCGGCGCCGACGGCCCGGTCCGGTTCCGGAACATCGAAGACGCCCACCGCGTCCGGGACCTCATCGCCGAGTCCTGGGCGGACGACCCCGCTTGAGGCGAAGCAGCGGTTCGGTTGAGGCTCCGGATAACCTCCGGACGTGTCCGATTCCACTGGGCCCACCATGTTACTGGCGGGTATGCTCAGTGGGTCGTCCATCGGGAGGTTAGCCGTGCCCTATCCAACGGATCGTGAGCGCGACCGGCCCTGGGTGATGCGCACCTACGCCGGCCACTCGTCGGCCGCCGCGTCGAACGAGCTCTATCGCCGCAACCTCGCGAAGGGTCAGACGGGTCTTTCGGTCGCCTTCGACCTGCCCACACAGACCGGCTACGACGCCGATCACCAGCTGTCCCGCGGCGAGGTCGGGAAGGTCGGCGTGCCTGTCGCGCACATCGGCGACATGCGACGGCTCTTCGACGGTATCCCGCTTGCCGAGGCGAACACGTCGATGACCATCAACGCGCCCGCGATGTGGCTGCTCGCCCTGTACGTCACCGTCGCCGAAGAGCAGGCGAAGGCCGAGGGACGTGACGTCGAAGAGGTGCTCGCCAAGCTCACCGGCACCACCCAGAACGACATCATCAAGGAGTACCTCTCGCGCGGGACGTATATCTTCCCGCCCGCGCCGAGCCTCCGGCTGATCACCGACACGATCGCGTGGACCGTGCACCACGTCCCCAAGTGGAACCCGATCAACATCTGCAGCTATCACCTGCAGGAGGCCGGTGCGACGCCGACGCAGGAAGTCGCGTATGCGTTGTGCACCGCGATAGCCGTGCTCGACGCCGTCCGCGATTCCGGTCAGGTCGAAGCCGCCGACATGGCCAAAGTCGTTTCGCGGATCTCGTTCTTCGTCAACGCCGGCGTGCGGTTCGTCGAGGAGATGTCCAAGATGCGTGCGTTCACCGCGCTCTGGGACGAACTCACCCGCGACCGCTATGGCGTGACCGACCCCAAGGCGCGGCGCTTGCGGTACGGCGTCCAGGTCAACTCGCTCGGGCTGACCGAAGCGCAGCCGGAGAACAACGTGCAGCGCCTCGTGCTGGAGATGCTGGCGGGCTCGCTCTCGCGTGGCGCCCGAGCCCGCGCGATCCAGTTGCCCGCTTGGAACGAAGCGCTCGGACTGCCGAGGCCGTGGGACCAGCAATGGGCGTTGCGGATGCAGCAGGTGCTGGCGTTCGAGACGGATTTGCTGGAATACGAGGACATTTTCGACGGCTCGCACGTCATTCAGGCCAAAGTGGACGAAATCATGGCCGGCGCACGCGAGGAGATCGACCGCGTGCAGCATGTCGGCGGCGCGGTCGCGGCTGTCGAGAGCGGCTACATGAAGTCGCAGCTGGTTTCTTCACTCGCCCAGTACCGGCGTGGCATGGAGGAAGGCGAGCGGGTTCTGGTCGGTGTCAACAAGTTCGCCACCACCGAGCCGAGTCCGCTGCAGTCGGAGGGCTTGAAGTCGATCGAGACGATCGACCCGGCCGTCGAGAAGCAGGCTGTCGCGGCGCTCGAGGAGTGGCGGGCGAAGCGGGACGACGACGCAGTCGAAAAGTCCTTGGCAGAGCTGAAGAAAATCGCCAAGACCACGGAGAACCTCTTTGACGCCACCGTCGAGTGCGCCCGGGCCGGGGTGACCACCGGCGAGTGGTCCGGCGCGCTGCGGGAGGTGTTCGGCGAGTATCGGGCGCCCACCGGGGTTTCCGGCTCTGTCTCACCCGGCGAAAGCAGCGCCGAACTGGTCCGGGTGCGCGACAGGGTCAAGGCCACCGGCGACGAACTCGGCCAGCGGCTGCGGATCCTCGTCGGCAAGCCCGGCCTCGACGGCCATTCGAACGGCGCCGAGCAGGTCGCCGTGCGTGCCCGAGACGTCGGCTTCGAGGTGATCTACCAGGGCATCCGGCTCACGCCCGAGCAGATCGTCGCCGCCGCGGTGCAGGAAGGCGTGCACGTCGTCGGCCTGTCGGTGCTGTCCGGCTCGCATCTGGAGGTCGTGCCCCAGGTCGTCGACGGGCTGCGGGCCGCCGGCGCCGGGGACATCCCGCTGATCGTCGGCGGGATCATTCCCCCGGACGACGCCAAGCTGCTGCTGGACCGCGGCATCGCGCGGGTGTTCACGCCCAAGGACTACGAGCTGACCGAAATCATGGACGGCATCGTCTCCCTGATCCGTGAAACCCACGGTCTGCCCCAGGACTAGGTCGTGCCCTAGGCCGCCAGGATTTCCTTGGTGCTGACGACTTTGGCGAAGCCGCCGCCGTGCAGGTTCGTGGCGGTGGCTCGGCTGAGTTCGTCGGCGGTGAGCACGGTGCCGTCCGGGCCGGCGAGGTCGAAGGTGAACGTGGCGTCCAGTGCGAACGTGACGTCGTAGCCAAGGTTCCCGCCGACGCGGGCGGTGGTCTCGCAGCAGAAGTTCGTCTGGATCCCGGCGACGACAAGCTTTTCGATCCCCCGCGCCCGCAGCCACGCGTCGAGGTCGACCTCGCCGTGGAACGCCGAGTTGACCTTCTTTGTGAAACTGAGCTCCGGCCGTACGCCGTCGAGTTCGGTCTTGAACTCGTTGCCGGGCTGGCCGGGGTGTAGCCGCGAGCCCTCCTTCGTCGAGTCGTGCCGGACGAGCACGATCGGCTGGCCAGACTCGGCCCAGGCATCGAGCAGCGCCTTGATGTTGGCCTCCGCGCCCGGGTTGTTCCGCGGGCCCCAGGACTCGTCGTCGAAACCCTTTTGGACATCGATCACGAGCAGTGCTGTGGTTGTCATGCGGTCGATTCTGGTTGTTTTTCTTGCGTCCAGGGGAGTGGCAAAGAAGTCGCGATACGGTACTTTCCTGCCATGAAGGTCGTGGGTGTTCTGGTGCTGCCGGGGAGCCGGGCGTTCGACCTCGCGGTGATCGGCGAGATCTGGGGTGTCGACCGGACCGACTCCGGCATCGGCCCGTTCGAGCTGCGGCTGTGCAGCCCTGGCCGGGTGACGACCGGAATTCACCCGTTCGGTCAGGTTGTCGCCACCCATGGGCTTTCCGGGCTCCGCGGCTGCGATCTGGTGCTCGCCGGCGGCCGGGCGGACCCGCACGCCGAGGTCCCGGCATCGGCCGTCCGCGCCCTGAGACGGGCGCATCGCGACGCCGTGACAATCGCGGCGCTGTGCACGGGCGCGTTCACGCTCGCCGCTGCGGGCCTGCTCGACGGCCGCTCCGCGACCACGCACTGGCGGCACCTCGACGAGCTCGAGGCCGCCGCACCCGCCGCCCGCGTGCAGCGTGACGTCCTGTTCGCCGACGAAGGTGACGTGCTGACGTCGGCAGGTGTCGTCGGAGGCCTCGACCTCTGCCTGCACCTGGTCCGCCGCGACCACGGCGCCGAGGTGGCTGCCGCGCTCGCCCGGCGGCTCGTGATGCCGCCGACCCGGGAAGGCGGGCAGCGCCAATACGTCGACTCGCCCCTGCCGCCACGGCCTTCGCGGACCGGTATCGCGTCCACAATGGACTGGGCGATGGCCAGGCTCGGCGAGCCGATCGGCGTGGACGAGCTGGTCGGCCACGCGGGCATGAGCGCGCGGACGTTCCACCGCGAGTTCACCTCGGCGACCGGCGCCACACCGGGGCGCTGGCTGCGCGGGCAACGTGTGCGCTACGCCCAGCGCTTGCTGGAGGCGACCGAACTGCCCGTCGAGCGGGTCGCGCAACGGGCTGGGCTGGGTACCGCCGCGAACCTGCGACGGCGACTCCACGCTGAGCTCGGCGTCGGGCCGGATTCCTATCGTCGTACTTTCCGGCAGGAGGCGTAGCGTGCGAGATATGGACGAGTACCAGTACATCCTCGTCAAGCGCGAGGAAGACACCGTCACCATCACGATGAATCGGGCTTCGCGCCGGAACTCCCTTTCCTCCGATCACCTTTCGGAGCTTCTCGACGCGTTCGGGCAAGCCGCGCGGACGGACGCGACGGGCATCGTGCTGGCGGGCGCCGGGCCCGTGTTCTCCGCCGGGCACGACTTCGGTGACGTGTCGTCCCGGGACCTCATGGGGGTCCGGGAGCTGCTGCGGCTGTGCACCGACCTGATGCGCACGATCGAGTCGGTGCCGCAGGTGGTGGTGGCCAGGGTGCACGGGCTGGCCACCGCGGCGGGCTGCCAGCTGGTGGCGTCGTGTGACCTGGCGATCGCCGCCGAGTCGGCCGGATTCGCTCTTCCGGGTGGAAAAGGCGGCTGGTTCTGTCACACGCCCGCGGTGCCGGTGGCCAGGGCGATCGGGCGCAAGCGGCTGATGGAACTGGCGCTGACCGGCGACACGATCGACGCGGCGACCGCCGCGGAGTGGGGCTTGATCAACCAGGCAGTCCCCGACGAAGACCTCGACAAGGCCGTCGCCCACCTGCTCGCCCGCGCGACTCGCGGCAGCCGTGCGAGCAAAGCCATGGGCAAGCAAACGCTGTACGCCCAGCTCGACCGCCCCGAAGCCGACGCGTATGCGATCGCCCTGGAGGTGATGGCCTCGGCCTCGCAACTGCCCGGAGCCCGCGAAGGCATGGCGGCCTTCCTGGAGAAGCGCCCCGCCGCGTGGCCCGACTAGCCCCAAACTTCCGAATATGTCGACAACTCTCGTTAGCAAAGCGTACGGAAGATGTCGACATATTCGGAAGTTCAGGGGCGTTCGTGCAGTAGCAGCAGGAGGTAGGCCGCCATGCTCTGGGCGTCCGTGATCTCACCGCCCGCCATCATCTTCTCGACAGCGGAGCGCTCGAACCACGCCATGGTCATGTCCTGCTCTTCGAGCTCGCGCTCCGGCTCACCCTCGGTCAGGTCGGTCGCGAGGAAGAGCCAGCCACGTTGGCTGCTCATCCCCGGTGCGACGTCCAGCCTGCCGATGTCGGTCATCGACCCGGCGCTCAGCCCGGTCTCTTCGCGCAGCTCTCGCATCGCGAGCTCCGCCGGGGCCTGGACTTCGAGGTCCGGCGCCGTGCCCTGCGGGAACTCCCAGCGATACTCGCCGATCGGGTAGCGGTACTGCCGGACCAGGCACAGCCTGTCGCCGTCCATCGGGATGACCAAGGCGTAGGTCGGCTTGTCGATGACGCCGTAGATGCCTTCGGAACCGTCCGGACGGCGGATCGCGTCCTCCCGGACGGTCATCCAGTTGTTCCGGTACACCTCGCGTGAGCCAATGCGTTGGATGGGGTCCACGTGGCCAGTATGTCGGGCCATTGTCTACCCTCGCCGGGTGCGTCTTGTGATCGCTCGTTGCCAGGTCGACTATGCCGGCCGCCTGACCTCCCATCTGCCGATGGCCACCAGGCTCCTCCTCGTCAAATCCGACGGCTCGGTGTCCATCCACTCGGACGACCGCGCGTACAAGCCGTTGAACTGGATGAGCCCGCCCTGCTGGTTGATCGTCGACGGCAAGACGTGGATCGTCGAGAACAAGGGCGGCGAGAAGCTCGTCATCAGCATCGACGAGATCTTCCAGGACTATCAGCAGGATCTGGGCGCCGAGCCCGGCCTGGTGAAGGACGGCGTCGAGGCACACCTGCAGGAACTGCTCGCCGAGCACATCGTCACCCTCGGCGACGGCTACACGCTGGTGCGCCGCGAGTTCCCGACCGCGATCGGCCCGGTCGACATCATGGCCAGGGACGCCGATGGCGGCAGCGTCGCCATCGAGATCAAGCGGCGCGGTGAGATCGACGGTGTCGAGCAGCTCACGCGGTACCTAGAACTGCTCAACCGCGACCCGCTGCTCGCGCCCGTTCAGGGCGTCTTCGCCGCGCAGCAGATCAAGCCACAGGCGCGCACCCTTGCCGAGGACCGCGGTATCCGCTGCCTGACGCTGGACTACGAAGCGTTGCGCGGCATCGACACCAGCGAGTTCCGGCTGTTCTGAGTCTGTGTTTGTTGGCGGCGCGCGATCAGGTTTGCATGACCAGGGCGTGGCATGGGTGGGTACGGCGCGATGGTGCCGGGGGCGCCCTGCTCCCGCAAACCTGGTCTTCGGCGAGCGCGCGCGGTGAAGACTTCCGGCCGCGGCCTGGTGCGGGGCTGGGCCACGAGGCTTGAAACGGCGGGACTCTCGATCGCGACTGAGAGGGTATGCCGCACCCCCTTGTCGTCAATACCGCACCGAAGCGCCGCGTGCTCGCCGGGGTCCTGATCGCCGGTTTGTTCTTTGCCGGCGCCTGTAGTTCACCGGCGCCCGCCGCCCCAACCCCGTCGAGGACGCCGACGACGCCTGCCGCGCCGGGGTCCGGCGCGGAGACCGCTCCCACGGACCTGCTCACCGTTCCGGATGTGTCCGGCATGAACCATCAGCAGGCGCAGGACGCCATGCAGGCCGCCGGGCTCTACAACCTTCGTGAGGTGGACGGCAAAGGGCTCGGCCGGGCACTGGTCGTCGACAGCAACTGGGTCCAGACCGGACAGTCGCCGGCGGCCGGTTCGCGGGTTACTCCGGACGCCGTGATCACCTTGACCGCGGTGAAGAACACCGACAAATAGGACCGTTTGCTTTCACCCTGCCGACCTGGAAAACATGCAGTAATGTCCCCGGCGGACGCGCGGTCTTGATGGTTCTTGTTGGACTGCGTGTTCTTCGTTGGGTGGTAAAACTCCAGGAGGTGGGTAGGGTGCACGTCCTTGCCGATGCGAACCTGCGACTAGACGCGAGCCCGGTGGACTACGCGCTGCTCGCCTTCTATTTCGTTTTGGTGCTCGGTATCGGGTATCTGGCCCGAAAGCAGGTGTCGAGCAGTCTGGACTTCTTCCTCTCCGGCCGCTCACTTCCGGCGTGGGTCACCGGACTGGCGTTCATTTCGGCGAACCTCGGCGCGGTCGAGGTGATGGGCATGTCGGCCAATGGTGCCCAGTACGGGCTGCCGACAGTGCATTACTTCTGGATCGGCGCGATTCCGGCGATGCTGTTCCTCGGCATCGTGATGATGCCGTTCTACTACGGCTCCAAAGTGCGCAGTGTTCCCGAATTCATGCGCCGCCGCTTCGGCAAACCGGCGCATCTGGTCAACGGCATCAGCTTCGCGACCGCGCAGATCCTCATCGCCGGGGCGAACCTGTTCCTGCTCGCCAGTGTGGTGAACCTGCTGCTCGGCTGGCCGCTCTGGGTTTCGATCATCGTCGCCGCGGCCATCGTGCTTTCGTACACCGCGCTCGGCGGGCTTTCCGCCGCGATCTACAACGAGGTGCTGCAGTTCTTCGTGATCGTGGCCGCGTTGCTGCCGCTGACGATCGTGGGCCTGGTCAAGGTCGGCGGCTGGCAGGGCCTGGTCGACAAGGTCACCAACAGCCCCGGCGGGACAGCGCAGCTCCATTCGTGGCCGGGTGACAACCTCACCGGCTTCGGCAACAGCTTCCTTTCCGTGCTGGGCCTGGTTTTCGGTCTCGGCTTCGTGCTTTCGTTCGGGTACTGGACGACGAACTTCGTCGAGGTCCAGCGCGCGATGGCGTCGAAGAGCATGTCGGCGGCCCGCCGGACACCGATCATCGGCGCGTTCCCGAAGATGTTCGTCCCGTTCATCGTGATCATCCCCGGCATGATCGCCGCGGTCACGGTTTCCGAATACATCAAGGACAAGCCGACACTGATGGAAGGCGGTACCGCGGAAAGCGGCGTCACCTTCAACAACGCGTTGCTCCTTTTGATGCGCGACCTGCTGCCCAACGGCATGCTCGGCGTCGCGATCGCCGGTCTGCTGGCATCGTTCATGGCCGGTATGGCGGCGAACCTCAGCGCTTTCAACACGGTCTTCACCTACGACCTCTGGCAGACCTACATCAAGAAGGACCGGCCGGACGGCTACTACCTCAGGTTCGGCAGGCTCATCACCGCGCTCGGCACGGTGGCGGCGATCGGGACGGCGTTCATCGCGTCGAACTCCGGCAACATCCTGAACTACCTGCAGGACCTGTTCTCCTTCTTCAACGCGCCACTGTTCGCCACGTTCATCCTCGGTATGTTCTGGAAGCGGATGACCGCGACGGCCGGTTGGGTCGGGCTGGTGCTCGGTACGGCTTCGGCGGTGACGGTCTGGGGCCTGTCCCAGGCGGGGATCCTCGGCCTGACCGGGCAGGGCATCAGTTTCGTCGCGGCCGGTGCGGCGTTCGTGGTGGACATCGTGGTCAGCGTCCTGATTTCGCTGGCGACGACACCCAAGCCGGATAGTGAACTGGTCGGGCTGGTCTACTCACTGACGCCCAAGGAAACGCGGACGCACGACGACACCGGCGAGAACGCGGGCTGGTACCGCAAGCCGGGTGTGCTCGCGGGCATCGTCCTGATCATCACCATCGGCCTGAACATCCTGTTCTAGGAGGGATCGCTCATGAGCTCGGAATCTTCCTCCCGTCCGCGCAGCGCCGGTGCGTTCGACATCCGGCTGATCATCGCGTTGCTGATCGGGGTTTACGGCCTGGTGCTGACGATCATGGGGATCTGGTTCACCACGGACGAGGAACTCACGAAGGCCGCCGGCGTGAACATCAACCTGTGGGCCGGGATCGGCATGCTCGTGTTCGCCGCGCTCTTCGTCCTGTGGGTACGGCTGCGGCCGATCATCATCACCGAGACTCCCGAGCCGGTGGAGACGGACGCCCCGGCGGCCGAATAATTCGGGGGCCGAAAAACAAGATTGTTGCCACGCCGATGGGGACAGGCCGTTACCGTGCACGGCGTGTCCCTTCGTGCGTTCCGCAACGGTTTGGCCGGACTGATCGTGCTCGGCGCCGTCACGGCGTGCGGCCCAGACCTCGGCAAGGCCAACTTCGCGCGCACGACGGTGCCGGCCCAGCCAGGGAGCGGCGAGCAGGCGCCGGACGGCCCGATCACGGACCCGGCGGTGACGCTGGCCGCGCTGCGGGTGGTGGACCCGTGTGGACTTGTCGACAAAGTGAGCCTGGCCGATCTCGGTACGCCCGCCGAGCCGCGGGCCAACACGATCGACCTCGGCATGTGCTCGAACGAGGTGAAGGACGCCGGCGGCAAGACGGTCAAGATCGCCGTCGAGCTGGGCAGTTCGACACTCGGCAGTGTGGACAAGGTCAGTGGTGCGGTCGGCGGCCTGCCGCGGATCGAGGACAAGAGCGACGACGGAAGTTGTGATGTCACGGCGCTGACGTCGCGGTCGCCCGATCTGGGGGTCCGCGTAAACGCCGTCTACACCGGCGGCGACGCGTGCCGTTCGGCGGGCAGCGTGCTGGAGGTGGTCGTCAAGCGCGTCCACGAAAACCCGCCCAAGTACGAAGTGGACAAAGGCAGCCTGATGGACGTCGACCTGTGCTCGGTCATCGACGACCAGGTCGTCACCACGGCCGTGCCCGCCGCCAGGAAGTCGGCCAGTGGCCTGCACATCTGCAACTGGTTCGGCTCCGGGCCCACCGTGTCCGTCGCCTTCACCCGCGGTACCAAGTGGACGGAATCCGCCGACTACAAGAAGATCGATCTCGGTGGCGGGGTTTCCGGCTTCCAGAAGACGAAGACGACGGGTTCCTCCGACTGCACGATCAAGTGGCAGCACCGTGCGATCAGTGGTGACGTCGGCGAAAACCTGTCGCTGAACTACACGTATTACTCCGCCGAGGCGAGCAAGGACGACCCTTGCGGCAAGTCCCTCAAACTCGTCCAGAACGCGCTCACGAAGCTTCCGACACGCTAGCGCGGGTTGGCTACGGCACCCGTGTGGAGGTAGGAAGAAGGTCCACCCGACGACGTGCGGAGGCCGCTTTGAAGAAAATCATCAACGATCCCTCGACGGTGGTTGTGGAATCTCTTCGAGGGCTCGCACTGGCGCATGCGGACATCTTGCGGATCGAGGAGGACCCGGCACTGGTGGTGCGCGCCGACGCGCCGGTGGCGGGCAAGGTCGCGGTGATCTCGGGCGGTGGCTCCGGCCATGAGCCCTTGCACGGCGGGTTCGTCGGACTCGGCATGCTGCACGCCGCGGTGCCAGGAGCGGTCTTCACCTCGCCGACTCCCGACGGGGTCCAGGCCGCGGTGCAAGCGACGGCGAGCGGCGCGGGAGCTCTGCTGATCGTGAAGAACTACACCGGAGACGTGCTCAACTTCGAAACGGCAGCCGAGTTGGCCGAGGCCGACGGCGTCGAGGTGCGCAGCGTGATCGTCGACGACGACGTCGCAGTGAAGGATTCGACCTACACCGCCGGGCGTCGCGGTGTCGGCGGCACCGTACTACTGGAGAAGATCGTAGGTGCAGCTGCCGAACGCGGCGACTCGCTCGACGCGGTGGAAGCGTTGGCGCGCAAGGTGATCGGCCAGGTTCGGTCGATCGGCGTCGCGCTGACCCCGCCGACGGTGCCGCACGCGGGTGAGCCGAGTTTTACGCTGGCGGACAACGAGATCGAGTTCGGCATCGGCATCCATGGCGAGCCCGGCCGGGAACGGATCGCCGCGGAGCCCGCCGACGCGCTGGTCGAGCGGCTGGTGAACGCCGTGGTCACCGATCTGCCGTTCGCCGAGGGCGACAAGGTGCTGCTGTTCACCAATTCGATGGGTGGCACCCCGCTGCTGGAGCTCTACCTCGCGCACGGCATCGCCGAGCGGCTGCTGGGCGAGCGGGGGATCAGCGTCGAACGCAGGCTCGTCGGGCCGTACATCACCAGTCTCGAGATGCAGGGGATCAGTTTGACGTTGCTGAAACTGGACGACGAGCTCACGGAGCTTTGGGACGCGCCGGTCAACACGGCCGCACTGCGCTGGGGGATCTGACATGGGATGCACGGCCGAACAGCTGACACGGGCGGTGATCGAGGCCGCCGGTGTGGTCGCCGAACATCGTAGTGAGCTGATCGAACTGGACCGGGCGATCGGCGACGCTGACCATGGCGAGAATCTCAACCGCGGGTTCGTCGCCATCGTCGAGGCACTGGCGGAGGCGTCACCGCAGACGCCGGGCGCGGTGCTGAAACTCGCGGCGACGACACTGATCTCGAAGGTCGGCGGCGCGGCGGGACCGTTGTACGGCACGGCTTTCCTGCGTGCTTCGACCAAACTCGGCGACCGGTCCGAAGTGGACGTAACGGCTCTGGTGGAAGTGTTGCGGGCCGCGCTGGACGGGGTGCAGGCCCGGGGCAAGGCTGTGGAAGGCGACGCCACGATGGTCGACGCGCTGCTGCCCGCCGTCGCGGCGGCGGAAGCGGCCGCCCAGGAAGGCTCGGACATCGCGGGCGTGCTCGCCGCGGCCGCCGACGCCGCGGACAAGGGCGCGGAGTCCACAGTGGACCTGGTGGCTCGCAAGGGCCGGGCGTCCTATCTCGGGGAGCGCGCTGTCGGGCACATGGACCCCGGCGCGCGCTCCACCGCCCTGTTGTTGCACGCGTTTGCGGAGGCTGCTCAGTGACCGTAGGGCTGGTTTTGGTGTCCCACAGCGCGAAACTCGCCGAAGGCTTGGCCGAGCTCGCCGCCCAGATGGCTCCGGACGTGCGGATCGTCGCGGCCGGCGGCCTGCCCGACGGCGGAATCGGCACCGACTACGACGAGGTCGTCGCCGCGACACAGCGTGCGGATTCGGGGGACGGCGTCGTCCTGCTCTACGACCTCGGGAGCGCGCAGATGACGGCCGAACTGGCCGTCGAAGCACTGTCCGATCCGGACTCGGCGACAGTCGTCGACGCGCCGCTGGTGGAGGGAGCGGTGGCCGCGGCCGTTGCCGCGCAGGGCGGTGCGGATCGGACCGCCGTCGCGCACGCCGCCGCGGCCGCCGGTGCGCCGCCGGAACTGGACGCCCCGGTGGATGTCGACGGCGAAAGCGTCGTCGAGCTGACCCTGAACAACGACGTCGGCCTGCACGCCAGGCCCGCGGCCCTGTTGGCGCGCCTGGTCGCCGGGCTCGACGCCGAGGTCATCATCGCGCTCCGCGAACACACGGCCAACGCGAACAGCGTGCTGGCGTTGATGTCCTTGGGCGCACGCCAAGGTGACCGGATCGAGGTGCGTGCCACCGGCGAGCAGGCCGCCGAAGCGCTGGGCAAGGTGAGAGAACTGGTGGAACGCAACTTCGAGGCCGATGGCACGGCAACGTGACTGATTAGTCTTTTTCGATTCTGTAGTGCACAAGATGGGTGACAAGACCTGCTTTACGGGTCCAGGCATGGCACCATCGTGGGTTACTACCAGCGAGTAACCTTCGGAGGCCGGTTGTGGCACGCGAAATCGCGAGTGTTGGAGTGGTCGGACTCGGCACCATGGGGGCCGGGATCGCCGAAGTACTCGCCAGGAGTGGCGTGCCGGTGGTGGCCGTGGAGATCGACGGCGAAGGCGTTTCACGGGGGCGCGGCCACCTCGAACACTCCACCGAGCGCGCGCTGAGCGGCGGCAAACTCGACGAGACCGGGCGCGCCGACCTGCTCGGCCGGATCCGGTACACGACGTCGCTGTCCGAGCTTGCCGACGTCGACCTCGTGATCGAGGCGATCCCGGAAAGCCTCGCGGTCAAGACCGAAGTGCTCGCACAGCTGGACAAGATCACCAAGCCGGAGACCATTTTCGCGTCCAACACGTCGTCGCTGTCGATCACCGAGATCGGCGTGCACACGGCCCGCCCCGGCAAGGTCGTCGGGATGCATTTCTTCAACCCGGCGCCGGTCCAGAAACTGATCGAGATCGTGCGCAGCGTCGTCACCGAGCCCGACGTCGTCACCGACGTGGTCGCCTTCGCCGAAAAGCTCGGCAAAACCCCCGTCGTCATCGGCGATCGCGCCGGGTTCATCGCCAACGCGCTGCTGTTCGGCTACCTCAACCACGCCGTGCGGATGTACGAGCAGCGCTACGCGACGCGGGAAGATCTCGACGCGTCCATGCGGTACGGCTGCGGGTATCCGATGGGCCCGCTCGCGCTGCTCGATCTGATCGGGCTGGACACCGCGTACGAAATCCTCGACACGATGTACCACCAGTCCCGCAACCGTCTGCACGCCCCGGCGCCGCTGCTCAAACAGATGATCACCGCGGGGCTACTGGGCCGCAAGAGCGGCCGCGGGTTCTACACCTACGACGCCCCGGATTCCCCGAACGTCGTCGCCGACGGCGCGACGCCGGTGGTATCCCCTGTGGATGGTGCCGCGCTTCGCGAGGTCCGGAAGGTGGGTGTGGTCGGTACCGGCACGATGGCCACCGGCATCGTCGAGGTTTTCGCCAAACGCGGCTACGAAGTCATTCTGCGTGCCCGCAGTGCGGAAAAGGCCGAGGCATCCGTCGGGCGGGTGAAGAAGTCGCTCGACAAGCAGGTCGTCAAGGGGCGGCTGTCCGAAGAGGACGCCGTGGCCACGCTGAGCCGGATCACCCCCGCCGTCGAGTTCGAAGAACTGGCCGACGTCGATCTCGTCATCGAGGCGGTCGCCGAGGAACTGGCCGTCAAGCAGGCCGTCTTCGCCGCCCTCGACGATGTCGTGAAGCCTGGCGCGATCCTCGCGACCACGACGAGTTCACTGCCGGTGATCGAATGCGCCTCCGCCACGGAACGGCCGTCCGACGTGGTGGGACTCCATTTCTTCAACCCTGCCCCGGTGATGAAACTCGTCGAGGTCGTCTCCACGATCGCGACGGCACCCGATGTGGTGGCGACCGTGCACGCCCTGTGCGGCGCCATCGGCAAGCGTCCGGTCCACTGTGGAGACCGCGCCGGCTTCATCGTCAACGCGCTTCTGTTCCCCTACCTCAATGACGCGGTGAAGATGCTCGAAGCGCACTACGCGGACGGCGACGACATCGATACCGCGATGAAGGTCGGCTGCGGCCTGCCGATGGGCCCGTTCGAACTGCTCGACGTCGTCGGGCTCGACGTCTCGCTGGCCATCCAGCGGACGCTGTTCAACGAGTTCCGCGAAGAGGGCTTCGCACCCGCGCCGCTGTTGGAGCATCTCGTCACCGCCGGTCGGCTGGGGCGGAAAACGGGAAAGGGTTTCAAGGACTACACGAAACGGTAAACCCCGAGGTCCGAAGACCGAAGTGCGCGCATGAACTGCACTCGGTGCCCTCCACCCGCGACGCCCGGCGAACTTCCGATCGTGACCCCTTAGCCGCAGCAGCCGCCACCGCAGCAGCCGCCGGAAGCCGGTGCCGGGGCACCCGCCGCGGCGCCGGTCAGCGCGACTGTCGTCAGCAGTTTCACGGTGTCCGCATGGCCATCCGGGCACGCGGCGGGCGCGCCGGACTCGCTCATCGGGCGGATCAGCTCGAAGCTCTCGGAGCATTCCCGGCAGCGGTACGCGTAGGTCGGCATGTCGACGATTATCGCCGTCGCGGGCCGCGGTGGGAAGCTGGGTCCGTGGATCTCCCAGCGCAGCCGCATCTCAGCCAGGTCGTCCCGTCCCTGCTTTCGGCGCTCGGGGTCGTGGGTTTCGCGAACACGCTCGACGTGACCGAGGTCTCCCGGGCGGCCGTGCTGCTGGTCGACGGCATGGGCTGGGAGCTGCTGGCGGCGCACGCCGCTGACGCGCCGGTGCTCACGGAACTGGCGAAGCGGCCGCTGCAGGTGGGCTTCCCGTCGACGACGGCCGCCGGGCTGGCGGCGATCGGCACCGGCCTCGCGTCGGGTGAGCACGGCATGACGGGCTACACCTTCGAGGTGCCTGGTGCCGGTGTGCTGAACTCGCTGCAATGGCGGGTCCATCCGGGCGGGGCGGACCTGCTCGGCACGTTGTCACCAGAAGAGGTCCAGCCGCTGCCGACCACGTTCGAGCGCGCGTCCGCCGCCGGAGTCGCGACGAGCGTGGTGAACTACGCGAAATTCGCGGGGACCGGCATGACCAGGGCCGTCCAGCGCGGCGGCCGCTACGCCGGGGTGCACGCCCTCGGCGATCTGGCGACGGAAACGTTGCGAGCACTGGAAAGCAGCCCCAGCTTCTGCTACGCCTACCACAGTGAACTCGATATGCTGGGGCATCTGTACGGCCCGGGTTCGCCCGCGTGGCGGATGCAGCTCCGTCAGGTAGACAGGCTGGTCGAGTCCATTGTGGAGGGACTTTCGCCAGGAAGCGTACTCGCCGTCGTCGCGGATCACGGCATGGTGAGTGTGGACGGAACCGCGCTCGACATCGACGAAACGCCCGCGTTGGTGGCGGGCGTCCGTGCGCTGGGCGGCGAGGTGCGGGGAAGGCACGTCTACGTCGAGGAAGGTGCGGCTGCCGATGTGCTCGCCGTGTGGCGGGAAACTTTGGGGAACAAGGCTTGGGTGGTCTCCCGCGAGGAGGCGATCGCCGACGGCTGGTTCGGGCCCGTGAGCGCTCGGGTCCTGCCACGGATCGGTGACGTCGTCGCGGCGGCGCGCGGCGATTTCGGCATGCTGCGGCGGGCCGCCGAGCCGCTCGAGTCGTCGTTGATCGGCCACCACGGTTCGTTGACGAGCGCGGAACAGCTGGTCCCGCTAGTTCTGGCCTACGGCTGAGCTAGATTCGGAGGTGTGCCCCGACGTCATCGCCCCGACCGCCGAGACGCCCGTGACCTGGGCGCGTCGATGGGCTGGGCGCGCTCCGAAGCGGGCCCGGACGGCGAGTGGCTGATCCGCAGCGTGCCCGGCGCGCAGGCGACGAAGACCTACCGCTGCCCCGGCTGCGACCACGAAATCCGCCCCGGCACACCGCATGTGGTCGTCTGGCCCGCCGACGACCTGGGGTCGGTGGAAGACAGGCGGCATTGGCACCGGCCGTGCTGGGAAGCCCGTGGCCGCCGGGGCCCGTCGAGGAGGCGCGGATGAGCGAGCGGATCGGCCCCAACACCGAACTCCCGGCGCGCCGGGAACCGATCACGCTCACCACCGAGGACGGGCTGCGCCTGATCGGCGAACTCGCGCTGCCGCCCGGCGGCGCGCCGGTCGCGACCCTGATCATGCTGCACCCGCTGCCGACGCACGGTGGGATGATGGACTCGCACATCCTCCGCAAGGCCGCGCTCCGGCTGCCCGCGCTGGCCGGATTCGCGATCCTGCGGTTCAACACCCGCGGCAGCGAGAGCGAAGCCGGGCGCAGCGAGGGAAGCTTCGGCGATGGCGACGCCGAGCGATTCGACGTCGCCGCCGCGCTGGACTTCGCCCGTGAACGTGGGCTGCCCGACGTCTGGCTGGTCGGCTGGTCCTTCGGCACCGACCTGGCCGTGCGGTACGGCCTGGATCCGCTGGTCCGGGGCCTGGTACTGATCGCGCCGCCGATGCGCTGGAGCACCCGTGCCCACCTGGCACGCTGGGCCGGCAGCGGCAAGTCGGTGATCGCGCTGGTGCCGGAGTTCGACGACTTCCTCAACCCCGCCGAAGTCGCCGCGCGCTGTGTCGTGGTGCCGCACGCGCGGGTCGTCGAGCTGCCTGGCGCCGGTCACCTCCTGGTGGGGAAGGCCGACGAGGTGCTGGACCAGGTCGTCGACGCCGTCGCACCTGAGACCGAAACCCCACTACCCCGCGAGTGGCCCTAGCCCACCTCACGACCCAGCCCGCACCGGAGGGTGAGACGACGCGCACACCACGTTCCGTGAGGAACAGCGACAGGGCCACATCGCGCGCCGGCCAGTCCGGGGACGTACCGCGGATCAACTCGGTGGTGCCGGGGACCCGCGCCACCGCCGAACCCAGTCTCACCAGCACATTCGACCGTTCGTGGAGCACTTCGAGATCGTTTGTCGGCAGCCCGTGCCGCCGCGTCACTTCGACGGCCGCAGCCACGGCCGAGTGGGTGTAGCCGTCCGCCATGCCGTGATCTTGCCAGCCGGTGCGCGCGACGCGGAGTAGTGAGAGCTAGGATCCCTCTAGCCGTCAGGCGGGCTCACAACCCACCGGCGGCGGAACCATGACCACCACAAGGTTTGAGTGTTGGAGGCAGGAGTGACGGCCGTAGCCCCCAAGCCGATCGCCACGCGCCCGTATCCCGCGCGGGAGTCGGTGAAGGGTTCGTACCTGCTGCGGTTGTTCCGCACGACGGACCACAAGCAAATCGGCATCATGTACTTGGTCACCTCGTTCGCCTTCTTCATGGTGGGCGGCGCGATGGCCATGCTGATCCGGACGGAGCTCGCACGTCCGGGACAGCAGTTCCTTTCGCAGGAGCAGTACAACCAGCTCTTCACGATGCACGGCACGATCATGTTGCTGCTCTACGCGACACCGATCCTGTTCGGCTTCGCGAACTTCATCCTCCCGCTGCAGATCGGCTCGCCGGATGTCGCGTTCCCGAGGTTGAACGCGTTCTCCTACTGGCTGTACCTCTTCGGTGGGCTGATCGTGATCTCCGGGTTCCTGACGCCGGGTGGCGCCGCCGACTTCGGCTGGTTCGCCTACACGCCGCTGTCGGACGCGATCCACTCGCCGGGTGTCGGCGCCGACCTGTGGATCTCCGGTCTGGTCGTGTCCGGTCTCGGCACGATCCTCGGTGGCGTAAACATGATCACCACGGTGATCTGCCTGCGCGGCCCGGGTATGACGATGTACCGGATGCCGATCTTCACCTGGAACATCCTGGTCACCAGCATCCTGATCCTGCTGGCGTTCCCGATCCTGACCGCCGCGCTGCTCGGGTTGCTGGCGGATAGGCACTTAGGTGCCCATGTCTTCGACCCGGCCAACGGCGGGGTGATCCTCTGGCAACACCTGTTCTGGTTCTTCGGCCATCCCGAGGTCTATATCGTCGCGCTACCGTTCTTCGGGATCGTGTCGGAGATCTTCCCGGTGTTCAGCCGCAAGCCGATCTTCGGTTACAAGGGCCTGGTCTGGGCGACGCTGGCCATCGCCGCGCTGTCGATCGCGGTGTGGGCACACCACATGTACGCGACCGGCTCGGTACTGCTGCCGTTCTTCTCCTTCATGACGTTCCTGATCGCGGTTCCGACCGGGGTCAAGTTCTTCAACTGGATCGGCACCATGTGGAAGGGGCAGCTCTCCTTCGAGACGCCCATGATCTTCTCGGTCGGCTTCCTGGTGACGTTCCTCTTCGGTGGCCTGACCGGCATCCTGCTGGCCGCGCCGGCGATCGACTTCCACGTGTCGGACAGCTACTTCGTCGTGGCGCACTTCCACTACGTGCTCTACGGCACGATCGTGTTCGCGACCTTCGCCGGGATCTACTTCTGGTTCCCGAAGATCACCGGGCGCATGATGGACGAGAAGCTCGGCAAGTGGCACTTCTGGACCACGTTCATCGGTTTCCACGGCACCTTCCTCGTGCAGCACTGGCTCGGCGCGGAGGGCATGCCGCGCCGGTACGCCGACTACCTGGCGAGTGACGGTTTCACCACGCTGAACACGATCTCCACGATCGGTGCGTACATCCTCGGTGCCTCGACGCTGCCGTTCATCTGGAACGTCTTCAAGAGCTACCGGTACGGCGAGATCGTCACGGTCGACGACCCGTGGGGCTACGGAAACTCACTGGAATGGGCGACATCCTGCCCACCGCCGCGGCACAACTTCACCGAGCTGCCGCGGATCCGGTCCGAGCGCCCGGCGTTCGAGCTGCACTATCCGCATATGATCGAACGGATTCACCGCGAAGGCGAGATCACCTTCACCGGTAAGCCGAAGATCCACGGCGACGAAGCGAAGGCACCGTCACAGGTGCTGACCGACGCCGCGATGCCGGGTTCGCGCGACAAGGACAACGCGAGCGAACAGTAGTTCGCGGCAGGTTTCAAAGACGAGAAGGAACAGAAGTGACGCAGACGCCTGTGCTTATCACGACTACCGGTCCTGATAGGCCAGGCGTTTCGTCTGTCTTGTTCACCGCACTCACCAAGCACGACGTCGAGCTGCTCGACGTCGAGCAGGTGGTGATCCGCGGCCAGCTGGTCCTGGGCGTGCTCGTCGGTGTCGGCGAGGACCCGGAGGGGCTGCAGGAAGCCGTCGAGCAGGTCATGGCCAGTGTCGGCATGACCGTCGAGGTGCGGATCGGGGCCGCTATCGGCGCCGACCCGTTCGCCCCGGACAGGCGGGGCTCCAGCCACGTTCTCGTGGTGCTGGGCCTGCCGCTCACAGCACGCGCGTTCACCGATGTCGCCCGCAGGATGGCGGCGCTCGGCGCGAACATCGACACCATCCGCAGCATCGCCGACTACCCCGTGACCGGCCTCGAGATCTACGTGTCGGTCTCCGAGGACACGCCCGACGCGGACGCCGCACTCCGATCGATGCTGGCCGACATCGCTTCACAGGTCGGGGTGGACATCTCCGTGGAACCGGCGGGGCTCGCCAGGCGCGCGAAGCGGCTCGTGGTCTTCGATGTCGATTCCACGCTGATCCAGGGCGAAGTGATCGAGATGCTCGGCGCGTATGCCGGGGTCGAGCCGCAGGTACGCGAAATCACCGAGGCCGCCATGCGTGGCGAGCTGAACTTCGGCGAGTCGCTGGAGCGCCGGGTCGCGCTCCTCGAAGGCCTGCCCGAGTCGGTCCTCGCCGAGGTCGCCGGCTCGCTGGAGCTGACGCCGGGCGCCCGGACGACCGTGAGGACGTTGAAGCGACTGGGTTTCCGGTGCGGAGTCGTGTCCGGCGGGTTCACCACCATCATCGACCACCTCGTCGAGGAGCTGGGGCTGGACTTCTCGGCCGCCAACGAGCTCGAAATCGTCGGCGGGAAGCTTACCGGCCGGGTCGTCGGCGACATCGTGGACCGCGAAGGCAAGGCGGTCGCGCTGCGCCGGTTCGCCACCGAGTACGGCATCCCGCTGGAGCAGTGCGTCGCCGTCGGTGACGGCGCGAACGACATCGACATGCTGGCCGCGGCGGGGATGGGTGTTGCGTTCAACGCCAAGCCCGCGCTCCGCGAGGTCGCCGACACCGCGCTGTCGCACCCGTACCTGGACGCGGTGCTGTTCATGCTGGGGATCACCCGTGCCGAGGTCGAAGCCGCCGACGCGGCGGACGGACTCGAACTGCTCCGCCCATGACCGTTCTCGAGCCGCTGGCCGCCAGGTACGCCTACTGGCTCGGACTCCCCGCCGAAGACACCTCCGACACCTCGTACGAGCAGCCCGACCTGGTCCGCGCGATGCCCGTCATCCTTCGTATCGAGCGCGCCGAGCCGCCGGGACGCACCGCATTGCTGGAAGCCGCTGCGGCCGCCGCGTTGGCCGTCTGCCTGGATGAGCGTGCCGAGCCCGAAGGTGAGTGGCACGAGCCACTGCGTGCCTGGGTCGACGGCCGGATCCGCAAGGTCGCGCGCCGGGCGCGGGGCACGCATTGGCAGGCCGTGCAGGAACTGCCCGGCATCACGGTCGAGGTCGACGGCGCCGAGGCCCGCGCGCTGGTGCCCGGACTGGTGATCGAGACGCCGAAAGAGGTCAGCAGGCTCCAGATCTCGGGCAGCGAACTGCCTCCCGACGAGCCTGGCCCCGCGCCCGACGGCTTGCCGCTGCTGTTCCTCAACCCTGAGGTCTCCATGACCGTCGGCAAAGCGTCCGCGCAGGTCGGCCACGCCACGATGATCCTCGGTTCCCTGCTGGGGCCCGACGAGCTGGGTGCCTGGGCCGCGAAGGACTACCGCTGCGCGGTACGGACACCGGCCGTCGCCCAATGGAAGGAACTGCACCCCGGGAACGACCCGGCAGGTGCATGGCAACAGCGTGGGGTCGTCGCCGTGCGGGACGCCGGGTTCACCGAGGTCGATCCCGGCACCGTCACCGTTCTCGCGCAGTGGAACCCTTCGCGCGGGTAAATGGTTCGCCGGAGTCCATAGGCTGGGCAGATGTTCTGGTTGAACGGCGATGGCTCGTCGATGGCCTTGGGCCGCGATATGGAGTGGGTGGACGATCTCGTCTCACCTGATCCGGTGGTTCGCGCCGAAGCGGTGCTCCGGTTCAAGCAGGTGGAGGCCGCGTTTCACGCCGCGCGGCAAGCGGTCTGGGACTTCGGCGATACGAAACCCCGCAAGCGCCCGAAGAAGGATCCAGCTGTCCGGGCGCGTTCGGAACTGAGTGACGCTTGCGGTCGAGACCTGATGGAGACGTTGTGGCAGGGCTGGTCCTGGGTCGACCTCGGGCCCGAACGATTCCCGAGCGGCTCCGCGGAGCTGATCCATTACTCGCTGCGCTATCTGGAGTGGGAGGCCCACTTCCCCGCGGAGTGGCCCAAAAGTTGGACCACGAAGCAGAGCTTGCTCAAGTACTTGGCGCGTCGCGAAGACCTGACCGAGCAGGCGCGAGCACGCCTGGCGGATCTGGTGATCAAGGTCGTGAGCCGGACACAGCACTGTAAGGACGAGAGCTACATCGCGGTGGCTCGCGCCATCGAAGACGAGTCGCTTCGGCAGCGCGTCGCGGAAGTGGCGGAGGGACCTGAGCCCGCGCGGGCACGGTTCCTGATCCACATGCTGGACCATCCCGACTTGCCTGCGACCACGTGGACGTGGCAACGCTGGGAAGCGGAACAACTTGGTGAGTGAGCAGGTTTCAGCCGATATGACACTCGAGGTACAGCGGGGCAGCGAGCACGAGTTCGTCGGGCGCAACGAGCGTGGCGCCGAGGTCCGGATCGGGCGCAACGGCCAGGCGGGCTCGTTTTCCCCCGCAGAGCTGCTTCAGATCGCCACCGCGGGCTGCTCGGCGGTGACCGCCGAAGAGCTGATCACGCGGCGCGTCGGCGCGGAATCCAAGTTCCGGGTCGAGGTGTCCGCGGATCGTCGTGAAGGTGCCTCGGAGCTCGACGCCGTGTACGTCCGCTTCGACGTCCAGCTCGGTGACCTGGACCAGGCTCAACGTGAAGCGCTCGCCGCCGCGGTTGACCGGTCGATCGAGCGCCTCTGCACCGTGAGCCGCACCCTCAAAAAGGGCATTCCCGTCACCGAAACCTTCCCGGTCACCTGACCTTCCCTGGGGAAGGTCAGTTCTGGGTGTCTTCGGCGCTCCATACGACGTAGATCTCGTCCGCGTCGGTGGTCATGGCCTCGATGAACTTCTCGTGGTCGAAGCCCGGCAACGTCTGCAGGCGTTCGATCAGCGCGTCGGCGGCCGGGTCCGCGCTCGGGATCGCGGTGCCCTTGCCGTTCGACCCGGCCAGCATGAAGAAGACGTCTTCCTTCGACAGGCCTTCGGGAATCACCCTGATGACGACCGCGGTCAGTTCGGCCCAGGTGACAGCTTCTTCGCTGCCATCGGCGAGCTGTCGCCGAACGCCGGTGTCGTCGACACTGACCGAGCGCGATTGCGCACTCGGGGAAGGGACGCTCGATGGTTGGGGTGAGTCCTGGGACAAGTGCTCTCCTCGGGTCTTTCCGTTCCCTTTACGGTAGACGGGTACCGGTAAGTGGTTCAGACGGGGGCGGCCGCGTCCAGTCTGCGCAGCGCGTCCCGTGCCACTTGGGGATCCATGGTCGGCCAGAACGGCGGCAGCGAAGCACGGAGGAAGCTGCCGTACCGAGCCGTCGCGAGGCGCGAGTCGAGGATGGCGACAACGCCTCGATCGCTGATCGAGCGGTGCAACCTGCCGGTGCCCTGGGCGAGCAGCAGCGCGGCGTGCGTGGCCGCGACGGTGAGGAAACCGTTGCCGCCGCGAGCTTCCACCGCGCGCTGCCGGGCCGAGGAGACCGGGTCGTCGGGGCGGGGGAACGGGATGCGGTCCACCAGCACCAGCTGCAGCGACGGGCCCGGCACGTCGACGCCCTGCCACAGCGACAGCGTGCCGAACAGGCAGGTGCGCGGGTCGTCGGAGAACTTCTGGATCAGGAGCCCGGTGGAATCGTCGCCCTGGCAGAGGATCGGGAACTTGACGCGCTCGCGGAGCTCCTCGGCAGCCTGTTTCGCGGCCCGCATCGACGAGAACAACCCCAGTGCGCGGCCGCCAGAAGCCTCGATCAGCTCGGCTATTTCGTCCAATGTGGACTTGGAGAGCCCGTCCCTGCCCGGGGCCGGAAGGTGCTTCGCCATGTAGAGGATGCCGTTGCGCTTGTGGTCGAACGGCGAGCCGACGTCGAGGCCGGTCCACTTCGGCTCGTCGGCGTCCTTCGGCGGCTCTTTGTCGGTCGCGGTGCCTTCGGCCTTCACGACTTTCGGTTGTGACGGCGGTAATCCCCACTGTCGCGCGAGCGTGTCGAAGTTGCCGCCGAGGGTGAGCGTCGCCGACGTCAGTACCGTGGTGTTCAGCCCGAAGACCTTCTCGCGCAGCAGCCCGGCGACACCCAGCGGCGCCACCTTCAGGGCGGGTGGCCGCGGGTTCGACGAGTACTGGTCGCCGGTCAGCCAGACGACGTCGCGCTGATGGGCCACATCGGGGTCGTAGGCCTCCATGAGCCGGACAGCGGTGTCGTGGACCTCGTCGAGCAGGGTGCGGGCGAGCTTGCGCGCGGTGGCTTCCTCCGGGTCTTCCTTGCGCTCGGAGCCCAGCGCGGAGATGCACGCGTGGGCGGCGTCGCGCAGCGCCGGGAGCGAGCCCTGCAGCGACCGCGGCAGCTGATCCAGGCGGCCGGCCGGGATGTCGTCGAGGATGACTGCCAGCGCGTCGCTCGACTCCATCAGCCTGTCGGCGATGTCGGCGTCGATCAGCTTGCCGCAGCGGCGGACGGCGGCCGAGACCATGCCGCTGGTGAGCTCGCCGGTGGCCACCGAGGTGACCCTGTCGACCAGTTCGTGGGCTTCGTCGATGATCACCAGATCGTGTTCGGGGAGCACCTGGTAGCCCTGCAGGGCGTCGATGGCCAGCAGCGCATGGTTGGTGACCACGATGTCCGCGCGGCCGGCTTCGGCGCGCGCCTGCTCGGCGAAGCAGTCCGTGCCGATCGGGCACCGAGAGACGCCGATGCACTCCTTCGCCGTCACCGAGACCTGCCGCCAAGCCTGGTCGGACACTCCCGGCACCAGTTCGTCGCGATCGCCGCTTTCGGTTTCGGAAGACCACTCGTGCAGGCGCGTGACCTCCTTGCCCACGCGCGACACCGCGAACGGGTCGGCGAAAAGTGCCTGGTCCTCCGGCTCGTCGGGCGCGCCGGCGCCCAAGCGGTTGAGGCACAGGTAGTTGCGGCGGCCCTTGAGGATCGCGTACGTCGGTTCGCGGCCGAGGGGCTTCTTCAGCGACTTCGCGAGCCGCGGGAGATCCCTGTCGACCAGCTGACGCTGGAGCGCGATCGTGGCCGTGGAGACCACGACGGTGGCTTCCTTTTCGACGGCGTGCCTGATCGCGGGGACGAGGTACGCCAACGACTTCCCGGTGCCGGTGCCCGCCTGCACGGCGAGATGCTCGCCGGTGCGGATCGCCTTGCCCACGGCCTCGGCCATCCGCACCTGGCCCTCGCGCTCGGCGCCGCCGACCGCCTCGACGGCATGCGTGAGGAGTTCGTTGACGCCGGGAAAGTCAGATCTTGCGGACACGGACCAAACATAGCTGTCCGCACCGACTGAACCTTCGGCAATCACCGCGACATGTCCCGTTCGTATCGTGTAGCGCCGCGAACGGGACATGTCGCGTGGATCAGTCCTTGCGGATCTTGTTCACCAGTGCCCAGGCCGTGGGCAGGAGAGCGGACGCCGCGACGATCTTGAGGGCGTCGCCGATCAGGAACGGGAACACGCCCTTGTCCAGCGCGGTCGCGAAGTCGAAGGAGGTGGCGGCCATGAGCCACGGCACGCCCACTGCGTAGATCACCAGGTTGCCGAGCACCATCGTGCCCGCCGTCCGCAGCGGGGTGCGGTCACCGCCTCGGCCGGCCAGCGCGCCGACGAGCGCGCCCGCGAGCACGAAACCGGCGATGTAGCCCGCGCTCGCACCGGTCATGCCCGCGGTGCCGTGCTGGAACCACGGCACGCCCAGCGCCCCGACGAGCAGATACAGCAGCATCGAGGCGGCGCCGCGCTGCCAGCCGAGTGACGCGCCGACCAGCAGGGCGGCGAAAGTCTGCGCGGTCATCGGGACGGGGCTGCCGGGCACCGGGATCAAAATCTGCGCGGCGAGGCCGGTCAGTCCCGCACCACCGGCGACCAGCGCGATGTCGCGGACGATCGTGCCGGGTACGAGGTCAGCCAGTACGGGACGGCGGCCGGCGAGGGACAGCGTTGACACGGGACCTCCAGAAGTTCGAATTCGCTCAGCGTCTTCGGAGGCTAATCGCCGGTGTCCCGGAGAGGAGTCAGAAGTCGTATTCCTCACGGACTTCCAAGATCCACACGTACGGGTGGTGTTCGGCTGTGGACGTCACGGGCGAGCCGCGGCCCGCCGATGGCCCGAAAGAGGGAACCACGAATGGAGGAGGTCGGAGATGCCGAAGGGCAGGAAGATCATCACGGTGGCGGCGCTGTGCGCGGGCCTCGTCGCGGTGCCGCTGCCGGCCCAAGCCGTCCCGATCACGGCGACGGCGTCCGGCTCGGTCGGTTCCATCGACGTGACCGCCGACGGCCAGCACGTCGAGGTCGAGAGCATCGCGCCCTGTACCGCGGACGGCCCGCTCCGTGCCGCGACCTCGGGCGGGCTTTACGGGAACGTGGCCGCCTTCGGCAACGGCGACACATCCTGTGCCCGCCAGCCGGACGGAGTCGCGATCGGGCAGTCCAGCGGCCGCCGGTTCAAGACCACGCTGCTGCAGGCGTACGGGGGCCCGGTGATCACCGTCCGCACCTTCGTGGCCCGGTGCGCGACGACGGGCACCGGCAGCGACGGCTACATCGAGATCGGCGAGGTCACCGGCATCACCGTGCCGGCGAACATCCCGGCCAACTACACGATCACCATCCCCGGCGCCGCGGGGGAAACCCGCCCGATGGCCAAGGTCGTGCTCAACGAGCTGATCACGCCCCGGCCGCCGGATGGGAGTCTGGTGACGAACACCGTGCACATCAAGCTGTTCCCGGAGGGTGGGCCCGCCGAGGGGGACATCATCCTGGGCACCGCCAAGTGCGACCCCTTCGGCGGAAACCGCAACTAACACAGGCCACGCGGGTTTTGGGATTGAGACTCAGCCACGGCGACTTACGGCCGTGGCCGGCCGGAAAGTCGTGGTGACCGGCCTTACGGACCAAAGGACCGCGTGGCTGGGTTGCGGACTAGGGCCCGCGTGACCGGCCTTACGGACCGAGGGACCGCGTGGCTGGGTTTTGGAAGCTGGGAGGCGCGTGTGGCCGAGGTGATCAGCTGACCGCGACGGGGGGCAGGGCGGCGGTGCCGGTGTAGGTGATGCCGGCTTCGCGGAAGTCGCTCAGTGCGTTGTCCACAGTGGCCTCCGAGCCGCCGACGGTGAAGTCGAGCAGGACACGCACGGAGAAACCGGCTTTCGCGGCGTCCATCGCGGTGGCGTGCACGCAGAAGTCGGTGGCGATGCCGACGACCTCGACCGTGTCGACGTCGTGAGTCCGCAGCCAATCCGCCAGGCCGACCTCGTTGTCGGTCTTGCCTTCGAAGCCCGAGTAGGCGGCGCTGTAGTGCCCCTTCGAGAACACGGCCTCGATCGGGCTGACGTCGAGCGCGGGATGGAACGACGCCCCGGCGGTGCCTGCCACGCAGTGCGGCGGCCACGACTTGTTGAAGTCCGGGTTGTCGCTGAAGTGATCGCCGGGATCGATGTGGTAATCCCTGGTGGCGACGACATGTGCGTAATCACTGGCGGCGACGTGCTTTGAGATCGCTTCGGCCGCGGCGGCGCCACCGGGCAGACCCAGCGACCCACCTTCACAGAAGTCGTTCTGGACGTCGACCACGATCAGCGCGGTGCTCATGGGGGCTCCTAAATCAGCTCAGCTAGACGAAAACTGTAGGGATCGCGGGCTCGCCGTGCGAGAGCTTGAGGCCCTCCCACGGCAGACTGACCAGCGCGCGGCGCAAACGCTGCCGTGCGTCGTCAAGAGTGGGCAGATCGGGCACTGTTTGTCCACCTCGCATCAGGGGAATCTGCAGTTGCCGATCATGTTCGCCCGCTTCGGGCGCCTGGCCGGCTGCCTGGTAGATCACCTCTTCGACAGCGGTTCCCGTGCCACGGTGGCGCCGCAGGGCCGCCTTGCGGCCGCCGCGGGATTCCTTGTGGGCACTGCGTTTCGCCACTGGCCTGCCGCCGACCTCGACGAGCTTGTAGACCATGCCCGCGGTTGGCGCGCCGGACCCGGTCACCAGCGACGTGCCGACGCCGTACGCGTCGACAGGCTCGGCGCGCAGTGCCGCGATGGCGTGCTCGTCGAGGTCGCCCGAGACGACGATCCGAGTGTCCTTCGCGCCTAGGGCGTCGAGCTGGTCGCGGGCCTTGCGGGCCAGCGGGCCGACGTCGCCGGAGTCGATCCGGATGGCGCCGAGCTCAGGTCCCGCGACGCGGACGGCCGTCTCGATGCCGGTGGTGATGTCGTAGGTGTCGACCAGCAGCGTCGTGTCGGCGCCCATCTTGTCGACCTGCGCGCGGAAGGCTTGCTCCTCGCTGTCGTGCAGCAACATGAAGGCGTGGGCGACGGTGCCGCGCGTCGGGATGCCGTAGCGGCGCCCGGCTTCGAGGTTCGACGTGGTCGCGAAGCCGGAGAGGTACGCGGCGCGCGCGGCGGCGACGGCGGCGTACTCGTGGGTCCGGCGCCCGCCCATCTCGATGATCGGCCTGCCGTGGGCGGCGCTGGACATCCGGGCGGCGGCCGACGCTATCGCGCTGTCGTGGTTCAGGATCGACAGCGCCAGCGTCTCCAGCACCACGGCCTCGGCGAAGGTGCCGCGCACGGTGAGGATCGGCGAGCCCGGGAAGTAGAGCTCACCTTCTTCGTAGCCCTCGATGTCCCCGGAGAAGGAGTACTCGGCGAGCCAGGCGAGCGTTTCGCCGTCCACGACGGCCGTCGATTCGAGCTGGCTGAGTTCGGCGTCGGTGAACTTGAAGTCGGCGATGGCGTCGAGCACCCTGGCCGTGCCGGCGACGACGCCGTAGCGGCGGCCGTCGGGCAGCCTGCGGGCGAAGACCTCGAACACACAAGGTCGCTGCGCGGTGCCGTCGGCCAGTGCGCTGGCCAGCATCGTCAGCTCGTAGTGGTCGGTGAGCAACGCGGTACTGACGCTTTGACCTGCCTCCGGGGAACCCATACCGCTCAGCCTATTCACCCACATGGCAGACCCTCCCGGCCCATGCGGTACTGCGCCCGTGACACCATGGAGCGTATGTCCACGCCTGTCTTGGCCGAACAGACGCAGGTTGATCCGCTCGGCGGTGAAGTCGTTGCCGCGGACACCCCATGGCGGACAATCGTCTGGAACGACCCGGTCAACTTGATGTCGTACGTGACCTACGTCTTCCAGAAGCTCTTCGGGTACAGCCGCGACCACGCGACGAAGCTGATGCTCGACGTGCACGAAAAGGGCAAGGCCATCGTCACGTCCGGCTCGAAGGAAAAAGTGGAAGGCGACGTCGCGAAATTACACGCGATGGGCCTCTGGGCGACCATGGAGCAGTCCTCGTGAAAAACTGGCGTCGCAAGGGAGCGTCCGTGCTGGCCGGCTTCGAACAGCAGGAAGCGGCAGTGCTCCGGGGGCTGGTCAGTCAGCTCGAAGACATGCTGCGGGCGCGCGCCGAGGAGACTCCGCAGGACGAGCTCGCAGAGCTGACGGGCATGCGCACCGGCTCGTCCGAGTCACCGGACGACCCGGTGCTCTCGCGGCTGCTGCCGGACTTCCACAAGCTCGACCCGGACAACCCGTCGAAGGAAGACCTCGACTCGGCCGCCGCGATGCGGTCGCTGCACGAGCCGGCGCTGCTCGACGCCAAGGTCGGCGTTGCCACGCTCGTTCTCGAGACGCTGCCGCGCGACGGCGGCGACGTGAAACTGTCTCTCGAGCAGGCCGACGCCTGGCTCGCCGCGCTCAACGACGTGCGCCTCGCGCTCGGGACGGCGCTCGATGTCAGCGAAGAAATGCCGGACGAGTTGCCCGAGGACGACCCGCGGGCCCCGCATCTCGGCGTCTACCACTGGCTGACCTGGGTGCAGGAAGGCCTGATCCAGGCGCTCACGGAGTGATCACCGACGTCGGCGGAATACTCGTCGGGCGGTTCCGCCGTGAGAATGGCGCAGTCACTGTCGTGGTGCTGGTGCCGGACGGCACCAGCGGCGCCGTCGATCAGCGCGGCGGTGCGCCGGGCAGCCGGGAAACGAGCCTGCTCGAACCCGAGAACCTGGTGCAGCGCGTCGACGCCGTGTGCCTGTCCAGCGGCGGCGCATACGGGTTGGCGGCGGCCGACGGCGTGGTGCGCTGGCTGGCCGAGCGCGGACGCGGGTTTCCCGTCGGCGCGCAGCCGTTCGAGGTCGTGCCGATCGTCCCGGCCGCGGTGGTCCGGTTGCCGGGAAAACCCGAGGCTTCGGATGGCTATAAGGCGTGCGAAGCGGCTGGTCCCGGTGAAGGCGTGAGCGAAACCGTCGGCGACTTCGTGATCGGCGCGCTCGCACTGACTGATTCACCCGAACGGGTCATCGGTGTGGTCGCTGTCGACGCGGCCCTGTCGAAGGCCGAGTGCCGGCGGCTGGCCGTGTCCGCGCACGACGGGGTCGTGCGAGCGGTTCGCGGCCGGCTCGGCAGCACAACGATTTTCGTGGTGGCGACGGGTGCGCGGGCCTTGCCGGTGGCCGACGGCCGTCGTGGGGACGCCGCGCGGGCGATGGCACTCGACGCGCTGTGCTCGGCGTCGGCGAGTGTTTTCAAGGGCGCAGTCGAGCGCGCAGTCAACAAAGTCTCATAACGTGGACGCGGCGCGTCCACCACGTAAGATGTCATCGTGCTTCAGATCCGCCGTGACCTCGTCGACGAGATCGTCGCCCACTCCCGCCGGGACCATCCCGACGAGGCGTGCGGCGTGATCGCCGGACCAGAGGGCTCCGATTCGCCGGAGCGGTTCATCCCGATGCTCAACGCGGCCCGTTCGCCGACGTTCTACGAGTTCGACTCCGGCGACCTGCTGCGGCTCTACCGCGACATGGATGCCAAGGACGAGGTGCCGGTCGTCATCTACCACTCGCACACCGCGACCGACGCGTACCCGTCGCGCACCGATGTGTCCTACGCCTCCGAACCGGAAGCCCACTACGTGCTGGTGTCCACCAAGGACCCTGACCAGCACCAGTTCCGGTCGTACCGCATCGTCGACGGTGTCATCACCGAGGAACCGGTCGAAATCGTGGAATAACGGCGAGCGCCCGAACGTCTGCCACCAAGAGCAACCCCAAGCGGAGGAAGAACCATGGCCGTCAACGTCTCCATCCCGACCATCCTGCGGACCCACACCGGCGGCGAGAAGTCCGTCGAGGCCGCCGGCAAGACCGTCCTCGAGGTGATCGACGACGTCGAGTCGCGCCACGCCGGGCTGAAGGCCCGCCTGGTCAAGGAGGAGAAGCTGCACCGCTTCATCAACGTCTATGTCAACGACGAGGACGTCCGCTTCGCCGGTGGGCTCGCGGCCGAGGTCAAGGACGGCGACACGCTGACCATCCTGCCCGCCGTCGCCGGCGGCTCGCGCTAATCATGGCTCGCTACGAGTCGCTGCTCGACACGCTCGGTGGCACCCCGCTCGTCGGGCTGCCCCGGCTGTCGCCGACGCACGACGTCCGCCTGTGGGCGAAGCTCGAGGACCGCAACCCGACCGGCTCGATCAAGGACCGGCCCGCGCTGGCGATGATCGAGGCGGCCGAGCGCGAGGGCAAACTGCGCCGCGGGTCGACTATTCTCGAGCCGACCTCGGGTAACACCGGGATCTCGCTCGCCATGGCCGCCAAGCTCAAAGGCTACGGCCTGGTCTGTGTGATGCCGGAGAACACCTCGACCGAGCGCAAGCAGTTGCTGCAGGCGTACGGCGCGCGGATCGTGTACTCACCGGCCGCGGGTGGGTCCAACGAGGCGGTACGGCGCGCCAAGGAGCTGTCGAAGGAAAATCCCGACTGGGTGATGCTCTACCAGTACGGCAACCCCGCGAACGCGCTGGCGCACTACTCGGGCACCGGGCCCGAACTGCTGAAGGACCTGCCGACGATCACGCATTTCGTCGGCGGTCTCGGCACGACGGGCACGCTCGTGGGCGTCGGCCGGTACCTGCACGAGCAGAAGCCGGGCGTGCAGATCATCGCCGCCGAGCCGCGGTACGGGGAGCTGGTCTACGGCCTGCGCAACCTCGACGAGGGTTTCGTGCCGGAACTGTACGACCCCAGCGTCCTGACCGGGCGCTTCTCCGTCGGCGCCTACGACGCCCTGCGGCGCACGCGGGATCTGCTGGAGCACGAAGGAATCTTCGCCGGTATCTCGACCGGAGCCGTGCTGCACGCCGCACTGTCGGTGGCGGAAAAGGCGGCCGCCAAGGGCGAGCAGGCCGACGTCGCGTTCATCGTGGCGGACGCGGGCTGGAAGTACCTTTCGACTGGCGCCTACGCGGGCTCCCTCGACGAAGCCGCAGCCCTGCTCGACGGCCAACTCTGGGCCTGATCGCTTGTGATTGCCCGTGAAGGCCACATTGAGGGAATCTGAGTCCCTCAATGTGGCCTTCACGGCATTTCGGGCAAGTAGCCTGGTGGGGTGAGCACTCTTCCAGCACCCACCGGTGGATCGCCTGAGGTGTCCGCGGGCAAGCGGATCCTGCCGGCCAACCCGAAGGCCGCGGGCATCGTCGCGCTGGCGTTCACCTTGGTCCTGTACCTGGTCGAGCTCGTCGACACGTTCCTCGGCGGCGACCTCGACTCGTTCGGCATCCACACGCGAGAGCTGTCCGGGCTGGACGGCGTGATCTTTGCGCCGCTGCTGCACCTCGGCTGGGAGCACCTGTTCAGCAACACCGTGCCGGTGCTGATCTTCGCGTTCCTGGCGATGGCGGGCGGCATCGGTCAGTGGGTCGCGGTCACCGCGACCATCTGGATCCTCGGCGGCCTCGGGGTCTGGCTGATGGGGCCGTCGAACACGGTCATCATCGGCGCCTCGGGCCTGGCGTTCGGGTGGCTGGCGTACCTGCTGGTCCGAGGGCTGTTCAACCGGAGCGCCGGGCAGATCGTCGTGGCCCTCGTGCTGCTGTTCATCTGGGGCGGGATGCTGTGGGGCGTGCTGCCGGGCAACGCCGGTATCTCCTGGCAAGGCCACCTGTTCGGGGCGCTCGCGGGTGTACTGGCGGCCTGGGTGACCGCTCGCGCGGACAAGTCGCGAAGCCGGAAAAAGGTCACGGGTAATCTCGGGGCGTGAGTAGCCCAGACGCCCCGATCGGGGTTTTCGATTCCGGGGTCGGCGGGTTGACCGTCGCCAGGGCGATCCTCGACCAGCTGCCCGCGGAGCGGTTGCACTACGTCGGCGACACCGCCAACAGCCCGTACGGCCCGCTTCCCATCGCCAAGGCCCGCGAGCTCGCGCTGGCCGCGATGGACGACATCGTCGCCGGCGGGGTCAAGGCGTTGGTCATCGCCTGCAACACCGCGTCGGCGGCATGCCTGCGTGACGCCAGGGAGCGCTACGACGTCCCTGTCGTCGAGGTCGTGCTGCCCGCGGTGCGCCGGGCCGTCGCGGCGACCCACACCGGGCGGATAGGCGTGATCGGCACCGAAGGAACGGTCCGTTCGCGGGCGTACGACGACGCGTTCGCCGCGGCCCCTGACTTGCGGATCTTCAGCGTCGCATGCCACCGGTTCGTGGACTTCGTCGAGCGTGGCATCACGTCGGGCAGGCAGGTGCTGGGGCTCGCCGAGGGATACCTCGAGCCGCTGCTCACCGCCGAGGTCGACACCCTGGTGCTCGGGTGCACGCATTACCCGTTGCTGACCGGCGTCCTGCAGATCGTCATGGGCCAGGACGTCATCCTGGTGTCCAGCGCGGAGGAGACGGCGAAGGACGTCGTCCGCGTACTCACCGAGCTCGATCTGCTCGCGGAGCGCGATACGCCTCCGCGGCACGAGTTCATCGCGACCGGCTCCGCCGAGCCGTTCACACGGCTGGCGCAACGGTTCATGGGCTTCGCCCCAGGTCTCCTGCCCGCCGGTGCGTAAGACCGCGGCCCGCCCCATAAGGTGGCGAGCGTGCGACTGACCATCCTCGGCTGCTCGGGCAGTATCCCCGGGCCCAACACCGCCGCCTCCGGTTATCTCATCGAGGCCGACGACTTCCTGCTGGGTCTCGAACTCGGCAACGGCACGCTGGCGCAGCTGCAGCGCGTCCGCAACCCGTTCGACCTCGACGCACTGGTGCTGTCGCATCTGCATCCGGATCACTGCGCCGACTTCAGCGCGCTGACCGTGTTGCGCCGCTACCACCCGGCGCCGCCATACCCGGACCGCCCGCACCGGCTGCCGGTGTACGCGCCGCAGGACGCGCCGGCACGGCTGGCGAACGCCTACGCACCCAACGAGGAAGAGCGGGCCGAGACCGACCTGTCCGACGTCTACACGTTCCACGCCCTATCGAGTGAGCGCGCCGAGCCCGTGCAGATCGGGCCCTTCCAAGTCTCCGCCATCCGGGTCGACCACCCGACCCCGGCGTTCGGCATCCGGCTGACCCACAACGGCACCACGATCGCCTACACGGGTGACACCGGGCCGTGCGCGGCGCTCGACGAGCTCGCCGGTGATGTCGACGTGCTGCTTTCGGAAGCGTCCTGGACGCACGCGCCGGACCGGCCGCCGGGCGTGCATCTTTCGGGGAAGCAGGCGGGTGAGCTGGCGCTTCGGGCAGGCGCCGGACGTCTCCTGCTCACCCACATCGCGCCGTGGACCGATCGTGACGCAGTCCTGCGGGAGGCGCTCGGTGTGTTCCCGAAGACGATCGCCGTCGAACAAGGCGCTGTCTACGACCTGTAAGGAAGCTGGTCGAGTTGGCTGATGGCCCGGATTCTCAGTGAAGTCAACGTGGGTTGAAGTACAGGCCGCCGCAGCCGCGCAGAGCGGTGATCGGGCGAGGTCCTAGAGTGCTGTCCGTGGCGAGAAAAGATGGCAGGGCCGACGACCAGCTCCGCGAAGTGAAGATCACCCGGGGTTTCCAGCAATGGCCGGCAGGATCCGTGCTGATCGAGTTCGGCAGTACCCGCGTGCTGTGCGCGGCCAGTGTCACCGAAGGCGTGCCGCGGTGGCGAGCGGGCTCCGGCCTCGGCTGGGTGACCGCCGAGTACGCGATGCTGCCGTCGGCCACCAACACCCGTAGCGACCGCGAGTCCGTGAAGGGCCGCATCGGCGGCCGCACGCACGAGATCTCGCGGCTCATCGGCCGTTCCCTGCGCGCTTGCATCGACCTGGCCGCGCTCGGCGAGAACACCATCGTCATCGACTGTGACGTCATCCAGGCCGACGGCGGCACGCGCACGGCGGCCGTCACCGGTGGCTATATCGCGCTCGCCGACGCGGTCACCTGGCTCGGCGCGGCAAACCGCCTCAACGACCCGCAGCCGCTTTCGTCTTCGGTGGCGGCGATCAGCGTCGGTGTCGTCGACGGCCGAGTTCGGCTGGACCTCCCGTACGAGGAGGACTCGCGCGCCGAGGTCGACATGAACGTCGTGGCCACGGGCGCGGGAACCTTCATCGAGGTGCAGGGCACCGGCGAGGGCGCGACCTTCGCACGGTCCACTTTGGACACCATGCTGGACATGGCACTCGCCGGATGCGCGGAGCTGACCCGCAAGCAGACCGAAGCGCTCGCCCTGCCGTACCCGGGCGAGCTGCCCGAGCCGCGGCCCGACAAGAAGTCGAAGAGCGCCAAGTGACCCGTCTGCTGCTGGCTACCCGCAACGCGAAGAAGCTCGGCGAACTACGCCGAATCCTTACCGCGGAAGGCATCGAGGGCGTCGAGGTCATCGGCCTCGCCGACGTCGACGAGTTCGAAGAGGCGCCGGAGACCGCGCCGGACTTCGAGGGCAACGCACTGGCCAAGGCCCGTGATGCGGCGGCGGCCACCGGCCTGCCTTCGATCGCGGACGACTCGGGCGTCGCCGTCGACGCGCTGAACGGGATGCCCGGCGTGTTGTCGGCGCGCTGGGCCGGCAGGCACGGTGACGACAAGGCCAACCTGAACCTCGTGCTCGCGCAGCTCTCCGACACCCCGGACGAGCGGATGGGCGCGGGATTCGTTTGTGCGGCTGCCCTTGTCGTTCCGGGTGGCGAGGAAACCGTGGTGCGCGGGGACTGGCGAGGCACGCTGATTCGCGAACCCCGTGGTGCCAACGGTTTCGGCTACGACCCGATCTTCGTCCCCGAAGGCGAAAGCCGGAGCTCGGCGGAGATGGAACCGGCCGAGAAGGACGCCGTCTCGCACCGGGGCAGGGCACTTCGCGCGCTCCTGCCCCAGCTGCGGGCGCTGGCCGGCTAGAAGACCAGGTTCAGGTCTTTGATCAGCTTCGCGACGTGACCGGTGGCGCGGACGTTGTACTGCGCCGCGGAGATCTTGCCTTCGGGGTCGACGACGAAGGTCGAGCGGATGACTCCCTGCATGACCTTGCCGTAGTTCTTCTTCTCTCCGAACGCGCCCCATTGCTTGAGGACGGTCTTCTCCGGATCCGACAGCAGTGGGAAGGTCAGCGCCTCGGCGTCGACGAACTTCGCCAGCTTCGCGGGCTTGTCGGGCGAGATGCCGAGGATCTGGTAGCCGGCGTTGTTCAGCTCGGCGAGGTTGTCGCGGAAGTCGCAGGCCTGCTTGGTGCAGCCCGGCGTGCCCGCGGCGGGGTAGAAGTAGACGACGACGGACTGGCCGCGGAAGTCGGCGAGGGAGACGTCCTTGCCGTCGGCGTCCGGAAGGGTGAAATCGGGGGCGGTGTCGCCCGGGGAAAGCCGCTGCTCGCTCATGCCCTCGAGCTTAAGCCGAACCGCAGTAGACGGCCGAAACCGGGCTGGCGGTGTCGGGGCGGAGCACCATCCGCAGCTCGGCGGGCTGTGGCGGGACGGCGAAGGCCAGGTTCATCCGGACGGAGACGCCGGGCGCGACGTCCTTGCCGGCGTCGATGACCCCGGTGAAACCCTGGGTCGAGTCGACGACCTGGATGGCCTGGGTGCCGCCGACGGTCGCGGCCACAGTGAAGCCGGAAAGCCGGTACGGCTCGGGGCCCGAGTTAAGGACCTCGATTTCGAACGCGGCCGCGCGGGCGCTGGCCGGGTACGCGGTGGGGCTCGGCTGGAAGGACTTCGGAACCGACACGGTGATCGCGACGCCGTCGGCGAAGGTATGGCCGACACCGAACTTCAGCATGTCGGGGGGTGTCTTGACGGCTTCTTGCACCTCGGGGACGGGTCCGAGTGCGGCGGGAGCGGAGCTTGCCTGCACCTGCACTCCGCAGGCCACCGCGGCGAGCAATGCGCAGAGGGCAAACACAAGCCTCGGTGTGCGCGCGGGCGCCATCGTGGTTACTCCAGTCGGGGTGGGGATTTGAACCGTTCGGCGTAGGTAATTTTGTCGCCTGCGTCGAACGAGACCCACTCTCTACTGCCTGGCGCGTTACGACGAGTTTCGCCGGGGGTTGACGCGGAGCTGGTGTACACCCGTGGCCGATCTGTGATCGGAAGGGCACTGGTAGTGACAGTTGTCACCGGGATGCCACATGCGCATGACGTCACACGGCGATTGCGAAGAACAAGATGAAGATCGCGAGCCCGACCACCCAGGCCACGATGAGCCAGCCAAAGTCACGCCACGGGTCGACCGAGCGGCTTTCTTCGCCGGGCACGTAGACGCCACGCGTCTCGAACCAGTCGGCCCAGTGGGCCAGCCAGCTGAAGGGGTCGCGCAGGCGCATAGGGTTCACCCTACGGACACCTGGCAAGCCCCGCCTTAGTGGTCACGACCGGAAGCTCGCAACCACTTACTTACCTCACAGGGTGCGGAACTTGTCGAGAACCCGGCGCTCTCGTTTCGTCGGTCGGCCGGCGCCTCGATCGCGGCGACCGACCGACGAAGACGTCTCCGTCGGTGGAGCGGGTGTCCGGTCGATGAAGCACGCGGACGCGTCCGTGGCTCCGACCCGTTTCTGGATCACCCGTGCCACCTCGACGATTCGGGTCGTGTCGCCGACGCGTGCGCGCACTTCGTCGCCGGGTGACACCGTCGTCGCGGGCTTGGCGGGGCGGTCGTTGACGCGCACATGCCCGCCTCGGCAAGCCGCTGCGGCGTCCGGCCGGGTCTTGGTCAGCCGGACCGCCCACAGCCAGCGATCCACACGGGTTGACTCCACAGCCATACATGATGACCTATGGGCGGCCACCCGCCCAGGATCGGCGTCCCTGAAGGTCACCTTGAGGGCATTGGAGCCCCTCATGGTGGCCTGCAGGGCATCATGGTGATCCGGCCGCCTTCAGGCGCTGGTTGAGTCGTCGTGGTCGATCGGCTCGTCCAGCAGTTCGCACGCGGACCGGTGGATCTTCGCCAGCGCGCTCAACAGGTGCTTGCGTTCGGCCTTGGTGAGGTTCGCGGTGACCTTGTCCTCCAATAACCGCCGCTCCGCCTCGATCGGCTCCTGCAGCGTGCGTCCGGCGTCGGTGAGCCAGAATCGGACGAGGCGGTTGTCCCGGTCGTCACGGCGCCGGACGAGCAGGCCGGCCTCGGCCATGTGGGCAGCTGTCTTGGTGACGGCGGGCATCGTCGAGGGGTTGACGCTCATGCGCGCCGACACCGTCGGATTGCGCACCGACACGGTTCGGCAACTGCTCGGACGCAGCCCCCGGACGTTCGCGGACTGGTGCGCACGCAACGCCGGCGCATTCCCATCCCCGGCCACCGCATGACCGACGCCGAGCGGGAACGGGAAGTGCTGACGCTGACCAGCGATAGGCCGACCTCACCGCGCTGCGGGCAAGCCCGGGAGCCGGAGTTCGTGCGCTGCCAAGTTGTGGGCCCGGAGAGACTCGAACTCTCACTGGCACGGACCTAAACCGTGTGCCTCTGCCAATTGGGCTACGGGCCCCACGGTCAAAGCCTAGCGCGCGGGTTCGCCGGAGTGTGTCGGCGTGGCCGATGGGGCGACCGGGGCTCCGGTGATCTAACGTGGGGCGCCTGCACAGGCATGCCGGCGAGGAGGATACGTGGCCCGCGACCCCGACACGATCGAGCGTGAGATCGAGAAGGCCAGGAACGCACTGGCCTCGACGCTGGACCAGCTCGGTACCAAAGCGAACCCCCAGCGTCTCGCGGAATCCGCGAGGTCTGGTGTGCAAGCGAAGCTCGACCAGCCCAAGGTGAAGTACACCCTGATCGGCGTCGGTGCGCTGATCGGCGTGCTGTTGCTGCGCAAGCTACTGCGCTAGCGAATTACCGCGCGGTCGCCGGCGGTGTGGAAGCCTTCGCCGCCGGCACCTTGGCCGCCGCGTGCTCGGTCTTCTTGCGCTTCGAGGCTTCGACGGCCTTGGGCAGCTGCTTGCCCTGGGGTAGCGGCTTGGCCGGCTTTTCCGCCGCGGTGGCCTTGTCGCTGGGGGCCTTGGGCTTCTGTTCGCCCTTGGCCGGAAGCCGCGAAGGCGGGATCTCCAGCGGAGTCGCCTCCGGAAGCGTCAGCCTCGCCGTCATGTATGCCGCCGTGAATTCCAATGCGCTGCCGTTGAGCAGGTGCACCACCGTCGGCTTGCCCTCCTCCGGCGTCAGCTTCTCGACCAGCTGGTCCGTCCGGTCTCTCGCGGCGATGATCCCGGGCGCACTGGCGGTGAGTTCTTCCCCCTTCTCACCGAGACTGCTGACCGTGATCGTCCAGTCATTGTCTGTCTGCACGTAAAAGGCCGTAATCGGTTCCACCATCTGTCTTCACCCCTCCCACTCCACAGCTTTGCTCCTCCAAGTTGGACGAAAACACGATCGTCTCATGACGCCATAATCCGATTAACCCGATCGGTTAGACATGGTTCGACGGTCCATCCAACTTTCTACAGTGTCATCGATACAGCAAGACGACTCTGTGTCACAAGTAACGGGACGGAATGCGCACTGAGTGACGACCGGATGGCCTAATGCACGAGCAGATTCACGATCGTTCAGCTATCGTGCGGCGCCAGGCCTCGCCAGAGCACGTCCATGGTGTACCGGGCGGCGTCTTCCGGGGTGACTTCGTCGTGTCGTTCGCACCAGATCGCCAGCCGGTCGCAGGCCCCCACGACGAACTCCGCCGAGGCCTCGATCTGGAGCTCGGACCGGCCGTCGAAGTAGGTGCTCATGAGAGCGGCGATCAGATCGGTCTGCTGACGCCGGATCTCTTCGACCTCTTCCGCGGCCGGGGTGCCGATGAACGACAGCTCCTGGCGCAGCACCGACCAGCCCTGGCGGTGCTCGCCGATGAACACGAAGAACGCCAGGAGGCCGCGGTACAAGGCGGATTCCGCGTCGGGCGCGCCGGCCACGGCCTGCTCGGTCGAAAGGCGCAGCGCCGTGCGTGACTGGCGGATGCACGCCAGCAACAGGCCTTCCTTCGAGTTGAAGTACTCGTACAGCATCGGCTTCGACACCCCGACGAGCTCGGCGATGTCGTCCATGGACGCCGCCGAGTAGCCGCGTTCGGCGAAGACGCCCTCGGCGATGTCGATCATCTGCCGTTCGCGCTCGGCTCGTGGCATGCGCTTGCGCTTGATGACGGTCACCCGATCTAGCCTACCGGTAGTAACCTACTTCAAGTAAGGTAACTGGCGAGTAGGTAACAGCATCGACGGAGGGCTGCCACATGAGCGAGCGAACCGAGACCGGTTTGGTGATCATCGGCACCGGCTTTTCCGGCCTGGGCATGGCGATCCAGCTGCGCAATGAGGGCCGCGAGGACTTCGTCATCCTCGAGAAGGCCGACGACGTCGGCGGCACCTGGCGCGACAACAGCTATCCCGGCTGTGCCTGCGACATCCCGTCGCACATGTATTCGTTCTCCTTCGAGCAAAATCCCGGCTGGTCTCGGGCCTATTCACCGCAGCCCGAGATTTGGGCCTACCTGCGCGAATTGGCCGAGAAGTACGACTTGCGCCGCTTCATCCGGTTCGGCCAGGAGATGACTGGCGCCCGCTGGGACGAAGAGGAAGGCCGCTGGCACGTCTCGGCCAAGTCGGGGGAGGAGTTCGTCTCGGGTTTCCTGGTGGCCGGGATCGGTGCGCTGCACCTGCCGCAGATCCCCGAGCTGCCCGGTATCGAGAAGTTCCGGGGCGAAAGCTTCCACTCGGCCCGGTGGAACCACGACTACGACCTCGAAGGCAAGAAGGTCGCCGTCGTCGGCACCGGCGCGAGCGCCATCCAGTTCGTCCCGCGCATCGCGCCGAAAGTTGCCGCGCTGAGCGTGTTCCAACGGACGCCGCCGTGGGTCATGCCGAAGGGCGACCACGAGATGCCGTCATGGGCGCGCCGCGCGTTCCGCTCGGTTCCGGCGTTGCAGCGCGCCTACCGCGACTTCCTCTACTGGACGCTCGAAGTGCGCGCGATCGGCTTCAACGGGCACGCGGGGGTGATGAAGCTGGCGGAGAGGATCGCCCGGCGTCACATCGGCAAGCACATCGAAGACCCGGCGCTGCGCGGCAAGGTCACCCCGGACTATCGGATGGGCTGCAAACGCGTCCTCGTCTCGAACGACTACTACCCGGCGCTGACCCGGGAGAACGTCGACGTCGTCACCGAAGGGGTGCGGGAGGTGCGTGCGCACTCCATTGTGGACAACGCCGGGGTGGAGCACGAGGTCGACGCGATCATCTACGGAACCGGCTTCCACGTCACCGACGCCTTCGACGACCTGGACATCATCGGCAGGAACGGCCGCGACCTCGGTAAAGAGTGGTCGAGCGAGGGCATGCGGACTCATCTCGGCATCACCGTTTCGGGCTTCCCGAACTTGTTCTTCCTGCTCGGCCCGAACACCGGCCTCGGCCACAACTCGGTGGTGTTCATGATCGAGTCACAGATCTCGTACATCGCGGACGCCGTGCGCATGGTGGAGGGCGCCGGAGCAAAGTCGCTCGAGGCGCGCGAAGACGTGCAGGAGCGCTTCAACGTCGAAATGCAGCGCAAGCTCGACAAGGGCATCTGGACCCAGGGCGGGTGCAAGAGCTGGTACCTCGACGCGAAAGGCGTCAATCGCACCATTTGGCCCGGCTTCACCTGGCGTTACTGGCTGGACACGCGCAAGGTCAAGGCAGGGGACTTCGAATTGACCGGCCGCTGAGCGGCGGTTCCGTTCGCCGGTTCGGTCAGGAAGCGAGTTTGCGGAGCCTGCCGACCAGGTCGACGGTCGGGATCCCACACAGTTCTGCCATCCGTTCGAGGGCGGACAGGTCGAGCTGGATCTCACTGGAGGCCACGGGGGCCGCGCGGTTCAGCCTGTCCTCCGCCCACCTCCGCAACGGCAGCAGCTCGGGCTGGGCGTCGGCGATGACCTTGGTCAGGTCGACCCTGACCCGGCCGGGTTCGTCGACCACCACTCTCCGGTGCACCTTGGCGAGCAGATCCTGCGGCAGCTCGTCCATCGCGATGCACAACTCGACCAGGCGTACCACGGAACACTGCCTGGTTCCCAGCTCGTAGGTCGCCAGCGTCTGCAGCGAGATCTCGCTCTGCAGATGCTGGTTCAGCTCCTTGCGCGTCCAGCCGCGCTGGCGCCGGAGCTTGCGGAGCTCGTCCCCGAGTATCCGCTGGTACGTCTCAGCGTCGATCAACACTCCTCGTCCCCTGCCTGACCACGCGACATCTCGCAACTTCGAAGCCGGCTCCCCCGGTCCGATACGAGTCTTCATATGTATGTAAGTCGGCGGGCACACGCGCATTACGCGGTTTCGGGGACTTGTTTAGTATCAATTTCAGTTCAGCGGCCGAACGGCGTAACGACGCTGCGCTGTACGGTCGTATGTGAACCGTGTTAACTCAGTTGACGCAGGTCACGCCATTGGCGGTGATGGGTGGTGCCGCCGGTGCGGGCGGCGCCGAGGCCGAAGACTGCTTGGTCGAGGTCGGCGTCACCTGAGCGGAGTAGTCGGAGCCCAGCATGACCAGCACGTGACCGGCGGTGACGGTCGTGTCGACCTCGACGGTGGCCTTGCTGCCGAGCGCGGCGGCGACGGACTGGCCCGCGGCCTCCTGCCCGGTCGGCACCCGGACGACCGACGTCTTGCGGGAGGTCGCGTTGGCCGTGTCGCCCGCGGTGAAGCCCTTGCCGCTGAGGTTCTGCGAAACGCTGGCGGCGAGGCCCGTCTTGCCCGAGGCGTTGCGCACGTCGACAGTGATCGCCTTGTTGTCCGCCGGCGGCGTCGGGGGAGGCCCGGTGATGCCCTGCACGAAGGCGTTCACAGCCTTAGGGTCGACCTGGATCGCCGATTCGCCGTCCGGCGTCCGGTAGTCGGGGTTGACCACCGGGATGGTCCGGAATTCGAGTTGCCCACCGGACAGGCCCTTCATCTGCTGGGCGAAGGCGAAGATGTCCCAGCCCTGGTCGATCACCACCGACTTCTTGATGGCCGCGGTGAGATCGCTCAGCTTGGTGGGGTCGACGAGGGTGCCCGCCGAGAGCATCTTCTTCGCCATGCCGGCCATGAACACCTGCTGGCGCACCACCCGGTCGAGGTCGCCGCGCAGCAGTCCGTGCCGCTGGCGGACGAACTGGAGCGCCTGCACCCCGGAAATCGTGTGGTTGCCCTTGGTGAACTTCGCGCCGGAGTACGGGTCGTTGACGTCGTTGTTCAGGCAGACGTCGACGCCGCCGATGGCGTTGGTGATGTCGTTGAAGCCGAGGAGGTTGATCGCGGCGTAATGGTCGATGGTCGATCCGGTGAGCTTCGCGACCGTAGCGATCAGGACCTTGGCGCCTGCTTGGGCGGTCTGCTGCGCGATTTCCGTCTGGCCGGTGACATTCTTTTTCGTCAGGTTCGTGCGTTCGGTGGCCGCGCCCATGGCGTACGCCGAGTTGATCTTGTGTTTCCCGCTGTAGCCGGGCACGTCGACGTAGGAGTCACGCGGCAGCGAAATGGCCACCGCTTTGCTGCCGTCGTTCGGGATGTGCACGAAGATCAGCGTGTCGGTGTTCTGTTCGCCGTCGGATACCCCGGCTTGGAGTTGGGCGAGCACCTCGGGGGAGAGCGGGTTGCCGTTGGCGTCGGTGCGGCTGTCCATGCCCACGAGCAGGATGTCGACGGCGCCGTCGGCCGGTTTCGTACCGCCGGCGTTCGAGTCGATCACGTCGGTGTGGTTCAGCCCGTTCACCAAGCCCTGCATCGCGGCCCACGCGTAGCCGGTCATGCTCATCACCAGCAGGGAAACGACTGTCAGCGCGATCTTCGGGCCGCGACGCGAACGCTTGCGCGGCGGCGGATCCTGGCGGGGGCGCGACGGAGGGCGCGGCGGGGGCCGCTCCCCGCTGCGGGCGGCCGGGGGACGCCGGGTGCCGGTGCTGCCGGGATCCTTGCGCGGTGCGCCGGGCCTGCGCGGGGCTTCCCCCACCGGGCGGACCGTGGGCCTGGCATCACGGTTGCGCGAAGGAGCACCGGTGGACTCTTCTTGCCACGGCCTGGAGGGGCGTCGCTCCCCGGGCTGGTACTCCACTCGGACGACTCCTTCCCTTGGTGGCCGCGCCCCGTGCGATGGCGTAAACGTGACTACCGGCGCGTTCGTGTGGACGCATGGTGCCGGTACTGGGTTGTCGAAGGGTTACACATCCGCCGAAGTTGTGGCATACCTCACTCGATCGGGTGGTTCTACCACGTTAGTGCGCGGACTGCCTTGACCTGTGACAGGGCCGCAACCGACGCGGCGACGGCGAACACGGCCGTAGTCCCGTGCATAAGGATCCCGATCACGCTGGCGTGCTCGCTGTCGGCGGCGGCCAGCAGAGGCGGCACACACGCCAGCGCGCACACCAGCCAGGTACCGGTCGTCGCGCTGGTGCCGATCCGGACCGTGTGCAGCAGGAACACCCCGAGCAGCAGGTGGATCAGGCTCTGGATGGAGTCGAGCGGCAGGCTGAGGATGGTCGCCTCGGCGTTCGCGGTGCCGAACTGCGTGAGTGCGAAGCCGAACACGCCGAGGGTGGCGTACCCGGCGCCCAGTGCCGCCGCAGTGCGGCCGAGGACGGCGTTGAGCCTGCTCGGTGGGTCCGCTTGTGGAGCAGGGCCGGGCCCGTCGCCGTGTTGTTCGAACCACCAGAACACCAGCGCCGCGGGCCCGGCCAGCATGGCGAGCGCGATCAGCGTCTTCGGCTGGAGCAGCCAACCGACGCCGTCCGCGAGCCTGGCCGGCAGGTAGACCACGGCTATGAGCAGCAGCATCGCCGCCAGGAAGCCGAGGTAGAGGCTCATCGGCGCCCGCAGGGCGAAGCGGGCGGCCCCGGTCACGGCCTGCCGCCGCGCGATCCGCCCTAGCGGGGCCGCGAACAGCCCGAGGAGTCCGAGCTGCGCCAGGCCGAGCAGCAGGACGGCCAGCGTCGGCGCGGCCAGCACGGGTGGCGTTCCCGGGCTGCCGAGCATTGTCAGCGGGGCGCCGTCGAGCATGCTGACCAGGGTCAGCCCGCCGAGACCGGCGGCAACACCCGCGGCCAGCGTGCGGCGGCTGGGCACGCCGGAGTCGGCGTGGACGAAGGCCAGCTGCTGGGCGAGCAGCGCGAGGCCGAACGTCGCGGCGTAGCCGGGGAGAGGGGAGCCGAGCCAGCCGGTCGACAGCTCGCCGAGCACGACGAGGCCGAGCAGCGCGAGCACGGTGGCCATGGGTGCTCTGCGATGCATCGTCAGCATCGCCGGGGTGGCGATGACGGTCAGCAGGTAGACGCCGAGCAGCCACAGCGGATGCAGTGCGATCCGCATGACCGCCGTGGTGGTGGCCTGCGGGATGCTGAGCAGTTCGAGCGCGATCGGGACGACCAGCGCCACGACGGCGAAGATCAGCGCGGGCCGCAGCAGCCAGCTCGCGCGATGCGCGACGTACTGGCGATAGGTGCCGCCCTGCGCGACCACCGCCCGCCAGCCCGCCGCGCTGGCCCGGCCCCCGGCGAAGAAGAACAGCGGCGTCAGCTGCGCGAGCCACGTGACCGGCCACAGCCAGTCCGCACCGACGCCGGCCCAGTGTGCCAGCGCGACAGCGGACTCGCCGAGCATCAGCAGCACGACGGCGGTCACCCCGAGCACGGCCCAGCGGTCGACGTGACGCGGTGGCCGGGTGGCGCGTTCGGCCCGCTCGGCGTTCCGCCGGCCGCGGGGCACGGTCCGGCGGACATGGAGCCAGCCGCGCAGCCGGAACATCAGCAGGAAGCCGATCACCGTGACCCCGGCGACCATCGGCCCGAGCGGGTCGCCGGTAGGCACGCTCCACTGCTGGTGCCAGGAGTTGATGACGAGGCCTGCGGAATACAGCGACGCGACGACATTGCAGCTGCGGGCCGAGTCCTTCGGGTTCAGCCTGCACATGGTGTGCATGTCGGTGGACAGCCGGTCATCGAGCGCTTCGCGGTACTGCGGCGCGAGCGGATGGCCCTTCTGCGCCGAGTAGCGGAGCAGGTCGTAGCCGAGGTCGTGTGCCTTGCAGGGGACGGAGAAGTCCCATTTGGTGTTGTCGTCGCCCCAAGGGGTGGAGCAGCCACCGTCGGTGTGTACCGCGCGGACCGTGCCGTCCGCCGCGGGCATCGACGTGGGCCGGAGCCCGGTCAGCGCGGTGAAATCCGCGGGGAGGTCGGTGAGCGCGGCCGGGGCCGGACCGGGGTGGACGAGCGCGTCGACGGCTTTCTGCGCTGCTGCCACTCCGCCCTGTGGTGGCCCGAGGTCCGCGGGTTCCGGCGACCGCGAGGCGACAAAGCCGAACCCGAAGACGAGCAGGGTGAGCACCAGCAGCCAGCCCGACGTCGACAGCGGCCTCCGCACGCGTTTCGGCGTTTCGGCGGCAGCTGCGGATCCAACGGCTGGGGCGGTCATGGGTCCAAGGGTCCCAGGCCGGCTGGGCGGTGACCATCGGGATAACCCCCGAACGTGGGGGAGGGCTTGCGGAAGGCCGGGGAACAGGCTTCGGCTACGGCGAGCCGTCTGTCCTCATCGGACTGTCCCAGGTGTACCCGGACACCGGGAAAGCGTTGGAGGCACTACAGAACGATCAACTCCGAGGCGCGAACCGGACCCTGTTCCGGCCGCTCTCCTTGGCCTCGTAGACAGCGGCGTCCGCGGCCTGCAGCAGGGACTCCAGCGTGTCGCCGTGGCGCGGATAGAGTGCGACGCCGATCGAGGTGGTGCGCCCGGCGATGATCGCCTGGCGGCCGCGCTTGTCCGTGGTCGTGATCCGCAGGTTCGCGATGGCGCTGCGGATGCGCTCCGCGGCCAGCTCGGTGGCGCGCTCGTCGATATCGGGAAGCAGGACCAGGAACTCCTCGCCGCCGAACCGGCCGACGACGTCACTCGGCCTCGTCGTCTCGTCGAGGGTCTGTGCGATGTTGCGCAGCACGTCGTCACCGGCGGGATGGCCATAGGTGTCGTTGATCCACTTGAACAGGTCGAGGTCGATCATGAGCAGTGCCAGGCTTTCGTCGCCCCGGCTCGTCCTGGCCAGCGCGCGTTCGGCGGACTCCGACCAGCCGCGCATGTTGAACACGCCGGTCTTCGAGTCCGTCCGGACGTCCGCGTGCAGTTGGTCGAGCTCGGCGAGCCGGTTGAAGATGACCGTCACCAGCGCCATGATCGCGACCGCGGGCGGGACGTTCACCAACAGGATCGCGGTGACCGCGCCGAGACCGACGGTGACCATCTCGAGCAGGTTGTCGGCCTTGCTGCCCAACACGTTGCGCAGCGTCGGCGCCGTCGTACCGCCCAATGCGAGGAACCCGCCGGTGAACGCGGCCTGCGAACCGATGTACACCAGGCCCGCGAGCGCCAGCACGCCGAACGTCCGCAGCCCGCCGGGCCCCGACGTGAGCGACCATTCGTTCGGCCCGAGCGCGGTGACCGTCTGGTGCGCGAGCGTGGCGGCGAAAGCGATGCTGACCGAAGAAAAGAAGAACTTGTGCGGTGGACGGCGCGCGGTGAACCACCGCTGCGCCCGGATTATTGTTACCAACAGTAGTGTCAACGGCACGGGCAGTACCACCGCGGCGGGAAAGATCCATACCGCGGTCAGGTCGATATGGACCGATATTATGCGGTTTCGCCGACGTTCTTCTTGCCTGTGCGTCAGCTGGACGTGAATTGTCGCGCCGACGACGAGTATCGCGAAGTGCACCCATGCGAGTCCCGGTGGAAACCTGACCGTCGCGATTTCATAGCCCATTCCGAGAAGTGCGCAAAGTTCCACAATTGCCACGAAGCCGATGAGCCTCTTGGGCTGGCGCCAGAGAGCCCAGCGGAGGGGATTCACGGTGAAATGCCGGCGCTGCCCCTCCTCCGCGGCGGTGCCCGGCCCGCTCTCGGCTGTCTCCTCGGCGGGGGGAGTGATTTCCGTGTTCGCTCGTGCGAACGACTCCGCAGGGTCACGAAGGGGCGGCTCCGGCGGGTTTTCCTGCGGTGTGACCTGGGGGTGATCCCTGGATGTGAATGTCACGGTTCACCTCCCGTCTTCGCGGTTATTTTCGCTTGTGGAACCCAGGTGAGCAGGTCTGCAGCTATCATCCTAGGACGTGAGTTCCCCCGCTCACGCTCCGGAAACGAGCCCCCGCGTTACCGCAACCATCATCAGCACCTCGATTTCTTGCGACCACAGTTCGAGCCGAGCAGGAGGTGTGCCGCCATGTTGGATCGTGACGTGTGACCGGTCATCTTTGCCGCGTTCCCGCTCTTCCGAATTCAATGGAGGGATGCATCATGCAAGACCGTGATGTCTGAGAACGAACCCAAGCCAGCAATGCACTCCGGAAACAATGAAGGAGGCGAGCCCTCGATGCGTGACCGTGACGTTTGATCATTCAATGACTTCTGCTTTGCGAAGGCGTGTCCAGGACACGGCGATCGGTATCGCGAGCAGGACACCGGCAGCCCCCGCCAGCGCGGTCGTGTCGGCGGCCGAGCCGAGCAGTTCGGCCACCACGCCACCGGCCGCGACGCCCAAGCCCTGTGCGACGCGCACTCCCGTGCGGTAGAGCCCGCTCGCGCCGCCTCGCAGATTATTGGGTACCCAACTGGAAAAAGTGGCCGTGACGGTGATGATGTACGCGCCGGCCGCACCCGCCAGCGCGAGCAGGGCCAGTGCCACGGCCAAGTTGGGTTTCGCGATGAACCCGATGAGCACGGCGACCGAACAAATGGCCAGCACCCCGAGCGCGCGCGCCCGGTTCTCGGGGGAAACGAACCGGGAGAGCACGAACGCCCCCACCACGAAGCCGAGCGGGTCGGCGGCCAAGATCCAGCCGACCGCCTGCGGCGGCTCGCCCAGCTGCTGAGCCAATGGCGCGGCCAGGCCTTCCGGTACCACCGCGAGCCCGACCAGCCACGAAAGCCCGAGCAGTACCCGCAGCTTCGGCCGGCCGAAGACCCAGCGTGTCGCCCCGAACCAGGTGGTGTGCTTGCCGCCCGCGGCGGGGCGCTTGTGGAGCGAGCGCCACAGCACCACGGCCGAGACCGCGAAGGTCACGGCGTCGATCGCCAGCGCCCACGACGTCCCGACGAGCGAAACGAGCAGGCCACCGCCACCCAGCCCGATCAGCATCACCGTGTTGTTGGTGATCCCTCGCAGGTCCTGACTGCGCAGGTAGAGCTCGTCGTTGATGAAGATCTCGCGGGTCACGGCGTTCTGGGCGGCGTTGGCGGGTGCGCCGGCCAGCTGGACGCCGATGAGCAGCGCACACAGTGTCACCAGCGGGGTTCCGGGGAGGGCCATCAGTCCGACCAGGACGGCTTGGAGCGCCGCGCAGGCGACCAGCACGGTCCGGCGCGGGTAACGGTCGGCCAGATGGGACAGCCCGAGCCCGCCGGCCAGCGCGGGGAGGAAGGTCAGTGCGTAGACGCCTGCCGCCCACAGCGCGGAGTTGGTCCGGCCGTAGACGAGGATGGCCAGCGCGACCTTCGCGAGCTGGTCGCCCGCGCTCGACTGCGCCTCGGCGAACCAGAGCGCGCGGTACTCGCCGTTCGCCAGCGTCTCGCTCATCCGAGGCGCCGCGTTGGCCTTCACCGCCTGACCACCTCCCCCGACCGGGTGAATGTGTTGGGTCCGTATCCAGCCGATGCGGACCCCGCCCTGCTTAGGGCATCGCGCCAGCTCGCTCGACGCGACATTAAGTATGCCGCTGATTACGCGCAGGTAAACCATCGATACGCAGCACCAGGGTCATCGCGCGCCCACCTTGGTCACGCTGAGTGACCGCCAACGAAGGTCGGGACTGACCCGTCCGGCGCTACCACCGGGCCGATCAGACGTCGCCCCTTGGCGCAACGCGGCCACCGTTCGTCGTGATCTTAGGTTTGAGATTGCCGAATCGGCCAACACTGGAGACAGGTAGTGGCGGGGATCGCAGTGGGGAGTCGAGAAGATGGACGGGCTGCTTGCAGGAAAGGCAGTGGTGGTCACGGGCGCGGGCCGTGGCCTCGGGGAAGCCTTCGCGGTGCACGTGGCGCACGCGGGCGGGTCGGTCGTGGTCAACGACGTCGACGTGGTGCTGGCCGAGCGGACCGCGGAGAACATCCGCGCCCACGGCGGCCGGGCTGTGGCGAGCGGGCACACCGTGGCCGACCCGGCGCAGGCCCAGGCGATCATCGACCTGTGTGTCGCGGAGTTCGGCGCGATCGACGGCCTGGTCAACAACGCGGGCCTCAACTACGAGGCGCTGCCGTGGGAGGACGACACCGAGCAGGCGCGGGAGCTGGTCGAGGTCAACGTGCTCGGGGTGATGTACACCGGCATGGCCGCGGTGAAGGCGATGATGAAGCAGCCCGGCGGCGGCTCGATCGTCAACATCTCGTCCGGCGCGTCACTCGGGCAGCGCAAACTCGGCGTCTACGCGGCGAGCAAGGGCGCGGTGGCCTCGCTGACGTACTCGTGGGCGCTGGACCTGGAAGAGGTCGGCATCCGGGTCAACGCCGTCTGCCCGCTCGCGCACACCCGGATGGTCTGGAAGTCGGAACGCTCGCTGCGTGCCTGCCCGCCCGATCGCACGCCGTCGAGGATCGCACCGGTGGTGCTGTTCCTGCTCGGCGCCGGGTCGGCCGGGATCACCGGGCAGATGATCCGCTGCAACGGGCCGCAGCTGCACGTCATGGGGCAGCCGTTCCTCAAGGAGCCGATCCTGGAACGGTCCATGTGGGACACCGACACCGTGCAGCGCGCTTTCGACGAGGTCTTCAGTGCGCACCTGGAGAATTACGGCCTCGAAAAGCGCGTCCCGCCCCGGCTTCGCAAGTGGACCGAGTCCACCTCCACCCCGCTGGTCCCGACACCCACCCCTCTTCGCTCCGCGTGAACTTCCGAATATGTCGACAACTTTTCCGGAAAAGTTGTCGACATATTCGGAAGCGGGGGCGCTAGTGTCATGTGATGGCGGCGTCTTTCGAGGCGGCGTAGAGCTCGGTGATGGTCGGGGCGTAGCGCTCGTTGATCACCCGGCGCTTGAGCTTCAACGTCGGCGTGAGCTCACCGCTTTCCGGCGTCCACCCCTGGGCGAACAGCTTGTAGCGCTTGATCTGCTCGATCCGCGCCAAGCGGCTGTTCGCCGACGCCACCGCGGCATCGAGCTCCTCGCGGACCCGCGGGTGGTCGGCGAGCGAGGTGCCCTCGGGCACCTCGATACCGTTCGCCGCGGCCCAGCCGGGCGCGATCTCGTCGTCGATCACCAATAGCGCGGTCACGTACGGCCGGCCGTCGCCGATCGCGACCGCTTGTCCGATCAGGGCGTGCTCCTTGAGCATTCCCTCGATCTTCGTCGGCGCGATGTTCTTGCCACTGGAGGTGATGATCAGTTCCTTTTTGCGGTCGGTGATCGTGACGAAGCCTTGTTCGTCGATCGTGCCGATGTCGCCCGTCGCTAGCCAGCCGTCCGCGTCGACGTCCGGCTTGATCGAACCGTCCTGCTGCAGGTAACCGAGGAACACGATCGGCCCGCGGACGAGCAGTTCGCCGTCTTCGGCGACCTTCACCTCGACCCCGTCGAGTGCCTTGCCGACCGAACCCGCCTTGAACGCGCGGTGGCTGTTCGACGTCACCGCGCCGGTGGTCTCGGACAGGCCCCAGACCTCCTGGATCTCCACGCCGAGCCCGGCGATGAAGTACAGGACCTCGATAGGCAGCGCGGCCGCGCCGCTCGACGCCAGCGTCAACTTGTCCAGCCCGAGCATCGCCCGGATCGGGGCGAGGACGGCCTTGTCGGTCTGCTCGATCCTCTCGGCAAGCTCGGGAGGCACATCCTTCCCGGCGCTGCGCAGTTTGTAGCCCTCCTGCAGCAGGTTGTTCGCCGCGAGAAGGGCGTCACGGCGTTCCGGGGGAGCCGCGCCGAGCATGTTCTTCAGCCCGGCGGTCAGCTTTTCCCACACGCGGGGGACGCCGAAGAAGCCTGTCGGGTGCACTTTGCCGAGTGCGGCGACGACCCCGCTCGGATCGGCGATCGTGTGTATGTGCCCGGCCCAGACGATGGGGAGGTACAGCGAAAGCTGGCGTTCGGCGATATGCGCGAGCGGGAGGTAGCTGACGCCGGTCGTGTGCATCGGGACGCCGTGCACCGCGTCGACGGCGACGGCCTGGTGGACGGCGTTCAGGTGGGACAGAACCACACCCTTGGGGTCGCCCGTGGTGCCCGAGGTGTAGATCATCGCCAGCGGGTCGTTGGGCTCGATGGCCGACCAGGTGTGTTCGAAGGTGGCCGGATCGGCGGCGTGCAACTCCGCGCCCTTGGCCCGGACGTCGGCGAGACTGACGAAACGGTCGTCACCGCCGGGGATCGCCTCGGCGTCCATCATCACGATGTGGCGCAGCGCGGGCAGGTCGTCGAGCACCGGCGTCCATCGCGCCAGCTCCTCGGCACCGGCGAGGACAACGACCTCCGCGGCGCTGTGCCTGGCTACGTAACGGACCTGGTCCGGGCTCAGCGTCGAATACGCCGTGCAGGAGATGACCGCGAGATGGGTCGCGGCGAGGTCGGCGATCAGGTGCTCGGGATTGTTGGGTGCCATGATCAGCATGCGCTGCCCGGCGGTCAGGCCCAAGTCGGCGAGTCCGCGCGCCACGGCCGCGATCTCGTCACGGAACTGCGACCAGCTCAGCGTCTGACCGTCTTCGGCATCGAGCGACGTCACCGCCGGCAGGTCGCCGTATTCAATGGCGTTGCGCTGCAGCAACTTGGGGATGGTCTGGTCTTTGGTCTTTTCCGCCACGGACTGAGGGCTGGTCAACGCTGGCCTCCTCGGTGCTGCTTTGAGCCGCAACTCTAGGACCATTTTGAGTCGGACGGTAGAGAATCCCGGCCAGGACGATTCCGGCAAATCACCCACCGGAGTCAGCGGGCCAGGTGGGTGGCTCGTGAGTGTTTCGCGAGGTTCTAAACCCGAGAAACACTCACGACGGCGCACTCACGCGAGGTGGCGGCCGATGGCGAGGGTGTAGCGGTCGCCGCGGATGAGGGCGCGGACGCGTTCGATCGGCTTGCCGGTGTCGTCGTAAGACACGCGGTGGAGCAGCAGCATCGGCTGCGCGAGGATGGTGCCGAGCAGACCCGCTTCCCGCGGCGTCGCCAATACGGTTTCGACGCGTTCCTCGGCCTCCGCGAAGGTGACGTCGAATTCGTCGTGCAGCTGCGCGTGCAGGGAATTCGCCGGGTGGTAGCTGCGGAGAAGCGCCGGGAACCTTTTTGCGGAAAGGTAAGTCGACTCCAGCGACATCGCTGTTTCGCCGATGAGCTGGATCTGCTCGAGGTGCACTACCGGGTCGCCGGCGCCGATCCCGAGTTCGGCGGCTACGGAGGCGTCGGCGGGTAACTCCTCGAGCGTCACGAGTTTCCGGCCGGGCACCACATGTGGTTCGTCTGGCGCGGTGGCGATGCCGGGGTCGGTCAGCGTGAGCACGGCCTTCGGCGGGGCCACGTAGGTTCCGCTGCCGTGGCGACGGCGCAGCTTCCCTTCGAGCACCAGCTCACCGATGGCTTGGCGCAGCGTCATCCTGGCCATGCCGAACCGCTCGGCCAGCTCACGCTCGGACGGGATCGCCGCGCCTTCGCCGAGTTCGCGGGCGAGCTCCTGCAGGAGGCCCTTCGCCTGGTAGTAGCGCGGCACACGGCCGTCTTCGGGGATTCCCGCCCGGACCGGGCCGTCGGCGCGTTGCACGGCGGGCGGCTCCGCGCCTTGGGACTGGATCGGCACGAACGTCGCCTTCTCCGACTTCGAGACCCGGACGATCTGCTTGGGCTCGTTGTCGGCCAGCATCGCGAGGCGCCGCCCGGCCATCCGATGCCGCAACGCGATGTTCAACGTCGACAGGACCGCGTTCACGCCGTCGCCGGGCTGCATCACCGTCTTGTCCGGTGACAGGGCGAGCTCGATACGTACCTCGCTGCCGCTTTCGAGCACGGACCGCTCGGCCAGCTTCACCCCGACGAGATGGGTGACCTGGACAACGAGGTCGCGGTCGTCGTTCTCCGTCCACCACGCCGAAGTGCCGACGATATCGCTTGCCCGTTTTGTTCCGGTCTCCCTGGGTGCTCTCGGCCGCTGTTGCTTTTTCGAGGTCTCCGGGGAAGTTTGCGTCGCCATGATTCAAAATTAGCGCTCATGGCCGACTTGGTGGTTAACAATCGCCCTTTGGGATGCCTCGATCGGGTGGAGTAGTCATATCGAGTGAAGTCTTGGTGTGGAAACCTGTCGCTTCATTGGTTTGCCTGCTGTGGGGAATAAATAAGGAAACGTTGTTCAAGAGCAGGATTCTTGGCTCGAACGCGAATTGATTCGTTCGCGCGCATCAATTCGATGTCCTGAAGTGATCTGGCTCGCATTGTTTACGGCCTGTCGGTGGTACTCACGGAGGCCGTCTTTTGGTAGGCCGGGCCCGTAGCGCGAGCCGACATGATCTGTGCCACAACTGTGTGGCTCGCACACATGGGCGCGGGGCGGGCGGGCTCCTAGCGTGTGGGCCATGACAAGCGAGCTGGCCGGGAAGACGGCGCTGGTGACCGGTGCCGGCAGCGGGATAGGCCGGGCGTGCGCCCGGCTGCTGGCCGAGGCGGGCGCCAAGGTGCACGTTGTCGATCGCGATGCCGAAACGGCGGTCGCTGTCGCCGGTGAGATCGGCGGCACCGAGCACGTCGTCGACCTCGCCGATCCGCTCGCGCCCGGTTCACTGCCCGGCGAGGTCGACATTCTTGTCAACAACGCCGGGCTGCAGGAAATCGCGCCGATCCACGAGTTCCCGCCCGAGCGGTTCGCGCTGCTGCAGCAGGTGATGGTGACCGCGCCGTTCCTGCTGATCCGGCGCTGCTTGCCGCATATGTACGCGCAGGGCTGGGGCCGCGTGATCAACGTTTCCAGCGTGCACGGCCTGCGGGCGAGCGCGTACAAGGTCGCCTATGTGACCGCGAAGCACGCGCTCGAGGGGATGAGCAAGGTCGCCGCGCTGGAAGGCGCCGAACACGGCGTGACGAGCAATTGCGTCAGCCCGGGGTACGTGCGGACGCCGCTGGTCGAACACCAGGTGGCCGCGCAGGCGAAGGCCCACGGCATCACCCGGGAGGAGGTAGTCGATCAGGTCTTCCTGCAACGTCCGGCGGTCAAGCGCCTGGTGGAAGCCGACGAGGTCGCCGCGCTCGTGCGGTGGCTCTGCGGTGACGCAGCAAGGTCCGTGACCGGTGTTTCGCTGCCGGTCGACGGCGGTTGGACAGCCCAGTAAATCCCTCCCCAAAGAAGTGGTGGCTCCCTTATGTCCGAATCCCCTCCGCCCCGATCGATCGCCAGGATCGTCAGCGCGAGCCTCATCGGCACGACGATCGAGTGGTACGACTTCTTCCTCTACACCTCGGCCGCCGCGCTGGTGTTCAACAAGCTGTTCTTCCCCACCGCCGATCCGCTCACCGGCACGCTGCTCTCGTTCGCGACCTACGCCATCGGGTTCGTGGCGCGGCCGCTCGGCGGCCTCGTGTTCGGCCACTTCGGCGACAAACTCGGCCGCAAGAAGCTCCTGGTGCTCAGTCTCCTGCTGATGGGCGGCTCGACGTTCGCGATGGGCCTGCTGCCGACGTACGCCGCGATCGGTGCGGGCGCGCCGATCCTGCTCACGCTGCTCCGGCTGGTGCAGGGCTTCGCGCTCGGTGGTGAGTGGGGCGGCGCGGTGCTGATCGTCTCCGAACACGGTGATCCGAAACGCCGCGGGTTCTGGGCGTCCTGGCCGCAGTGCGGCGCACCGGGCGGGAACCTGCTGGCGACGGCGGTGCTCGCGATCCTCTCGGCCGTGCAGACCGACGAGCAGTTCTTCTCGTGGGGCTGGCGCGTCCCGTTCTTGCTCTCCGGTGTGCTGGTCGTGATCGGGCTGTGGATCCGGCTCGCGGTGACGGAGTCGCCCGCCTTCCTTGCCGCCCAGACCGCGCAGAGGGCGAGTGTCGTCGTGGAGAAGGAGCGCGCGCCGATCGTGACCGTGCTGCGGGACCACTGGCGTGAGGTGCTCGTCGCGATGGGCGCCCGGATGGCGGAAAACGTCTCGTACTACGTGATCACAGCGTTCATCCTGGTGTACCTGACCGGGCCACTGGGGGTGCCGAAGGGCGTGGGGCTCACCGCGGTGCTCGTGGGTTCGGCGTTCCACTTCGTCACCATCCCGTTGTGGGGCGCGTTGTCGGACAAGGTGGGCCGCCGACCGGTCTACCTGTTCGGCGCGGTCGGGGTCGCGATCTGGGTGTTCGCGTTCTTCCCTCTGCTGGCAACGAAATCGACGGGTTTGATCATTCTCGCGACCGCGGTCGGGCTGGTGCTCCACGGCGCGATGTACGGCCCGCAGGCGGCGTTCTTTTCCGAACTGTTCGGGACGAACGTGCGCTACTCGGGTGCTTCGATCGGCTACCAGTTGGCGTCGATCATCGCCGGCGGACTCGCTCCGTTGATCGCGACGGCGTTGTTCAAGGCCTTCGGCAGCACTATTCCGGTTGCTCTGTATGTGGTCGGCACCTGTGTGATCACCGTGGTCGCGGTGCTGGCGTCCAGGGAGACGAAGGGGGTCTCGCTGATCGACGCCGGCGCCACCGGATCGTCGAGGCGCCCGCGTGAAGAGGTCACCACCGCTTAGTGGTCACGACAGGAAGCTCGCAACCACTTGGTGATGACACCATGACCGGCATGGACGCCGCGTCAGCCCTGCTCGGCCTGCTGGAGCTGCTCACCCGCGATGCCGCGAGTGAGCAGCTCCAGCAGGTGGCTTCGGCCGCCCGCTCCTCGGGCGTCGCGCCCGATGAGCTCGAAAAGATCGAGCAGGCAACCGAGCTGGCGCTGCGCGTCCGGCACACGCTCACCGATCATCGGCGCCGCGAGAACGAGCTCGCGGCGTTGTTCGACACCGCGGGTGACCTGGCCGGACTCCGTGATCCCGACGCGGTGCTGCGGTCCATCGTGCACCGCGCGCGGATGCTGCTCGGTGTCGACATCTCGTACCTGAGTCTCAACGACCCCGCTCGCGGCGGCACCTACATGCGCGTGACCGACGGCTCGGTTTCGCAGCTGTTCCAGCAGCTCCGGCTCGGGATGGGGGAGGGCCTCGGCGGCGTGGTCGCCCAGGGCTCCCGGCAATACGCGACCGCCGACTACTTCGCCGACGACCGTTTCAACCACACCGGCCCGATCGACGCGGCCGTGCGGGAAGAAGGTCTGGTCGCGATCATCGGTGTCCCGCTGACGCTGGAGAACCGCGTGATCGGCGTGCTCTATGCCGCGGACAGGGCGCCGCGCGAGTTCTCGCCCGACGAGGTCGCGCTGCTCGCCTCGCTAGCCGACCACGCGGCGATCGCCATCGACACCGCGAACCTGCTCGAAGAAACCCGCGGCGCGTTGTTCGAACTGAACAGTGCCAACGAAACCATCCGCGCGCACAACGAAGCCATGCACCGGGCCGAGGAGGCGCACGACCGGCTCACCGATCTGGTGCTGCGCGGCGCCGACGTGCCCGCGGTGGCCGCGGCCGTCGCCCAAGTGCTCGGCGGCGGCATCGTAGTGACCGACGCCGAGGGCGGCGAGCTGGCCAGGATCGGCGCGGAACCGTTGACACCGCCCGCGAAAGCCGTCGCGGCGTCCCGGGCGAGCGGTCGTGCGGTGCCGCGCGACGGCAGCTGGGTGTGCGCTGTGCTCGCCGGGCCGGAACCGCTGGGCAGCATCGTTTTGGTGGGCCGCCCGGACCTGGCGGGTGCCGACCGGCGGCTGTTCGAGCGTGCGAGCGTGGTGACGGCGTTGCTGCTCCTGCTCGGGAGATCGGTGGCGGAGGCGGAGAACAAGGTGCGCGGCGAGCTGATCACCGACCTGCTGACCGCAGGTGATCAGGACTCGGCGGGACTGCTGGCGCGTGGACGCCGGCTCGGTGTCGACCTCGGAGCCGCGCACATGGTGCTGGTCGTCGACGGCGACACGACGCCGCGTGGCCGGCTCATCGCGGCCGTGGCCCGGCAGGCGAGTGCTCGAGGCGGGCTGGCCGGACTACGAGGTGAGCAAGCGGTTTTGGTGCTGCCCGACGCGGCGGCGTTGGTGGCGGACACCAGCAAGGCGTTGAGCGCCGCGTTGGGTGGAGCGGTCACTGTCGGCGCGGCCGGACCGGTTTCGGGACCGGTGGCCTTGGCGGGCGCACATGTCGAAGCGGAGAGGTGCCTGCGGGCGCTGGTCGCGCTGGGGCGCCGGGGACAGGGCTGCACGCTGGCGGAGCTCGGATTCGTCGGGGTGCTGCTGGGGGATCGCGCGGACGTCTCCGGGTACGTCGGCAAGACACTGGCGCCGGTGCTGGACTACGACTCGCGGCGAGGCACCGAGCTGGTCGGGACGCTGCGGGCGTACTTCGAATGCGGCGGGAACCTGACGCGTACCAAGGAGATCCTGCACGTCCACGTCAATACCGTGGTGCAGCGGCTGGAGCGCGTCGCGACCCTGCTCGGCGACGACTGGCAGACGCCGTCGCGGGCGCTGGAGATCCAGCTCGCCCTTCAGCTCCACCAGGTCAGCGGTCCTGCAAACTGAAATGAATGGACCTTTGGTCGGCTTTCCCGGACCTGTGACCTGACCCGCCTTAGCAGCTGGGAGACCGGCGGGCAAGAGTCTCATGGGCATGAATCGGCGGGCAGGTGTACCGGGGCAAGATCGTCGGCATCGGCGCAAACTTTTGTCCTGCACTGCTTTCGCCGTCTGCCCTGGGGAGTTCCCGATGAGTGTCACCGCAGACCTCGCACCGACCGAGCCGGCCCGGGCTATGGCGGAACCCGGGCTGACGAAAAACGACCTGGACACGCTCGTCCAGGCGGCCGCCACCGGGGACCTGTCGGCGCGGGATCGCTGCTTCGCCGTCATCATGCCGATGGTCCAGCGCTACTGCCGCGCCAGGATGGGCAACCGCGACGTCGCGACGCAGTCGCCCGCCGACGTCGCGCAGGAGGTCTGCATCGCCGCGTTCAAGGCGCTGCCGCGCTACCAGGACAACGGCGGTTCGTTCTCGCACCTCGTCTACGCGATCGCCGCGAACAAGGTCGCCGACGCCTATCGCGCGGCGTCGCGCGACAAGTCCAGCCCCGTCGAGGAACTGCCCGAGCTCAGCATGCTCGCCGACGGCCCCGAGAACCTCGCGATGGCCGCCGACCTCAAGGTGCGGATGGCCAGGCTGCTCGCCACCCTGCCCGACGTGCAGCGCGAGGTCCTCACCATGCGCATCGCCGTCGGCCTCTCCGCGAACGAGACGGCTGAGGCGCTGGACCTTTCGCCGGTGCACGTCCGTGTCATCCAGCACCGCGCGCTCGCCCGGCTGCGGTCCGTCATGGCCGCCGATCCGGCGCTGTAGGCCGTAATTTTCGTCACCATCTTGTATTCTGCGTAATCACACCCCGTCGCCCAAGTTCGTCCGAATGGCCTAGAGCAGGGCGGCTCACCTGCTTCGACGGTGATCACTTAATGTGACTCCCGGCGACGCATCGCGTACGAGTTGTGGACAGTCTCCGCCTGGTCTGCTTGCATAACCGTCGTTGTCGGCTGTTCTTTGCCGATGAACGTGGCCCGTACGCGATCAGAAAGAAGTGGACCACATGGCTACGCGGGCTCGAGAATTACTGGATCGCTCGCGAGTGCTGCTGGACCGTTCGCGAGTGGCTGCAGCCCAGTTCCTTGTCGCTCCGCCACGGCACGCACCGCAGTCGCCCCGGGTCATCGAGGCGCCACGCGAGCCCGCCGTCGCGAAAGCCGACGGGCAAGTGCTGGCGGCCATTTGCTCCAGCGTCGCACTCCGGGACCTCAACCTCGTCGACTCACTGCTCGCGCAACTCGAGGAGATGGAGGCCAAGGAACAGGATCAGGAACGCCTGGCCGAGTTGTACCGCCTCGACCACCTGGCGACCCGGCTCCGGCGGAATGCGGAGAACCTGCGGGTCCTCGCCGGCCGTGACGCCGGTGAGCCCGCTTCCGACTCATCTTCGCTGGTCGACGTGATGCGCGCGGCGATGTCGTCGATCGACCACTACTCGCGCATCACCATCGGGCGGGTCGTGTCACTCGGCGTTGTCGGGTTCGCGGCCGAGGACCTCAGCCGCCTGCTGTCGGAGCTGTTCGACAACGCCGCGAACCAGTCTCCGCCGAGTTCACCCGTTGGTGTCAGTGCCCACCTGACCGAGCAAGGCAGTGTGCTTCTCCGTATCGAAGACGAGGGCATCGGCCTTCCCGCCGAGCGGATCGCCGAACTCAACGACCGGCTCGGCACCGCGCCGTCCCTCGACAACGACTCCGTGCGGCACATGGGGCTGGCCGTGGTGGGCATGCTGGCCGAGCGCCACGGGATGCACGTCCGGCTCGAACGCCGGACCCCGAACGGCACGATCGCCACCGTGCTGCTGCCGACAGGGCTGGTCTCCGAGCTGCCGGAGCGGACGTGGTCCGGCGCGCAGACGGTGGTCATCTCGGAGATCAAGGCGCCCGTGGACGACACCGGGTACCCGCCGCATGGCGGGCCGGACTTCAGCCAGAGCTTCTCGACGTCGGGCACCCTCCCGAGGCGAGGCGGCTCGGTGTCGGTCGACACCCGGGTGCCGCCGTCACCGCGGCCGCGCCCGGTACCGGCCGGCAACAGTGGTGGCACCACGCCGGGCGGGTTGCCCCGGCGGGTTTCCCAGAGCATCAAAGGGCAGGGCCCGGTGGACAACCCCGTGCCGGAACTGGGCGGCAACGGTGACGGCCACGACGAGTTGCTCGCCGACCTCGGCGCGTTCTCCGAGGGTGAGCAGGCCGCCCGAGACGAGGCTGCAGTGGACAAGGACAAAGGAACACAGTGACAGCCGCCCACAACACCAGAAAATCCGACTTCTCCTGGCTGCTCAACGACTTCGTGAACAAGGTCCACGGGGTCAGCCATGCGTTGATCATGTCTTCCGACGGGTTCCCGCTGACCGCGTCGGACTCGGTGACTACGGACGAAGCCGAGCAGCTCGCGGCGATTTCGAGTGGCCTGCTCAGTCTGGCGGGCAACAGCGCGGCCCTGTTCGGCAAGGGTTCGTGCGAGCAGATCATCATCCGGCTCACCCACGGGTACTTCCTGTTCATGGGAATCGGCGTCGGCGCGGGACTGGCCGTGCTCACCACCCCCGGAAGCGACATGAAGGTCGTCGCCTACGAGATGACGCAGTTCGTGAAGAACGCCGGACACGCGTTGACCCCCGAGATACGCGCCGATCTCCGCCGCGTGCTCAGTGCCCGCCGGCCACAGGCTTAAGGATGTGATCTCTGTGTCCAGCGATGACACCCTCGATCGCCCCGTGAAGATGCGGAGCAGAAGAATCCGCCCGTACGCGCTCACCGGCGGACGGACCAAGACCCGGCACCACCTGCTGGTCGAAACCCTGATTTCTGTTACACAGTACGACTCTTCGCTGAGTGATTCGCTCATGCCGGAGTCGAAGTCGCTCTACGAGCACGCGCGGACCCGTGCGTCGGTCGCCGAGCTGTCGGTCGCCCTCGACCTGCCGCTGGGCGTGGTGCGAGTGCTGGTCAGTGACCTCGCCGCGCAGGGTGCGGTGTTCATCCACCCAACGGCGTACGCCTATCAAAACGACCCCAACGTGCTGGAGAGGATCCTCGATGGACTCAAGCGCCTCCCCGTCTGACGCGGGTCTGCTGACGATCTCCGCGAAGATCGTCATCGCCGGCGGATTCGGGGTCGGCAAGACCACGCTCGTCGGTTCCGTTTCGGAAGTCCCGCCGCTCAACAGCGAGGCGTGGATGACCGAAGCCGGAGACGGCATCGACGATCTCCCGCCGAACGGCTCGAAGTCCACCACCACCGTCGCGATGGACTTCGGCCGGATCACGCTGCATTCGGATCTGCTGCTGTACCTGTTCGGCACACCGGGCCAGGCGCGGTTCTGGTTCCTGTGGGACGACCTCGCGCGTGGTGCGCTGGGGGCGATCGTGCTCGTCGACACCAGCAGGCTCGAGCAGTCGTTCGCCGCGATCAACTACTTCGAGAACGACTCCGACCTGCCGTTCATCGTTGCGGTCAACCAGTTCGACGGTCAGCCGCGGTACGAACTCGACGACGTCCGCGACGCGCTGGCGCTGCGGCCTGAGGTTCCGCTGATCACCTGTGACGTACGCGACCCGGGTTCTTCGGCGGAGACGCTGCGGCATCTTGTCTCGCATGTACTGGCACTGGCAGTGTTGTCAGGCCCGGGCAGGGAACCCGTGCACGCCGGTATTTGAGTCATCTCGGGAGGAAATCAAGCATGCGCAAGGTCTTGATCGTCGGTGCCGGGCAGTCCGGCCTGCAGCTCGCGCTCAGCCTGCTGGACAACGGCTACGACGTCACGGTGATGTCAGCCCGTACACCGGAGGAGATCCGCGCGGGGTACGTGATGTCGACCCAGTGCATGTTCGATGGGGCGCTCCAGCACGAGCGCGACCACAAGCTGAACCTGTGGGAAGCCGAAACGGTGAAGGTCGAAGGGCTCGGCGTGTCCATCGCCGCGCCGGACAGCAGCCGGGCGCTGGACTGGTTCGGGCCGCTGGATGCCTACGCGCAGTCGGTCGACCAGCGCGTGAAGATGGCGGGCTGGCTGGAGCTTTTCGAGAAGCGCGGCGGCAAGCTCGTCATCCACGGCGTGGCGACCTCGGATCTGAACGCGCTGGCGAAGCTGTTCGATCTGACCGTGGTGGCGGCGGGCAAAGGTGAGCTCGTGCAGCTTTTCGACCGCATACCGGAACTTTCGCCGTACACGACCCCGCAGCGGGCGCTTTCGCTGGCCTACGTCCACGGTGTGGAGCCGCGGCCGGAGCACCCGGACAAGGCCGCGGTGCGGTTCAACATCATCCCTGGCGTCGGCGAGCTGTTCATGATCCCCGCGTACACGCTGAGCGGGAACTGCGACATCCTGTTCTTCGAAGGGATCCCGGGTGGCCCGCTGGACGTCTTCGCCGACCGACCGGCCCCACAGGAGCATCTTGACCGGATCCTGGCGCTGACCAAGCAGTTCCTGCCGTGGGAGTACGAGCGCAGCCGTAACGCCGAGCTCACCGACGCCCGCGCGACGCTCGCCGGCGGGTACACACCGGTCGTCCGGAACCCGGTCGGCGCACTGCCGTCGGGCGCGCTCGTGCTGGGCATGGCCGACGTCGTGGTGGCCAACGACCCGATTACCGGCCAGGGTTCCAACAATGCCAGCAAATGCGCGGCGTCCTATTTGGAGTCGATTCTGGCGCGGGGTGACAAGCCCTTCGACGCCGACTGGATGCGCGGCGCGTTCGACTCGTACTGGGAGTACGCGCAGCACGTGACGATCTGGACCAACGCCATGCTCCAGCCGCCGCCCCCGCATGTCATGCAGATCATCGGCGCGGCGGGAGAGATCCCGGCGGTGGCCACGCGGTTCGCCAACGGGTTCTCGGACCCCTCGGACTTCCAGCACTGGTTCCTGGACCCGGCGAAGGCGGAGCAGTACCTCGCGAGCTTCGCCCAGCCCTAGTGTCCTGCGCACTGGGAACCTGTGCTGTGTCCACGAGGACACGGCACTAGTCGACAAGCCGGGAGGTTGCCGGTACCGTAACCGGTTCCGGAGGCTCCTACCAGTGCGGATACCAGCATGCGGATCACGATCGCCGATGTCGCCCGCCGGGCGCGAGTGAGCAAGACGACGGTTTCGCGTGTACTGAACGACAAGGTCGACGTCGACGCCGCCACTTCGCGCCGGATCAGGGAAGTCATCGCGGAGATGGGTTACGTGCCCAGCGCGCGGGCGGTGGGGCTCGCTTCCGGGCGTACCCAGACCATCGGCATGCTGGTGCCCGTGCTGACCTGGCCGTGGATCAGCGAGATGCTGCAGGGCATCGTCGACACGCTGGAGACCCACGGCTACGGGCTGCTGCTGTACACGATGAACAAGGGCGCGGTTTCGCTCGCGCAGTTCGAGAAACACGTGTCCGCCAACGCTTTCGACGGGCTCGTCGTTGTGGAGCCGCCCGATTCGCTGGACTACATCACCGCGCTGTACGCGTCCGGGCTGCCGGTGGTGATGATCGACGACCGCGGGCGGCATCCGCAGTTCCCCTCGATCGCGACGACGAACCGACTGGGGGCGCGGTGCGCGGCGAAGCACTTGCACGACGCCGGGCGCTCGCGGATCGCGGTGATCACCGGGCCGGAGGAATTCGGCTGCACCCAAGAGCGTCTCGACGGTTTTCAGGACCAGTTGAGCCTCTCGGGGCTGGAGCTGGACCCGAAGCTGGTGCTGGAAGGCGATTTCACCCGCGAGTCCGGCACGCTGGCGGTGCGGACGCTGATCACTGAGGGCGTCGCGTTCGACGGCGTCTTCGCGCACAACGACCTGATGGCCGCCGGTGCGCTGCGCGGCCTGCGCGACGCCGGACGGCTGGTGCCGGACGACGTCGCGGTGGTCGGGTTCGACGACCTGCCCATCGCCGCCGACACCCAGCCGTCGCTGACCACGATTCGCCAGCCGGTCAAGGAAATGGGCGAAGCGGCGGCGGCGATGCTCCTCGCGCATTTGTCCGGCACGCCGCTGCCCGAAGGACCGCAGATCGTGCCCACATCACTGGTCATCAGGGAGTCGGCTCCCTGAGTAGGCAATTTGCGGTGTCGCATTCAGCGGACTTTATGTGACTTGATCACGGTATCGCTTGACGGTTTGGTGTTTCTCGGCCGCTTTACCGGTGGGAAAGCATCACATTGGTCTGATCCAATCGTTGACCTGCAATCGTTGTGCCGCAACGAAACCTGACTAACCGGTCAGGAGCGTTGCGATCCGGGGTTCCCGAACGCTGTTCGGTTCGCCGTTTTCCCGCGGGAGCAGTGGTGGACATGAAGGAATCGAGGATCTCGTGCGGAAATCGGCCTGAGGCTTCGCATTGACGAGCCGGGGTGGCGGAGGTCACCGCGACAATTGACAGCGCGATTTGCTGGACGTCGCGCGTGCGATCCGCTAGACATGTAACGGCAAATCCCCGAAATGATCAAGGCTCGACCTGTAACGATCTTCCCCCAGGTTCGATAGGACACTGCGTGGGGCCGGCACGCCTGCCCGGATACCTGCTGTCCAGGCGTTTCGCACCGTGGTTGGCTGGTCACAACCTGTTGGGCTGCACGGAGCAGCGGATTTGACTCCGTTCACCGTGCTGCTTAACGTCGTCGCGAGCGGAGTGGACCCTGTGGTTGATCCGATTTATCGGAACTCGGGTGATAAGACCCCCGACACGAAGAACTTGCCAGAAGGATAAAGGACCACGGTGAAGCAGATCTCCATTCGACGAAGCCGGGGCTCTTCGATTCGGTCGCGCGTGCTGGCGATCGCCTTGATTCCCAGTATCGCGCTCATGGCTGTGGGTGTCGCGCTGGCGGGCTACCTGATCTACGACGCCACGACGGCGCGGGACTTCGCGTCCAAGATCCGTGGGTCGGAGCAGCCCGCCATTCCGTTCTTCCTCGCCACCCAGGAAGAACGACGGCTGAGCCTGAGGCAGCTCGCGGGTCAGGGCGCCGAACACAGTGCGCTCGTCGAGCAACGCGCCAAGACCGACGCCGCGGCAGCGGCGGTTTCGGCGAACCTGCAAGGTTTCGGGGACGCGCCGGACAGTGTCAAGCGGAACATCGCGACGCTCGCCGGGCTGCTCGCCAAACTACCCGCGCAGCGCCAGCAGATCGACGTCGGCCAGCCGACGCTCGGCGAGACTTTCGCTTTCTACAACCAGATCATCGATCAGTTCATCGAGGGACTGACCGGTCTGGCCCAGGCCGCGCCCAGCGCGGAAAACGCCTACCTCCGGATCACCGCGGTGCCGCTGTTCACCGCGGGCGACCAGATGCAGCGCAGTGACGCGCTCGCCGCGGCAGCGGTGACCAGCGGCGGCCTCGGCGACGCGGACTTCCGTACCTACAGCAGTCAAGTTGGTGCATACCACACGCAGCTCGACCTTTCGGTGAGCCGCATGAACCCCGATGTCAAGGCGCGCTACGACAAGCTGCTGGCCGGCGACTCGTGGAAAACCATCACCACGGTGGAAAACACCCTGCTGCGCGGCGGGCAGGCCCGGCTGCCGGTGCCGGAAGCCCAGTGGCGAGCGGCTTCCCGTGAGGTCGGCGGCACGCTGATGAGCATGTTCGTCCAGCAGAGCGGCGCGGCGACCACCCTGGCGATCGACCAGGCGAACAGTACCTTCATCGAGTCCCTCATCGCGGGCGCGTCGGCGCTGATCCTCGCGATCCTGGTCTTCATCGTCGCGGTGCGGCTGTCCAACCGGCTCATCGGCAGGCTAGCCAGGCTGCGGGAAGACACCCTCGACATGGCGGACGTTCGGCTGCCCGAGCTCGTCGAGCAGGTCCGCGCGGGTGAGCCCGTCGACCTCGACAACGACGTGTACCTCCTCGATCACGGCACCGATGAGATCGGCCAGGTCGCCGACGCCTTCAACAAGGCACAGCAGACGGCCATCGCGGCCGCCGTCGACGAGGCCAAGACCCGTGAGGGCACCAAGGCCGTCTTCCTCAACATCGCGCACCGCAGTCAGGTGATCGTGCACCGCCAGCTGAAGGTGCTCGACCAGGCGGAGCGCAAGCAGGAGGACCCGGACCAGCTGGACACGCTGTTCCAGCTCGACCACCTCTCCACGCGCGCCCGGCGCAATGCGGAGAACCTGATCATCCTCGGTGGCGGGCAGCCGGGCAGGCAGTGGCGCAACCCGGTCGGCCTGGCGGAGATCGCGCGTGGCGCCTCGGCAGAGACGGAGGACTTCGCCAGAGTGAAGATGGCGGGGCTGCCCGCCATCGCCGTCAACGGCCCGGTGGTCGGCGACCTCGTGCACCTGCTCGCCGAGCTCGTCGACAACGCGACGTCGTTCTCGCCGCCGCAGGCCCGTGTCGAGATCCGCGGCAACGTGGTCGGCCGGGGAGTGGTGATCGAGGTCGAGGACCAGGGCCTCGGCATCGATCCGGAGCAGGCGGACAGGCTCAACGCGATGCTCCAGGACCCGCCCGACTTCGGGATCATGGCGCTGTCGACCGAACCTCGCATCGGCTTGTTCGTGGTCGCGCGGCTCGCGGCACGGCACGGCATCGCGGTGACGCTGCGCGAATCGGCGTACGGCGGCACCAGGGCGATCGTGCTGGTGAAGTCCGAGCTGCTCGGCCCGATTGCCGAGCCGGTGGAGGAGCCACCCGCCGAGGACGCCGTCGCCGAACGGCCGGGACGGCGTTCGCGGCACCGGACCGAGCCTGTCCTGCCTCCCGCCGCCCCGGTGGCCGTGCCCGAACTTCCCCCGCTCCCGGAGGCGTCGACGCCGATGAGCATGTTCCAGCCGCAGCAGCCCGTCCGGTCCCAGCCCCCGGTCTGGCCACGGGAGGACCCGGCGGCGACACCCCCACCGCCGTCGCGTGCTCCGCGCCAGCCCCAGCAGACCCGGCCACCGGAAGCCCGGCCGAGCCAGCCTCGCGGACCGGAAGCCCCGGGCAGGCCGCCGCTGCCACAGCGACGCAAGCAACAAAACCTGGTGCCCCAGCTGTTGGGAGACAGACCTAGCCTGGAGCGGGAGCGGGACGATGCGCGCTCCGAATCGCCGGAACAGGCCCGGAACCGCCTGTCAGCATTCCAACAGGGCACGCGGCGGGCCCGTGAGTACGAGTCAGACGGCAGCGACGACACCTATGGAGATCGGACGTAATGACCAACGCGGGAGTCAGTGAGCTCGACTGGTTGCTGGACGACCTGGTCAAGCGGGTGGCGGGCGCCGACCGCGCCGTGGTGCTTTCCTCGGATGGTCTGCTGATCGGCATGTCCGGCAACATGACGGAGGAAGACGCCGAGCACCTGTCCGCGGTGGCGTCGGCGTTCCAGAGCCTCGCCAGGGGCACCGGGCGGCATTTCGGTGGCGGCAACGTCCGCCAGACCATGGTCGAGATGGATCACGCGTTCCTCTTCGTCACCGCGGCCGGCAGCGGCGCTTGCCTGGCGTTGCTGGCAGGCGAGCACGCGGACATGGGCATGGTGGCCTACGAGATGAACCTCATGGTCAAGCGCGTCGGCGCCGTGCTCACCGCGGCACCCCGCAGCGCCCCGGCGGTCGGCTCGCCATGACCGGCCGACACGAAGCCTGGTTCGACGAAGCGGCCGGACCTCTCGTCCGGCCCTACGCGGTGACCGGCGGACGTACTCGCTCGGACACACTCGGACTCGACCTGATCACGCTCGTGGTCGCCATGCGCTCGGCCGCGGAAGCAGCGGGCATGGAACCGGAGTACGGGCGGATCCTGCGGCTGTGTCAGCACCCGACGTCCGTCGCCGAAGTAGCCGCGCGGGTGGACCTCCCCCTGCCGGTGGTCAAGGTGCTGCTGAGTGACCTGATCGAGCAGGGGCACGTGCTCTTCCGCACGGCCGCGCCGGTGACCGAAACCCCCAACAAACACGTACTCCAGGCGGTTCTTGATGGCATCCGGAAGCTCTGACCCCCGTCGGAGGACCTTGACCGCGACCGCGGTCAAGATCATCATCGCCGGGGGGTTCGGGGTAGGAAAGACCACGATGGTCGGTTCCGTCAGCGAGGTCGCCCCGCTGCGGACCGAAGAAGTGATCACCGAGGCGTCGGCGGGGGTGGACGACCTCTCGGGTGTCCAGAACAAGAAGACCACCACGGTCGCCCTCGACTTCGGCCGGATCACGATCAACCCCGAACTCATCCTGTACCTCTTCGGCACGCCGGGCCAGGACCGGTTCTGGTTCATGTGGGACGAGCTGTCCCGTGGTGCGCTCGGTGCCGTCGTGCTGGCGGATACCCGCCGGCTCGACAGCTGCTTCGCGGCGGTGGACTTCTTCGAGAGCCGCAACCTGCCGTTCGTAGTCGGCGTGAACTGCTTCGACGACGGGTACCGGTACACCGCCGAAGAGGTCAGCCAGGCGCTCGACCTCGATCCGGGCGTGCCGATGCTGCTGTGTGACGCGCGGGATCGCGAGTCCACGAAGCAGGTGCTCGTCACCCTCCTGGAACACCTCATGTCCGGCAGCGACGACCTTGCCGCCAGCATTCCCTTCGCCCGTTAACCCTGCTTCACTTCCGAATATGTCGACAACTTCTTCGGCTCCGCGCTTCAGAAGTTGTCGACATATTCGCCCGTTAACCCCACTTCACCCCCGAGGCACCGAACCTACGCTGAACGGCATGCGGCTCCTGCTGATCTCCGACACCCATGTGCCGAACCGCGCACGGCAGATGCCCGCCCGGATCTGGACCGAAGTCGAGCGGGCGGACGTCGTGGTGCACGCGGGCGACTGGGTGGATGTGAGCTTGCTCGACGAGCTGGAAAGCCGCTGCAGGCGGTTGATCGGTGTCGCCGGGAACAATGACGGGCCCGAGCTGTGGGAGCGACTCGGTGAGATCGCCACGGCGGAGCTGGACGGCGTCCGCTTGGCGGTGATCCACGAGACCGGCTCCGCCCAGGGTCGCGAAACTCGTTGTGCCGCAAAGTTTCCCGGCACCGATGTCCTGGTCTTCGGGCACAGTCACATCCCGTGGGACACGGTCGCCCGCACCGGCCTCCGCCTGCTCAATCCCGGTTCACCGACCGACCGCCGCCGTCAGCCGCACCACACCTACATGACCGCGGCCATCACGGCCGGCGCTCTCACCGACGTCACCCTCCACCGTCTCTGACGTTGTTGCGAACGAACTTTAGTCTCCGGAACAGGCCGGATCGTCGAAGCTGGTGTGGATCCTGGCTAGAAGTCCTTCAAGGACACGGAGTTCTTCGGCATCGAGGTCCGCGAACAGCTGCCGCTCGACGGTGGTGAGCGCGTTGTCGACCTCGCCGAGCACCTCGGTGCCTTTGACGGTGATCTCGACGATGTGGCGGCGCCGGTCGGCCGGGTCACGGCGGCGCTGCGCGAGGCCCTGGGTCTCGAGTTCGTTGAGGATCGCCACGACGATGCTGGGGTCCACCCCGAGCGACTCGATGAGGGTCTGCTGACTGAGCGCTCCTGTGGACAGTTTCAGCAGGGTCGCGGACTGCCGCGGGGTGAGGCCGGTGACACCGAGTGCCTGGCGGATCCGGATGTTGGTGATGGCGCCGTGGCGCGCCAGCAAAAGCCCGAGACGCTCGGCGCCAGGGGTCTTCGGCGCATCGTCCGTGGCCACGACCGCATCATACCAATGCAATGATCGTCTCTTCTTAAGATGATTGATGTCGTTCAATGGCCTGCAGGCTGGGTGTACACAGACTGCACTCATACGCATGGGGAAAGGGAACTTCGATCATGGTGTCGTTCACTTCGCGGATCACCGGGGTGGCCGCGTTGCTGGCAGGGGTCGCGCTGATCGCGGGGTGCACCACGACCGTCACGGGCATTGCGGCCGTGAACCGTCCTGATCCGACGAAGGTGGCGGGGCTCGACATCACGACCGGCCCGAGCGGGCCGAAACCTGGGGTGCCCGGCGCGGACCTCCCGGTGCGGAACAGTGACAGCAGCGCCACCGACAAGCTCGCGGTCAACGCGATCGCCGACGTCCAGCAGTACTGGACAGAACAGCTGCCCGCGAACTTCGACCGGAAGTTCCAGCCGTTGCGGCAGCTGACCTCCTACGACTCCAACGGACCCGCCATGGAGCTCTGCCGCACCAGCACCGTGCGCCTGGTCAACGCGTTCTACTGCTCGGCGGACGACTCCGTCGCCTGGGATCGCGGTGAACTGCTCCCGATGCTCAACGACACGTTCGGCCCGATGTCCGTGGTCACCGTACTCGCCCACGAAATCGGCCACGCCGTGCAGTTTCGGCTGGCTGCCGCGGGCCTCGGTGACGTGGGCTCGCCGTCGATCGTCAAGGAGCAGCACGCCGACAGCTACGCGGGCAACTTCTTCCGCTGGGTCGCCGAGGGCAAGGCGCCGCATTTCCAGGTTTCCACCGGCCCCGGCCTGAACCAGATCATGGCTACCCTGTTCTTCATCCGCGATTCCGCCGGTAGCAGTTTCGACTCCGAGGGCGCGCACGGCAGCGCGTTCGACCGGGTGTCGGCGTTCCAGTTCGGCTTCGACGAAGGTCCGAAGCGCTGCGCGAAGATCGACGTCGCCGAGGTCGAGGCACGCATCACCCAGCAGGCGTTCAGCCCCCAGGAGCAGGATTCCGGGTTGGGCAGGGGAAATCTGCCCGCCGACGACGTCGGCGCGCTGGCGAACGTGGAAAGCACCCTGCGTGAAGCGTTCCGGTCGACCGGCGCCCAGCCGCCGACGATCTCCGTGGACCCGATGAACTGCGCAGGCACCCAGCGCACCTCACCCGCGGCGTACTGCCCCAGCACGAACATGCTCACGCTCGACATCGACGCGCTGGTCCGGATCGGCACCCCGCCGCAGCGTGGCCGTACCGGGGGCATCGGCGACTTCGCCGCGTTCGCCGAAGTCGCTTCGCGCTACACCCTGTCGGTCCAGCACGCGGCCGGATCCTCTTTGGACGGTCCGGCCACCGGTCAGTTGACGGCCTGTCTCACCGGTGCGTGGGCCGGGACCCTCACCCCGGGCAAGAACCCGATACTGCAACTTTCCCCTGGCGACCTCGACGAGGCCGTCGCCGAGCTCCTCTCCCCGACGAGCCTGATCGCAGGCGACGTCAACGGCAAGGCCGTCCCGTCGGGCTTCGCCCGCGTCGAGGCCTTCCGGGACGGGTTCTACGCCCCCAGCACCGCCACCTGCACGAGCAAATACAGCGCCTAGCGGACACAACCTGCACTTACGCGCGCACAGATGGTCCATACACGCGCACAGACTGCACTCGGGCCGAGCGCGTTAGGCGGTGGTGAGGGGTGCGGGCGCGAGCCACAAAACCCCGGCGGGCGGGAGTTGCAGGACCGCGGAGGCGGGGCGGCCGTGCCACGGCTTGGGTTCCGCGACGACCTCGCCGAGGTTCCCGATACCGGAGCCGCCGTAGACCTCGGCATCGGTGTTGACGACTTCGCGCCACTGGCCGGGGAACGGGAGGCCGACGCGATAGTCGAGATGCGGGGTCCCGGCGAAGTTCGCGACGCACGCGATCTGCGAGCCGTCCTCTCCGATGCGAAGGAAACTCAGCACGTTGCCGCCCGAGTCGTTCGCGTCGATCCAGGAGAAGCCCTCCGGGCGCGTGTCCGCGCTGTAGAGCGCGGGCGAGTCCTTGTACACCCGGTTGAGGTCGCTGAGCAGGCTTTTCACCCCGCCGTGCAGCGGCTGGTCCAGCAGGTCCCAGTCCAGCGAACGCGACTCTGACCACTCCTGTGGCTGGCCGAACTCGCCGCCCATGAACAGCAGCTGCTTGCCCGGATGCGCCCACATGAACGCCAGCAGCGACCGCAGGCCCGCTGCCTTGTTCCAGTCGTCGCCCGGCATCCGCTGCCACAGCGAGCCCTTGCCGTGCACGACCTCGTCGTGCGACAGCGGCAGCACGAAGTTCTCACTCCACGCGTACACCAGCGAGAAGGTCATCTCGTTGTGGTGGAACGACCGGTGCACCGGCTCATGGCTGAGATAGTGCAGCGAGTCGTGCATCCAGCCCATGTTCCACTTGAACCCGAACCCGAGTCCGCCGAGATGCGTCGGCCGCGTGACACCGGGCCACGCCGTCGACTCCTCGGCCACCATCATCACACCGGGATGTCGCTTGTAGACGGTCGCGTTCAGCTCCTGCAGGAACCGCACCGCATCAAGGTTTTCCCGGCCGCCGTACTGGTTCGGCAGCCACTCGCCTTCCTTGCGCGAGTAGTCGAGGTACAGCATCGACGCAACGGCGTCGACGCGCAGTCCGTCGAGGTGGAACTCCTCGATCCAGAACAGCGCATTGGCGACGAGAAAGTTGCGCACCTCGTTGCGGCCGAAGTCGAACACGAGCGTGCCCCAGTCGGGCTGCTCCCCGCGGCGCGGGTCCGCGTGCTCGTAGAGCGGTGTCCCGTCGAACCGGGCCAGCGCCCAGCTGTCCTTCGGGAAATGCGCGGGCACCCAGTCCACCAGCACGCCGATGCCGCGCTGGTGCAGGTGGTCGACGAAGTAGCGGAAGTCGTCCGGCGAACCGAACCGCGACGTCGGCGCGTAATACGAGGTGACCTGGTAGCCCCACGACCCGCCGAAGGGGTGCTCGGCGACCGGCAGCAGCTCCACATGCGTGAAGCCGGTCTCGATCACGTAGTCGGCCAGCTGCTCGGCCATCTCGCGATAGTCGAGCCCTTGCCGCCAAGAAGCCAGATGAACCTCGTAGATGCTCATCGGCGCGTTGGCCCAGTTCGTGGCCTCGCGCTGGGCTTCCCACGCCGCGTCTTCCCAGGTGTAGCTCGACTGTGTCACGATCGACGCCGTCGCCGGGGGGACCTCGGCGGCGAACGCCATCGGGTCGGCCTTGTCATGCCAGGTGCCGTCCGCGCCGAGGATGCGGAACTTGTAGTGCGTGCCGACCGCCGTGCCGGGGAGGAACAGCTCCCAGATACCGGAGGAACCCAAGGAGCGCATGGGGTTCGCGCGGCCGTCCCAGCCATCGAAGTCACCGATGACCCGGACGCCCCTGGCCGTCGGCGCCCAAACCGCGAACGAAACACCCTCGACGGTGCCCGAAGGCGTGTCGTACGAGCGCACTCGCGCACCGAGGACGTCCCAGAGCCGCTCGTGGCGGCCTTCGCCGATCAGGTGCAGGTCCAGCTCGCCCACGGTCGGCAGCCAGCGGTACGGGTCGTCGGCCGTCACGACGTTGCCGTCGTAGTCGATCTCCAGCCGGTAGTCGCCGGGATGCTCCGGGAGCGCCCCGGCAAACAGCCCGTCGACGATCCGCTTCAGTTCGGTTCGGACCTTGCCCGCCACCACCGTCACGCTGCTCGCGCCGGGACGCAGCGCCCGGACGACAACGCCTTCCTTCGCCGAGTGCGCGCCCAGCACCGAGTGCGGGTCGTGGTGGGATCCGGCCAGCAGCCGGTCGATGTCCTGAGGAGACGGTGCCTCGTCAGGGAGTTCGACTGGTGAAGCTCTCACGGGCTTACTCGCCTCCTGTGGTGATCCGGCCGATCGACGACAACGGGACCGTCAACCATTCCGGCCTGTTCGCGTGCTCGTAGGCGATCTCGTAGACCGCCTTGTCCAGCTCGAACGCCCGTAGCAGTTCGCCGTGCGCGCGGGGGTCGCCGATCGAATCGGCGGCGGCCTCCGCGTAGCCCTCGCAGAACGCGGCTCGGTTTCGCCGCGCCCATTCGAGCGCACGCTCGGTGAGCCTCGGGTCCTCCGGCTGCCCGACGAGCATCTGGTGCGCCGCGTAGTCGAAGGACCGAAGCATCCCAGCAACGTCGCGCAACGGCGACCGCAAAGCCGCCCGTTCCGCGGCCGGTGCCGCCGGTTCGCCTTCGAAGTCGATGAGCAGCCAGCCGTGGACCGTGCGCAGCACCTGGCCGAGGTGCAGGTCGCCGTGGATGAACTGCATGAATACCGGGTTGTCTGCGGTACGCAGTTTCTCGAACGCCGTCCGCAGCGCCGGCGCGTGCTCGTTCAGTTCCGGGACCATGCCGATGACGGTGTCCAGCCGGCCGAGCATCGCCTCGACGGTCCTGTCGAACTCCTTGACGTCGGCCACCTGCTGGCCCAAGGCCCGCTGGAGGTCCGCGTGCACCGTCGCGACAGCGTGTCCGAGCCTTTTGGCCTCGCCGGCGAAGTCGCCGCCGAGTTCGTCGGGGTGCAGCTCCGGGTCGGCCATCAGGTCGCGGACGCTGGTCGTCGCCATCGCCCAGCCGTCGACGGCGTCGGGCAGGAACTGCTGGACCATCGCGATGGTCGCCGGTTCGCCGTGCAGTTCGCCGGTGATGGAGCCGAGAAGCGGCGCGACGTGCTCGCAGCCGACATTCTGCAGCGCGCGGTGCAGCAGCAGATCCGGGTTCTCGCCCGCGGTCAGCTTGCGGAACAGCTTCAGGATGTACTGGTTTCCGTAGACCAGCGATGTGTTGCTCTGTTCGGACGTGATCGGCCGGGAGCGAAGATCGGTCGGCAGTTCGACGCCGGGTTCGTGTGAAAAACGCAGCGAACCGACGTCGACTTCCCGCGCGATGAACTCCAGCAGGCATGCCGTCAGATCGGCGTCCCCGCTGGCTTCGTAGCAGGGGACCCCGTGTTCCGCGCCGATCCAACTGGCACCGAGGCCATCGGGAAGCTGCTCACGGCTGCCGATCAGCAGCTGGTACGGCTCAAGCCGATCACCCTGCTCCACCTCGACGATCACGTGCAGCAGCAGCGGGTCGCCGCCCTGCAGGACCGTCGTGTTCAGCTCGCGCACCGACGTGATGGGCCTGTCCTTGCCGGCGAACCAGCGCTGGGCCGGCAGCCAATCGGACAGGTGCGTTACGAGACGGCCGACGAGTTCGTGGGGATCAGGAGCTGTCAAGAGTGGTCACCTCGATTCGTGGTCGTCGCCCGGCTCGACGAGCTGGAACCAGTAGAAACCGTGTCCAGGCAGGGTCAGCAGGTACGACAGCTCACCGATCTCGGGGAAGCGCACGCCGCCGGTGAGCTCGACCGGCGTACACCCGCGGTGCACGGAGAGGTCCAGCTCCACCGGTTGCGGGAAGCGGGACAGGTTGTTCACGCACAGGACGACGTCTTGGCGCCCGTCCGGCCGGAGCCACTGGCGCTTGTAGGCGAGCACGCTGGGGTTGGACCCACCGAGATCGATGAACTCGCCTTCGGCGAAGGCGTGGTGCTGCTTGCGGACCTCGATCATCCGCCGTGTCCAGTTCAGCAGCGACGAGCCGTTGTTCGACTGCGCCTCGACGTTGATCGCCTGGAACCCGTAGGTCGGGTCCATGATCACCGGCAGGTAGATACGACCAGGGTCGCAGCTCGAGAAGCCCGCGTTGCGATCCGGGGTCCACTGCATCGGCGTTCGTACCGCGTCACGATCGCCGAGCCAGATGTTGTCGCCCATACCGATCTCGTCACCGTAGTACAGAACGGGTGACCCCGGCAGGCTGAGCAGCATCGCGGTGAACAGTTCCTGCTGGTTGCGGTCGTTGTCCAGCAGGGGCGCCAGTCGTCGGCGGATCCCGATGTTGGCCTTCATCCGCGGGTCCTTGGCGTACTCCGCGTACATGTAGTCGCGTTCTTCGTCGCTGACCATCTCGAGGGTGAGCTCGTCGTGGTTGCGCAGGAAGATGCCCCATTGTGTGCCGTCGGGGATCTTCGGCGTCTGCGCCAGGATCTCCGAGATCGGGAACCTCGACTCGCGCCGCACGGCCATGAAGATGCGGGGCATCAGGGGGAAATGGAACGCCATATGGCACTCGTCGCCGCCGACCGCCGCATCACCGAAGTACTCGACGACGTCGGACGGCCACTGGTTCGCCTCCGCCAGCAGGATGCGGCCGGGGTACTCGTCGTCGACGACCTTGCGGCAGCGCTTGAGGAACTCGTGCGTGCGTGGCAGGTTCTCGCAGTTGGTGCCCTCCTGCTCGAACAGGTAGGGCACGGCGTCGAGGCGGAAACCGTCGATACCGAGGTCCAGCCAGAACCGCAGGGTGTCCAGCATCGCGTCCTGGACGTCCGGGTTCTCGAAGTTGAGATCCGGCTGGTGGGAGAAGAAGCGGTGCCAATAGAACTGACCGCGCACCGGGTCGTAGGTCCAGTTCGACGTCTCGGTGTCGACGAAGATGATCCGCGCGTCGGCGTAGCGCGAGTCGTCGTCGCTCCAGACGTAGTAGTTGCCGTACGGGCCGTCGGGTTCCATCCGGGACTGCTGGAACCACGGATGCGCGTCGGAGGTGTGGTTGAGCACCAGGTCGGTGATCACCCGGATTCCGCGTTTGTGGGCTTCGTCCAGCAGATAGACGAAATCCTCGACGCTGCCGAACTCGGGCAGCACCGCGCGGAAGTCACTGATGTCGTAACCGCCGTCGCGCAACGGGGACGCGTAGAACGGCGGCAGCCACAGGCAGTCCACGCCGAGCCACTCGAGATAGTCGAGTTTGCTGGCGAGGCCACGCAGGTCGCCGGTGCCGTCGCCGTTCGAGTCACGGAACGCGCGGACGAGCACCTCGTAGAACACCGCGCCCTTGAACCACTCGGGGTTGCTGGGAGCCTGTTTGGCGGAACGGAAATCCTCGGCCTTGGGTTCGACCAGCATTCCGTCGGCTGTGATCGCTTCGCCCGTATGTGGCACGCCGTCCAGGCCGAGGGCCGCGTCGGGTCGGGGATCTTCGTTCATGAGCTCCACCTCGTCCCACCTCATCGGGGGTACGCTCGATCTTCCCCCGCGCGCCTGGTGGGCGCGGGGGTGGTCATAGGTCTTGTGTGCGCCGGACGTTCTCAACTACCGAAGCGCCGCTGGACGCCCACGATGTGCGCGACCGCACGCCAAGGTTCGAGCCGCACGTAATTCGCCTGTCCCCAGTCCCAGGTTTCCCCGGTGACCTCGTCATGGGCAATAAGCCGTTCGCCCCAGTCGAAACCGAGCGAGGGCATGTCGAGCCAGACCGTGCCCTCTTGCGGCGAGTCCGGGTCCAGCGTGACCACAGTGACGACGGTGTCACCGGTTTCGGGATCCTGCTTGGAATACGCGAGCAAAGCGCTGTTGTCGACGTGATGGAAGCGCAGGGTCCGCATCTGCTGCAACGCCGGATGGGCCCGGCGCGCCAGGTTGAGCTTGAGCAGCCAGGGTTCGAGCGACCGGCCCTCGGCGAGCGCCCCCGCGAAATCACGCGGACGTAATTCGTACTTCTCCGAGTTGAGGTATTCCTCGCTGCCTTCGCGCACCGCTTCGTGCTCGAAGAGTTCGTAGCCCGAATACACCCCCCAGGTGGGGGACATCGTCGCCGCGAGCGCCGCCCGCAGCGCGAACATTCCCGGGCCGCCGTGCTGCAGCGACTCGTGGAGGATGTCCGGGGTGTTGACGAACAGGTTCGGGCGGCCTTCGTCCCAGTGCGCGACGAGGTCGACGCCGAACTCGATCAGTTCTTCTTTGGTGGTGCGCCAAGTGAAATAGGTATAGCTCTGGGTGAAGCCCAGCCGTGCGAGGCCCCAGAGCCGGGCCGGGCGGGTGAACGCCTCGGCGAGGAACAGCACGTCCGGATGCGCGTCCTTGACCGATTTGATCAGCCAGGCCCAGAAGTCCGGTGGCTTGGTGTGCGGGTTGTCGACCCGGAAGATCTTGATCCCGTGCTCGACCCAGTGCAGGACGACGCGCAGCACCTCGGTGTAGATGCCCTGCGGATCGTTGTCGAAGTTGGTGGGATAGATGTCCTGGTACTTCTTCGGCGGGTTCTCCGCGTACGCGATCGAGCCGTCCGGCCGGGTGGTGAAGAACTCGGGATTCTTGAGCACCCACGGGTGATCGGGCGCGGCCTGCAGCGCGAGGTCGAGCGCGACCTCCATGCCGAGCTCCTCCGCACGTGCCACGAACCTGTCGAAGTCCTCGATCGTGCCGAGCTCCGGATGGATCGCGTCGTGGCCGCCCTCGTCGGCGCCGATGGCCCACGGCGAACCGACGTCGTGCTCGTCGGTGACCAAGGTGTTGTTGGGGCCCTTGCGGTTCACGCGGCCGATGGGGTGGATGGGAGGCAGGTAGACGACGTCGAAACCCATGCGGGCGACGCGGTCCAGCGCGGTTGCCGCGGTGGTGAACGTGCCGTGCACCGGGCGGCCCGACTCGTCGACGCCGCCGGTGGAGCGGGGGAAGAACTCGTACCAGGAGCCGAAGGCGGCGCGCCGGCGATCCACCCAGATCTTCAGCGGCTTGCCCTTGGTGATCAGCTGCCGGACCGGATATTCGTGCATGACCCGGCGCACCTCGGCCGAAAGCGCGGGGGCCACGCGATCGGGGAGCGGGCGATCGACGTCGCGCAGCGCCGCGGCCGAAGCCGCGAGCTCGACGCGTTCTCGTCGTCTGTCCGGCCTTCGCGACACTCTGTCGAGCAACAGCGCGCCCGACTCGAGATCGTTCGCGAGTTCGTGGGAATCCTGTCCTGCGGCCATTTTCACTTCGACGGCGTGCAACCAGGTGGCCCATGGATCGCTCCAGGCGTCGACCCGATAGGTCCACAATCCTTCGGCGTCCGGGACGATTTCCGCGGCGAACCTGTCGAGACCGGTGCCCTGCTCGACCATTCTGGTCTGCCTGGCCACCCTGTCGTGCGGACCGCGCCAAGCTACTGTCGCGGCGACCGCGTCATGGCCTTCTCGCCATACCGTGGCGGAAACGGGAACATGTTCACCTGTCACGGCTTTCGCCGGATACCGGCCACAACCCACTGCCGGTGTCACGTCGTCGATGCCGAGCCGACCCGTCATGCACAGCACCTCTCTCGCCCGTCTGTAACGCGGCACCTCTCAGTCTGCCCGGTTCGATCAGGCCACCCGTCACCGGGGACTCTTCACAGGGCTTGGGTACCCGGAAACGTTCCAGGGCAAACTTATGGCTCCACTGTCGGGGCTCGGCGGCGAGGTGTCCACAGTGGTCACTCAAAGGTAACCCAGGTGTCGTCAGTGTTTCCACGGATGGACTACCTGGGCCGCATGCGTCACGGGTCGTGAGCGTTTTGCGAGGATTCACCGTCGCGTGACTCCGTCGAGGGTCACGCCGGCCAAGTCACGAAATGGCTCTACCAAGCGGTAACTTCCCAGCTTCCGGGAATACGCCGACACTTTTCCCGCAGGGTGACCGGAAACTGCCGACGTATTCCCCAGGGCTTACCGGGTGGGGAGCTCCCGTGGGGCGCGGAGGAGGAGCAGGGAGCGGGAGGGCAGGGTGACGCGGGCGCCGGCGGCGAACGCGCCCGGCGTTGCGGGGGAGCCGTCGGCGGTGCTGGTGTCGAGCGTCGGCTCGAACGTCACGCCGAACTCCGGCCCCGGCATGACGACCTCGATCGGCGCATCGCCCGAGTGAAGCCAAAGCAGCCACGAGTGGTCGGCGACGAGCTCGCCGTCGCGGGTGCGGGACTGGCTGTTCGAGCCGTCGATCCACATGCCGAGCGTGCGGCTGTCTTCGTCGAACCAGTCCGTCTCGGTGATCTCCTCGCCGTCGATGCGGAACCAGATCAGGTCGGGGCGACCCGTCGGCGTGGTGCGGCCTTCGAAGAACTCCGGCTGCCGCAGCGCCGGGCTCCGCGACCGGAGGTGCAGCGCGCGGCGGGCGAAGGCGAGCATCGACTCGGTCTCCGGGGACGTCTCCCAGTCGACCCAGGACGTCTCGTTGTCGAGGCAGTAGGCGTTGTTGTTGCCGTTCTGCGTACGCCACATCTCGTCGCCCGCGGTCGTCATCGGCGTGCCCGTCGACAGCAGCAGCGTCGCCAGCAGGTTGCGCGCCTGCCGCGCGCGCAGCGCCAGAATTTCCGGATCGGTGGTGTCACCCTCGGCGCCGTGATTCCACGAGCGGTTGTCGTTGGTGCCGTCGCGGTTCTGCTCGCCGTTCTCCTCGTTGTGCTTTTCGTTGTAGGACACCAGATCCCGCAGGGTAAAGCCGTCATGCGCGGTAATGAAGTTGATCGACTGCCACGGGCGGCGGAGGTCGTCGGCGTACAGGTCCGACGAGCCCGACAGCCGGTACGCGAGGTCTCGCACACTCTTTTCGCCGCGCCAGAAGTCACGCACGGTGTCGCGGTAGCGGCCGTTCCATTCCGCCCACTGCCTGCCGAACTCGCCGACGCGGTAGCCGTCGCCGGTCGCGTCCCACGGCTCCGCGATCAGCTTGCAGCGCGACAGCACCGGGTCCGTGGTGATCGCCGTCAGCATCGCCGAGTCACGGTCGAACGCGCCGCCGCGGGGACGCCCGAGCGTGCTCGCGAGGTCGAACCGGAAGCCGTCGACGCCCATTTCGGTGGTCCAGTAGCGCAGCGAGTCCGTCACTAGCCGCACGACGTCCGGCGAGCCGGCGTCAAGGGTGTTGCCGCAACCGGTGATGTCGGCCATGTCGCCGTTCTTGTCGTGCAGGTAGTACGCCGGCGCGTCCAGGCCGCGGAAGCTCAGCGTCGGCCCGTCCGGCCCGCCCTCGCAGGTGTGGTTGTAGACGACGTCGAGGATCACCTCGATGTTCACCGCGTGCAGTGCGGCGACCATCGTGCGGAACTCCTCGATCTCGCGGCCAGGCTCACTCGCGTACGCGGCGTGCGGCGCGAAGTAGCCGAGCGGCGAGTAGCCCCAGTAGTTGTGGCGTCCGGCCGCGATCAGCGACGGCTCGTCGGCGAACGACTGCACCGGGAGGAGCTCGACGCCGGTCACCCCGAGCCGCACGAGATGCTCGATCGCGGCCGGGTGCGCGATCCCGACGTACGTCCCGCGCAGATGCTCCGGGATGTCCGGGTGCCGCTGCGTGAACCCCTTCACGTGCAGCTCGTAGAACACCGACTCCTCGAACGGCGTCTCCGGCTTGATCCCGGTGTCCGGGCCGCCGGGGGAACTCACCACCGACAGCGGGACGCTGCCGAGCGAGTCGGTCGGTGACTCCGGTCCACTCGGATCACCCACATAGCCCACAGCGGCGTCCATATCGGTGAGCCGCCCGGTGATCCGCCGGGCGTACGGGTCGACGAGGAGCTTCGCCGGATTGCAGCGCAGCCCGCGCTCCGGGTAATACGGTCCGTGCACGCGGTAGCCGTAACGCTGACCGGGAGTGACCCCTGGCACGAGACCGTGCCACACGCCGAACGTCCGCTCGATCAGCTCGATGCGCTGCTCCGAGCCGTCTTCGCTGATCAGGCACACTTCCACGCGGTCCGCCACCGCGGACGTCACGGCAAACCGGACACCTCCGGCTTCCGAGTGCGCGCCCAGTGGGAAGGGTCGGCCGGCGAGTACACGGGTGTCAGACGCTGGTCGGGTAGCCATGTCGTAGATCTTTCCAGGGATCACCGACGATTACCGCCTCCCTTCGGTTCGTCTGATCCGTTTCACGAACTTTCCGGCACCTCGTCCGAGTGCGGTCTGTGCCCGCCCGGACACGATCTGCGCGCGCTCGAGTGCAAACTGCGGCAACGGCCCGCCCTTACGCGAGAAAGCGCGGGCCGCGGTGATCACGCAGCAAACGTGCCCAGACTGCACTTAGGCGAGGTCGAGGAGGGTGAAGGATTCGGCGGGGAGGGCGAGGGTGGTGGTGGAGAGGGTGGGGGCGGCGGAGGTGAGCAGGATCGTGGCCGGGGCATCGACGGGGATGGTGACCTCGGCTGAGCTGAGGTTGCAGATCAGGCGCAGGGAGCCTCGGTGGAGGGCGAGCCAGGAGTCGTCGGGGGCGGAGTGGACGTCGAACCGGTCCAGCGCTGGGTCGATGAGTTCCGGGCGGGTTCGGCGCAGGGTGATCAGGGAGCGGTAGAGGTCGAGCATCGAGCGGTGCGCGGGCTCGGAGACCTCGGACCAGTCGAGTCGCGAGCGCTCCACCGTGGCCGGGTCCATCGGGTCGGGCACGTCTGCCCCGCCCCAGCCGTGGCGGCCGAACTCGCGACGACGCCCGGTGCGGACGGCGTTGGCGAGCTCCGGGTCCGGGAAGGACGCGAAGAACTGCCACGGCGTGCTCGCCGCCCATTCCTCGCCCATGAACACCATCGGCGTGTACGGCGAGCAGAACACGATCGCCGCGCCGCACGCGAGCAGCCCCGGTGACACCGTCGCCGACAGCCTGTCACCGGTGGCGCGGTTGCCGACCTGATCGTGGTTCTGCAGGTACGCGAGGAACCGGTGACCGGGTACGCGGCGCGTGTCGACCGGACGGCCGTGCGTGCGGCCGCGGAACGAAGACCACGTGCCCGCGTGGAAAAACGCCTCCCGCAAGGTGCGGGCGAGCGCGCCGGGGGCGGCGAAATCTTCGTAATAGCCGGTTTTCTCACCGGTCAAGGCCACATGCAGGACGTGGTGCAGGTCGTCGCACCACTGCGCCTCGAGTCCGTAGCCGCCGGCCTCGCGGGGCGTGATGAGCTTCGGGTCGTTGAGGTCGGACTCGGCGATCAGCGTCAGCGGGCGGCGCACGGCGGCCGACAGCGCTTCGACGTCCACCGCCAATTCCTCCAGCACGTGCACCGCGCGCCGGTCGACGAGCGCGTGCACGGCGTCGAGGCGCAGCGCGTCGACGTGGAAGTCCCGCAGCCAGCTCAGCGCGTTGTCGATCACGTACCGGCGGACCTCGTCCGAGCCGGGACCGTCGAGGTTCAGGCCGGGGCCCCAGTCGTTCTGCCCGGCGAAGTAGGGGCCGAACTTGTCGAGGTACGCGCCGGACGGGCCGAGGTGGTTGTAGACGACGTCGAGCACCACACCCAGACCCCGCGCGTGGCAGGCGTCGACGAGCCGTTTGAAGCCGTCCGGCCCGCCGTACGGCTCGTGGACCGCGCCCCACAGAACCCCGTCGTAGCCCCAGCCGTCGGTACCGTCGAAGGAGTTCACCGGAAGCACCTCGACGAGCGTGATGCCCAGGTCCACCAGATGGTCGAGCTTCTCGATCGCCGAGTCGAATGTGCCGCCGGGCGTGAACGTGCCGATGTGCAGCTCGTAGAGGACGCTGCCCGGCAACGCGCGCCCCGTCCACGACTGGTCCGTCCAGGCAAACGCGGAGTGGTCGTAGCGGCGGGACGCTTCGTGCACGCCCTTCGGCTGCCACACCGAGCGCGGATCGGGGTACGCCTTCTCGTCGTCGCCGAGCAGGAACGCGTAGTCGGTCCCCTCGACGTCGGCGCGCCACCAGCCGCCGTCGCCGCGGGTCATCTCGTGGTCGACGCCGTCGACCCGCACCCGGACACGGTCCTGCTCCGGGGCCCAGACAGTGAAGCTCATCGGTCTCCTCGCACGAGCAGGGCGACGGGGTAGCGGTCCAGAAGTCCTGCCAGCACCGGGAATCCCGTGTCGACAGCGCGGTCGGTGAGCACGTCGACCCAGGTGCCTGGACCGGCGGGCAGCGGCAGCACGGTGTCGCGCCAGCCGCCCTCGGCCTCGAGCTTCACGGGCAGCCGGGTGGCGACGACAACGAGGTCGGCGCTGCGGGTGAACGCGATCACGTGCTCGGCGCCCAGTCCTTCGGCGCGCAGCGCGCGATAGCCGTCGAACAGCTCCGGCCGCTCACGGCGCAGCGTCAAAGCCTTGTGTACCAACAGAAGCTTCGCAGCTCCGGTGTCGTCGACCGGGGGCAGCTCACCCCCGGCGACACGGCTCAGGATCTTCCGGCGCGCCGCGTAGTCCACGGCCCGGCGGTTGTCCGGGTCGACCAGCGACAGGTCCCACAGCTCGGTGCCCTGGTACACGTCCGGCACGCCGGGGCAGGTGAGCTGGATCAGCTTCTGCCCCAACGAGTTGGACCAGCCCGGCCCCTTCACCCGCTCGACGAACTCCATGATCTCCGCTGAAAGTTCTTCGTCGCCAAGGACTTCAGTGGGCCAAGCGTCGACCGCGCGCTCGAACTCGTCGTCGTGGTCGACCCACGTGGTGCGCACCTTCGCTTCCTTGGACGCCTTGCCGAGGTACTCGCTCAGCCGTCCGGCCGTGATCGGCCACGCGCCCACCAGCGTCTGCCAGGCCAGCACGTTCAGCGACGGCTCGTCGATACCGCGGCGCGCGGACCAGCGGCTCAGCGCGTCGGAGAACTCGCCGGGCAGCTCGGAAAGCACGGCCAGCCGGGCGCGGACGTCCTCGGACCGCTTGGTGTCATGCGTGGTGAGCGTCGTCATGGTCGACGGCCAGCCCGCCTCGCGCTTGGCGGCGAGCTGGTGGAATTCGTCCACGCCGACACCGAACCGGTCCGGTGAGCCGCCGACCTCGTTGAGCCCGACGAACCGGCTGTACCGGTAGAACGCGGTGTCCTCGGTGCCTTTCGCGACGACCATGCCGGACGTCTGCTGGATGCGGGTGGCCAGTTCGCCACCGGGCGCCTCACTGACCTGACTGTCCAGCGCGTCGAGCGCCGTCGCCAGGTCCGGGCGCGACGCGCGGACCCGATCGATCGCCGCGGCCCAGTTCGCCTCGCCTTCGGGCAGGTAAGACCGGTAGACGCCGAACGCGATCATGACCTCGGCGAGGGCCGCGCGCGCCGCCCCTTCTTCCACACCGGTCAGGAGAGCGGCGATGCGCCGCACCTCGGCGACGAGGATCGTGTCGGTCACCAGCCGTCGCGTCTCGTCCTCGACGGCAGGGAAGTCCGTTGCCACGCCTAGCTTTTCGGACAGGCTGGTGAATGCCTGCTCGGCCGAGACATCGACGAAAACGCCGCCGATTTCCCGCAGCGCGTCGTACCCGGTCGTGCCGTCCACCGGCCAGCTCGCGGGCAGTTCTTCGCCAGGGTGCAAAATCTTCTCGACGACCAGCCACGCATCCGGCGCGGCCTCGCGCAGGCGTCGCATGTACCCGCCGGGATCGGCGAGACCGTCCGGGTGGTCCACTCGCAGGCCGGTGACCTCGCCCGCCGACACCCACCGCAGCACCTCGCCGTGCGTGGCGTCGAAGACCTCGGGGTCCTCGACCCGCGCGGCGGCGAGTGTGGTGATGTCGAAGAACCGCCGGTAGTTGAGCTCGGCGTTGCCACGGCGCCAGTTGACCAGCTCGTAGTGCTGCCTGTCGTGCACTTCCTGCGGCGTGCCGTCTCCGGTACCGGGCGCGATAGGGAAGCGGTGGTCGTAGTAGGTCAGCTCGTCGCCGTCGACGGTCAGTTCCGTTACGGCGTCGTCATCGCCGAGTACCGGCAGCAGAAGCCGACCACGCGACCAGTCGACGTCGAAGTACTTGGCGTACCGCGATGTCCGGCCGTGCTTGAGCAGGTGCCACCACCACGGGTTGGCCTTCGGGACCTCCACCGAAAGGTGGTTGGGCACGATGTCGACGATCAGCCCGAGCCCCGCTTCGCGCAGCATCCCGGCCAACGCCTGGCGCGCCTCCTCCCCGCCCAGCGCCGGGCGGGCGCGGGTCGGGTCGACGACGTCGTAGCCGTGCGTGGAGCCCGGCGCCGCGTCCAGCACCGGCGAGGCGTACATCGCGCCGACGCCGAGCTGCCGCAGGTAGTCGACGATCTCCGCCGCGTCCGAGAAACTGAATTCCGGGCGCAGCTGTAGCCGGTAGGTGGAGCTGGGGACGGTCATTCCTCACCGTTCCCCACGCGCTGGAGCACGACCAGCGACCGCGCGACGACGTTCAGCTTCGATCCTCCCGCAATGCTTTCCTCACCCGGTTCCGAGGCCACCTCGGCGGTCGCGGTGTCGACCACAACCGCCCATTCCGAGCCGTACCCGTTGGCGGGCAAGGTCATTTCGATGTCTTCGTAGTGCGCGTTGAAGGCCATCAGGAACGAGTCGTCGACCACGGGCATGCCGCGTGGATCGAGGTCGGGGATGCCCTCGCCGTTGAGGAACACGATGACGGCCTTGCCGAAGGCGTCGTCCCAGTTCTGCTCGGTCATCTCTTCTCCGGAGGTGGTGAACCACGCGATGTCCCGCAGCTCCTCGCCCTTGCCGATCGGTTTCCCGGCGAAGAACCGGCGGCGCCGGAACACGGGGTGGCGCTTGCGCAGGTCGGTCAGCGCGGCGGTGAAGGCGATGAGGCCCTTGTTCTCCTCGGCGAGTGTCCAGTCCACCCAGGACAGTTCATTGTCCTGGCAGTAGGCGTTGTTGTTGCCCTTCTGGGTGCGGCCGAACTCGTCGCCGTGCAGGATCATCGGCACACCCTGGGAGAGCAGCAGCGACGCCATGAGGTTGCGGCGCTGCCGTTTGCGCAGCGCGGTGACCTCGATCGCGTCGCTGGGGCCTTCGACGCCGCAGTTCCACGAGCGGTTGTCGTCGGCGCCGTCGCGGCCGTCCTCACCGTTCGCTTCGTTGTGCTTTTCGTTGTACGACACCAGATCGTTGAGGGTGAAGCCGTCGTGCGCGGTGACGAAGTTGATCGACGCGTACGGGCGGCGGCCGTCGTCCTGGTACAGGTCCGACGAGCCGGTGATGCGCGACGCGAACTCGCCCAGCGTTGCCGGTTCACCGCGCCAGAAGTCGCGGACGGTGTCGCGGTACTGCCCGTTCCACTCGGTCCACAGCGGCGGGAAGTTGCCGACCTGGTAACCACCGGGGCCGACGTCCCACGGCTCCGCGATCAGCTTGACCTGGCTCACCACCGGATCCTGCTGCACGAGCTCGAAGAACGTCGACAGCCTGTCGACGTCGTAGAACTCGCGGGCCAGCGCGGCGGCGAGGTCGAAGCGGAAACCGTCGACGCGCATCTCGGTCACCCAGTAGCGCAAGGAATCCATGATCAGCTGCAGCGTGTGCGGGCCGCGGACGTTCATGGAGTTTCCGGTGCCGGTGTAGTCCTTGTTGTACTTCGGGTCGTCCTCGACCAGCCGGTTGTACGCCTCGTTGTCGATGCCGCGCATGGACAACGTCGGACCTAGATGGTTGCCCTCGGCGGTGTGGTTGTAGACCACATCGAGGATGACCTCGATGTTCGCCTCGTGGAAGGCACGCACCATGCCCTTGAACTCCTGGACCTGGCCACCCTGCTCTGGCATCGCCGCGTACTCGTTGTGTGGCGCGAAAAACCCGATCGTGTTGTAGCCCCAGTAGTTGCGCAGGCCCTTCTCGGTGAGGCCGTGGTCGGTGACGAACTGGTGCACCGGCATCAGCTCGATAGCGGTCACCCCGAGGTTCGTCAGGTGGTCGATGATCACCGGGTGCGCGAGGCCCGCGTAGGTGCCGCGGAGCCGGGGCGGAATCTCCGGGTGATTCATCGTCATGCCCTTGACATGGGCTTCGTAGATGACCGTCTCGTTGTACGGCGTTTTCGGGTGCCGGTCGTTGGCCCAGTCGAAGAACGGGCTCACCACGAGCGAGTGCGGCACGTACGCGGCGGAGTCGGCGTCGTTGCGCTCGTCCGGTGCGTCGAACTTGTAGCCGAACAGCGACTCGTCCCAGTCCACGCCATGCGAAACCGCCTTGGCGTACGGGTCGATCAGCAGCTTGTTCGGGTTGCAGCGCAGGCCCTTTTCGGGGTCGTGCGGGCCGTGCACCCGGAACCCGTAGCGCTGCCCGGCACCGACGCCGAGCAGGTAGCCGTGGTGCACGAAGCCGTCGACCTCGGGCAGCAGTGCCCTGGTCTCCTTGCCGTCCTCGTCGAACAGGCACAGCTCGACGAAGTCGGCGACTTCCGAGAACAGCGTGAAATTCGTTCCGACACCGTCATAGGTGGCGCCGAGCGGGTAGGGCGTTCCTGGCCAAAGCCGCACGTGTTCTCCTCAGGCGTCACTCGGCCGCAACGAGCGGCCGGGGGCGATGAAGTACCCAAAGGTAGTGCCGGGCAAATCAGTCCGCGCTATGACCTAGGTCGCTCGGCGCGGCGGGCTTCTCTCAGTGGTGCCACCACGGCGCGTACGTGCTGGTCGGCGAAGAGTTCGTCGATGGTGGCCGGCAACGGGATTCGCCAGTTCGGGTACTGGTCGATCGTCCCCGGCAGGTTGGGTTGACGGCGTTCGCCGAGCACGTCGGCGGGTGAGGTCAGCACGAGCCGGGACGACGCCGACGCCAGCAACGTGTGCAGCGCCACAACGAGGTCGTCGGCCGGGATGCCTTGTTGCTTCAGGAAGTCGGTCAAAGCGTCGCGCTCGGCCTTCGCCGACTCGTACTCCTTCTCGGCCGGACCGTCGAGAAGTCCCAGCTCAGCGCGGACCCGCACATGCTCACCGTGGAGCCAGCCGGACACCGTCGGCAGGTCGTGGGTGGAGATGCTCGCCATCGAATCGGGCTCCCACTGCCGCGGCGGGACGAACGGCTGGCCGGGCGCGTCCCAGTCGCGCTGGAACCACAGCACAGCCGAGCTGAGCAGGCCGCGGTCGTGCATGGTCTTGGTGACCTCGGGCTCGACGGTGCCCAGATCCTCGCCGACGACGACCGCACCGGCGCGGTGCGCCTCCAGCGCCAGGACACCGAGCATCGCCTCGGCGTCGTAGTGGACGTACGTGCCGCGGTGCGCGGGCTCGCCCGGCGGAATCCACCAGAGGCGCCACATCCCGGCAACGTGGTCGACGCGGATGCCGTCGGCGTGGGCGAGGACGCCGCGCACGACGTCACGGAAGGGGGCGTACCCCAGCTCGGCGAGGCGGTCGGGGCGCCACGGGGGGAGGTTCCAGTCCTGGCCCTGCTGGTTGAAGGCGTCCGGGGGAGCGCCGACGGTCACGCGCGGGGCGAACGCGCCGCGCAGCGCCCAGGTGTCGGCGCCACCGGGATGCACGCCGACGGGCAGATCGTGCACCACACCGACAGCCATGCCGGCTTGGCGTGCGGCCAGGCGGACGTCGTCGAGCTGGGCGCGGCAGAGCTGCTGCAGCCAGCCGTGGAACGCGACCCGGTCGGCCAGTTCGGTGCGTGCCTTGACGACTTCGGCGCTGCCGGAGTCGCGCAGCGCGTCCGGCCACTCGCGCCAATCGGCGCCGTGGACCTCGGCGAGCGCGCAGTAGGTCGCGAAGTCGCGTAACGCGGGGTCGAGTTCGACGGGTTCACGGTGGTGCGCCCAGAGGAGCTCCAGCGCGCCGCGCTTGGCGTCCCAGACGGCGTCGTAGTCGATCAGCTCGGTGTCCCGCTCGGGCTGGAGGGCCCGGACCCGTTCGCGGGTTTGCTCGTCGGCGTTCTCGAAGGCCCGGGTCGCGGAAACGCGCAGGTAGAGCGGGTTGGCGAAGCGGCGGCTCGATGGCGAGTACGGCGAACGCTCGACCGGGTGGGTCGGACTGATCGCCTGCACCGGGTTGACCAGCAGCACGCCGACGTCCAGCTCGGACGCCGAGCGGCGGGCCATGGTGGCGAGGTCGCCGAAGTCGCCCATGCCCCAGGACTCGGGGGAGCGCAGCGCGTAGAGCTGGAGCATCCAGCCCCAGGCGGGCGGCACCTCGGGGAGCCGGTGCGGCACGACGGCGAGCGTCACGTCCTGCTCGGCGGTCACCACGCGGTGCCAGCCGAGCGGCAGGTCCGCGGGGAGCGTGCTGCCGACGTCGCGCCGGGTGCCGTCCTCCAGATGCACGACGGCCGGGACGCCGATGTCGTGCCTGGTGCCTTCGCGCAGGACCACCGTGGGAGGGAGCACCGCGTTCGACCGCGATTCACGAACAGCCGCGAGTTCCCGCCGGATCGACTCGGGACCGGAGGCGTCGACGTCGAACTGGGCGAGAATCGCGACGACGACATCATCGTCGACTTCGACCTCGCGCTTGTCCGAGTTCTCGTAGCGGGTCGCGACACCGTAGGCGCCGGCAAGGTCGGTGAGGTCCTGATCCACGCGCACAGCATCGCCGCCCCCGCGCGCCCGCGCCACACCGGCCCGCCCCCGCCACCCGAAGGACGCAACCGGCGAAAACCGCTCGCGCCTGGCATCGACACCTCTTTATAGTTCGCCGCCAAGGCATCAGCCCTGATCAAGGAGACAGTCATGGACCACTACATCGACGCCGAGCCGTCCTTTTGAGCCGATCAGCAAGCGCCGCCGGGGGTTCCCTCTAGCGAGACCCACGTCAAGCGGGGTTCGCGCGTTGTCGGCAACGACACCGAACTGGTCGAGAAGCTGGGCGGGAACGACCCATGCCCCTGCGGTTCCAGGCGGCGGTTTCAGCCGGTGCTGCCGACCGGGCGGCCACTACGACGGCGTCCTCGGCGACTACTACGTCCGTGACTAGCCAACATTCGTGCACAGACTGTCCACACACGCACAGACCGCACTCGCACAGACTGCACTCGCGGGCACAAGACAGCCGGGGCGGCATCGCGTAGCGACACCGCCCCGGCCGGGGTCGAGCGTGACTCAGGAGGGGCGACGCGCCCCGCTGTAGTCGTTCTGCAACGGCGAGATCTTGACGACGTCCCCCGAGGTGGGTGCGTGCACCATCTTGCCGTCGCCGAGGTAGATGCCCACGTGATGCACCGGCGAGCCGTAGAACACCAGATCGCCCGGCTGCAGTGCGGACCTGGACACCGCAGCGCCGAAACCGGCCTGCGCGCCACTCGTCCGCGGGAGCGTGACGCCGCCCTTGGCGTACGCCCAGAGCGTGAGCCCGGAGCAGTCGAAGCTGTTCGGTCCTTCGTCGCCGTAGACGTACGGCTTGCCGAGCTTGCTCAGTGCCGCGTCGATCGCCGTCTGCGCGGCGGCACCAGGGGCCCTGAGACCCGGGGCCGAGCCGCCCGTGTCGGACTGGAGGGCCTTGTCCGCGGCGCTCAGCTTGTTCGCCGCGACTTGGAGGTCCTTGATCTGCTTGTCGAGCGCGGCCTTTTGCGCCTCGACGTCGTTCTTCAGCTTGGCCGCCGCGTCGCGCGCTTCCTGCGAACGTGCCTGCGCGTCGGACGCCGCCCTGGCGGCCTGTGCCGCCTGGTCGACGGCACCGGTGAAGTTGGTCAGCACCCGGTTACGGTCGGTGGCCAGCACGTCCAGCGCGGTGGCCCGCTCGAGGAAGTCCTGGCTGGAACTGCCCGCCAGCAACGCGGAAAGCTTGTTGAGCTCGACACCGCTGGTGAAGGTCGCGCTGGCGAACTTGTCGACGTCGACCCGGTAGAGGCCTTCGTTGACCGAGGCCTTGGCGCCGGCTTCCTTCGCGGCGTTCAGGTCCTGGGTGGCCTTGTCGAAGTCTGCCTGCTTGGCGGTAAGCCCGTCTTTGGCGGCGAGGAACTGCTCGTTGATCTTCTCGGCCTGCGTCGAGAGTTCGCGGTACTTCGCCAGTGCATCGGACGAAGTCGGGGGGGCTTGGAGGGCTGGGGCTGCGGTGGCTGGGGACTGGGCAACGCTCATCACCGCGATCACGGCTGAAGCTGCCAATACGCCTGACACCACGCGCTTGAGTGAATGCGACCGCACGTCGCGCGTGTCTCCTTTGCGCTTCGGCCGCCGACCGGCCGCGCGTCGAGCACAGCTTTTCCCGCATGAGCAAGAAGACACGCGGTGGTTCCGGTGCAGCTCCCCGACAAAGCTGTCACGGCGGCAATCCCGCGTAGCCGACACCTGTGCGTCGGCTTCCGCCACGAGATCTCGGCTAGATTACGAAAGCTGGGCCACCGAGTCCAGCGCTGTGGACGTTAAAAACTGCCAAAACTCTCTGTAGTACCCAAAAACTCCGTTGGACCAGCAGTGGAGCAAAATTTGTGACCGGCATCACATTTCTTTGCATGCTGACTACTGCGGGTGGAAAGCATGTCCTCGTTCACTGATTTGGGTGTCACGCGTTCGGACTTAGCGCAATCAGGCGCGATTAGGGTCCACAGTGGACTCCGGCTATGCGGAGCGCCGGACGACAAGGGTCGGTTCGAAAACCACTGTGGTGACGGGGGTGTCCGGTTCCGCGATCTGCCGTAGCAGCTGCCGCGCCATTTCCGCGGCCATGTCCTCGACCGGCTGGCGGACGGTGGTGAGCGGCGGGTCGCACGACAACGCGGCGCTGCTGTCGTCGAAACCGACGACGGCGATGTCCTCGGGCACCCGGCGGCCGCGCCGGCGCAGCACCGGGAACGCGCCGTGGGCCATCAGGTCCGAGGCGATGAACAAACCGTCGATATCGGGATGCTCATCCAGCAATCGCTCGGCGGCGGCCATCCCGCTTTCGCGAGTGAAATCGCCTTCGACGCAGATCTTCTCCGGATGCCCGAGTTCGGCGGCCTTTTCGTGGAATCCGGCGAGCCGATCCTGTCCGGCCGAGGTGTCGAGTGGCCCGGAGATCGTCGCGAGCTTCCGGCGGCCAAGGCCGACGAGGTGTTCGGCGGCCAGCGCCGCACCGGCGGATTGGTTGACGTCGACGTAGGTGATCGGCAACGGCCGGGGCGGGCGCGACGACAGCACGACCGGCAGTTGGGAGCCGACGAGTTGTTCCGGCAACGGGTCGTCGCCGTCGGTGTGAATAAGAATGACGCCGTCCAACCGGCCGCGGCGAAGGTCGGTGATCACCTGGTCCCGGGTGCCCGGCTTGGTCGTCATGAGCACGAGGTGTATCCCGAGCGGGTCCAGCACGCCGGTGACGCCGGTGACCACCCGGCCGAAGAACGGGTCGCCGAGGATGCGGCTCTCCGCGGGCAGCACGAGCGCGATTGCGTCCGCGCGGCGCGTCACCAGCGAGCGCGCCGCGAGGTTGGGCTGGTAGCCGGTGGCGGCGATCGCCTGCTCCACCACCTCGCGGATGGCTTCGTCGACGCTGGCGACCCCGTTGACCACCCGCGACACGGTCGCCCTGGAGACACCCGCTACCCGGCCGACTTCTTCGAGGGTGACGCGTTTCGGCGGGTGATCACGGGGGACGGACACCGCCCCTTTATACCTGCAGGCCAGCGGTCCCTCCGTTTCCTGCGCGCCCGCGTCAGTGTGAACCGGTGGTCCGGTCGAGTCGTGGGAGGTCGGCCGCTCGCTCCTTGGCCATTTTCTCGGCGACGGCCTTCGTGTCCGCATGGGATGTCGCCCCCAAAACAGACTTCACGACCACGGTCGACTCGTCGAGGTGTGCTCGGAGAAGCCCGGTGAACACCTTGTCGAAATCTCCGCCCGACGTCGAAAGCGCGCCGAGTTCTTCGGTGGTCGGCATTCCGGGCATGTCGTGGCCCTCGTGGTTGTTCACGTACGGGACTCCGGCCGTGTCGAGCAAGCCGTGCAGCTGGGCTAATTCGGCTCGCCGGGCGACGCCGATGTCCTTCGCCAGGTCTCGCAATGCGGTAGAGGTGGCGTTGTCACCCTGGTCGAGCAGTTTCACGGCCTGGTCGTCGATGGCGATCGCCAGTTCTGTGAATGCCTGCTCCGTGGGGCCGAACCGGCCGGGCGCGTCGGCAGCGGGTTGCTCATGACCCTGGTGCGCCGGGGGTGGCGCGGCCGCCTGCTCGCCACAGGCCGCGTGGCCCATGGCGAGCAGGACGGCCGCCGCGAGGCGGTGGAACGTCATCCGGGGATGCCGTTCGCGCCACACTTGATCACGGCGTTGATGCAGTCACGCACGCGCCGGTCCATTTCGGCGGCGGGCCAGACGTTGAAGAAGTCGCCGTGCATCGTAAATCCCGCGCCGGAGGCCAGTCGCATCTGCGACGGGTCGCCGTTGGTGGAGTACCGGAGCACCATGCGCAGCTTGGGCAACGCGACCGGGTGCGACGCCGTGCAGTTGCCCGCGACCGGGTACGCCAGGTGGCTCTTGTGGTCGGCGGAGTCGAGATCCCGGCCGTTCCAGCATTGCGGGAAGTCCAAATAGGTCTCCAGCTTGGAATCGGCAGGGCAATTCACAAAATTCTTCGACGGGTTGATCTCGCCATGGTGCAGGCAGGACCAGCGCGCGATGCTGTCGGCCTCGCCGGTGGCCTTCGCGTTGCCGGCGACGATCTTCAGTCCCACCGGGATCGACTTGATCGCGGCGGGGTTGTTGATCTCGGCGAGGTAATAGAACGTCATGCTGGACGGCGGGACAGCGACGTTACGGTTGAACAGCGTCGGCACCCAGTACGAGGACAGGTCGACGAGCGGGTCGCAGTTTCCGGTGGCGCCGAGCAGGCTCTGGTAGTTCGAGCGCGCGCTGGTGGAGCGGTTGCCGAAGAAGTCGTGTGAGTGCGACGCGCCGGGCAGGTTGGGGAGCACGATGGGGTCGTCGGGCAGGCGGTGGCTGAACTGGCATTCGGCCAAGAACTCGGCCACGCGGACCGGCTCTGCGCCCGCTGCCGTGGGTTTACCGGCGATTCCGCCGGTGAGCAGGGCGCCGACCACCGCGGCGACCACGCCGATCAGGACACCGGCGCGGTGCCGGCTCAAGGTCTTCTTCATTGAAGCAACTCCCTCTTGGCTGTTGCGAATTTACTAACAGCAGGCAAAGAGAGCGCTCTCGCAGATGTGAGGATGACTCAGGTCACATTGTTCGTCAAGCAAAGAGCTGCGGAGCTGGTGAAATAGCACTGTTCGGCCCTGAGGGTTGCTCTGTTCGGCGCAGTGACCGGCCATAGAGACGCGCCATTTAAGAGAGCGCTCTCTTGACATATGGGACGTATAGGTAGGATTGTCTAGTTCGGGAAAGCGCTCTCGCAACCGCTCTCTTGCTTCAACCGGTTGAGCAACGTCAGTGCCCGGTCACGCAGCGTGCCAGTCGGTGTTGGCGCCGCAGATCACCAGGCACGCCAGGTCGCCGGGAACGTCGCCCGCTAGCCAAGCGGCGAACGTCGTCGCCGCGGCGGGTTCGGCGGCGATCCTGAATTCCTCCCATAACCGGTCGCGCGCCGACAGGATCCGCTCGTCGTCGACGAGCACGGAGTGGACGTTGCCCGTCGACAGCACCGCGAACGGCACATCGCCCATCCGCGTGGCGCCCAACGCGGACGAAGCGACGGAGTCGACCGGCGAGTCGACGGGCCGTCCCGCCGCCAGCGCGTCATGCGCGGAGCAGCAGAACCGCGGCTCGACGATGACAGTCCGCCGGTCACCGATCGCGAGTGCTGTCCCGGCGGCCAGTCCGCCGCCCCCCGCCGCGACCACCACCGCGTCGGCGTCCGGCGCGTCGGCGATCACCTCGGCGCCGAGAGTTCCTTGTCCCGCAACGACAATCGGGTCGTTGTAGGCGTGAAGGTACCGATGTCCTGGCTGGGCGGCGAAGTCAGCGGCGGCCTCCGCCGCCTCCGCGTAGTGCGCGCCGTGCCGGATGAGCTTCGCGCCGGCGGCTTCGATGCGCCGGGCCTTCGCCTTCGGCACGCTTTCCGGCACGTAGACCGTCGCCGCCATGCCGAGCAGGGCCGCCGCCGTGGCGACGCCGAGCCCGTGGTTCCCGCCCGACGCGGTGACGATGTGGTCGCGCGGGGAGCCGGAGAGCATGCCGTTGAGCGCACCCCGCACCTTGAACGAGCCGCTGCGCTGCAGGTGTTCCAGCTTCAGCATCACCGATCGGCCGTCGACCTCGGCGCGCAGGAGCGGGGTGCGCCGGGCGTAGGGCCGGATCCGGTCGGCGGCGGCGTGGACGTCGGCGGTGGAAAGCGGGCTGGTGAAGGAGCTCATGAGCTCCATGGTCGACAGCGAAAGCCGTAAGCGCCAGCTGGCATTTCTCACCTCCGGTTAGCTCCGCTTACGATGCTCGGATGGACACAGCACTCGATGCCGGTCGGCTGCGGATCCTGGTCGAGGTCGCACACGCCGGTTCGATCGCCGAAGCCGCGCGCAAGCTGTCCTTTACTCCGTCAGCGCTGTCGCAGCAGCTCTCCAAGTTGGAGACGGAACTCGGCACCCGGCTACTCGATCGGACTGCGGCCGGGGTGGTCCCGACGACGGTCGGCGCGATCCTCGTCGAGCACGGCGAGCGTGTTCTCGGCGAGCTGCGCGAAGCCCGTGCCGCGGTGAAGGCGGCGATGGAGGAACAACCCCAGCGGCTCGCCTTGGGCACCTTCGCGACCGCGGGCGAGGTGCTGGTCCCTGGGGCGCTGGCGGCGTTGGAACGGCAATATCCCCAGGCGGAGCTGTCGCTGGTCGACGTCGAGCCGCCCGGCGGGTACGGCCTGGTGACCTCGGGCGACCTCGACCTGCTGATCACCCACCGGTATCCCGGCATGCCGTCGGTGCCGTGCCCCGGGCTCGACCGGCGGCAGCTGCTCGTCGACCCGCTTCGCGTGGCGCTACCTGTCGGGCATCGGCTCACCGCTGAAGAGGTGGCGCTGGCCGACCTCGCCTCCGACAGGTGGATTTCCGGCGCGCCGGGCATGCCCAACCGGACCTGCTTGACGACGCTCGCCGCCAAGTCGGGCCTGGAACTGCGGGTCGCCTACGAGACCGCCGACTACCACCTCATTCTGGAGCTCGTCGGCGCCGGGCTCGGCATCGCACTCGTCCCGCAGAGCCTGCTGGCCGGCGTCGACCGCGCCCGGTTGAGCATCCGCCGCCTCCGTGACCTGGAACCGGCACGGGAGATCTGCCTGGTGCACCGGCGACGCCCGCCCGCGCTGGTACGGGATCTCATCACCCTGCTGCGCGCGTCGGCCGACCGCGTCAAATAGCGCCACGTAAGCTCCTTGCCATGGTGGACAGGCAGTACGAGGACCTGCTCCGGCATGTCCTCGAGAGCGGCACCCCCAAGGCGGACCGCACCGGCACCGGCACTCGCAGCGTCTTCGGGCACCAACTCAGGTTCCCGCTGGACAAGGCGTTCCCGCTGGTCACGACCAAGCGGGTGCATTTCCGTTCGGTCGCACTGGAGTTGCTGTGGTTCCTGCGCGGCGACGGCAACGTGCGCTGGCTGCAGGAGCGCGGCGTCAGCATCTGGGACGAATGGGCCGACGACGCCGGTGACCTCGGCCCGGTCTACGGCGTCCAGTGGCGGTCGTGGCCCAGCCCGGACGGGCAGCACATCGACCAGATTTCGCAGGTGCTGAAGACGTTGCGTACCGATCCTGATTCCCGGCGCATGATCGTCTCGGCGTGGAACGTCGCCGAGCTCGACAAGATGGCGCTGGCGCCCTGCCACGCGATGTTCCAGTTCTACGTCGCCGACGGCCGACTGTCCTGCCAGCTGTACCAGCGCAGCGCGGACCTGTTCCTCGGCGTCCCCTTCAACATCGCGAGCTATGCGCTGCTCACCCACATGGTCGCCCAGCAGGTGGGGCTCGACGTCGGTGACTTCGTCTGGACCGGCGGCGACTGCCACATCTACGACAACCACCTGGAGCAGGTCGAAGAGCAGCTGTCCCGGGACGTGCTGCCGTTCCCGCGGCTGAAGCTGGACAAGGCGCCGTCGCTGTTCGACTACGACTTCGAGCAGATCCAGTTGCTCGACTACCGGCACCACCCGGCGATCAAGGCACCGGTGGCCGTCTGATGATCGGGCTGGTCTGGGCCCAGGCCGCCAACGGTGTCATCGGCCGTGCCGGCACGCTGCCGTGGCGGCTTCCCGAGGACTTGGCACATTTCAAGGCGTTGACCCTCGGCTCGACCGTGGTCATGGGCCGCCTGACTTGGGAATCGCTGCCACCGCGGATGCGCCCGCTGCCGGGGCGGCGCAACATCGTCCTCACCCGGCACACCGCTGTCGCCTTCGAAGGCGCGGAAGTCGCGCACAGTCTCGAAGAAGCGTTGGCCATGAGCGAGACCGACGTCTGGGTCATGGGGGGTGCCCAGGTTTACGCCGCCGCATTGCCGCTCGCGGAACGGCTCGTCGTCACCGAACTTTCCACACCGGTGGACGGAGACGCTCACGCACCCCCGATCGACGCCGGTTGGCGGCGTGAGGCGTTTGAAGCGTGGCGGCATTCCAGTAGCGGCCTGGATTTCCGGATCACCACCTACGAGCGCGCCCGCTGACCGGCGAAACTCACCGGCCAGCGGGAAAACCACTACGGCTCGATGATCGCGCGGGGACCGTCCGGGGCACTCTGCCGGCGCTCGACGATGTTGCGCGCGAAGGTCTCGGTTTCCTCGTCCGTGAGCGCGCGGCCCCCTTCGGCAGTCACTACGTGCACGATGGGATAAATCCCGCGAGCGAGATCCGGGCCCATGGTCGCCGTGTCGCCTTCGGCCGCGTCGTAAAGGGCTTCCAGCGCGACAGTGATCGCGGATTGTTCGTCCAGGCCGACGTCGTGCAGTTTCTTCAGGCTGCCGAGCGCGAAGATCGAACCGGAACCGATGGAGTGGTAGCCCTTGAACTCTTCGGTCAGTCCGCCCGCAGGGTCGTAGCTGTAGATCCGGCCGATGCCGGAATCGGCGTCGTAACCGGCGTACAGCGGCACCACGGTCAGGCCCTGCATGGCCATCTCGAGGTTGCCGCGCACCATTCCGGCGAGCTTGTTCGCCTTACCCTGCAAAGAGAGTTCGACGCCCTCGATCTTTTCGTAATGCAGGAGCTCGACCTGGAAAAGCTTGGCCATTTCGAATGCCAAAGCGGCAGTTCCGGCCACTCCGACAACAGAAGAATTGTCGGCGGCATAAACTTTTTCGCCGTACCGATAGGCGATTGTCGTCCCGCTCGTCACCTGCCGGTCACCGGCCATCACAATACCGTCGGCGAACCGCAGGGTGATAATGGTCGTGCCGTGCGGCATCGCGTTTCCCGCTTGGCCGCTATGGGCGTGTGACCAGGGCAGGACCCCCGGGTGGTGCTCGGCCAATAGGTCGGTGAACGAAGAGGTCGGCGAAGACATGTATTTCGCGAGCTGATGCCGCTCGTCGTTACCGTAACGCGTGGTCATGGAGTTGGGCCTCCCTGAAGATCTGCTGCGCCGAGCTGCCGATACTAGCGGACCTCCCACCGGGTGGCGCCGCCGTCCACAGCTTACTTGACCACGCGGCGGATGCGCTGAAAGTAACAATCCGTGCGCATTCCCGGAATGCGCGTATATACCATATTTCGGGCCGGTTGTGACTAGCGTCGCGAGTCCGTTGTCACCGGCCGTCACCGGCAACGGAACGCTGTGAAGGGGTCCTTGAGGGACTCTGAGTCCCTCAAGGACCCCTTCACAGCGTCGGACTATCAGTGGTTGAGGTACGCCAGGACGGCGCGCACCCGGCGGTGGGTGTCGTCCGCCGGAGGCAGGTCCAATTTGGTGAGGATGTTGGTGATGTGCTTCTCGACCGACGCCGGGGCGAGCACCAGTTCGGCACAGATGGCGGAGTTGGACAGGCCTTGCGCGACGCACGCGAGCACCTCCCGCTCACGCGCGGTGAGCGTGGTGATCCCCTGGTCGCGGTTGTTGCGGGCGAACAGCTGGCGGACGACTTCCGGGTCCATCGCCGTGCCGCCCGCGGCGACCCGTTCGATCGCGTCGAGGAAGTCGTCCAGTGCGGTCACCCGGTCCTTGAGCAGGTAGCCGATGGCGCCGTTGCCGTCGGCCAGCAGCTCGGCGGCGTAAGTGCGCTCGACGTACTGGGAAAGGATCAGGATCGGCGCCTTCGGGTCGCGTTTACGGACCGACAGCGCGGCCCGCAGTCCTTCGTCCCGGAAGCCCGGCGGCAGCCGGACGTCCACAATGGATAGTTCGGGCCGATGCTCCAGCACCGCCTGTTCGAGCTCCGGGGCGTTGTCCACCGCCGCGACCACGGTGTGCCCGGTGTCGGTGAGGAGCCGGATCAGGCCGTCCCTGAGCAGGAGCAGGTCTTCGGCGATCACGATGCGCATGGGAACTCCGCGTGGACTGTGGTGGGGCCGCCGGGTGGGCTGGTGATCGTCATCTTGCCGTCGAGCGCCTCGACGCGGCGCCGCAGCCCTTCCAGACCGGACCCGGACGGGTCCGCTCCGCCGCGGCCGTCGTCGCGGATCTCCAGCCGCAGAAAGCCATCCGGGCGGCGGATCACGTCGATCAGGCACTCGCTCGCCTCGGCGTGCTTGATGGCGTTCGCCAGGGTTTCGGCGACGACGAAGTAGGCCCCCGACTCCACCGCGGGCGCCAGTTCGCCGATGTCGTCCGCGCGGATCACGACGGTGAGCGGGGCGTCTCCCGCCAGCGCGGCCAGCGCCGCGGCGAGGCCACGGTCGGTCAGGATCGGCGGGTAGATCCCGCGAACCAGCCGGCGTAGTTCGGCCAGCGCGTCGTCGAGCTGACGGCGTGCCGTCCGGACGTCTTCGCGTGCCGGATCGACTTGCGGGCCCCCGTTGCGCAGCTTGCGCTCGGCCAGCGCCAATGTCATGCCGGCCGCCACGATGCGTGCTTGCGCGCCGTCGTGCAGGTCGCGCTCGATCCGTTGCAGCTCGGCGGCCTGGGCGTCGATGACCCGGCGGCGGGTGAGCGTGAGTTCGGCGGCCCGCTGCGCGAGACGCTGCCGGGGCCCCTCTCCGAGGAACCTCACCGCGATCTCCGCCTGCATTTTCGCCAGCGTGCGGACCAGCCAAAAGACCGGCGGTGCCAGCAGAACGCCGAGGACGGTGAGCCCGAACCGGCCGGCGACGGTGTTGAACAGGGTGTCCACGACCGGCGGCAGGTGGGGGTTCGGCACGGCCCACAGCCACACCGGCGCGACGATTGTGGCGAGGTCGACGACCGCGACCAACACACCCACGGCCCCGCCTGCGATGCCGAGCGGGAACAACAGCATGAGCCACGCGAGGTCCCGCCAGGTGGCGGGTTCGCGGGCCACCGCACGACCGCGGACCCACGGGTTCCTGCGGGCCGAGGATTCGTACGGGTCGGGGATGGCTGTGCCCAGCAGCCCGCCCGCCCGCCACCGTTCCAGGTGGGCGATGCGTCTGCTCACCCAGGTCGCCGCCAGGAAGGCGGGCGGACCGAGGTAGGTGAACGACAACAGGCCGCTGGCCAGCGTGGTGAACAGCGCCCACATAAACGTGGCGGGTCCGAGCACCACGGCGGCCAGCAGGTGGGCAAGTGCTCTGGCCGCACGTGAAATCATTTGGTCAACCTAGCTAGTGCGCGGGAAGTTTCCGGCGCCTGATCACCAGCCGGGCCGGGATCGCACCGGCGACCACACCGAGCAGGCCAACCCCCGCCACCATGCCCAGGTAGCGCAGCGGATCGGCGAACAGCCGCCACTGCCCGTCCTGCGCCATGCTGAACGTACCGACCACGGCGCCGCTGATCACGCAGCCGAGCACCAGTGCGACCGTCACGGCGATCAGTGTTTCCCTGCCGAGCATCCGGTGCAGCTGCCGGGCGGTGGCGCCGGTCAACCGCAGCTCGGCGAACTCACGGCGGCGTGCGCCGGTCGCGATGGCGAACGTGTTGGCCACCGCGATCGCGGTGAACCCGAGCGAGATCACCACCATCAGTTCCCAGGCGGCCTGCTGGTTCTGCACGTCGGCCGTCCCGCCCCGCGGGTCACTCGCGTCCGTCGCGGCCAGCGCCGGCCAGCGGGCGCCGACCGCGGCGGCCACGCCGGGCTCGCCACGAAGGTAGAGGGCGCCGACGAGACCACGGGGATCGTGGGCGGCCACCAGATCGGCGGGCAGCACCAGCTCACCGAAGCCGCGCCAGTTCTCGAACACGGCGGCCACGGTCAGCGTCGTGCGGGTGCCGTCGGCCAGCCAGAACGCCGGCCGGTCACCGATCCGCCAGTTCCGCTCCGCGGCGAGCGGACCGCTCACCGCGACACTGCCGGCGGCCAGGTCGGTCAGGCTTCCCGCCGAGACACCGAGATCCAGCGCGGACTCACCCCCGGTGCGCAGGCCCTGTGCCGCGTAGTCCTCCGGCTTGCCTTCCAGGTCGACGACGACCCGGGTACCGATCGTGAGCGCGGAACCGGTCACCGCCGGCAGCGCCGAGACCTGCTCGGCCACCTCGAGCGGAATTCCGGGGGCGTTGGTGGCGGCGATCCGCACGGCCGCCGGAGCGGTACGGGCGGCCTGCTGGCCGTTGGTCACCTCGGTGAGGATGTCGCCGTTGAGCAGCATCGTGGCGTTGATCGCGAACATCAGCGTCAGCGGGATCGCGACGCCCACCACCCGCCGGCTTTCGGCGCGGGTCATCGCCCCGGCGATCCGGGCGAGCGGCCCGCTGACGCCGACGATCCTGGACACCACCGACGTCAGCGCGCCCACCGCGATCGGCCCGAGCGCGGCGGCGGCGCACAGCAGCAGTGAGCACGAGACGAAACCCATCCCCATCCCGTACGGCCCGCCCAGCGGCACCAGGCTCAGCACCGCCGCCGCCCCGGCCGTCAGGACCACAGCCACGACAATGCGCGGCACCTTGCTGCCGCCCGACGCGGTGACGGTTTCACGCAACGCCTGTGTCGGTGCGATCCGGACGGCCCGCCGTGCCGCCAACGCGGTGGCGAGCAGGGTCACCAGAAGCCCGAGGACGACGGCTGCGATCAGCACGAAAGCGTTGAGCGCCACGGTGAACTGCGGCGGCACGGCACCGAGGTCGCGGAACCGTTCGGCGATCAGGTGGGCCACCACGACGCCGAGCGGCAGTGCCGGCACTGCCGCGGCGAGGGTGACCAGCGCGATCTCCGCTGCGAGCATCTGGCGCAGCTGGCGCGGAGTCGCACCGGCTGTGCGCAGCAGGGCCAGTTCGCGCAGTCGCTGGCGAACCGCGAGCGACACGGTTCCGGTCAGGACGAACACCGCCGCGAACCCGGTGATGCCCAGTACGAAACCGAAGATCGAGATAGCCCCGATGTAGTCCGGCAATGCGCCGGGCAGATCGGCCGCGACCTTGTCGGCGCCGGTATGCACCTCGACGGCGTCGCCGAGCCGCTGACGCAGTGCCGAGACCACCACGTCCCGATCGGCGCCCGCGGCCAGCCGGACCCCGATCGCCGTCGGACCCGGCAGCGCGGAGAAGTCGGAAACCTGCTCGTCGGCGACGAATACGGCGGCCTGTCCCGGCACACCACCGTCGGCGAATCCCGCGACCCGCAGCTCACGTGCGCCGGTTTTGCTGGTCAGCCGCACTGCCTGGCCGACGCTCAGGTCGTCCGCGAAAGCATTGTCCAGCACGACCTCGCCCGATGTGGGCGGGGCACCGGCGCCCAGCACGTACGGCGTCAGCGACGCCGACGCCCAGCCATGGGCCACCACGGACGCCCTGTCCGGGGCCGGCACGGGGACGCCGCCGAGGTCGAGCGAGACCGGGAAGGCCGCGTCCGGCACCGTCGCCGCCACTCCGGGTGTTCCCGCGACGGTTCCGGCCAGCCCGGCGGGCAATGCCTCCGCGCCGGTCAACCGCTCGGTCTTCGTCTTGGTCTTGACCTTGTCGCCCTTGTCTTCCTCGGTGGTCAGGGTGACCGACCGGGCACCGGCGACAACCAGGTCGGTGGCGGCGAACCGGTCCGCGCCGGGCCCGGCGGTGAGCACCGAGTAGAGCAGCAGGCCGCTGCCGGAGATCAGCGCCACGGCCAGAAACGCGGTGAGGAAGGTCCCGGCGAACGCCCCCAGGCGTCGCCTCACACTTGCCGCGGCCAGTTTGATCGTCATCGGGTCAGCTCCATCATCCGGGCCGAAACCTGGTCTGCGGTGGGCGAAAGCAGCTCGCCGGCCAGCCTGCCGTCGGCAAGGAACACGACACGATCTGCCCACGCCGCGGCGGCCGGGTCGTGGGTCACCATCACCATCGTCGCGCCGAACTCGTCGACGAACCGGCGGAGCAACGCCAGCACCTCACGGCCGGTCGACAGGTCGAGCGCACCGGTGGGCTCGTCACCGAAGATCACCTCCGGGCGCGCCGCGAGCGCCCTCGCCAGCGCCACCCGCTGCTGCTGACCGCCGGACAGCTCACCCGGCCTCGCCTTCTCGCGTCCCGAGAGGCCGACTCGGTCCAGCACCTCCTTGGCCCACGCCTGATCGGGCCGGGTACCCGCGAACCGTTGCGGCAGCAGGACGTTGTCCCACACTGACAGCGCGTCGACGAGGTTGAACGACTGGAAGACGAACCCGACGTGCTTGCGCCGGACAGTGGTCAGCTTCGGCTCCCGCAACGCCCCGATGTCCTGGCCCGCCATCAGCACGCGCCCGGCGGTCGGCCGGTCCAGGCCTGCCGCGCAGTGCAGCAGCGTCGACTTCCCCGAGCCGGAAGGCCCCATCACGGCGGTGAACGAACCACGGGCGAACCCGACGGTGACTCCGTCGAGCGCCCTTACCCCCACCCGGCCCGGGTAGACCTTCGTCACTTCGGTCAACGAGACGACATCCGCCGCCCGCACTGTCTTCGAATCCTGTGCCAGAACCATGAATAGGACTATTCAGCATTGGCGGGTACAAACTCACCGAGCCACCTTTGATCTCCGGGGTAGGGCTGGCCCTACCCCTCGCACACAAGACTGTCGAGGCTAAGTTGATCCGGCGGTCGGTTCCGTGCCATTGCAGCGAAAATTCCCCGATAAGGAGCATCGTGTCCGACGAGATCATTGCCGCGACCGTCACCATCACCGGGCACGGAGGTGACGAGATCGAGGCCTACCTTGCCCGTCCCACCGGATCGCAGCGGCGTGGCGGCGTGGTGGTCATCCACCACATGCCCGGCTACGACGCGTCGACGAAAGAGATCGTGCGGCGCTTCGCCGCGGACGGCTATGCGGCCCTGTGTCCTAACCTGTACTCCCGCGAAGCGCCCGGCGCGAGCCCGGACGACGCCGCGGCCGCCGTCCGCGCGGCTGGCGGCGTCCCTGACGAGCGGCTGGTCGGCGATGTCGACGGCGCCGCTCGGTACCTCAACGGCCTGGATGGCGCGAACGGCAAGATCGGCGTCATCGGCTTCTGCTCCGGCGGCCGCCAGACCTTCCTCTCCGCGTGTTCGCTGAAGATCGACGCCGCTGTGGACTGCTACGGCGCGTTCGTGGTCAACGAGCCGCCCGCCGGGATGCCGGCATCGATGAAGCCGTTGCTGGGCCTCGCCCCGGACCTCTCCTGCCCGCTCCTCGGCCTGTTCGGCGCCGACGACCAGTACCCGGCACCCGACGAGGTCGCAACACTCGCCGCCGAGCTCGACAAGTACGGCAAGACTCACGAATTCCACTCCTACGAGGGCGCCGGCCATGCCTTCTTCTCCTCCGACAGGCCGAGCTATCGGCCCGAGGCCGCCGTCGACGGCTGGCAGAAGATCCTCGGCTTCTACGGCCGCCACCTCAGCGCGTAAGGGACTGCGAAAACATGTGCACCTATCTCACCGAAAAGATCGCCATCGAGGGCAGCGGCAAAGGCGCAAACGGCTGGTTCGGCCTCAGCCACGCCACTGTGTACGTCGACCACCCCGTGCACGCCCGGTTCGCGCACACCGTCAACATCGACTTCCTCAACCCGTCACAGGGACCGTCGGCCCGCGTCGCCGTCGAACTGACCGAAGAGGACGCGCTGGCCCTCGTCGCCGCGATCCAGACTGCGCTGGGCGCGGCCCCGGCCGGCTTGGCTTCGCGCGACCAGTAGGGACGCGACGATGCCCGGCTCACCCCGCGGCTCGCCGTAATGGCGCTATCGTCGAGGTGGGCCGGACCCGGCCCACGATGGATGGAGCAAACGATGAGTGAGACCGGAGCCGAGGACCCGAAAGTGGTGGACGCCGAGCTCGTCGAGGACACCACCCCCGTCACCCCGCCGGCCACGATCGCGCCGGACGTCCCGGAAGCGGACTACACCGAAGCCGGAGTGCCCAGTTTCGACTACGTGCGCGACCGGATCGAAAAGCGGTTCACCACCTCGGTCGGCGCGACCGAGCTGGCCGGGCTGGGCGGTGAGCAGGACATCGCGTCGCTGGACAAGAAACTGGCCGAACGGGACAAGGCCGCCCGGGACAAGCTGGCCGAGATCCGACGGGCGATGCGCCACGAATAGCGGAGTTCTAGCTCCGCGAAACAGTCACGAGCGCGTCAGGTTCCGTTGATGAGGCGCATGGCCAGGTCCGGGCTGAAGGTGCCTGCCGGAATGCCCTTGCCGACACCGCAACTGCCGTCCGAGTCGCCAGGAACCTTGCCCCACAACAAAAGTTCGGCTCCACCACCGATCTGTGATGCGACGCCGAGCTTGCGTCCGGCGGGGTTGCACCACTCTCCGTTGGAGCCGTTGCCGTTTCGGCTGGTGTCCACGACGAACTGAACCGTGTAGCCGTGCTGCGCGGACAACGCGGCATTCACCGCCTTGGCGTAGGCCACCGAATCGGCGGTGGTGTGGAAGTTCGAGACGTTGAGTGCGAACCCGCGAACGGTGCGCACGCCGATCGCGTCCAATCGCGCAGCCATGGTGGCGGCCGGGATCCAGGTGGCGTTGCCGCCGTCGAGGTATGCCCAGGTGTTTGGGGCTTTCTGGGCGAACTGGGTGGCCGCGTACCGCAGGAGGTCCAGCCGGGTCTGCCGGGCGGTGTCGCTCGGCAGGCAGTCGAGTTGGGCCAGCGCGTCCGGTTCGATGATCACCACGGCCGGCTTTCCGCCGATGCCGGCGGCGAACGCGGAGATCCAGGCGCGGTAGGCGTCCGGGCTACCCGCTCCACCGCTGGAGTCGCCGTTGCAGTCGCGGCCGGGGATGTTGTACGCGACCAGGATCGGCAGCTTGTCCACGCGGTCGGCGGCGTAGGTGTAGGAGTCCGCGGCCGCTCCGATGTCACCGCTCCAGTTCCCGAACCAGCGGGCTCCCGGTTTCGCGGCGATCGCCGAGGAGATTGTGGCGGCGCGTCCGTCACCGGCGTGATCGCGAGCCCACACGGCCGGGTTGGAGTTCGGATCGGTGTAGAAGCCGTTGGACATCTCGAGCGGATTGCCCGCGGCGGCCATCTTCCGTGCTTCGACCGGCCCGGCGGCGAGCCCGGCCAGCAGCATCGAGGCGGCGACCAGGCCGGCGGCCCCGCGTGACAGCGCCAAGCGGCGGATTCTCGGGTTCGCTCTCATAGGGCGAATTCTGGGGAGCGGACGTACACGATTTGTACATGCGAGGCGGGACGAACACTGTCGTAACGAACGACGTCGTAACGAACATGTTCGTGATATGGTCTTCGCATGGCCCTGAACAACAGTGCGAGAACTCCCCGCAGCCGCCGAGAACGCCCGGCGAAACCAGCCCTGACCAGGCAGGGAATCATTGACGCCGCGCTGGTGATCCTGCGGGACGAGGGCCTGGGCAAGGTGACGATGCGCCGCATCGCCGCGGTCCTCGACACCGGTCCTGCGTCGCTGTACGTCTACGTCCGCAACACCGAGGACCTGCACGTGCAGCTCCTCGACGCCCTTCTGGGCCCGGTCAGCGCGTCGGCGTCCGGAGTCGGGACATGGCGGGACCGGTTGAAGGCCTTGCTGGCGAGCTATCGGGATGTCCTCTTCGATCATCCGGAGATCGCCAGGATGGCCCTGTCCACGCAGCCGAGCGGCCCGAATTACCTGGCGTTGGTCGACGCCGTCCTCGCTCTTCTCGGCGAAGGCGGCGTGTCGGATCGGGCGGCGGCCTGGGGCCTGGACCTGCTGTTGCTGTGTTCCACCGCGGTCGCCGTCGAACACAGCGCGCCGAAGTCGCCCGAACAGGCCGCAGCTGATTTCTCCGCATTGGCAGACAAGATCGCCACAGCGGATGCGACGCGCTACCCGCACGTCTCCCGGCTCGGCGACGAGCTCATGTCCGGACCCGGCTCGGCCCGCGCGGACTGGGCTTTCGACGTTCTCCTCGACGGAATCCTCGCCGCCAATTCTCGCCCCACGAACGAATAGGAACACATGTCTTCTCCTTCCATCGCGATCGCCGGAGCGGGATTGGGCGGCCTCGTCCTCGCTCGCGTCCTGCAGGTCCACGGCATTCCCGCCACCGTCTACGAAAGCGACGTCGCCGCGGACGCCCGCGACCAAGGCGGGGTCCTTGACATGCATGAGGAATCCGGGCAACTCGCCCTGCGCGAAGCCGGCCTCTACGAGGAGTTCCGCCGCCTCACCCATCCACAAGGGGAGGCCATGCGTGTCCTCGACAAAGCCGGCACGGTCTTCATCGACCATGAGCCCGAGGGTGGTGAGGGAGGCCGTCCCGAAATCGACCGGACGGCACTGCGTGATCTGCTCATCGGCTCCCTCGCCCCCGGGACGATCGTCTGGGACCACAAAATCGCCGCTGCCCACCCACTCGGCGGTGGCAGGCATGAGCTGACCTTCGCCGACGGCACCAGCGTCACGGCCGGCCTGCTGGTCGGGGCGGACGGCACGTGGTCGAAGGTGCGTCCCTTGCTCTCGGCTGCGAAACCGGAATATTGCGGGATTTCCTACGTGGAACTGCATCTTTCGGACGTCGCCGAGCGCCACCCGGATTCGGCCGTGCTCGTCGGCCCCGGCATCATGTTCGCCCTCTCCGACAACAAGGCCCTCATGGCGCACGGCGGCCGGCATGTCCACCTCGGCGCCTCGCTCCGGGTTCCGCACGACTGGGTGGTCAGCAGCGGCGTCGACTGGGCGGACGCGCCTGCCGCCCGCGAGGCACTGCTCAAGGAGTTCGCCGACTGGAGCGCCGGACTGACCGATCTCATCCGCAACTGCGACGACACGATCATCGCCCGCCTGATCCACGCCTTGCCGATCGGGCACTCCTGGGCGCGAGTCCCCGGCGTGACGCTGGTCGGCGACGCTGCGCACGTGATGTCACCGTATGCCGGCGAGGGAGCGAATCTAGCCATGCTGGACGCGACCGAACTGGCGCTGGCCGTCGTAGAGCACGACAACGTCGAAACCGCGCTGACCCAATACGAGGCGGCCATGTTCCCCCGCGCTCAGGCGGCTGCCGAAGGATCCGCCCATGGACTCGACATGTGTTTCGCTTCGGACGCCCCGCGGGCAATGGTCGAATTTTTCGCGGGAATGGCAGCACCCGGGGAGCGCTGAACCGGATCCGGACATGGTTTGGAAGTGGGGAATGGTCACGGAAGGGAGCGGTGCGCATCAGCATCCCGGGTAGCCGAAAAGCGAACGTGTGCACTGATCGCCGACGGGGTACACCGATGACATGCGCAATGAATCGCACAGTCCCACCGGATCGCACAGTCCCGTCACGGTGACCCCCTATGAGGACGGGCCGTTACTGGTACGCGGGCAATTCGAACTCCGGACGCCGGAGGGCGAGCTGATCGACCCGGGGCGTAACACGGTGGCGTTGTGCCGATGTGGTTCGTCGGCGGTCAAACCGTTCTGCGACGGGACACACAAGGTGGCGAAGTTCCGCACCTCCGCGGTCGCCGACGAACCGTGAGAAAGGCCGTCCCTTTCGGCGTAGTGGGGCCGTGCCGTCATGCGGCACTCGTGAGCGGAGTGTGCAATGCCGAGGCTCCTCGCTCCCAGTGGCCGAGCAAATGAGCGGCGAATTCCCTTTCCAGCGCGAGACCACTGGAAGCCCCGAACAGAATGTCGGCCGTCGCCTCGGGATGTTCGGCCGCGTAGGTGCCACAAAGATCTTGCGCGGCGATCTGTTCGTGCACCGCGTCGGCTTCGACGTGCTCGTCGTAGAACCTGGTGGCGTTGGCGTCCCCACCCAAGCGGCGCAAACCGTTGCCGTAGCGCCGGTTGGGCAGCGATGAGGTCATCTCGAACGCGGCCAGCTGCCCGATGATCGCGCCGAGCCACCTGCGGTTCAGGCCGAACATCGACATCGCGTTGCCGACGGCGAGGGTTACCGCGGGAACCTGGTCGACATAGCGGCCATACGAATCGTCAAGGTCCAGTGCCCGCATGGTGGTGCGGAACAGTTCCGAATGCATCCGCTCCACCCGGCCACCGCCGTATTCGTCGGCCTGGATCTCGATCAGCGCGGCCTTCGCGCGTCCGGACAGCCGTGGAATCGCCCAGCTGTGGGGATCGGCCTCCTTGAGGTGATACACCGACCGGTGCACCACGAACTCGCGGAACTGGTCCAGGGTCGCCGTGCGCTGGAGGTAGTTCGCCAGTGACGGTCCCGTGTCCGCCGCGACCAGGTCCCGCAGCGCGCGAGGCACCTCGACCGGGGCGACGTCGTTCTCGCCCGGCACGGCCGCGAGCAGCCGTAAACCCGCCACCCAGCGCAGTTCGAGCGACCGGCGCAACTCCAGCAGGGATGGCGCCCCTTCCCATTGATCGTCGACTTCGTCGAAGCCGCGGTAGCTGAGCTCGTAGGAAATCCACAACGCGAGCTGGAGGTCCTCGTCGTGCACGACGGAGCCCCCGGTGTCGGGGCCGCCGGCCCTGCCGGACAGGGGGTGTGGCCACGGATGCCGTAGTGCGTCGACGAGTGCCGCGCTGATGGGGCCTCGGGGTTGGGGCAACCGCATAGTGACCTCCGCAGGTGATCATGACCGAACCGTCACTGAATACCCCGGATGGCGTCGTCCAATCCGCCGGTATGGCGAGGGCCACTGGAGACGCCGGTCGAGACGACGTCGTCATCGTGGGGTTCGCGGCGGAAAGGTGCGGTGAGGGTGGGCAGGAGGTGCCGGCGGTTGCGGATCAGCGCGACCAGCGCGATGGCGGCGTAGATGCCGCACAGCACGTAGCGGGCGGTCTGGCCGGGCAGGGCGAATTGCAGGGCGAACAGGCCGAGCAGCGTCCAGGCGGCCCATCGCGGGAAACGCAGCGCGAGCAGCGCGGCGACACCGAGCAGGGTTTGGGTGGCGGTGAGGAGGAACTCCTCGATCTGGCGGGCGTCGAGGTGCAGCGCGGTGCCCCCGCCTCCGGCGAGGTAGGCGATGGGGAGGCTGCCGACGAGCAGGGTCCACTGGTTGACCTTGCTGGAAATCAGCGTTCCGATCGCGGCGGCGCCGTTGCCCCGAAGGGCGAAGAGGATCGCGACGATGAATTCCGGTGCTTCCGAGGCGAGCGGGGCAAGCCATTGCACGAGCAGGAACTGGTCGATGCCGAGTTGTGTGCCGGTGGTGATGAGGGAGTGGGCGAACGGTTCGGCGCAGGCGAGGATCACTGCGGCGGCAAAGACGAACAGGCCCACCACGAGGATCCGGCGGGTCCGCTTCGGCAGCGCCCCGATGGTCGCGGCCGGGCCGACCAGATGAGGTTCCTCGACCTCCCCGCGGGAGACCTTCCACAGATAGAACACGAAGAACCCGAGCAGCGCGAACCCCAGTAGCAACGGGATCTGCCCGGAGATCGGAATGAAGAACGCCACCACCGACGCGATAGCGAGGAACCCGAGCTCGACCCGGTAGCTCGACTCCAGGGCCAGCTCACGAACCGACTTGCCGCTGCGCTTCTTCGCAATGAACAGCGAGACAAGGACGACGGAGGACCAGCCAAGGCCCAGCAACAGCCGGTTGGAGCCGGTCATGTTCGCCGCCGCGTAGGCGACGTAGGCGGGGTCACTCCCTGCGGTGTAAGCAAAGTAGAGGTCGACGGCGTATTCGGGGAGCACGGCGATGACAGCGAGGATCGCGATCGCCAGTCCGCCGGAGATATCGACCTGTGCGGCTTCGGCGGCCCAGGCGAGGATAAACGACGCGGCCACCACGGCCATCCCGAACAACAGCAGCCCCAGTACAGGGTTGGGCGACACACCGGAGAACCGGATGATCAGGGCGGGCAGTGTCAGCACGCCGCACAGTCCGAGCGGGCGCAGCAGTTTGGCGAACAACGAGGATTCCTTCCGGACGGCTGCCGCCTCGCCGCGACAAATCCGGAGGTCTCGGCCAGGCACACAACAGCTGGCCGAAGGTCTCGCCCACCCGTCTGTTCACGGGCGCCACCACCGGAGAACGCCGGGGTTCTCAGTGTGTCGATAGTGGACTTGCGGGCTACTCCCCTTCGGAACAAAACCGACAATCCCAGCAGACCCGGTGTTGCCGCAACCGTCACATCACCTGCCGGAGCAGCGGCAATTCGGTTACGTACCAGGTAAAACGCAAGATCGTCATGGCGAAGACCGGCGATCGGGATTCCGCAGAACCCGCGAGGTCCAGCAGGGACAGTGCGGCGTTTCGCCGAGCGGCGGGGTGCCGAGCGGCGCGGTTGTTCGTCGACGGTGGCCGAGGGTTGTGGGGCTGATCACCCGGACGGATCAGTGGGGGCCGGCGGGTTGGGCCCGGTGGGCGCGGCCGACTACCGCGGCGGTGACGGCCAGCAGTGCCGCCAAACTGAACAGACCGCCCGAAACGGTGGTCGCGACGGCTATTGCGCCGACGAGCAGTGGTCCTCCGGCGTCGCCGAGTTCGCGGCCGACTTCGGCGTTGCCCATGGTCTGGCCGAGTCGTTCGGGCGGAGTGGAGGCGGCCAGTGTGGCGAAAGCCAGCGGGGTTACCAGTCCGGTGCCGGTACCGATGGCCAATGCCGCGACGAGCAGCCCGGGCAGACCGGGCAGCACGGCGGCGGCGGCGAACCCGGACGCGGCCAGCAGAAGCCCGAAGGGCAGGCCAGGCCGTTCGCGTAGGCGGCCCGCGTCGCGGGCACGGCCGGCCCAGGGTTGAACCACTGCGGCGGAGGCCGCCAACAGGGAGATGGCGGCGCCGGTGGCCACCGGTCCGAGCCCGCTGGAGGCGCCCCGGACCGGGAGGAACCCGACGCCGACAGCGAGGGCGGCGGTGGTCGCGGCGAGGGTGAGGGTGGGTCGCAGGAACCCGGGATGGGCCAGCCTGCGGGCGAGGTCGAGCACTGTCTGCCGGGTACGAGGCAGCGGCGGTACTGAGGGCACCAGGATGACCGCCCAGGCGGCGACCGCGAGCGCGAGGACGGCAAGGGTGGCGAACACCAGGGAGAAGCCGCCGAGGGTGATGAGGGCGCCGCCGAGCAGCGGCCCGAGGGTGTAGCCGAGTCCCTTCCAGGCGCCGTAGCGGCCGAAGGCCCGGCCGTGCCGCGCGCTGGGTGCGAGCCGGGCGACCATGGCCCCGGCGGCCGGGGAGAACGCCGCGGCCGCGGCTCCTTGCCCGAAGCGAGCCAGGCCGAGAGCCGCGGGATTGCCGGCGAGCACGAACGCGGCCGAGGCGACCGCGAAGCCGAGCAGACCCCCGAGCAGGACAGGGCGGGGTCCGATCCGGTCGGCCAAGGACCCGAACACGGGTTTGAGCAAGATTTCGGCACCGTCGTAGACGGCCAGCAAAATGCCCAGCGTCAGCAGGGACGCGTGTTCGGACCGGGTGTATCCGCCGAGGCCGGCGGCGATGCTGTGCGCGCCGAACGCGGTCACGAACCCGGCCGCGTACAGCGGAGCCACCCGGCGCACCGGTGTGTCTTCCGGGGAGCCGGCGCTCATCGCCGGTCCTCCTGTCTGTCCTCTATGGACTGTCTGTGGTGGACGAACGGCGGGAAAGGATATCGGCCGATTTGTATGTGGTGGTCACATCTGGTGCAGGGCTTGGAAAACCTGCTCGGTGTAGTGCTCCAGCCGGCCGGCACAGTGCTTGAGTCGCCGGTCGGCCTCGGCCGCGGCCGGGGCGCCGAACACGTCACGGGCCTTGATGTCACGGTGCCAGCGGCGCAGCCGCTCCATGCTCTGCTCCTCTTCCTCCAGCTCGGCCAGGGTGAGCTTCTGGTTGCGCAGTTCCTTGTCGATCTCGGCGTCGAACTTGCCGCAGTCGGCCAGGAATTCGGTCCACTCCTCTTGGCGGTCGGCCGTGAACAGCTCCTGCATCCGGGTGGTGTCCTGCTCCCCGCGGCCGATCGCCGACAGGGCAATGACATCGCCCTCCCCGCGCTCGGCCAGTTCGATCGCCCGCGTGATGCCCTCGGCGAAGCCCGGGATGTCGGGCACCGCCCAGCTGCCCTGGCCCAACGAAAGTGCGCCGATGCGGCGCAGTTCCCGCCACGCGGCCACCCGATGCCGGGATGGCTGGGCCGGTAGCCGCACCAGCAGCACGATCCATCGTGGCGACGACTCGCTAGTCACACCCAGAAATGTAGCAGACGTTACAAGTATCACTACTTCCGTATTCGCGGATCCCGTCGCCGGTCCATGGCAGCTGATCAGGCGACTCAGTGGTGGTAGGCATGGACCGCGGCATGGCCTGCGCCCCGGCCGATGAGCCACTTGTTCACCGGCAGTGTGACCACGAAGGCGACGGCGAATGCGAGCGCCAATGCGCCCCAGAACAACCAGTTCGCCAGCCCGGCTTCCATCGCGCCCGGCACCACGAGCACCACGCCGTTGTCCACGATCTCCATGACGGCGATGGACACGGTGTCCGCGGCCAAAGCGACCTTGAGTGCCTGTTTGAACCCGACACCGGCGCGCAAGACACCGCGCATGGTGAGCGCATAGCCGAAGAAGAAGGCCAGTACGACGGCGAGCACGATGATCGCGGCGTTGCTCCAGCCGAGTGCGGTGCCGATGATCATGCCCAGTACCTCGCCGATCGCGCAGCCGGTGAGGCAGTGCAAGGTGGCTGATGCCGCCGTACGCCAGCTGGCTTTCCCGCGACGGTGATGTTCCTCGTGAAGATGATCGTGCTCAGTCGACATGGCTGCGGTTCTCCGCCTGTTGTGCGCCGCCTATACCCCCATGGGGTACCTTCAACGCGAAGGTAGCACTTCGGTTCCGAATACGCCAGTGGGGTATGTCTTTGCTTCGGTGAAGGTGCTGTCCCGCTTGCCGGGGACCGGATGATCATTTCGGCGCGAGGGTTAGGGTGAGGACATGACTTGGCGCGGCGCGAGCACCTGGACGCGGTGGGCACTGCTGTGCGCACTCGCCTTGGGTGTCGTCGCCATGCACCACGTAGGTATGGCGGAGATGTCCCCGTCGATGGCCGGTCAAGCCGTGGCCGTGCCCAACCAAGCCGTGCCCAACCAAGCTGTACCCAACCAAGCTGTACCCAACCAAGCTGTGGCCGGACAACATCTTTCGCCAATGCCGTCGGCTGGAAGCCACGAGCCGCACGGCTCCGGCATGGACCACGGCATGCTGCACCTCTGTCTAGCCGTGCTCTGCGCGGTCGTAGCCATGGCGCTGGGCTTGTGGTTCCTTCGTGCCGTGAGTTCGGGTACATCCGTGCGTACCGGGCTGATCCGTGGCGCCGCCGCTCCCCGGGCGCCCCCGCCGAGACCCGGGCGCGACATCCTCAGGACCTTCTGCGTGTTGCGGATCTGACAGGCCCGCCGCCGCGCGTTCGCGCGCGACGGCGTCCGTCATGGCCGCATCAGACATTCAGAGATCGAGGAAAACAAATGTTCACGAGGACCAAAGGAATTGTGCTGCCCGTTTTCGCCGCCGGCGTCATGCTGGCAGGCTGCAGCAGCGGCGACCAGGCCCACACGGCCATGCCGAGCATGAGCTCCGGGACCAGCGTGCCGGCTCCGGCTGCCGCGCACGACCAGGCGGACATCACCTTCGCGCAGCAAATGATCCCGCATCACCAGCAGGCGGTGGAGATGGCGATGGTCGCGCGATCGCACACCGGCAACCAGCGGATTCTCGACCTCGCCGACCAGATTCAGCGGGCACAGGAGGCCGAGATCCAGACGATGACCGCGTGGTTGCAGACCTGGGGCGCTCCGGCACCCACGAGTGCCATGGGGCAAGACGGCATGCCGGGTATGGACCATGGCTCGATGCCAGGCTCGATGTCAGCCGACGACATGGCCAAACTCAGTGCGACCAAGGACACCGAGTTCGATCGCCTCTGGTTGCAGATGATGGTCAGCCACCACCAGGGCGCGATCGACATGGCGAACACCGAGCTACGGCAGGGATCCAGTGGTGACGCCAAACAACTCGCGCAACACATCATCGACGCCCAGCAGGCGGAGATCACGACGATGAACGGCCTGCTCGGCCAGCTCTGAGCCGCTGCCGAAGCGCTGTGAAGGGGTCCTTGACTCAAGGACCCCTTCACTCCCTCGGACCTGTCACCGCCCGTTCGGGGCGACGTTGATTTAGGTCGGGCCGGGGTCACGCATTACCAACTCTGGGCCCGGTCGGCTGAAGGAGTACGAGACATTCTCGAGTTCCGTGGCTTCTACGGTGAGTCGAAGTTCGAACCGATCGGGTAGCAGGTAGTACGTGGCGTGCTCCAGAAGCCGGTCTTCCGCATCCATCGTTTCCCGTCGCAGGACCAGCGGCGGGTGCCCGGTTGCGACGCCCAGCGGGTCCGCCAGATCTTCCGGTGCACTTTGACTGGTCAGCGTTATTCGTGCATAGCTGAGAGCTTGCCCCAAGTTGTCCTGGAGCACCTGGTAGATGGGGTGTTCCTTGATCTCGGCGCGGGAGATCCGCTGACCGAACGGATCGGGCACTGCGATGTCCGCTACGGCTTGAGGCGCCCCATCGATCGTATAGAGCCGTCGTATCATCAGCGCGCCGTCCACGGGGTGAGCGACTTGTGGCGGTAGCTGAGGTTCGCTAACCCATTCGAAGCGCAGTATCTGTCCTTCTGGACGCTTCCCGACGCTGGCGAAGATCGAAATGAACGGCCTGAGCGCTACTCCCGGTCAGACCGGAGTTGTCCTCGGTTGCCATCAAACCCACGTCGGAACGCGACATGTCGGTCGGGCGGCTCCTCACCATGAAGCGTTGAGGCGTCCTCTCACTCGGTTGCTCGTCCCTGTCGCGCGGGTGTCGCCGTGTACGGTCAAGACGACAGCTTGCATACCTTTTGGGAGTGAAGCGGAGGTCGTCGTGGCGGCTAAGGCGACCGCGAGCGCCCGGACCGGAGCCAAGGCGAGAGCGCTCGACTTCGTCAAGGGCCAGGTTCTGACCGGGGCCTTCCGCGGTGGAGACCTGATCAGCGAGGGCGAGGTCGCCGAAGCTCTGGGGATGTCGCGGACGCCGGTACGTGAGGCCTTTCTCAGGCTCGAGGCCGAGGGACTGTTACGGCTCTACCCCCAGCGCGGGGCTCTGGTGATCCCTGTATCGCCGGAGGAAGTTCGGGCAGTGATGGAGGCTCGGCTGGTTCTGGAGCAGTTCGCTGTCGAGAAGATCATCCGCCGCGGCCCCGCATCGTGCGGTGCGATAGCGGACGCCCTCGCCACCGAGATCGAGCGGCAGCGACGGGCTAGCGCCGAATCCGAGCTGCCGGAGTTCCTCGACGCGGACAGGGCGTTTCACACGATCTTCCTCGACAACGCCGACAACTCCATCCTCGGAGGTGTCTACGCGTCGCTCCGGGACCGGCAGGTGCGCATGATCGGCGAGTCGGCTCTCCGTGATCCCCGGCGAATCGAGACGATTCTCAGCGAACACGCGAGCATCGCCGAAGCGGTGCGTGACGGCGATGTCGTCCGCTCCGTCACCGCCGTGCGGGCGCACTTGACAGGCACTGTGCTGGCTTTGGGACTCGCGCCGGAGTCGGTCTCTTCTTTCACTTGGCCCTAGCCCTTGCTGGCAGTTGCGTCCAGCACCGCTCCCCACCGTGCGAGAAGCCGAATTCGCCGAGGACTCTGGCGCAGCAATTGTGTTGTGCGCCAGGCGAGGCGTTCGCGGAATTCGCAAAGTTCGTGACTTGCCGGCCGGGCTTGCCCGTGCCGGGAGCGTCGAGCTAAGGTGCCGATGGCTGATGAGTTGTATCTCAGTTGTATTTCAGCTCGGCATCTGAGTTGTGTTCAGTTGACCAAGGCGGTCGACGACCCAGGAGGTGGGCGATGACGCCCTTGCGGCTACGTACCGAGTTCATCAAGGTCGTGGGAGCCGACGGCGTGGTGGACGACCCACTGGAGCTTCGCACCTACGAATGCGACGGGCTGACGGGTTACCGGGTCGTTCCCGCTCTGGTTTTGTTGCCGCGCGACGCGGCGGCTGTCGCGGCGGCAGTGCGGATCTGCGCTCGGGAGGGGGTGCCGTTCGTCGCGAGGGGGGCCGGAACCGGCCTGTCCGGTGGTGCCCTTCCGGTCGCTGACGGAATCGTGATCTCGTTGCAGCGATTGAGGTCGATCATCGAGGTCGACCCGGTGAACCGGCGGGCGATCGTCGAGCCCGGGGTCACCAACCTCGATATCACTCGAGCCGCGGCACCGCACGGCCTCTATTTCGCGCCGGATCCGTCGAGCCAGCAGGTCTGCACGATCGGTGGCAACGTCGCCGAGAACTCCGGGGGCGCGCACTGCCTGAAGTACGGGTTCACGGTGCACCACATCCACGAGATCGACGTGGTGCTGCCCGATGGGTCGATCACCACGCTCGGCGGAGACTCGCCGCACCAGCCGGGTTACGATCTGCTTGGAGCGTTCGTCGGCTCCGAGGGCACCCTTGGCGTGGTCACCCGGATCACGGTCAAGCTGCTGCCCCGTCCGGCATCGGTGCAGACCCTGGTCGCCGACTTCCCGTCGGTCGAGCAGGCCGGTGACACCGTCACCGCCATCATCGCGGCGGGCATCATCCCGGCGGCGGTGGAGATGATGGACACCTTGGCCATCGAGGCCGTCGAGGCGGCGGTGACCGCGGGCTACACGCTCGGAACCGCCGCGGCGCTGATCGTCGAGCTCGACGGCCCGGCCGACGAGGTCGCTGTCCATCTCGAAGAGGTGCAGCAGTTGTGCCGCGACCATGGCACCACAGCCCTGAACCTGGCGGCCTCCGCCGACGAGCGGGCCAAGATATGGAAGGGCCGGAAGGCGGCGTTCGCCGCAGTCGGCCGGATCAGCCCGAACTACTTCGTCCAGGACGGCGTGGTCCCGCGGACCAGGCTGGCCGAGGCGCTGACCCGGATCGGCACCCTTGCCGACGAGGCGGGCCTGCGGGTCGCGAACGTATTCCACGCCGGGGACGGGAACCTGCATCCGCTGGTTCTCTACAGCGAGGCCAACGGCGAGCACGAGCGGGCGGAGCACCTGTCGAAGTCGATCGCCGAGCTGTGCGTCGACCTCGGCGGGTCGCTGTCCGGCGAGCACGGGATCGGCATGGACAAGGCGTGCTCCATGCCGCGCCAGTTCACCGAGTCCGATCTGGCCACGATGGCGCTGCTGCGAACCGCCTATGACCCGGCAGGTATCTGCAATCCCGGAAAGCTCCTGCCCACACCACGGCTGTGCGGCGAACGCCCGGGGCCACACCACCCGCACCCGCTTGAATCCGCGGGTCTGATCGAACGGATGTGACCGTGAAGGCGACCCCAATCGGGGCGGGCGCTGGTTCGCTGAACGCGACACCCGGAATGACGCTTCGCCCGACTTCACTCGACGAGCTGCAGACGGCCCTTGCCGACACAACTCGCACTCACCCCAGGCTGTTGATCGCCGCCAATGGCACCGCGGCCGACTGGGGCGGACGCCCCGAGCCGATGGACGCGTCGGTCGATGTCACCGGGCTGTCGGGCGTGCTCGTCTACAACCCCGCCGACATGACGATGGCGGTCCGTGCCGGGACACCGCTCGCCGTCGTCCAGGACGAGCTGTCGAAGAACCGACAGCGAGTGGCCTTCGACGCCGCGCGCGTCGCCAGGGGCGCGACCCTCGGCGGGCTGCTCGCCACGGCCGACGGGGGGCCCTCCCGCCAGTGCTTCGGAATCCTGCGTGACCTGGTCATCGGCGTGACCGTGGTGCTCGCGGACGGTACCGTCGCGCGGTCCGGCGGGCATGTCATCAAGAACGTCGCCGGCTACGACTTGGCCAAGCTCTTCCACGGATCGTTCGGGACGCTTGGTGTCGTCGCCGAGGTCGTCCTGCGCCTGCATCCGCAGCCGCGTACCGAGGCGACGGTGGAGATCCCGGGCACCGCCGAGGAGGCTTTCGCCGCCGCTGGGCGGATCGTCGGATCGGCGCTGGATGCCACGGCACTGGAGTGGGTGCACGACGAGGACGCCGGCAGTCGACTGCTTGTCCGGTTGGAAGGCACTCCTGACGGTGTGACCGAGCGCGTCGTAACCGCCACCGCCCTCGCCGACGGCCGCGCGCGGACGCTCGGGGGAGAGGCGGCGGACGCCGCCTGGCGGTCGGTCGCGGCCGTGGCCGACGGCACCGATGGCGACACCGTCCTGCGGGTCGGCTCGCTTCCCTCGGAGGGGCCCAGGCTGGTCGGCCTGATCGCGGCCGTCGCCGCGGACTCGAAGGTCGACGTCGCTGTGAGCAGCACGATCGCGGCCGGCGTGCACACGGTGCGGCTGCGCGGTGGCGACCGGGGAGCACATGACCAGGTGCTCCGGGCGCTGCGCCCCGTGGTCGGTGCACCGTGCACCGTCCATCGGCGGGACGGGCTCGGCCCGGACACGTCGTCGTGGGTGGCCCCGCCGCCCGCTGCCCCGCTGATGCGTGCGATCAAGCAGCAGTTCGACCCGCAGGGGCGCTTGGGAAACGGGCGCTTCGCACCCTGGCTCACGGCCCCCGGACCTCGAGAGAAGAAGACGTCATGACCGAGATCGCAGCTGCCGGTACCTCGGGCTCGTTCGACGAGCATCACCCTCCCCGGCGTGATCTGCTCGATGATTGCGTGCATTGCGGCTTCTGTCTGCCGACCTGCCCGACCTACGTGGTCACCGGCGAAGAGATGGAATCCCCCCGCGGCCGGATCTACCTGATGGACCTCGCCGCCCGTGGCGAAGTGAGCCTGGACGAGGCGTTCGGGAACCGGATGGACTCATGCCTGGGCTGCATGGCCTGTGTCACCAGCTGTCCCTCCGGCGTGCAGTACGACAAGTTGATCGAGGCGGTGCGGCCTCAGGTCGAGCGGCACGTGCCCCGCACGGTGGCCGACAAGATGTTTCGCAAGCTGATCTTCATGGTGTTCCCCTACCCACGCCGGCTTCGAGTCGCCGCGCTGGGTGGGATCGCCTATCAGCGCCTCGGCATCCGCGCACTGCTGCACCGGCTTGGTGTGATCGCCGCGTTGCCGCCCCGGCTGCGCGCGATGGAGGCGCTGCTGCCCAAGACCACCGTGCGGAAGCTCTTCACCCGCACCGCCCCGTTCACACCGTCGGCCGGCAAGTCCCGCCTGCGCGTGGGCATGCTGGCCGGCTGCGCCAACCGAGTCTTCTTCGGCGACGTCAACGCGGCGACCGTCCGCGTGCTCGCCGCCGAGGGCTGCGACGTGTACGTGCCGCAGGAGCGCCAGTGCTGCGGTGCGCTGTCGGTCCACGCGGGCCTGGAGGAAGACGGCCTGACGCGGGCGCGGGGGACGATCGACCTCTTCGAGCGCTACGAGCTCGACGTCGTCGTCGCGAATGTCGCCGGCTGTGGCTCGACGCTCAAGGAGTACGGCGAACTGCTTCGCGACGACCCGGAATACGCCGAGCGCGCCAAGGCGTTCGCCGCCCGGGTCCGGGACGTGAACGAACTGGTCGCCGAGCTGCCGCAGCAGGCACCGCGCAATCCCATCGTGACCAAGGTCGCCTACCACGACGCGTGTCACCTGGCCAATGCTCAGGGCATCCGCAGCCAGCCTCGCGAGATCCTCCGGGCGATCCCCGGGCTCGAAGTGTCCGACATCGCCGAGGCCGAGCTGTGCTGCGGCTCGGCCGGCATCTACAACATGGTGCAGCCGGAGAAGGCCGAAGAACTCGGCAAGCGAAAAGCAGCGAATCTCCAAGCCGTCCAACCGGACTTCGTCGCCACCGCCAACGCCGGGTGCCTTCTGCAGATTCGCCGGTTCCTCGACGCCGGCGTGCCCCTCGTCCATCCGATCCAACTGCTCGACGCGTCCATCCGGGGTGTCGACCTGCTGAAGGAAGAGATGGCGTGACCATCCGCTACGTGATCGGCGTAAGTGTGGCCTGGGTAAGGATGCGGTCGGCCTTGGACGGCACCTGATCGCGGTCTCAGCCGGGGCCAGTTGAGCCACCGGAGGTGGTTGGGTCGTCGCCGTCACCGGTTCGATCCAGCCACTCCGACAGCAGGGCGCTCTCGGCGTCGGTGAGCATGGACAGCTTCGGTGCGACGGCCCGGACTGCGACGGCGACCGCTGTCGTGCTGTCCGCGGGAAGCGTCGGCACGTCGGTGAGGATCGATCGCATCACCGCCTCGTACATCGCGTCCGCGAGGTCGAGGTCCCGGTGCTCCGGCGGGGCGGAGAGCAAGGTGAGCACGGCGCCGGTGCCGGCGGCGTGGATGAGTTCGACGGCACGCCTTGCCGGGACCCGAAGTCGGCCGATTGCCGCGACGCGGTGCACCCGAGCGCGCAGCACAGTCAGCCCGGCGGCCGCCGCCGGTGAGCGAGCCCCACGGCTGGGATCGGTGAGGAGACCGAACAGCGCTGCGTTGGCGAGGCCGAAGCCAATATGCGTGTCCCACCCCGCCCGAAGGTCTGCAACCGGGTCGCCGCTGTCCTCGACGAGTGTCTTCCCGGCGACGTAGGTGGCGAAGACGTGTTCGGCGACGGCGTCGAGCAGCGCGTCCTTGTCCTCGAAGAACCGATAGATGGTCGGCGCCTGCATGCCGGCCGCCTGCGCGACCGCTCGGGTCGTGACCGCGCTTGCCCCCTGCTCACGCAGGAGCTGCGCCGCGCACTCCACAATGTTCGCTCGCGTCTTACGCCTGCTGGCGCTATCCGGCCTGGCCTCCACCATGCTTCCAATGATAACGCACTCTTGCTATCTCTGTTGCTAACACTGGTAGCATCCAAAGCGTTCCAGTGTTAGCAGGAGGGGAAAGAACATGATCATCGTTACTGGCGGTACTGGCCAGCTCGGCTCCCAAATCGTTGATCGGCTGCTCGAGCGGGTCTCGGCGGACCGGGTCGGCGTGAGCGTTCGCGACACCGACCGCGCCGGCGAGCTGGCCGCACGCGGGGTACGCGTGCGGCGCGGCGACTTCACTGACCCCAACTCCCTCGCCGATGCGTTCGAGGGCGCAACTCAGGTGCTCATCGTGTCGACGGACCAGACGGGCGATGCAGCGGTTGCCCAGCACGTCGCGGCGATCGACGCCGCTCGCGATGCCGGTGCCAAGCGCATCCTCTACACCGGTCACCAGGGTGCCGCGGAGGATTCGGCGTTCGCGCCGATGCTCGACCATGCCGCCACCGAGCGCTACCTGTCGAAGACGGGCACACCGTTCACGGTGCTGCGCAACGGGTTCTACGCGAACACCATCCGCCACCTGCTCGGCCGGGCACTCGAGACCGGCGAACTCGTCGCGCCGGCCGATGGGCCAGTGTCCTGGACCACGCACGCCGACCTCGCCGAAGCGGCAGCGATCATCCTCGCCGACGAAGGCCGCATCGACGGTCCGACCCCGCCGCTGACCGCACCGGACGCGCTCGACCTCGCAGACATCGCCGGGATCGCCACCGAACTCACCGGACGCACCATCCGTCGCGTCGTCACCGACGACGACGAGTGGACAGCCGCAATGATCGGACACGGTGCACCCAGGGATCAGGCGAACATGCTGCTCGGCATGTTCCACGCAGCACGCCGCGGAGAGTTCGCCACCAGCGGACCCGAGCTCGAGAACCTCCTCCAGCGCGCAGCCACACCGGTTCGTTCGATCCTGGAAGGACTCACCATCCAGTCCTGAACTCTTTAGCGTTCTCGATGTGGCCGCCCGATACGCGTCGTCTCCGGCCTGGTCGGCGCGCAACTCCAGCAGGTCGGTGGCGCGGCCTGCGTTAGGTCAGGCTAGTCGTTTGTGCCAGTGCGTGAAGGCGGTAACGAGGTCCGCCGGGGCGTCGGCGCGACGCAGGTGACGCGTCTGGTCCTCGATGTAGTGTCGATAGAGCGGGAACAAACCCGCTGCCAGCCCGGGTGCGACCTCCGCGGGATCCATCGGGTGTCCCGCTCTGACCCGCACAGCCAGGCGGACCAGGGACAGCGCGGCGGTGTTCGTGGTCGTGGCGAGGTACCAGGCGATCGCCTCGTCGTTGGTGGCCGCGCGTCCAGTGGTCCTCGAGTTGGTGTAAAGGAAGCGAATCGGGAACAGCACGGCCTTGGTGAACCACACCGGGTCGTCCAGGAGGCGGCGGGGATGGTGGAACTCGGTGGTCACCTCGTCGGTCGCCAGAACGTCGATGGCGAACCGAGCGCTCTCCAGCAGTAGATCCTCGGCGGCTGGGCGAGCCACTTGCCTGGCGACATCGTCGCCGAGCAGGAGCAGGCCGTGGTCGGCCAACCCCAGGCGGTCGATGGCGGGGAAGCGTCCGTCGTCGCGTCCGTGGCTCAGGGCCGGCAGGGATCCCCAGAAGACGGAGAGTTTACGGTGCAGGCCGCCGTGCAGGCGCAGTGTCTCGCAGGTGGTTTCGATGGCGCCGGGATCGCCGCCACGGGTATCGGCGAGGATGACGGCCAGGTCGATGTCGCTGACGGCAGCGGCGTAGCCGCCGTACACGAGACTGCCCAGCAGGTAACCGGCGACCATGCGCTCGGCGAAGACGTCCTGGAAGACGCGGGCACATTCAACGGCGACCGCACGTGCCGCGGCGGCCGGCTCGGGTAGGACTCTTGAGGTCATGCGGCGGCGACACCGGTGTCCCGCCGGGCGCACTCGGCGATGCGGTCGGACACCACGCCGATGACCTGCCACGCACGGTCCAGGACGGCGATGAGGTCGTCCGCGGTCCAGTCAATACGTTGGCGCAGAACCCGGTAGCCCATTTCGAGGTGCTCGGCGTCGGCCTCATCGTGCAGCGTGAAGTAGGGGTCGTCTGGAAAGGCGCGGGTGCCCGCCTGGCTGAAGACGAGGCTCCCCGCTTCGAGGGCGAGGTGGGCGAGGACGGCGCGTTGGACACCCGGGAGGATGACGAACTGATCGACGAACCACGATGCACCCGCTTCGATGACGGGGTCCCAGACCAGCAGTTGTTCTTCCGCACGGCTTCGGGCCAGGATCGCGTCGTGACCGATCTCTTCCTGCTGATGCTCCAGGGCGAGCGTCCGCAGGTCCGGGTCGGTCTCGAAGGTGACCCGGGCACTGATCATCCGCTGGAAGGCGTTCGACCAGGGCTGCAGGTAGGTGAGTACGGCTTTCTTCGTTTCGTCAGCAGTGTTCTCGCTTGCCAGCAGCCGGATCAGGTCCGACGACTCGTATTCCCGTTGTCGCTGCTCGTTGTAGTGGGCAACGCGCTCCACATCCTGGTGGCTCACGGTTGGCTCCTTCCGGTGACGTTATGCAGGATCAACTGGCGAGAGAAGACGAGGTGCGGACCGGTCGTAAACCGGGAACCGGAAGTAGGTGGTGATGTCGCCGCGCCGGCCCGCCGCTCGGTAGCTGACCAGTTCGAGGACGCCTTGGCTGTCTTCCAGCCGTCCGGGCGTCAACGCGGTGGCAAGCGCGCGGAATCGGCCGGGATCAACGCCCTCGCTGCGCAACAACGCAGCGGTACGGTCCACGGCCTCCCCGTCTCCGGACGCCAGGCTGGACAGCCGGAGATAGGTCGTGCACTCGGCGGCTTGGTCCAGACCGCCGCGGAACGCCAAGCAGCTCAATGCCGCTTCACCGGCGTCGGTACGATCGCCGGCCAGCGTCCGGTAGGCGGCCATCGCATCGTCGGCGTCGTGGGACAGCGCGACCGAAGCGATGCGGTTCATTTCGCCGATATCGGCGCCGTGGTTGCGGTAGTAGATCTTCACCCGGGAGTCCGCCTCGTCGGTCATGTCCACGGCGAAGAACTCGATCTCCCGGCTGCCGTCGGCGTCCTCGATCCGCGCGCGGGCATCGTCCCACGCGGCGGCCATGCCCAGTCGCCTCATGGCCTCGCCCACGGCGGCATAGCGCTGCGAGAGCGGCCATGCGTACAACCCGAAGTACGTCTTGTGGACCACCCTCGAAGGTGGACGCCAGGCGATCGAGTGCCACAACGGCACCGGCCGGTCGGCCTGCGGCGTAAAGATCTCGTGGATCTGTCCCCAGCGACGGGTGGCAGCCACCGTGCCGTGCCCGTCCCCCGCGTCCCCCAGGCAATCGAACAGCACCCGCAACTCCGGATGAGTTCCGGACCAGTTCACCGATATCTCGGCCGGGAACCCGTCGTCTGCGACATACGACGGCGGGGAGGGCGTGGTCCCTATCCGTTCGGCTGCCCACCCGGGGAGCGCGGCTCGCAGTACCCGGGTGGTCCGGACAGCCTGGTCGACCGGTACTGCGAGCGCAGCGCACGCCGTGGCCCACAGTCCGCACAGAAACTCACCGAACAGTTGGCCCTGCGCCGGATAGTTTTCAGTTTCTCTTGCCTGACAGGACAAACGCGGTGAGCTATTGACCACCGGCCGATGTTATCAGTCAGCTGAGAGTTCAACTGTCTACTTCTACCCGATTGGTCCAACCAATTGAGCCATCTGCCGGACCGGCGGGCGACTGGCCCACCGAAGATCAGACTGGCATCGGCACCACGGTCATCGCGTGCTTCACCAACCGGATCAGCGCGAGCTTGCTCGAGTCGCGGTCACGCGCGTCGCACATGACGATCGGCACCCGGTCCGGGACGACCAAGGCCTCGCGGATCTCGTCGGCGGTGTAGCGCGGCGCGTTGTCGAAACAGTTCACCGCGACGATGAACGGGATCTTCCGGCGCTCGAAAAAGTCGATCGCCGCGAAGCTGGTCTCCAGCCTTCTGGTGTCGACGAGCACGATGGTCCCGATGGCGCCGCGCGCCAGGTCGTCCCACATGAACCAGAAGCGCGCCTGCCCCGGGGTGCCGAACAGGTACAGCACGTGCCGCGGCGAGATCGTGATCCGGCCGAAGTCGAGCGCGACCGTCGTCGTGCGTTTCCGCTCGACGCCGGACAGGTCGTCCACGCCGGCGCTTGCCTCGGTCAGCACCTCCTCGGTGGTCAGCGGCGGGATTTCGCTGACTGAGCCGACCATGGTGGTCTTCCCGGCGCCGAAGCCGCCGGCGACGATGATCTTGACCGGTAGGGGGACCATGTCCATCCCCGTGCCGTCAGTATTTGATAAGGCCATCGAGCACCGCCTGGAGTGTTTCGAGGTCCGGCGCCTGCGCCGGGTTGTGGGTGGGGGACCGCGTGATGACGAGGCCGCGTTCGATCAGATCGCCGCACAGCACCCGCACGACCCCGAGCGGGACTTTCACGTACACCGCGATCTCGGCAATGGACACCGGGTGGCGGCACAGCCGCACGATCGCCAAGTGCTCCGGGCCCAGCCCGGCAGGTTCTTGCTCCGACCTCAGGGTCATCACCTGAGTGGACAGGTCGAGCCGCGCGCTGTCGGCCGGCGTCCGGCCGCTGGTGATCATGTACGGCCGCACCAACGGCCCCGCGGCCTCGTCATACCAGCCGACGTCCCCGCTCACGTGGCCTCCTCGCTGATGCTCGTCGACCGCGTTCGCGAAGCTGCTGTGTTGAATGGTTCGCTCGCAAGCTCGCTCACGTGGCCTCCCGCAACGCGCGCGCGGCTTCACGCGGAGCGGACGCCAGATAATCGCCGACGCGCTTGACCAACCGGTTCATTTCGTAGGCGATCATCTCGACATCCACGCTCTCCCCCGCCAGCACGGCGAGGCACGCCCCCTGGCCGGCCGCTGAGACGAAGAGGTATCCGAGCTCCATCTCGATCATGTTCTGCAGCACCGGGCCGCGGGAGAACCGCTTGCTCACCCCCTTGGCGAGGCTCTGCAGGCTGGACGCGATGGCCGACAGTTGGTCCGAGTCGTCTTTGCTCATACCGGCCGACTTGCCCATCAGCAGCCCGTCGGCGGACAGCACGATGGCGTTCTGCGCGCCAACAACGCGGTTCACGACGTCGTCGAGCAGCCAGTTGAGGTCGGGTTTGGAGTTCCCGTACTCGTTCATGCGGATAGACCTTGACTTTCCTGTGTGGACTTTCCCGGTGTGCTGTCGCGGACTACGAATCTTCGGTCCCGTCGCGCCCTCGGCGAGTGCCCTTGTGGAACGCGGCGAGGGTGCGTGCGGTGCCCTCACCCGAAGGCACGGCGTTCTGACTGTCGTCGTCGGGCTCGTCCTCGAGTTCGGAGACGAGGTTCTGCTGCGGCTCACGCCGGGGCAGCCGCGGCCGGTCGTCAGCCCGTTCGGGAGGCGGCTCGGCCGGACCACCGGAGGCGTACGTTGCTTCCGTAACCGCGGGTTGCGCATCAAGCACGGAATCGGGTGGGGTGAGCGCTCGCGCCGGGTACGAGCTCAGCTTGGCATCTCGCTTCATGGGGATCTGGCCGGTGAACGAACTGAGCGTGTCCACGGACCGGGCTGAGCTTTCCGGTGCCTGCGGCGCGGGGCCGCCCACTGGCGCGAGGACTGCGATGTCCTCCGGCCGGGCGAACTCGGCATCGCCGGCCTGGTCCGCATGCTGTTTTTCGGCCAGGTGCTGGGTGGGGACGAGCACGGTGGCCCGGAGGCCGCCGTACCGGGACGCGTCGAAGGTGACGGTGATCCCGAGCTTGGCCGCCAGGCGCGCGACCACGAACAGGCCGAGACTGGAGTCGGCCCGCAGGGCCATCGCGTCGAATTCGGGTGCCTCGACCATTATTTCGTTGGCCCATTGGCGGACGCCGTCCTTCATACCGAGCCCTTGGTCCGACACGTCGACCACGACCCCGCGGGCGACCAGGCGGCTGGTCATCTCGACGGGGGAACCGGGCGGCGAGAACGAAGTCGCATTGTCGACCAGCTCGGCGATCAGGTGGATCGTGTCGGCGACCGCGGCCCCGGCGATGGCGACGTCGGCGACCTGCTCGACCCGGACCCGCGCGTACTGTTCGGTCTCCGAGACGGCCGCGCGCAGAACCTCCATCAGCGCGACCGGCTTGCGCCAGCGGCGGCCGGGCTGTTTGCCACCGAGGATGATCAGGTTCTCGGTGGTGCGGCGGGCGCGGGCGGCCAGGTGGTCGAGCTGGAACAGCGACGCCAGCTGTGTCGAGTTCTCCTCCCGGCGCTCCATCTCGTCGAGGATCTGCAGCTGCTGGTGGACCAGGACCTGGTTGCGGTGCGCGATGCCGAGGAACACGTTGTGCACACCGCTGCGGGCCTTGGCCTCGCTCGCCGCGGCATTGACGGCGGTGAGCTGGGCGAGGTTGAACGCCTCGGCCACCTGGCCGATCTCGTCCCGGCCGTGGTCGAGCTGAGGGAGCTCTGCTTTCAGATCGACAGGTTGGCCGTTCTTCAACCGGTCCACGATGTGGGGCAGCCGGTTGCGGGCGAGATCGAGCGAGTCGTTGCGCAGCCGCGCGAGGCGCGTCAACAGCGCGCGATCGACGAGCGAGCGGGATACCCGCACCGCGACGATGATCGCCGCGAGGGAAGCGAGCAGCGCGAGGATGCTGCCGATAATCGCGTTGCGCAGCAGGGCGTCGCCGGAGTCGATCGCGGCCGCGGAGACCTTGTCCGCCTGCTCGATGGCGAGGTCGTTGAGGCGTTGGGCGACCTGGTTCGTCGCGTTCTGCCAGTCGGCCTCGGTCACCGGCACGCTGCCCTGCTGGCCGCTGGTCCACGGGCCACGCTTCACGAGTGCGTTCTCCGCGCTGGACAGCTGCTTCCAGGCCGCACTGGCGGTCAGCGCCTGATATTTGTCGCGGACCCCGGGATCAAGGAAGGGTTCGATCTGGCTCAGCTGCATCCGGTAGAAGCCGGACAGCTCGGTGAACTGGACGAAATCGTCGGGGGCGAACGTCCTGGCCGCGAGCGCCGTCGAGATGATGGAGGTCTCGCGCGACATCATGTCGCCGGCGCGGAAGACCGAGGTCGCGGTGATACCGCCGTACGCGGCTTGGGCATCGGGCACGACACGGGCTTGGGTGTCGAACAAGTTCGACGCCGAATCCAGTACCCCGTTGTAGTAGCTGTTGACCTGGGCGCGGTCGATGCTTCGGAAGCCGATCTGCGAGCGGAGCACCGGCAGCTGGTCGAACTGGTTCTTCAGCGCGTCGACCTTGGTGGCGATCTCGGCGGGCGTGCTGGAGATAGTCGAGGCGAAAGCGGCCTGCAGCGCTACGAGCTTCTCATCCGTCGCCTTCTCCTGCGCCTGCAGCCCCGACCTCTCCAGCGCCGGATCATCCAGGTACTCCAGGGCGATCTGACGTTCCTTCTGGACGGCGGCCAGCGCGGTGGCGGCGGGGATCGACACCTCGCGCACCGAGGCCGCGACCAGCCGGACGTAAAGACCGTTGACGAAGAAGTAAGACGACACCGCGATCACGATCATCAGCAGCGTCACGCTGGGAATAAGGACAGTCCTGGTCAGCCTTTTGCGGATCGACTTGTCGTACGGCTTGCCGGACTCGTCTTTGTCGTCTTTGTTCTGCACGGGTGTTCACGAACTCCTGAGTGACAGTCGGCAAAAAACGGGGACCCTGCGGAGGAAGCAGACACGACGATGGGGCACAGCGGCCGCCGTCACCAGTCTTCGCCTCACCCTCCGTGTTGCCGTGGAACAGATCAGAGTGCGTTTTTTACCATGAACCACCCGAACGTGGTTGCCCAGCATCCGGCCGCCGCGGGCCACTCGCCGACGGGGCGAGCAATAGTAACTGTTCGCATTGAGGAGATTACTCACATTTCCGGAGGTACTGGCGCTGGACGGTCATCCGTCGTACTGCCCGGCAGGGCCGAATGGGTGAATGTGAATTGCCGAGGCCCGGCGCGTCCGCAGCACAAGGAAGAACGAGTACGGGCGATGCCCTGGCGCCCGACCGGAAGCTGAAACCGCGCCCAAGCGTCCACACCCGGCGGTACCGGCGACCAGCCACGCTCACCGGGCGGTCTGTTCCGGCAATGCCGAACGTTTCCCGTCGTGTGGTGAGTTGTTAATTCGCGACTCAAGTTCGTTGTCGGGACGTCTATTCGTGGGACCGGCCGGTTTGCTGGTGGTGATGTGCTCTGAAGGTCACCATGCGGGACTCCAGTGCCCTCAAGGTGGCCTTCAGGGACTTGCGCCATCGTCACCGGTGCCTCGCGGCGTTGGGAGGACGGTCGGAATAGGGAAGAATTGGTTTTGCATAACACAAAACCCCAGGTCATCTAATTGAATGACCTGGGGTTGTTTGTGCGCCATCAGGGACTCGAACCCCGAACCCGCTGGTTAAGAGCCAGCTGCTCTGCCAATTGAGCTAATGGCGCGTGCTCGCCACTTTGGTTTCCCTCGGCGACGTGGAAAAGATTAACACGAGCCGTCCCGGGGTCGCGCGAGGGGGTCCTAGGTAACGGCGAGGACACTGTGAGGCCGTACTCGCACACGCATATGGCCCAGTCGGGCACACTGTGGTCAGGCTTGATAGGACGTATGGGGTCATCTCGACACGAAACGGACGGTGTTCATGAGGGTGCGCGGTGGCGTTATGCGGGTACGGGTGCCGATCTTGCTGCTCGTGGCCGGGTTCGTGGTCGCCGGATGCACTGGAGCGGATGAAAAGCCCGGTCCGGCTGCTGGTCCGGGCAATCCGGCTCCGACAGCCACTGCGCCGCCGGCGAAGCCCGCCGTTCTGGCCTTGGTGCCCGCCTCCGGTGCCGCGGATGTCGCGCCCGGCGAGCCGGTTTCCCTCACGGTCACCGATGGCAAGGTCGGCGAGGTCAAGCTGACCAACGCCGAGGGCAAAGTGGTCGCGGGCAAGGAGAAGGCCGACGGCACGGGTTGGGAGTCGTCCGAACCGCTGGGTTACGGCAAGAGCTACACCGTCAACGCGACGGCCACCGGCACCGACGGCAAGCCCGTCACGGCCACGTCGACGTTCACCACGGTCAAGACGCCGGCGCGGCAGGTTTCGGTTTCGGTCAACCTCGTCGACGGGGAGACGGTGGGTGTGGGCATGCCGCTGATCTTCACCTTCTCCGGCAAGGTCCCCGACCAGGCCGCGGCGGAGAAGGCGATCAAGATCGTCACCGAGCCGCAGACCGAGGGTGCTTTCCACTGGTTCACCGACAAGTCGGTGACCTGGCGGCCCAAGGAGTACTGGAAGTCCGGTACCAAGATCACCGTCAACGCGGCGATCTACGGCAAGGACCTCGGCAGTGGCACGTTCGGTCGCGAGGATCGGGTCACCTCGGGCACCATCGGCGACAAGGTGGAGGCGCTGGCCGACGGCGGCACTCACCAGATGTCGGTCAAGGTCAACGGCCAGGAGGTCAAGACCGTCCCGATCTCGATGGGCAAGCCCGGCCACAACACTCCGGTCGGGTCGTACACCTTGATGAGCGAGCACCCGGACGGTTACACGATGAACTCGGCCACTTACGGTGTCCCCGCGGACAGCCCGGCCGGCTACAGCACTTTCGTGAAGTACGCGGTGCGGATGTCCAACAGCGGGATCTTCTACCACTCGGCGCCGTGGTCGGTCGGCTCGCAGGGCAAGCGCAACGTGAGCCACGGCTGTATCAACCTGTCCACCGAGAACGCCAAGTGGCTGCTGGATACCTCTAAAAAGGGCGACATCATCACCGTGCAGAACAGTGGCGGCCCGAAGCTGGAGGCGACGGACGGCTGGAGCGTCTGGCAGATGTCGTGGGAAGAATGGACCTCCGCCGGCAACTAGCGTCTTGCGTCGATGGCGGAAGTCCTGAAGGTCACCATGAGGCCATCAGGGTCCCTCATGGTGACCTTCAGCGCACGTCACCACGCCCGTTACCACCCGCCCACAGTGACCTACCGCCCCCCGGGGGTCTGGGGGGTGGCCCCCCAGGAAACAACAAAGACCCCACCCCGGAAGCTCGCCAAAGCGAGTGACCAGGGTGGGGCCAGTGGGGTGAGCGACGGGGCTTGAACCCGCGACCTCCGGGACCACAACCAGGTGCTCTACCAGCTGAGCTACGCCCACCATGCGAGGAAACTGTTTCCGATTGCCTCGGCTTGCATACTCTAGCGTGCCGCTAATGGCGTCCGCACGGGGGTTACCCGCCGTGGCGTTCCAGCACTTCAGCGGCGGCGGCCTTCGCTTGTTCGGTGGTGGGGCCGGGTTGTGGGACGAATGCGATGCGACGGTAGTAGTCGAGTTCGCCGATGGATTCCTTGATGTCGGCGAGTGCGCGGTGGGCGAGGCCTTTCTCGGGCTTCGCGTAGTAGATCCGCGGGTACCAGCGGCGCACGAGTTCCTTGATGGACGACACGTCGACCATCCGGTAGTGCAGGTGGCCGTCGAGGTCGGGCATGTCGCGGGTGATGAAGCCGCGGTCGGTGCCGATGGAGTTGCCGGCAAGCGGGGCGTTGTTGGGGTCGGGCACGTGGGCTTTCACGTACTCGAGCACTCTGCGCTCGGCTTCTTCGAGGGTCACTGTCGATCTGCGTACTTCCTCGGTGAGCCCCGAGTGCGCGTGCATCTTCTGGACCACTTCGGGCATGTTCGCCAGCGCTTCTTCGTCGGCGTGGATGACGATGTCCACGCCTTCGCCGAGCACGTTCAGCTCAGAGTCGGTCACCAGCGCGGCTATTTCGATCAAGGCGTCCTTGCCGAGGTCGAGCCCCGTCATCTCGCAGTCGATCCAGACTAGGTGGTCGGTCACCGGGAAACCCTAACCCCATCCGGTGATTTCCCCGCGCTCCACCTGCGTATTCGCCCGTGTCGCGTTCTGGCGGGGTGGCCGACTTGATACCTGACACTAGATGGCAGGTATGCCTGGCAGGGTGCTGTCATCAGTCCATTCGACGTCAGGAGCCCCCACATGGCCGCCACCGCCAACGCCGCGTTCACCCTCGAGGAGTGGGAGCCTCAGTCCACCGACGAGACGGCCGGTGTCGAGTTTTCCCGCGTGCGGATCGCCAAGACGTTCACTGGCGAAATCGAGGGCACGAGCACGGTGGAGATGCTCACCGCGGGGAACGAGATTTCCCGTGCCTATGTCGCGTTCGAGCGGTTCGACGTCGCAGTCGGGGGCCACAAGGGCACGTTCGTGCTGCACCATTCCGCTTCCGACGCCGGCGCGAACTGGCGGATCCTGACCGGCTCGGGCACCGGCGAACTCACCGGGATCAGTGGTGTGGCCGAGATCGTCAACGACGACGGCGACCACACCCTCACCCTTACCTACGAGATCAACCCGTGATCTGGCTGATGATCGTCTTCGCGTCGTTGATGGGGATCGCGAAGCCGATGCCGACGCTGCCGGCTGAGCCGTTCGCGGACGCCGACGGGTTGTAGAGCGCGGAGTTGATCCCGATGACCTCGCCGGCGGCGTTCACCAGTGGGCCACCGGAGTTGCCCTGGTTGATCGACGCGTCGGTCTGGATGGCGGTGTAGCTCGGGCCGGCGCTCTGCTGGGTCGCGGTGCGGTTGTACGGCGATTGAGGCTGCTGGCCGCCGCCGATGTCCGACAGGTTCCGGTTGAGCGCGCTGACGATGCCCGAGGTCACGGTATTTTGCAGACCACCGGGAGAGCCGATCGCAACGACCTCGGCGCCGACGGCGAGCTGGCTGGAGTCACCGAGGGTCGCCGGCGTGAGGCCGCTGGCGTTTTTCGCCTGTAGCACGGCGATATCCGCTGTGGTGTCCGCGCCGACGACGCTCGCCTGGTACTTCGTGCCGTCCGAAAGCACGACCGTGACGTCGCCCTGCGCGCCCTCGACGACGTGAGCGTTGGTCAGGATCTGGCCGTTGGAGGTCAGGATGACCCCGGAGCCGATGGCCTCGCCCTGGCTCGTGGTCACGTTGACCTGGACCACACTCGGCAGCACCTTCGCCGCGATGGCGCTGACGTCGGTGATGGTGGTGTTCGAGACCTGCTGGCCGGACGCGGTGGCCAGACTCGTGCCACTGGACGCCGCGGTGGTCCCGTCCAGCCCCACGATCGCCGCCCCGCTGACCCCGCCGATCAGCGCCGCCACTACCGCCGCCGCGCTGACCAACGCGGCGAACTTGCCGCTTTTCTTCGGCTTCGGGGGCGGCGCCTGCTGGAAGAGCGGATTGACGGGCACCTGCTGCTGCGGATAGCCGTAGTAAGGCGCGTAGCTGGGGTGTGGCGGCTGTTGCCCACCAGTAGAGGCGGGGCCGGGCCGACTCTCGTTTTCGGTCATGGGGAAAGTTTCGCGTCGAGACTTGTGAGCAGGCTGTGGGTTTCCCTTACTTTTCCCTGATAAGAATCAGCTGAGTACTCAGGACTCAGTCGAAGAATGCGGGGACGTCGAGCGCGCCGCCCGACGCCTCGAACTCGGCGTGCGCCGCTTCGCGTAGTTCCTTGTCCCCGAGGTAGTCGACGGCTGTCAGTGCCAGTCCCAGCGCGCCGTCGACTACCGCGCGGTCGCCTTCGCCCGATGCGGCCGCGGCGGCAAACTCCTTGGTGTGCAACGCAACCGTCGGTCCGGAGATGGCGATCATCGGGTGGATCGCCGGCATCCTGAAGGACAAATTCCCCAGATCCGTCGAGCCGGTCAGGAAGTCCGGCACGATCCCCGGCGGCAGCGGTTTGCGCCCGGTCGGCTCCTGGTTGACCGACCAGCGGCCCGCCAGCGCGGTGTTGAAGCGGATCGGGAGGTACGGCGGCAGGCTGTCCCAGCGAAGTTCGACGGCGCAGCCCGTCATTTCGGCGGCACCGTGCGCGATCCGGGAAAGCCGCTCCGCGAGGTCGCGCAGCGTCTCGGGATCGGTGGACCGAAGGTAGAGCAGCAACGCGGCGCGTTCGGGGATCACGTTCGGCCGTGCGCCGCCGTCGGAGAAGATGCCGTGCACCCGGTCGCTCGACGGCAACTGCTGCCGCAGCATCGAAACCCCTTGGTATGCGGCGACTGCGGCGTCGAGGGCGTTGCGGCCCATGAACGGTTGCGCCGACGCGTGCGCGGTGACGCCGTGGAAGACCATCTCCAGTTGCCGTCGCCCGAGGAACGGGTGCATCGCGATGTCGTGGCTGAACGGATGCAGCATCACGACCGCGTCGACGTCGTCGAAGATCCCGGCGCGGGCGAGCGTTTCCTTGCCGCCGCCGCCTTCCTCCGCCGGAGTGCCGATCAGGGATACCCGCCCTCCGAGTTCTTCCGCGACGGCGGCGGCGCCGAGGAAACCGCCGGCGGCGGTGGAACAGATGACGTTGTGGCCGCAGCCGTGGCCGATCCCCGGCAAGGCGTCGTACTCGGCGAGCACGGCGATGTGGGGCCCGCCGGTGTGCGCGGTGCTGGTGATCAACGCGGTGTCGAGGCCGCCGATGCCGATCCGCGAGGTGTGCCCGTGCTCTTCGAGGAACGCCGCGAGTGCGCGGACCGACCGGTGCTCGGCAAAGCCCTCCTCGGGATGGGCGTGCAGATCCTGGCTGAGCGAGACCAGCCCGCCGGCCCGTTCACGCACTGTCGCCCCGGCCTTCTCCCGGGCTGCTTCGGGCGCTCCCGCATACGGGGACGTGATGGGCTCGGCGGCCGCGACGGCTTCGGCGGTGGCGTCGGTGAGGGCGCGCAGGTAGCTGTCGTCGGGCGGAATCGGCGCGGTGTGGATCACCCTGCGATGGTAGCCCCGCGAGTGCCGGCCACGATCTGCGTGATTCCGGCATACCGCACGCTGATCTGGCTGAAGCCGCGGGCGCGCAGCTTTTCGGTGATCTCGCCACGCTCGAAGATCCGCTGCCCGCTGGCGATGCCACCGACGGTATCGATGAGCCGCATCGGCTGCCGACCGCGTCGAGCGCTGGTCAGGACCGCGATCCGGCCGCCAGGCTTGAGCACCGAGGTGAACGAGTCGAGCGCGGCATCGGGGTCGGCGAACATGTGCAGTGCGGCGAAGCAGCAGATCGCGTCCATTGTGGATGGCCGGAAGGGCAGTACGACAGCGTCCGCTCGCAGGTACGTCACCGGACCGTTCGGGTCACCCGACCCCAGCGCTTTGGCGAGCATGGTCCGTGAGCCGTCCAGCCCGACGGCAAGCCCCTCCGGTCCCACGGCGGCGCCGAACGCGCGGGTGAACCGGCCGGTGCCGCAGGCGACGTCGAGTACCGAAGACCCTGGCTCCAGGCCGAGCAGGTTGGTCGCCATGTCCACTTCGCCCGCCATGCTCGGGCCGCTGAGCCCCTTGGCGACGCGGCCGAGCGCCGGACGCCAGTAGTGCTCGTAGATGGTCGGTACCAAAGACGTGCGCATCAGTCGCTGCGCCAGGCCGGTCGGCGGCCCGGCTTGTTCGGATTCGCCGAGGAGGTCGACAAGGCGTTGGTCGAAGGGCGGCTGATCGAAAAGCGCGGGTCCGGCCTCCGCCGGCTGCTCTTTCAGCAGGCCCAGCAGGCGCTCTTGGGCGGTTGAGCGGCTTGTCGACACTGACGGCTCCCTCGTCGCGGGGATTCCAGATACCGCCAGTATGCCACTGGCGCGCCAAGAATGTCGGTACCCCCGCCTAGCGTCCAAGCCATCACATCCGCTGAGGGGAGAATTTCTTCATGATCAACATCATGTCCAGACAGCCGGCCCTGGTCGCCGAGATCCAGGCACTGGGGCCGTTCGAACTCGGTGAGTCCATCCGCTTCCTCAAGGGTTTCACCCCCGCCGCCCGCGAGGACGCCGAGGAGGAGGCCGGCGTCCTCCGCCTGGCTTTCCCGGTCGAGGGCAGCTGGGAGTACGCGGGCGCCGCCGTGCGCGGCAAGGAGGCAGGCTCGGTCGAGGTCGAGGTCCACGCGGCGGCCGAGGTCGCGCCTGCCGCGCTCGTCCAGGTGCGGCGCATCCTTTCGCTGGACGTCGACGGCTCGGACTTCATCCAGCTGGGTGAAAAGGATCCGGTGCTGAGACGGTTGCAGTCCCGATATCCAGGTCTACGGCCGGTACTCTTCCATTCCCCTTACGAAGCGGCCTGCTGGGCGATCATCGGAAACCGCATCCAGGTCGCGCAGGCGGCCAGGGTCAAGCAGCAGATCGCCGAGCGGGAAGGCGAGGTCGTCGAGGTGGACGGCCATCGGCTCATCGCGTTCCCGGCGCCGGAAGCCCTGCTCGGGATGGAGCCACACCCCAGCCTCCCGGCGGCGAAGACAGCCCAGTTGAATTCCATCGCCGAAGCCGCCCGTGAAGGCAGGCTCGACGCGGATCTGCTGCGGGCGATGACGGCCGAAGAGGCGTTGGCGCAGTTGCAGAAGCTGCCGGGGATCGGGCCCTTTTCCGCGCAGCTGATCCTGATCAGGGGAGCCGGGCATCCCGATGTCTTCCCGCGTGACGAACCGAGGCTGCACGCGGAAATGCGGCGAACCTACGAGGTCGAAGAAGCCGGGATTTCGGAGTTGGCGGAGATCGCCGACCGCTGGCGCCCGTACCGGAGCTGGGTGGCTTTGCTGCTGCGCAGCGAACGCGAGAGACGGATCGGCGAAATCAGAAAGGTGGCTCCCTAACCGGCAGCCGACGTTCCCTGTGGTGAGCTTCCCGGGTGAATCCGTCTGACCCGTCCGGCCTGTCGGCCTTGTTCAACACCCAGCCCGATCCAGCGGGCCTACTTCCGCTGGTGACCGGCGGGGTGGCACTGATCCTCGTGCTGTCCGGGTCGCCGTGGCGCCTCGCCCGCAACGTGATCACGATCGTCCACGAAGCCGGGCACGCGTTGATAGCTGTGCTCGCCGGTCGCCGCCTGCAGGGCATTCAGCTGCACTCGGACACTTCGGGTGTGACTGTTTCGCGCGGCAAGCCGTCGGGGCCGGGCATGGTCCTGACCGCGCTCGCCGGGTACACCGCGCCGTCGCTGCTCGGCCTCGCCTTCGCGACGCTGCTCGGGGCGAACCTGGTCACGACGTTGCTCGTAGTGGCCGCGTTGCTGCTGCTGGCGGTGCTGATCATGGTGCGCAACGCCTACGGGGTGTTCGCGGTGCTGGTCACGGCCGGGGTGCTGGCCGTGGTCGCGCTGCTCGCTCCTGTCGGCGTGCAGGCCGCTTTCGTGTACGCGATGACGTGGTTCCTGCTCTTCGGTGGCGTGCGCCCGGTGATCGAGCTGCAGCACAAGCGCCGTCGCGGCGCGGCGCGCGATTCGGACGCCGATCAGCTCGCGCGGCTCACCGGAGTGCCCGCGGTGCTCTGGGTGCTGATCCTCGGCGTCGTCGCGGTCAGCTGCCTGGTGATGGGCGGCCTTTGGCTGATGGAACCCACGGTCAAGTAGACGTCGCCCGGTGCGGCACACTGGTGGACAGGTGTTTCGCGCGTAGGGGGTCAAGGTTGGGAGTCAAGGTGGACGTGGTGGCGAAGGCTGTCGAGGAATGCGCCCTGGCGGCGAAGCGTGCTGCGCCATCGCTGGCCACGGCAGCTGAACAGGCTATCGACGCTGCGCTGGGTGTCATGGCCGAGCGGCTCCTGTCCCAGCGCGACGAGGTGCTCGAAGCCAACCGCGCCGACGTCGCCAAGGCTCGCGAGGAAGGGATGAGCGCCGGTCTGCTGGACAGGCTCACCATCACCGAGGAGCGGCTCACCGGCATGGCCGAGCAGCTGCGTATCCTCGCCGGTGCCCCGCACCAGGAGCGGTCCATCGACGTGTCCACATTGGACGATGGGTTGAAGCTCGTCGAGCGGCGGCGTCCGGTCGGGGTGATCGGCGCGAACTACGAAGCTCGGCCGAACGTCACCGTGGACATCGCGTCCCAGCTCGTGAAGTCCCGCAACGGCGGTGTGCTGCGCACCGGTTCCGCCGCGCTGGGCTCCGCGCAGCGCCTGCTCGAAGCCGTCGTCTCGCCCGCGCTGACCGAAGCCGGTATCGACGCCGACGTCATCCAGCTCGTGCCACTGGTCGAGCGCGAAGCGGCCGCGGCATTGGTGTCCCTGCCCGACCTCGTACCGCTCGTCATCCTGCGCGGCAGTGGAGACAGCACCCGTGCCCTCGCCCGCGAGGCCGCCCTGCACGGTGTCGGCACCCTCGCGCACGCCGACGGCGGTGGTGTCCTCTACGTCGACGCCGGAGCCAATGCCGAAAAGGTCCGCACGCTCGTCTCGGACAGCCTCGATCGCCTCGGCGTCTGCAACCGCCTGAACCTGCTGCTCATCCACGCCGGCGTGCACGACGACGTCTGGCCGCTGGTAACCGAAGCGCTGAACGAGCGCGGTGTGAAGCCCTCGCTCGCTCCGCACGATCACGCGATCGGCTACGAGTGGGCCCTCGACTCCGACCGCGAAGCGACCGTGACGGTCGCGAAGGTCGAAAACCTCGCCGAGGCCGTCGCGATCGCCAACGACCAGACCTCCGGCCTCGCCGCCGGCATCGCCACCGAAGACGCTTCCGCCGCCGAAGCCTTCTTCGACGGCTACACCGGCACCGGCGTCTTCTGGAACGCCCCGACCCGCCTGCTCGACGGCTTCAAGCTTCTCGCCGTCCCCGAGACCGGCATCAACCTCGACCGCACCCCCGGCCCGCGAGGCCCCGTCACCTACACCGACCTCTACCTCCGTCAGTACGCCGTCCTCCCCGCCTGACCCGTCCCGCCCAAGTGCAATCCACGTTCGCCTGTGCGCAGGTTGCGTTTGAGCGCGTCGTGAAGGGCTATCGGCCCAGCGGGTCTCGCGCGCGGCGCAATGCTGACGGGCGCAGGCGGCTGTAGCCGCGTACGGCGACAGGGCGGCGACTCCGGAGTTCGTAGGCGGGGTTGCTGGTCAGCTCGGCGGCGAGTTCCTTGTCCACCAGGATGGTGCCGGGCCGGGCGACGGAGGTCAGGCGGCTGGCGAGGTTGACCACGGAGCCGTAGACGTCGCCGAAGCGACTGAGGATCCGGCCGGACGCCATGCCGGCGCGGACGTCGGGGAGCGTGTCGTCGTCGCTGGTCCGCTCGGTCAGCGTCAGCGCGATTTCGGCGGCGTCGGTCGCCGAATCGGCGACGAACAGGACTTCGTCACCGATCATCTTGACGACCCGGCCGTGATGCTCGGCGATTACCTCGGTCGCGAGCGTCTCGAATCCGTCGAGGATCGCGCTGAGCTCACTCTCGTCGATTCGCCTGGTCAGGCGCGTGTAGCCGACCATATCGACGAACCCGACCACCTCGGTCCCGGCCTCGAGATGCTCCTCGGGAGCGGCCAGCGCGCGGCCGGCGTAAGCCGCGAGGTGCCGCCGCCAGACGAAGTTCTGGACGCGCTCCAGCTCGGGGAGCAGCCTGTCGACGAGCCGCGCGATCTGCCGTTCGTTCTTCCCGAGCTCCTGGTTCTCGGTGATGAGCGTGAACAGCATGTGGACCTGCCATTCGGCGAGCCTCGACAGGTGCTGGCCCAGCGCACGCGTCACCGAGACCTCGATGTCCGCCTCGATCAGCCCCGCCTGCACGAGCTGGTCGGAGATGCGGATGGCTTCGAGGTCGGCGTCGGTGAAGACGACGTCGTCGTCCTCGACCGTGGCGAACCCGAGCGCGCGCCACAACCGCCGGGCGCGTTCCTCGGGGACGCCGGTCTTCGCGACGACGTCGAGGCGGGTGTACTTCCGCTTGCCGCCGAGCAGGATCTGTTCGAGCCGCTGCTGCAGGTCATCGGACGACGGCGCTTCGTCCCCGGCGTCGCTCATCGGGCCTAGGTGGTGTGCACGATCAGGACGTCCACCCCGGATTTGCGGGCGACTTCCGACGGCACCGAGCCCAGGATGCGGCCGGCCAGGGTGTTGAGGCCGCGGTTGCCGACGACCAGCAGGTCGGCGGAGTGGTCCGAGACGACCTTGCGCAGCGATTCGACGGGATCGCCGACCACCGGGACGGTCTCGATCTTGGTCGCGCCGCGCTTGACGGCCCTGTCCCGCGCGTCCTGCAGGGTGTCTTCGGCCGGAGCCGAGCCGACGACCTGGTACGCCTGGTCGCGCAGCACGTCCTGCGCCTTGTCGACGTCGCTCTTGCTGGCCGGGTAGTACGCGCAGGCGATGACCAGGGTGGCTCCGGAATCGGCGGCCACTCCGGCCGCCCGGTCCACGGCGGCGAACGACGAATCCGAACCATCGGTACCCACGACCACGGTTTGATAGGCGGCCATCCACATCCTCCAGCGCAGGCGAATATCACGGTCAACCAGGACAATGAGGGCGTCAAACCCTCAGCTGGTTGATGAGGCTACTCGCCAGTCGGTTTCTTCGCCCCCGCTGGTGTGCCGGTTGGTTTGGGTGTGGGTTTCGGTTTCGGGATCGACGAGGTCCGCAGCTGCACGGTGGCCTCGCCGTCGCCACCGGTCTTCTTCTGAGCCGGGCTCGGAGTCGGGTTTCGAGCCGCGTTCGGTGCCGGTTTCGGAGCGGCTTTGGGCGCTGGGTTCGGGGCGGCCTCGGGCTCCGTCTTCGTCGCTGCGTCGGCCCGGTCGGCGGCGTCCCCGAGGACCATGCTGGCCTCGCTCAGCACCGTCCTGGCGGCACGGACCTGCTCGGCGAGACGTCCACGCACCGTGCGCAGCTCCTCGACCCGCTCGGTCGCCTGCTTGATCCTGCGGTTCGACTCTTCGGTCGCGTCACGGACGCGGCGCTTGGCCTCGTCCGACGCCTCGGCGAGCCGCGCGTTGGCCTCGGTCACCGACGCCTGCTTGCGCTTGTTCGCGTCCTCCACCGAGTCGCGCTGGCGCTTCGCGATGTCGGCCTTCGCGGCTGTCTCTTCCTCGAGGACCTTGGCGCGGATAGCGGCCGCGTCTTCGGTTGCTTCTCGTACGCGGCGGCCTGCCTCGGCCTTGCTCGCGGCTTCCTGCTCGGCGAGCACTCGCATGGCCTCACCGCGGCGGGCGGCCATCGCGATCTCGAAGTCCTCTTCGATCTGCGTGCGGCGGGCCTCTGACTCGCTGTCGAGCTTGTCGCGTTCGGCCTTGGACTTGTCCGTGATGGCCTTCGCGTCGGCATGCGCTTTTTCCAGCACGCCGCGGTGTTCGGCTTCCATCGCCTGGCGGCGGTTGTCGAGTTCGGTCAAGAGCTGCTCGTAGCGGGCACGCATCGCGCTCGCGTCGGTTTCCGCCTTGGCGCGGATGTGCCCGGCTTCGGCTTCCGCGCGCGCCAGCGTGTCGGCGGACTCGTCCTGCGCGAGCCGCAACATTCGTTGCAGCCGCTCGGAAAGCCCCTCGATACTCGTCGGCGGCTGCGCCAGCCGCTCGACCTGCCCACGCAGGTCGCGGATGTCGTTGCGCGCGCCCTCGAGCTGCCGGGCCAGGTCGCCTGCCTGAGAAATCGCGGCATCCCGGTCCGACGTAAGCATCTTGAGGTCGGCGTCCAGCCGTTCCAGGTGTTCGTCCACCTGTCCCCGGCTGTAGCCGCGCTTCGTCACATCGAAGCCGGCTCCCAGCGGCACAAGCTCCCGTTCTTCGCCAAGACTCATGGCACTACCGTAGCCGTAAGACCGTCAGGACACCGTGTCGCCCACGCCGTCACCCTCCACCACCCTCGACGGAGCTGCGCACAGTTTTTACCGTGCGCGATTTATTCGCCCCTGAACGCATTGATGGCGTCGATGTGCTTCGCGCGCAATTCGTTGTCGCGCACGCCAAGGCCTTCTTCCGGTGCCAGCACAAGGACTCCGACCTTTCCCTGGTGCGAGTTGCGGTGCACGTCGAGGGCGGCCTGTCCGGTTTCTTCCAATGGGTACGTCTTGGACAGTGTGGGATGGATCAAGCCCTTGGCGATCAACCTGTTCGCCTCCCACGATTCCCGGTAGTTCGCGAAATGTGAGCCGATGATCCGCTTGAGGTTCATCCAGAGGTAGCGGTTGTCGAACTCGTGCATGTAACCGGAAGTTGACGCGCAAGTCACGATGGTGCCGCCCTTGCGTGCGGCGTAAACGCTCGCGCCGAATGTTTCGCGGCCGGGGTGTTCGAACACGATGTCTGGATCTTCGCCACCGGTGAGCTCGCGGATCTTCGCGCCGAGACGCTGCCATTCCTTGGGGTCCTGGGTGTTTTCGTCCTTCCAGAACCGGTAGCCCTCGGCGCTGCGGTCGATGACGAGTTCCGCGCCGAGCTTCCGGCAGATCGCCGCCTTCTCGGGGCTCGACACCACGCACACCGGAATGGCGCCGCCGTTGAGCGCGTACTGCGTCGCGTAGGAGCCGAGGCCGCCGGAAGCGCCCCAGATCAGCACGACGTCGCCTTGTTTCATGTCGGCGCCGTTGCGGGAGACGAGCTGGCGGTATGCGGTCGAATTCACCAGGCCGGGTGCTGCCGCCTCCTCCCAGGTGAGGTGCGCGGGCTTCGGCATGAGCTGGTTGGCCTTGACGAGCGCGACATCGGCGAGCCCGCCGAAGTTCGTCTCGAAGCCCCAGATGCGCTGCTCGGTGTCGAGCATCGTGTCGTTGTGCCCGTCCGGGCCTTCGAGCTCGACATTCAAGCAGTGCGCCACGACCTCCTGCCCGGGCTTCCACTTGTGCACGCCGGGTCCGGTGCGCAGCACGACACCGGACAGGTCCGAGCCGACCACGTGATAGGGCAGGTCGTGGCGCTTGGTCAACGGCGAAAGCTTGCCGTAGCGCTGCAGGAACTTGAAGGTCGAGATCGGCTCGAAGATCGAGGTCCAGACCGTGTTGTAGTTGATCGCGCTCGCCATGACCGCGACCAGGGCTTCGCCGGGGCCGAGTTCGGGCGTCGGCACGTCGTCGATGTGCAGGGACTTGCGCGGGTCCTTGTCCCGGCTCGCTTGCCCGGCGAACATGTCGACCTCGTCGGCCCGGACGGTCACCGCGCGGTAGGTCTCCGGTACCGGGAGCTGGCCCACGGCGTCGAGGTCGCCGGACAGGATGGCTTGCTTGATCTCAGTGATCGCGTCTTGCGTCATCGGGACCTTCCTCGGGTGGGGCGAAACCGTGGGCTGAAATTACTGGCGAGTAACCAGACATGCAACTCTACGAGAGGAACGGCACGTCCACATCCCCGAATGTGACGAACGAGTCTTGACCGGGCGGCCAATCAAGGCGCATGATCGCACGTGGGACCGATTGATCCTGTGTCTTCAGAAGAAGACCCGAATATCGGAGGTGAAGAACGATGGCTGACGCTTCGACACGTTCTTGGACGCGTCCGCACGACTGGGCAGAGGTACTGCTCGGCGTGGTGGCTCTGCTTTCGCCGCTGTGGATGGACACCGACAACCTGGCCATGTGGACCTTGATCATCCTGGGCGCTTTGGTCGCCTTGGACGGGTTGGCATCGCTGGCTGTGCCGGGGATGGTCTACGGCGAAGGAGTCCAGATCGTCCTGGGCGCGCTGCTGTTCCTGTCGCCTTGGGTCTTGGGCTTCACCGAATTCAACGGCGCCGCGTGGACGGCATGGATCATCGGTGGGCTGACCGTAGTGGTCGGGGCTATCGCGCTGCCGGTCGCGAACGAAGCACACCGGATGGCAGGCTCGCACTGAGCGACAACGAGGAGTACGGATTGACCACCGAAGACTCGGCGAAGGAACGCATTCTGCTCGCCGCGGAAGAACTGTTCGCCGAGTCGGGCTTCGACGCCACCCCGACGTCCCGCATCGCGGAGCGCGCCGGGGTGCCGAAGGGCCTGGTGCACTACTACTTCAGGCGTAAGCCCGACCTGCTGGCCGCGCTGGTCGTGCGGCTGCCGGAGGCACGGATCGAGCCATCGCAGGTGGTCGTTCCCGGTGACATCGCGGGCAGCCTGCGGAAACTGATCGCCGAGCTGGACAGGCGGCTCGACGCGTCGCGGATGCTTTCGCACCTGCTGTGGCGCGAGGCCGACACCCATCGCGATGTCCGCGACGCGTTGCACGACCAGTTCCAGTCGCTCGTCCGGCAGGTCCGGTCGGTGATCGTCGCGGCGGCGGGTGGCCGGCTCGAACACGCGGACGTCGACAGCGCGTCCGGGCTGCTCGCCCGGGCAGTCAGCTACCGCCACTCGGTGGCGCGGCACGCCGACGAGGACCCGCCGGGGGAGATGGAGCGTGAGCTCGTCTTCATTGCCGCCGCGCTCACTTCCCGGGCCGCTCCCGCCTAGGCGTGGTTCCCGTCGCTCAGGTGGCGGGCTCGACGAGTTCGACGAGCACGCCACCGGTGTCCTTCGGGTGGACGAAGTTGACCCGGCTGTTGGATGTCCCGCGCTTGGCCTGCTCGTAAAGCAGTCGCAGCCCCTTCGCTCGCAGCGTAGCGGCGGCAGCGTCCACATCGGACACACGGTAGGCCAGTTGTTGCAGGCCAGGGCCGCTCTTGCCGATGAACTTGCCGATCGCCGAGTCCTCACGCAGCGGCGCGAGCAGCTGGATCGCGGTACCGGTGCCGCCGTCGCCCTGTGCGTGCAGCATGGCCTCGCGCACGCCCTGCTCTTCGTTGACCTCGGTGTGCGTCACTTCGAGGCCGAAGTGCTCGACGTAGAACTCGATCGCCACGTCGAGATCGGGCACGGCGATGCCGACGTGGTCGATGGCTGTCACGAACGGCTTCAGGGAGTCATCCATAAGCCGAAGAATAGAGCTCCGCGGACGGCGAACGGGGTGCGACGGCTCACACTGGCTCAAACAAACTGCGCTTGTTCAAGAAGTGACTTCTACGGGTATCGTCAGAAGTTAACGATTGCTTACCTCGATGCTGGGAGGACGCCTTGTCCGGTTCTGTGATCCTTGGCGCTGCCCGAACGCCGATCGGGCGCCTGCTCGGGTCCCTCAAGGACTTCACCGGTGCGCAGCTGGGCGGGGTCGCCATCAAGGCCGCGCTCGAGCGGGCCGGCGTCAAGCCGGAGGACGTGCAGTACACGATCATGGGCCAGGTGCTGACAGCCGGCGCCGGCCAGATCCCGGCCCGTCAGGCCGCCGTCGCCGCGGGTATCCCGATGAACGTGCCCGCGCTGACCATCAACAAGGTTTGCCTGTCCGGGCTGGACGCCATCGCGCTGGCCGATCAGCTGATCCGCGCCGGTGAGTTCGACGTCGTGGTCGCCGGTGGCCAGGAGTCGATGACCCAGGCGCCGCACCTGCTGCCGAAGTCCCGCTCCGGGTTCAAGTACGGCGACACCGCGCTCGTCGACCACATGGCCTACGACGGCCTGTTCTGCGCGTTCGACCAGGTGGCGATGGGCGCGTCGACGGAAAAGCACAACGTCCGCTACGGCGTGACGCGTGAACAGCAGGACGAGTTCTCCGCGCGGTCACACCAGCGCGCCGCCGCGGCGATCGCGGCCGGCAAGTTCGCCGACGAGATCGCGCCGGTGAGCATTCCACAGCGCAAGGGCGACCCGGTCGTGTTCGACACCGACGAGGGTGTCCGCGCGGACACGACCGCCGCGGGTCTCGGCAAACTACGTCCCGCGTTCGCCACCGACGGCACCATCACCGCCGGTTCGTCGTCACAGATTTCGGACGGCGCGGCGGCGGTCGTGGTGATGAGCAAGGCCAAGGCGGAGGAGCTCGGGCTCAGCTGGATCGCCGAGATCGGCGCGCACGGAGTCGTCGCCGGTCCGGACGCGAGCCTGCACGAGCAGCCGTCGCACGCGATTCTTGCCGCGCTGGCAAAGGAGAAGCTCGACGTCAGCGACCTGGACCTGGTCGAGATCAACGAGGCTTTCGCCGCGGTCGGCGTGGTCTCCACGGACAAGCTCGGCCTCGACCCGGAGAAGGTGAATGTCAACGGCGGCGCCATCGCGCTCGGCCACCCGATCGGCGCGTCGGGCGCTCGGCTTGCCGTCCACCTGATCTACGAACTGACCCGCCGTGGTGGCGGTCTCGGTGCCGCCGCGCTGTGCGGTGGCGGTGGCCAGGGTGACGCGCTGCTGATCAAGGTGCCGAAGAAGTAGGTGCCTCCGGTCCAGATGGATATCGCGGAGCTGGTCGATCGCGCGCGGGACGGACAGCAGCGTGCGGTCGCCCGGCTCATTTCGCTGGTCGAGGACGCGCACCCGCAGCTGCGCGAAGTCGCGAAGGCGCTGACGCCGTACACGGGCCATGCGCAGATCGTCGGACTCACCGGTCCGCCGGGTGTCGGCAAGTCGACATCGACGTCGGTGCTGCTCTCCGCCCTGCGCGCGGAAGGCAAGCGCGTCGGCGTGCTGGCCATCGACCCGTCGTCGCCGTTTTCCGGTGGCGCGCTGCTCGGTGACCGCATCCGGATGACCGAGCACGCCACCGACAGCGGCGTGTTCATCCGCTCGATGGCGACCCGCGGGCATCTCGGCGGGCTGGCCTGGGCGGCGCCGCAGGCCGTGCGGGTACTCGACGCGGCCGGCTTCGACGTCGTGCTCATCGAGACCGTGGGCGTCGGACAGTCCGAAGTGGATGTCGTCAAGCTGGCTGACACCACCGTGGTGCTGCTCGCGCCGGGAATGGGCGACGGTATCCAGGCGGCGAAGGCCGGAGTGCTGGAGATCGCCGACGTGTTCGTCGTCAACAAGGCCGACCGTGACGGCGCCGAGACGACAGTTCACGATCTGAAGCAGATGATCTCGTTCGGACGCAAGGAGATCCGCGGGCGGAGCTGGCGCCAGCCGATCGTGCGCACCGTCGCGTCGAGGGGTGAAGGCGTCGGTGACGTCGTGCGTGCGCTGGACGAGCATCGGGCGTGGCTCGACGAGAACGGCGAGCTGACCCGGCGCCGCGTCAAGCGCGCGGTGAGCGAGGTCGAGGCGATCGCGCTGCACCGGCTGCGGGCGGAGCTCGGGCACCTGCGCGGTGGCGAGGAGCTGACGGCGTTGGCCCAGCAGGTCGTCGACCGCGAACTCGACCCCTACTCCGCCGCCGACACCCTGGTCGGTGACCTGCGAGATGTCGACATCTTGTGATCTCCCATAGCTAAGAGACCACAAGATGGCGACATCTCGTGCGGCGCGGCTTAGTGCGGGGTGGCTTTTTCCGCGCCGACGCCGGTGAGGGAACGGACTTCCATCTCCGCGTACTTGTCCTGGTTGTGCTCCTTCGACAGCACGGTGCCGAGCCAGCCGAGGAAGAACGACAGCGGGATCGACACCAGGCCCGGGTTCTGCAACGGGAACCAGTGGAAGTCGACGCCCTTGATCATCGACTTCGTCGTGCCCGAAACCGCGGGGGAGAAGATGATCAGCACGATCGTGATGCCCAAACCGCCGTAGATGCTCCACAACGCGCCCTGGGTGTTGAACCGCTTCCAGAACAGCGAGTAGAGGATCGTCGGCAGGTTCGCCGACGCCGCGACAGCGAACGCCAGCGCCACCAGGAAGGCGACGTTCTGGTCCTTGGCCAGGATTCCGCCCGCGATCGCGACCGCACCGATCACCAGCGCGGTGATCCTGGCGACCTTCACCTCCGCGTCCGGGTCGTCGACCTTGCCCTTCTTGATCACGTTGGCGTAGACGTCGTGCGCGAAGGACGCCGACGCGGTGATCGTCAGCCCGGCGACCACGGCGAGGATCGTGGCGAACGCGACCGCGGCGATGAAGCCGAGCAGCACCGGCCCGCCGAGTTCCTGTGCCAGCAGCGGCGCCGCCGAGTTTTCGCCACCGGGAGCCTTGAGGATCTTGTCCTTGCCCACCAGTGCCGCCGCGCCGTAGCCCAGCACGAGGGTGAACAGGTAGAAGATGCCGATCAGCGCGATCGCCCATACGACGGATTTGCGGGCGTCCTTGGCTGTCGGGACGGTGTAGAAGCGCATCAGCACGTGCGGCAGGCCGGCGGTGCCGAGCACCAGCGCGATGCCGAGCGACAGGAAGTCGATCTTGCTCGTGCCGTTGAGGCCGTAGCGCGCACCCGGGTTGAGCAGCTTGTCGCCACCGGAGCCGGCGCGGTCCACCGCGCCACCGAACAGGCTCGACAGGTTGAAGCCGTACTTGCCGAGCACCCAGACAGTCATCACGAACGCGCCCGCGATGAGCAGCGCGGCCTTGATGATCTGCACCCACGTGGTGCCCTTCATCCCGCCGACCAAGACGTAGAAGATCATGACGACACCGACCACCGAGATGACCACAGCCTGACCGACACTGCTGGAAATGCCCAGCAGCAACGAAACCAGGATGCCGGCACCGGCCATCTGGGCGAGCAGGTAGAAGAACGACACGGCCAGCGTCGAGGTGGCAGCCGCAGCGCGGACCGGGCGTTGCCGCATCCGGAACGCGAGAACGTCACCCATCGTGAACTTGCCGGTGTTCCGGAGAAGCTCGGCGACCAGCAACAGGGCGACGAGCCACGCCACCAGGAAGCCGATCGAATAGAGGAAGCCGTCGTAGCCGTAGACCGCGATGGCGCCCGCGATCCCGAGGAAGGAAGCCGCCGAGAGGTAGTCGCCGGCGATCGCGATGCCGTTCTGCGGGCCCGTGAAGGCACGCCCGGCAGCGTAGTAGTCAGAGGCGGTCTTGGTGTTGCGGCTGGCCCGGAACACGATCACCAGTGTGATCGCGACGAAGACGCCGAAGATGCTGATGTTCAGGACCGGATTGCTGCCCTCGACACCGGCGGCGAGGTTGATCATTTGACCACTCCATCGAGGTCTTCGCGGATTTTCTCCGCGATGGGGTCGAGTTGCCTGTTCGCGTACCGGACGTAGAGCCCCGTGATGACGAACGTCGAGACGAACTGGAGCAGCCCGAAGATCAGGCCGATGTTGATGTTGCCGACCACCTTCGTCGACATGAACCCGTGCGCGTAGTCCGCCAGCAGCACGTACAGCAGGTACCACAACAGGAACAGCGCGGTCATGGGAAAGACGAATCGGCGCAGCCTGGTCCGCAATTGCTGGAATTCGGCGCTGTTGTGCGCTTCTTCCCACACGTCCACCGGCGGGCCGTCGCCGGTAGTGTCCTGCTCCGTGAGACTCACGGGGCCTCCTCATTGAGTGGAACGAATGTGTTCCGCGCCACGTTAGGGAGACCGGGGTCGTACTGGAAACAGTCCAAAGTTCAAACGCCGTCCGCTGCGACGAACGGTTTACCAACGGCGCCTCAACCGTGACGAACGGACGGGCTCTGGGCCGTCCGGCCCAGTGGCAGGACGGCGCTTCGGCTGGCCCAAGAGGTGGTTGCCCTCGTCGAGGTGCAGGCGCAGCATGGCCGCCCGCGACCACGGCGGTGGCCGTCCGCGCAAAGACACCGCGATCATGATCGCGAACGCGAGCGGCACCGTCCAGGGCGCGGGTTGCGCGACCAGGATCGACAGCCAGCCGTCCAGTTCCGGTCCGAACAACGCCGTCACGATCGAGCCCGAGGACGACAGCAGCCCGGCGACTACCCCGCTGATCGCCCCGGCGGCCGTCAGCCGTGGCCACCAGATGCCCAGCACGAGCAGCGGGCAGAACGTCGACGCCGCCACGGTGAAGCCCCAGGTCACCAGGATTCCGGCGTCGATTCGGGTGGACGGCAGCGCCAGCAGGACCATGACGGCGGCCGCCACGACAACGGTGACCCGCAGCCGGCGCAGTCCGCCGGGCATCAGGTCGTGTGCGATGGCGCCGGACACCACGAGCAGCAGGCCGAGCGACGTCGCCAGGAACGCGGCGAACGCCCCCGCGGTGAGCAACGCGGTGAACGTCGTCCCGGCCGGGCCGGTGTCGACCTGTGCCGGGAGCGCGACGACGACGGTGTCCGTGGCTCCGGAGAGATACAGCTCAGGCACCAGGACCCGGCCGAGCACGCCGTAAACCCCTGGGAAGAAATAGAAAACGCTCAGCAGCGCCACGGTGATCGCGGCGGTCTTGCGCGCGGCGCGGCCGTCCGGGCTCGTGTGGAAGCGCATCAGGACATGCGGCAGGCCCATCGTGCCCAGCATGGTCGCGATCAGCACCGCCCACGTCCCGAGCAGTGGGTAGCCGCCGTTCTCCAGGTCGAGCAGGGGGCGTTGCCAGGCTTGCCCACCCGGCGCCGCGCCACCCCGGAGCCCGGGGACCGGCGAACCTTCGAGGAAGGTCAGCGTCTGCCCGCCGGACATCGTGAGCTCGCCAGGCGGCACCGTTGCCGGGGTGCCGTCGGGGGAGCGGATGCCGGTGGGCTCGCGGATTTCCATGGTCACGTCGACTTCGAAATCGACCGGGGTTTCGCGCGCGAAATGGGTGAACTCCACCGGATGCACGGCGTCGAACCGCACGGAAGCGTTGACGTGCACCACGAGCCAGATCGCCGGGACGATGAAAAGCAGCAGCTTCAACACGAACTGGAACGCCTGGACGTAGGTCGCCGCGCGCAT
>JAVXWP010000146.1:0-4462 GCA_032230695.1 Actinomycetota bacterium | reverse complement strand
GGCGCTGATCCGGTCCATCCAGACCGCGGTCGGCTGGTTCCCGACCACGCGCATCTTCGCGGCGAGAGCCGGATCGGAGGCTCGGGTGGCGGCACCCTCGACGGTGGCGGCCCAGGTGGGATTCACGTACTGCGTGGCGCCGGCGTACGGGTTGTCGGCGTGTGGCTCAGCGGCGCTCGCTGTGGTCGTCACGGTCAGCGGGAAGATGACGGTTGCTGCGACGGTGGCCGCCAGCAGTCGTCGGGGGATCTTGAACACACGTGCCTCCAGGGGGCGGTAGGCGTGCTGGGCCCACCAGGAAGGGCCAGCCGGAGCCGCTGCGGACGATCCGTGGCGGCTTCGGCGAACTTCGCACGCCACAGCACGTGGTCGGCAGGGGGTTAAACGTTTAGGGGCTGGGCGGCGACCAGACTCAGCGGGATCGGGGCGCCGTGCTGCCGCGGACAGCGAGGCCGCCGATCGGTTCGACCCAGCTGTACTCCGGTTGCCCGTCGAGCACCGCCAGCACTGCCCGGCCCACCGCGGCTCCGAGTTCGCTCGACGGCAGCGACAAGGCGGTGATCGACGGGGTGGCGAGGCGGCAGAGGGCCGAATCGCTGCCCGAGACGATCGACAGATCCCACGGGACCTGCAGACCGAGCCGCCTCGCGACGTCGAGTGCGGCCACCGCCATCTGGTCGGAGTCGAGCACGATGGCCGACGGCGTCGTCGAGGTCGTCAGCAACCGCCGGGTGGTCGCGGCCGCCGCTTCCGGGGTCGCGTTGGTGGCCACGTGGATCAGTCTGCCGCCGACCGCGTCGAACACCCGGGTGAGTACCTCCAGCCGCACTCGAGTGTGGTGCAGAGCTGCCGGACCGGTCACGACAGCAACTTCACGATGCCCGAGTTCCACCAGGTAGGTCCCGATCCGCGACGAGGCTTCCTCCTCGTCGGACCAGACCGACGCCAGCCCTTGGCAGCCGGCCTGCGGGGCCAGTACGACGGCCGGCGTGCGCATCCGTCGCAAAGCGTCGACCCGGGGATCCCGGGTCAGGGCGTCGGGCACGATCATCACGTCGAAACGGTGCTCGGCCCACCACTTGCGGTACGTCGCCACCGCGGCCTCGGGGGAGTCCACGATCTGCAGCAGCAGGGCGAACTCGCGCTCGGCCACGACATCCTGCACGGCGGAGACGAAGTCCAGGAAGGACGTCGCGGGAGCCACCCCGCCGGCCTCCCGGGTGAGCACCAGACCGACCGCGCGAGGTCCGGTCCGCAGCGAACTCGCTGCGGCATTCGGCCGCCAGCCGAACTCGTCGGCGATCCGCAGCACCCGCTCCCGGGTGGCAGCTGAAACGCCGGAGCGACCGTTGAGCGCATAGGAGACGACCGCGATCGACACCCCGGCCGCCCGGGCGACGTCGCTGATCGTCGGGCGGCGGGTGTGCGATCCAGAGCTGTCGCGGATGGGCGGGACCACAATTGCCTAGTGTGTGGCCCGATGCGCGTGCGCGCATCGGCTCGCCTCCGACGAACGTGACGAGGGATGCGGATGGCTGGGATGCAGAGCGGCGCCACGGCCCGGAGCAGGCGGCTGACGATCGGGGTGCTCTCGCCGGTGGTCGGTGGCTTCTACTTCGGTGCGCTGATCGCCGGAGTATCGCGAGCGGCCCGCCTGGGTGGGCACCGCGTCGTCGCCGTGCAGACCTATCCGGCCGGCCTCGATCGCGAGCGGTACCTGGACGAGCCGTTGGCCGAGGTACCGGTCGCACTCGATGCCGTCGACGGCATCATCGTCATTGCAGGGGCGGTTCAGCACGACCGGCTTGCCTCGGTCCAGAAGTGGGGCCGCCCGGTCGTGATGATCAGCGAGGACCAGACCGCGCTTCCGGCTCCGGTGGTGGTTCCGGACAACGCCGGTGGCGTCGAGGCGGCGCTGAAGCATCTGCTCGAACACGGGCACTCCCGCATCGGCTTCATCGGCAGCCCGGTGCAGCGCGACATCCGGGCGCGGTACGACGCCTATCGGACGGCGCTCGCCGGGTACGGGACCGGGCCTGGTCCGGGGTGGTTCTTCGAGACCGTCGACAACCATGAGTTGGGCGGCTCGCAAGCAGCAGCCCGGCTGCTGGCCGACGGTCTGCCCACGACCGCGACGATCGCGGCGACCGACCGGAACGCGGTCGGCTTCATCCGCGCGCTGCGGGCCGCCGGACTCGTGCTGCCGCAGGACCATGCCGTGATCGGGTTCGACCGGACCGAGACCGGAGCCCGTCTGGTACCGCGACTCTCGACGGTCGATCCGCACCTCGACCGGGTCGGCGGGCTCGCGGTGAAGTTGCTGCTCGCCCGGCTTCGCGGCGAGGAAGTGATTGCCGAGGCGTACCGAACGCCGTCCACGTTGGTGATCCGCGAATCCTGCGGCTGTGGCGACCCGACGGCTCAGCTCGCGGCCGGCATCGACGATCCGCTGTTCGACCTCTACGGATCGACGCCGGCCCGGTCGCGGCTGCATCGGCTCTCCGACACCGGATTCGGCGGCCGGCCGCCCGCGATCGGGAGTCTCGAGACCGGCGACGACGGGGCTCGCGAGAGCTGGCTGCGGGCTGTCGTCGTACCGATCACCGCCGCCGCCGAGCACGGCTCCGTTCCGGCCGCGGTGCTGCTCGGCCGGCTCGCCGAGCTGACCTCCGCCCGGCGGCCGTATCCGGAGGCACTCGAACAGTTCGTCGCCGCGGTCCGGGACCTGGAGACCGAACTGATGGGCACCTTGCCGCCCGGATCGGACCGGCTGGCGATCCTGCGCCGGGTCACCACCGATGTCCTCCTCGCACTGACCAAAGGCTGCACCCGGCCGATGCTGGCGCGCAGCGGATACCTGGAACGAGCGATCGCCGACCAGTACGAGGTCGACCTGGACCTGCTGCGCGGGACCGGTCCCGGCCCGCGCACCCTCAGCTGGCTTCCCTCCGCCGGGCGCGGCACCGCCTGCCTCGGGCTGTGGGCCGGCCACGAACTCACGCCCGGCGATCGGGAGATCGAGATCGTCGGCGTCAACGACCCCTCCGGGATGTTGTCCCGCCTGGCCGGCACCCGCATGCCCGCCAGTCAGTTCCCGCCCGCGGCACGGCCCCGGGCCGGCAGCAGCGATCTCACCTTGGTGGTCCCGGTGACCTACGGCGCGAGCGACTGGGGACTGCTGGCGATCGACGGCACGGTCGACACCAGGATGACCAGCGGCCGCGACAAGTACAACCACTGGGCGGCACTGCTGGCGGTGGCGTTGGACGAGGAGCGACTGATGGCGTCTTTGCGTGATCAACGGCTGGCGCTGGAGGAGGCCGCGGCGCGGGAGCGAGCTCTTGCCGACACTGTCCGGGCGAGCGAAGAGCGGTATGCGCTCGCCTCGATGGCGACCCAGGATGGCACCTGGGACTGGGATGTCTCGGCCGGCACCGTCTACTACTCGCCGAGGTGGAAGCAGTTGCTGGGCTACGGCGCGGACGAGATCGGCTCGTCTCCCACCGAGTGGCTCGACCGCGTGCATCCGGACGAACGCAGCGAATTGTCCACCGCGATTGCTGCACAGCTCGGCGGTGCCCGTACTCCGCTGGAGCTCGAGCACCGGGTGCGGACCTCCTCCGGCGACTACCGGTGGATGATGTGCCGCGCAGTGACCGTTCTTGACGATGCAGGATGCCCGGCCCGCCTCGTCGGAGCCTTGGTCGACATGACCGAACGGAAGGAACAAGAGCTAGCCCTGCGTCGCAACGCCTTGCGCGACCCGGAGACCGGCCTGGTCAACCGGATGCTCTTCCTCGACCGGCTCGGCGCAGCCATCAAGCGGACCCGGCGGCCAGGTGACTACGACTGCGCCGTCGTCCTGATCCGGGTCGCGGCAGCGGTCGAGGTCGATCCGGCCGCCGCACAGGCAGAAGCGTGGCGGGAGGTTGTCCGGCGGATGTTGCAGACGCTGGCCGACGGGGATTCCGCGGCCCGCCTGCGGCAGGACGAGTTCGCAGTGCTGCTGGATGACGTCGGACCAGGCGCGGCACGGGTCGACGAACTGGTCGCCTCGGCGCAGTCCGGGTGGGGCGTCGGAACGGCCATCGGGGTGTTGCGGAGCATCAGGCCCTTCCGGGACGCCGACGAAGCGTTGCGAGGCGCCGACATCGCCGTACTGCGAGCCGGCGTGGTGCCCCGCGCGGTTGGCGGGGCACCACCGGATCAGCGCAGTGACCAGGCTTGATTGGCCTGTGTCGTGGAGCCGTTGCAGTCGTAGATCTGAATCCCTGTGCCGTTGCCGGTGCCCTGGCCTGCCGCGTCCAGGCACTTGCCCGACTGGGGGTTGGTGATCGTGCCGCTGGTGTTGACCTGCCAGTTCTGTGCGCCGGCGCCGTTGCAGGTCCAGAGGCGGACCTGGGTTCCGTTGGCTGTCGAACCGTTTGCGACATCGAGGCATTTGCCCGACTGAGGGTTGACG
>JAVXWP010000102.1:0-27451 GCA_032230695.1 Actinomycetota bacterium | reverse complement strand
GGTTCCTCACCGGGGCGCGGATAGCGCGAACGAAGATCCACAAGACTTGGCCTGGTAATCGTCTGATCATGTCGGCCGCCTGCTGCTGGGTTCGGGCCCGGACAGCCGCGCGACGATCACGTCGGTGTCGCGCCCGAGAATTTGGCGGACTTCACCAACGACCACGATCGCCGGGTCGGTTGCCAGTGTCTTGAACTTGCCCAACTCGGTGATCGTCTTGCCGTCGTTGCCGTTCGCCTCGGCCTTGCGCGCCTTGGTGAGCTGGGTGTGCAGCGTGTTCGCCCCGGCCGCACTGAGCCTGCCGGTGGCCTTGAAGCGGTCGATCAGGTTGGCGAGATCCCGTGTCGACGTGTCGACACCGAACGACACCTTGTGCGTGGCCTGGTTGCCCGCGTTGTCCGTCACGGTGACCGACAGCTCGTGCAGGCCCGCTTCCAGCTCGTACAGCGCCTGCAAAGTGCCGGACTGGTACGGCCGTCCGTCCAGCGTCGCGGTCACCGGACCGACGCCGGAGGTGGCGTCCACGGCCTGCCAGGCGATGCGCAGGTCCTGGCTGTCACCGTAGATCTGCCCCGCCGTAAGCCCCGAAACCGTGGCCGTCGGCTTGGTGGCGTCGATGTTCACCGTGACGGTCCTCCCGGCCTCGACGTTCCCTGCCAGGTCGGCGGAACGGTAGGCGACGGTGTGGCCGCCGTCCCCGGTCACGGAAACCGGTGCGGTGTAAGCCGCCCACTCTCCACCGTCCAGTTTGTACTCGACGCCAGCTAGGCCGGAACCGCCCGGTTCGTCGGCCGCGCTCAGCGCGACCTCGACCGGCCCGCCGTACCAACCGGCGGCGTTGGGTGCCGCCGGATCGGTGACGGCCGTGGTGACCGGTGCGGTCTCGTCGATCGGCGCCGTCGACAGGTGGAAGTAGTCGAACTTCGCCGTCTTCGAGGCGACCTGGTTGACACCGAACGCGAACAGGCCGACCTTGGCGTTGGCGACAGCGGCATTGGTCAAGGAACCGAGCTCGGTCCAACTGACGCCGTCTGCGGAGTAGAAGCCGCGGTAGGTGTCGCCTAGCTTGGCCAGTCTCAGGAACCACACACCCTGGGTCAGGTCACCGATGTTCGACTGCGGATTCTGCACCACGTCACCGATTTCACTGCGCAGCTCGATGCCGCGAGTGACCGGGGAGCCCGCCGTGTTGTTGGTGAGGTAATCGATCTTGACGTAGTTGCCGTCGTCGCCGTACGCGATCAGCCCGGCCTGCTGGTAGGCCTCGGTGAACGCGCTGCCGTCGACCTTGGTCTCCACGGTCCAGTCCCCGGCGGGCGGGGTTTGGAGGGTGAAGTTCTTCGGCGCCGAGTTGTCGCCGCCGTAGATTTCGCCCTTGCTGGTGTCGATTTCGAGGTTCCCGCCGGCGATCCGCTGCGTGGCCGCGTCGGGCCGCACGACGGTGCTCCAGCGGCAGGAGTCCAGCGAGGTTCCGTCGAACTCGTCGTCCGGGCCCGCCGTCTCGTCGGGGGTGAGCTGGAACGAGTCGAACGCGGCGTCGATCACCGGCCGGGTTCCGCCGCTGGCCAAGGAAATCAGCCCGATCCGCGGGTTGGTGATCCCGGCGAGGAGCTTGTCCGTCTCCGGCATCGCGGTCCAGGTCGTCCCGTCGGCCGAGTACGCCCCGGTCACATGGGTGCCGTCACTGGCCATCCGCAGGTACACGGTGTCGCTGTAGGCCGATCCCGAGGCGGGAACGTTGGACTGCGATTTTTCGTTGGGCACGCCCTGCTCTTCGCGGATGAACTGGAAGACCCGGCGGTTGATGTCGTTGGCGCCCTGGGCTTCCAGGACCATCTTCGCGTAGTTGTCGTCGTCGCCGTAGAGCACGAGACCGGCTTGCTGGTAGGCGTCCCGTGCCGCCAGTGTCACCTTGGTGGTCGCTTCCCACGAACCGTCCGGCGCCGGCTGCACGACGAGGTTCGGTACCGGGGTGCTGTTGTTGCCGCCGTAGATGTCGGCGAGCGCGGTCGGGATGTGCAGGGCTCCGCCGGAGACGCGCAGGTCCTGGTTCTCCCGGACGACCGTCCACTTCGTCCGGTCGAGCTGGGTGCCGGCGAAACTGTCGGACCTGCCGCCGAGACAGCTCTGTCCCGGCGAATCGACGGTGATCGGCACGTGTTCGGTCCGCGCCGCGCCCCGGCTGTCGGTGACGGTCACCGACGCGTCGTAGGACCCCGCGGTCCGGTAGGTGTACGAAGCATCCGGTGTGGACGGTTGCGGTGCGCCGGGCACACCGAAGTTCCACTGATAGGTCAGCGGATTGTCACCCTCGGGATCGGTGGCGACACTGTGAAAGTTCACCGCGAGCGGCGCTTCACCGGTCGTCGGCGTCGCGGTGAGGGCGACCGTCGGGCGCTGGTTGTCCGTCACGCCCTTGCCGACGAAGTCGACCCAGTTGACGTTGAACAGGCCGCCGTTGTCGCTGCTGCCCGAGGGCTTGCGCGCCACGAAGAACAGCGGCTCGGTCACTGTGCGCGGCGTGGCCAGTGCCACGGTGACGTCGGTGTAGGTCTGCCAGGCCCCGGTCGGCGGCGCGCCGACCTTGCCGAGCAGCAGCCCGTCCGGTGTTCCGGCGTGGACTTCGATCGTGCCGCCGCCAGAGGCCGAAGCCGTGCGGAAACGCAGGACGTCGATGTCGGAAAGGTTGGCCGGATCGAACGACCAGTAGTCACCGTCCTCGATGGACCCGATGTCCTTGAAGCCACCGGCCGAGTCGCCGGCGGTCTCCACCTGGACACCCGGGTTTCCGGTACCCGTGCCGTCGGCGACGCGGCCGGTCGAGCTGAAGTACTCGGCCTGCTTGTGCTTGGGTTGCAGGATCGCCTGCGCCCGGCCGGTCAGCGGCTGGGACCCGCCCGCACCGCCCTTGTCCGTATAGGACGCTTCCAAGACATAGAAGACGTTGTCGCCGTCGCTGTGTCCGGAGGACAACGTCGTCTGCACGGTTCCCGAGCACCCGGTGTACTGGTCGAGTGGATGGCCGTGCGTGTCGTGCCCGAGGATCGCCTGCATCTTTTCCGACGCACAGTCGACGGTCCCGTCCTCCGGATCGGTGACCGTGACGGTGTACTTCACCTGGTCGCCGAAGTCGAAGAAACCTCCGTTCGGCGGCAGGTTCAACGTCACCACGGGCATCGTGTTGCCGACCACGACGGGCACGCTCGCGCTGGCACTCTTGCCGTTCGCACTGGTAACCGTCAGCGTCGCGCTGAAGTTCCCATTGGTGCCGTAGGTGTGCTGCGGGTTCGGCTCGGCCGAGTCGACCGTGCCGTCGCTTTCGAAGTCCCAGGCGAAAGTGATCGGGTTGCCGTCCGGATCCCGCGAACCCTCACTGGAGAACCCGACCGTGAGCGGAGCAGCGCCGGAGCTCTTGTCCGCGGTCGCCGTCGCGATGGGCGAGCGGTTGCCGCGCACGTAGTCGATCCGGTAGACGCCGGAATCGGCGTTGTCCCCGCCGAATCCCGAGCCCCATTCGATCAGGTACAGCGCGCCGTCCGCGCCGTACTTCATGTCCATCGGCTTCTTGAAGCTCAGCTTGTTCAGGATCCGGTTGATGTCGACGAGCTGGCTGCCGTCTTCGTTGAGCTGGAAGGAGAACAGCTTGTCCGTGTTCCACTCACCGAAGATCGCCTTGCCGTCCCAATAGGCCGGCCATTTGCGGTCCGAGGTCAGGTTCTCGTCGTACCGGTAGACGGGACCCGCCATCGGCGCGCCTTCCGCACCGAGCTCGGGGAATTTCGGCTCCCCGGCGTAGTGCCCGTAGACCATCGCCGGAATCGCGGGCGGGAGGTCGACCAGCCCGGTGTTGTTGGGCGAGTTGTTCTTCGGTGCCGCGCAGTCGAACGGCGCACCGGAGGCGCCGGTCGCGAAGTCGTAGTCGACGTAAGCCTTGTTGTCACCAACGCAGTACGGCCAGCCGTAGAACCCCGGTTGGTTGAGAATCTGCCATTCGACGGTGTTCTCCGGGCCACGCGCGGGGTTCGCGGCGCCGGCGTCCGGGCCGTAGTCGGCGACCATCAGCTTGTGCGTGGCCGGATCGATGCCGATACGGAAAGGGTTGCGGAAGCCCATGCCGTAGATCTCGGGGCGGGTCTTTTCCGTGCCCGGCGCGAACAGGTTCCCGGCGGGCACGGTGTAGGTGCCATCGGCCTCCGGGTGGATGCGAAGGATCTTGCCGCGCAGGTCGTTGGTGTTCGCCGACGAGCGCTGGGAGTCCCAAGTGGACCGTCCGGCGCGCTCGTCGATCGGCGTGTAGCCGTCGGAGGCGAACGGGTTGCTGTTGTCGCCGTTGCCGAGCCAGAGGTCACCGGTGGCCGGGTCGAACACCATGCCACCGCCGTGGTGACAGCATTCCGACCGCTGAACCGGCACTTCGAGGAGCACCTTTTCCGTCGACAGGTCGAGCGTGCTGTCGGTGTTCACGGTGAACCGCGACAGCCGGTCGACGTCCTTGCCGTTCGGGGAATAGTAGAAGTAGATCCAGTGGTTCGTGACGAATGCGGGATCCAGGGCGAGCCCGAGCAGGCCGCTTTCGTTGGCTGTGAACACGTCGAGATGCGCGGCCGTCGCCACCCCACCGGCACCCGGCTTGATCACCTTCACGTCACCGAGCCGATCGATGTAGTAGACGCGGCCGTCCGCGGCGACGTCGAGCATCATCGGGTTGGACGTGTTGTCGTCGAGTGTGACCTTCTCGAAGCCGGCGTCGAGGCTTGCCGAGCAGTCCGCCGGGACGACACCTGCGGCGGTCTGGATGCCGCCGAGCAGCAAGTGGAGGAAATTCGTCTCGGTGAAGGACGCGTCGTCGTGCCCGAGCCCGGTGTACCAGGACCGGCCGCCCTTGTAGTCCTGGCACCAGGTGTTCGGATGGTCGAACCCCATCGTGCCACCGCTGTAGGTCGTCTCGTCCAGCGAAGTCAGGACGTGGACGTTCTCGCGCGGGTTCGCCTGGTAGTCGTACCACTCGTCGCTGCGGGTCCACTTCGCCGGCAGGCCCTGGGTCGACGGGTGCGCCGGGTCCTCGACCTTGACGACGGCCTGCTGCGGCGCCGGGTGCTGCTTGAAGTAGGCGCCGACGAGCTCGCCGTACCAGGGCCAGTCGTATTCGGTGTCCGCCGCGGCGTGGACGCCCGCGAAGCCGCCACCGCCCTCGATGTAGTGCTGGAACGCCGTCTGCTGGGCGTCGTTGAGGACGTCACCGGTGGTGGACAAGAAGATGACGACCTTGTACTGGGCGAGATTGGCTTCGGTGAACGCGGCGCCGTCTTCGGTCGCGTCGACGGCGAAGTTGTTCTCCTGCCCGAGCTTCTGAATCGCGGCGATCCCGGCCGGAATGGACGTATGCCGGAAGCCGGCCGTCTTGGAGAAGACCAGCGCCTTGAACGCGGGATCGGCGGCCGGAGCGGCATAACCCGCCGACGCGGTGCCGACAGAGGCGATGACAACGATGGCAAGGGCCAGGACCAGCAGGCGAAGGCGGGCGATCATGCGGTGGCTCCTTCGATGGCGGTCCAGACGCTGTGGGCGGCCGCGCTTGTTTCGACGGCGGCGAGCACGCGCTGTACCTGGAGACCGTCGGCAAAGGACGGTTCGGGATCACGGCCGGCCTCGATGGCGACCAGCAGATCGTGGACCTCGTGGGTGAACGCGTGCTCGTACCCGAGGCCGTGGCCCGGCGGCCACCAGGCCGATAGGTACGGGTGGGCCGGCTCGGTGACCAGGATCCGTCGGAAGCCCGCGATGTCCGGGTTTTCCGTGTGGTCGTGGAAGGAAAGCTCGTTCATCGACTCGAAGTCGAACGCGAGGCTGCCGTCGGAGCCGTTGATCTCGATGCGCATGGCGTTCTTGCGGCCGCTGGCGAACCTGGTGGCCTCGAAGGAACCGAGCGCGCCGGAGTCGAACCGCGCGGTGAACAGGGCGGCGTCGTCGACGGTGACCGTGCCGCGTTCCGTGGACGCCTCCCCCGCAAGCCCTGCCGAGGATGCGACCAGCGGGCGCTCGGTGACGAAGGTTTCGGTCAGCCCGCTGACCCCGGTGATCCGCGAACCGGTCACGAACTGCGCCAGGTCGATGATGTGCGCGCCGATGTCGCCCAGCGCGCCCGAACCGGCCTTTTCCTTGTCCAGCCGCCAGACCAGCGGGAACTCGGGGTCCACGATCCAGTCCTGCAGGTACTGGGCCCGGACGTGCCGGATGGTGCCGAGCCGTCCATCCGCGATCAGTTTTCGGGCCAGGGCGAGCGCGGGCACTCGGCGGTAGTTGAACGCCACCATGGACCGGATTCCCTTCGCCCTGGCCCTTTCCGCAGCTTCGGTCATCGCCACGGCTTCGTCGACGGTGTTGGCCAACGGCTTCTCGACGAGTACGTGCTTGCCCGCCGCCAGCGCGGCGATGGCGATCTCGGCGTGGGTGTCGCCGGGGGTGCAGATGTCGACCAGTCCGATGTCTTCCCGGCTGATCAGCTGCTTCCAGTCGGTTTCCACCGACTGCCAGCCGAGTTTGGCCGCGGCCGCGTGCGCCCTGGCCGGATCCCGGCCGCACAGGGCGACCATCGCCGGTGTCAGCCGCACGTCGAACGCGCGGTGGACGGTACGCCATGCCTGGGAATGCGCGGCACCCATGAAGGCGTAGCCGATCATCCCGACACCGATTGTTGCTGCACGATCAGGCATGGCGAACCCCAGTCACTCGAACGAGAAAGGCAGGTACTTGTCCACGTTTTCCTTGGTGACGACCGCGGAGTACAAGGTGACCGACGCGGGGATCTCCTGCTCCGCGAGGTCGCCGAGGCCCTTGGCCTGGCCGAGCAGCCGCGCGAGCCGAACCGCGGACGCGGCCATCGTCGGCGGGTACAGCACGGTCGCCTTCAGCACCGACGAGTCACTCTTGATCTGTTCCATCGCGGCCTTCGAGCCCGCGCCACCGACCATCACGAAGTCGGTGCGGCCGGCCTGCTGAACCGCCTGCAGCGCGCCGATTCCCTGGTCGTCGTCGTGGTTCCAGATCGCGTCGAACTTCGGGTGCGCCTGGAGGAGCTCGGCCATCCTGGCCTGTCCGGTCTGCACGTTGAACTCCGCCGCCGCACGGCCGATCTTCTGGATGCCCGGGAAGTTCTTCAGGCCGTCGTCGAAGCCCTGGGAGCGCTGCTGAGTCAGCTCGAGCAGGTCGATCCCGGCGAGCTCGAGAACGGTGCCGTTGCCGTTCAGCCGCTTTCCGATGTAGTTCGCCGCGTTCAGGCCCATCCGGTAGTTGTCACCGCCGATCCAGGTCCGGTAGCTCTGCGAGGAGTCGAAGATCCGGTCGAGGTTGATCACCGGGATGCCGGCGTCCATCGCCTTGCGCCCGGCCGGGGTCATCTGCTTGCCGTCGGCCGGAAGCACGACCAGGACGTCGACCTTCTGACTGATCAGCGAGTCGATCTGGCTGGCCTGGACGGCCGCGTCGTTCGAGCCTTCGGTGACGACCAGTTCGACGTCGGTGTACTTCGCCGCCTCCGCCTTGGCGTTGACGTTGATCGCGTTCAGCCAGCCGTGGTCGGCCTGGGGGCCGGCGAACCCGATCTTCACGAGCTTGCCCGGCTCGGCGTTCTGGGCGTTCTGGGCGGGCGCGGCTCCCGCGGTGGATGGCGCGGCCGCGTCGGTGTTGCCGGTGCAGGCGGTGGCGACGGCCCCCACGCCGAGTGCGGACGCTGCCGCCAAGAAACCGCGGCGATTGAGCCCGGATCTAGGTGTGGTCATGACGATGTCCTCTCGTTTGAAGCACGACGCTGAACGAGCACAGCGACGACGATGATCGCGCCCTTCGCGATCTGCTGGACCGCGGTGGGCAGGTTGTTGAGGGTGAAGAGCACGCTGATCATGGTGAAGACGAGGACACCGAGTACCGAGCCGACCAGCGAGCCACGGCCACCGGAGAGCAGGGTGCCACCGATGATCACCGCCGCGATCGCGTCGAGTTCGTAGAGGTTGCCGTTCGCCGAAGTCCCGCTGCTGGTCAGGATCACCAGCATCACACTGGCGATGCCGCAGCACAGTCCGGAAAGGACATACAGCAGCAGGGTGTGCTGCTTGACGTTGATCCCGGCGAGCCGGGCGGCTTCGGGGTTGCCGCCGATCGCGAAGGTGCGGCGGCCGAAGGTCGTGCGGTTCAGCACTATCCAGCCGAGGATCGCCACCACCACGAAGATGATGACCAGCGGCGGCACGCCGAGGAGGTAGCTCTTCTTGTACCCGAGGTCGACCAGTGCCTGGTTCTGGAAGTTGACGGTCTGCGTTTTCCCTTGCGACAGCTGGATCGCGAGACCTCGCGCGCTGGCGAGCATGGCGAGGGTGCCGATGAAGGCGACCATTCTGCCGTAGGCGATGAGCAACCCGCTTACAAGTCCGCAGCCGACACCGACGGCCAAGGCACAGAAGATGATCCCGCCGATGCCATAGGACTGAGTGGCTTTCGTCGTCGCCCACACCGTGGAGAGCGCGACCACCGCGCCCACCGAGAGGTCGATACCGCCCCCGATGATCACGAACGTCATCCCGACGGTGATCACGCCGATGATCGATGCCAGTGTGAGCACGAGGATCAGGTTGTCCGTGCTCAAGAACCGGTCGGGCTTGGTCACCGTGCCCGCGACGGCCAGCAACAGCAACACCGCCACCAGGCCCAGGTTCTGGACGTCCTTCATCCGCCGCATCGAAAACCGCCGGGCCGATGGCGGTTCCGTCACCACGACTTGCTCGGTCATACCGCCTCCATAACAAGATCCAGAACACGGTGCTCGTCGAGTTCGCGGGCGTCCGCCTCGAACACCACCCGCCCCTCCCTGAGCACCAGAACACGGTCGGCCAGGCCGAGGACTTCGGGGACCTCGCTGGAAACCAGCACCACCGCGACCCCGGAATCGGCCAGCTCGCGGATGACCGCGTACAACTCCGACCGAGCGCCGACGTCGACGCCGCGGGTCGGCTCGTCGAGCAGCAGGAGCTTGCAGCCACGAAGCAGCCAGCGCGCGAGCACCGCCTTCTGCTGGTTGCCGCCGGACAGCTTGCCGACCGAGCGGCGGATGTCGGACGGGCGGAGCTCGAGCGAGTCGGTCTTCGCCTGCGCGTCGGCGAGTTCGCGGCTCCGGTTCATCCAGCCGAACCGGGCGAACCTGCCCAGTGACGCGAGCGATACGTTGCGGGCGACGGAATCGTGGAGCAGCAACGCCTGACTCTTGCGCTCTTCGGGGGCCAGGCCCATGCCCGCACGGACCGACGCCGTCACCGAGCCAGGCCGCATCTGCTTGTCCCCGAACCGGACCTGCCCGGCCGTCGGACGCCGGGCGCCGTAGACCGTCTCCAGGATTTCCGAGCGCCCCGAACCGACCAGGCCCGCCAGCCCGACGATTTCGCCTGCCCGCACGGCGAAGGAGACGTCGCTGAATGAGCCGGTCAGGGTCAGCCCGTCGACCACGAGCACTTCCGGGCGGCCGTCATGGGTTCCCGCGTCGGGCCGCTCGGGGAAGGCGAACTCGACCCGGCGGCCGGTCATCGACGACACCAGGTCGACCGTCGGCGTGGTCTTGGCCGGCAGCCCGGTCGAGACCGTGCGGCCGTCCTTGAGCACGGTGACGCGGTCGCCGATCTCGCGGATCTCTTCCAGGCGATGGGAAATGTAGAGCACCGCGACGCCGCGGTCGGTCAGTCCCCGGATAACACGGAACAGGTTGGCGACCTCGTCGGCGGCGAGCACGGCCGATGGCTCGTCCATCACGATCAGCCGGGCGTCGTGGGACAGCGCGCGCGCCATGCTGACGATCTGCTTGCCGGCGGCGGAAAGGCGCCACACCTCGCGGCCGACCGGGATCTCGGCATGTCCCAGCTGTTCGAGCAGTTTGCGTGCCTCGGCCTGCATTTCGCGGCGGTGCACGAAACCGCCGGTGGACTTTTCGTGGCCGAGGAAGATGTTCTCGGTCACCGAAAGCCCGTCGACGAGGTCGAGCTCCTGGTAGATCGTCGCGATACCGCGCCGGGTCGCGGAGACCGGGTTCGGGAACGACACGGGCTCGCCGTCGAACTCGATGACTCCCTCGTCCGGCTGGTGCGCGCCGGCGAGCACCTTGATCAGGGTGGACTTGCCGGCGCCGTTCTGGCCCAGCAGGCAGTGCACTTCCCCGGCTTCGACCGCCAGGTCGACGCCGTCGAGTGCCCGGACCCCGGGGAACACCTTGACGATTTCCGTCATCGTCAGCAAAGTCATCCGCTGTGCCTTTCCTTGGCCGGTACCGGCAACGCGACCAGCGCCGGGTCGTCGAGCACGGCCTCGAGCGCGACATGGGCCCCACCGCGGGAAGCCGCGGAGAAACCCAGCCAGGACAGTTCGACCCGGCACCCGCCGATATCCGGTGCGATGACCCTCGACTTGAGTTCGGCCATCATCGGGGCGAGCAGATAAGGGCCCAGTTGGGCGAAATACCCGCCGAGCACGACGACTCGCGGGTTGAAGACGTTGATCAGGATCGACGCGCCGACCCCGAGCCCGGTGCCGACCTGTCCGAGCGCGGCGAGAGTCCGCCGATCGCCGACCGCGGCCCGGCGCCGGATCATGTCGAGGCGTTGTTCGAGATCGAGCGAGGGATCGTGCACGGGGTCGCCCGGCTCGGCGGCGAGGCGGAGCATCGCGGCCATCCCCACCAGCGTTTCCCAGCAGCCGCGCCGCCCGCAGCCGCACTGACGGCCACCGGGGTCGAGCTGAATGTGCCCGATCTCCCCGGAAAACCCTTCCGCGCCACCGAGAAGACGTCCCCCGGCGATGACGCCACCGCCGACGCCGATCTCCCCGGTGAGGTACACGAGATCCGGGGTGCCAGCGACGCTGCCCATGGCGAACTCGCCGAGCGCGGCCAGGTTGGCGTCATTGGCCATGCGAATGGGGAAGGCCGGGCTGCCGAGCCTGGTAGTCAGTCTGTCGACCAGACCCTTCACCACGGCCACATCGCGCCAGCGGAGGTTCGGCGCGAACGCGACGACTCCGGCGGCGACGTCGACGAGGGCCGGGATCGCGATGGTCGCACCGGCCGGGACGACGTTGAGCCGTCCGCATTCCCGCAGGGCGCGTGCGGTGAGATCCGCGGCCGCGTCAAGCACTTTTTCGATCGGGAGGGCCTGGACGTCGAGTGCGACCCGCTGTTCGAAGAGCACGGCGTTGGTCAGGTCGAGGGCGAGCGCGGTGAGGTAGTCGACGTTGATCTCCACGCCGATCCCGCCGACGCGGCGGCCGTCGAGTTCGACGATCTTGCCGGGGCGGCCGACGGCGCCGGCGCGTTCGAGGTCTCCCTCACGGGCCAGGCCGAGCTCGACCAGTTCCGACACCAGGCTCGACACCGTCGCCTTGTTCAGCCCGGTGTCCATGGCGATTCCGGCCCTCGACCGCGGGCCGACGTCACGAAGGTGCCGCAGCACCAACGTGAGGTTGCTGCGGCGGACGGTCGCCTGATCGGCGGGGCGCGCCGATCGGACCGGCCGGAGGGGCAGGGAGGAATCCAAGGGGACCACCAATTTTGTCTAGTGGGGCAACAAATTAAGTCACCCGATCGAGCGGGGTCAACGGTTGCGACTGCGTTGCCTGCTTGTTACATGTCGCGAACTTAGGTTTGACCTGCAGTTTTGTCGCGTTTGACCTAGTTCGATGTCCCACGAATGGAGCAGTGGTTCGTATTTCCAGAACCCTAATTACCCGTTCGAGAAAGCGCTTGCGCAAAATTTCGGGCGCGCGTCAAGAATGTCTTGCAGGACAAAAACCCTGCTTGGGCAACAGTTTTGCACTGCACGGATCCTTGACGTGATCGCAGTCACACTGCTATACATGAGTCGATTTAGTCCACAAGGTGAACTAAACCCGTTCGGGGAGACGAGATGCGCTCAAGCGGATTCTTCCGCCGTAGTTTCCGTTCTTTCGGCACGGGAGTCGTGATCGCACTCGCGGCCGCGACGATGACCGCAACCACGGCACACGCGGATGTCGAAGCCCAGCCGACCACCGATCCCACCACGCTGGTGAACCCGTTCATCGGCACCGGAAACGGCGGAGAGTTCGTGGGCTCGGTCAACACTTTCCCCGGCGCCGCAGCCCCGTTCGGCATGCTCACCTGGAGCCCCGAGACGACGTCCCGACCAGCGGGAGGCGGCTACAACTACGACGATTCCGCGACCACCGGATTGAGCGTCACCCACCTGTCCGGCGTCGGCTGTCCGATCCAGGGCGACCTGCCGATACTCCCGGTGAGCGGGAATATCGGGGCCACACCGGGAAAGACGACCCAGCCGGTCAGCCACGCCGACGAGCAGGCGAGCCCGGGTTCCTACGCGACGAAACTCGGCGGGATCACCACGAACGTCGCCACGACGACCCGCGCGGGCATCGGCGAGTTCGGCTTCCCCGCCGGCGCCCCGGCCAACCTGTTGTTCAAGGTGGGCTACTCCCAGAACGGCAACACCGACACGGCGGTGCAGGTACACAGCGGCGACGGTGTTGACGGTGGCACGGTCACCGGGTCGATCAGCGGCGGCCATTTCTGTGCGCAGCAGAACGTTTCCACGGTGTTCTTCGCGGCCACCTTCGACCGCCCGTTCAGTGCGCACGGCACTTGGAACGACGCGACCGTCAACCCTGGCAGCACCGGCACGACCGGCCTGCAGTCCGGCGCGTACGTCAGCTTCGACACCGCGCAGACGAGTCAGGTACGGATGAAGATTTCGATCTCCTATGTCAGCACGGACAACGCGCTCGCGAACCTCCAGTCGGAGATCCCCGGCTGGAACCGGCAGAAAGTCGCGGACGCGACCCGGGCGGCTTGGCGCAAGCAACTGTCGAAAATCGAAATCGGCGGCGGGACACACGATCAGCAGGTGCAGTTCTATACCGCGCTCTACCATTGCCTGCTGCACCCGAATGTTTTCAGTGATGTCAACGGGCAATACCCTGGATTCGACAACCAGATTCACACCGTCGCACCGGGCAAGGCGCAGTATGCAAATTTCTCCGGCTGGGACATTTACCGGTCACTGGTGCCCTTGCAGGCGATGATCGCGCCCGAGGAGACCAGCCAGATGATGCAGTCACTGGTGACCAGCGCGCAACAGGGCGGCTGGCTGCCGAAGTGGCCGGTGTCCAACGCCTACGTCGACGTGATGAACGGCGACGCCGCCGACCCGATGATCGCGTCCGCCTATGCCTTCGGCGCGAGGAACTTCGACACGAAGGCCGCGCTGGCCGCCATGGTCAAGGGCGCGACCGTGGTCCAGACCCCGGAGACGCTCGGGCAGGGTTACTACGAGCAACGCGCCGGGCTGGTCGACTACCTGAAACTGGGCTACGTCCCCAACACCGGCCGCAGCTCGATTTCGGACGTCAACAACGGAGCGTCGGTGACGCTCGAATACGCGCTCGCCGATTTCAGCATCGCCCAGTTCGCGCAGGCGCTCGGTCAGAAGTCGACGTCGAGCCAGTTCCTCGGCCGCTCGCAGAACTGGACCAACCTGCTCAACCCCGGCTCCGGTTTCCTCCAGCCGCGTGACGCCGCAGGGAACTTCCCCGGCGGGAACCCGGTGACCACCGGGGTCGAACGGTTCGGGCAGTCGGGCTTCCAGGAAGGCAACGCGGCTCAGTACGTCTGGCTGGTTCCGCAGAATGTCCGCGGCCTGTTCGACGCGCTGGGCGGCGACGCGAACGTGAACCGGCGGCTCGACGAGTTCTTCACCAAGAACAACGCCGGGCCCAACGACCCGCATTTCTGGGCGGGCAACGAGATCAACATGCACGTGCCATGGCTGTACAACTACGCCGGTTCCGCTTACAAGACGCAGGAAACCGTGCGGAAGACACTGACCACTGTGTACTCCAACACCCCCGGCGGCGAGCCTGGAAACGACGATCTCGGCGCGCTGAGCTCATGGTATGTGTGGTCGGCGATGGGCATGTACCCGACGACTTCGGGCACCGACACCCTCGCGCTGACGTCACCGCTGTTCCCGTCGGTGAAGCTGAACCTGGGACAGGCCAAGGTGAACATCTCCGCACCGAGCGCGTCGACCAAGCAGTACGTGCAAGGCCTGTCGGTCAACGGCAAGTCGTCGCAGCAGGCCTGGTTGCGTGGCTCGACGCTGTTCGGTGACGGCAAGTGCGCGCAGACCACGAACATCGACTACCGGCTTTCCAGTACTCCCAACAAGTCCTGGGGCACCGCGCCGCCATCCTATTCGGCCGGTCCGGCGCAGTTCCCGCCGGGCGTGACGCCGGTCGAGCTGACCAGCACGCCGGAACGCGCGATCGTAGCCGTCGGCGCGCAGACCGCCAGCACACTGAAATTTGCTGTCGGCGCGGGTGCGCAACCGGCGAAACCGAGCACCGTGCGGTCGTTCGACTGGACCGCGCGGCCACAGGCCGGGGTGACGGTGACGCCGTCGTCCGGCACGGTTCAGGTCGGCGCGGACGGCGTGGGGACAGTGGACGTTTCGCTGTCCGCCGAACCGGATGTGGTGCAGGGATTCAGCTCCATCGCACTGAGTTTGACGTCGACGTCTGCCACGCTCCCCCGGCTCGAGTTCCCGGTCGCTCTGGTCGGTGCCGGTGACACGGCGAAGGTCTGCGCGACGCTCGGCGAGCAGAACGTGTCGAACGGCCTCGCACAGTTCGAAACTCCCGGCGACGGGGCCACGACACCGGTCACTGTGGACGGCCGAAGCGCCCGCCAGACCGTGCAGAAGGTGCCGAACAACCTGAATATGTACTTCACCGTCGACAATGGACTTGCCTACAACGGGAACTTCGCCACGGTGTTCACGATCGACTATTACGACTCCGGTACGGCTCCGTTCCAGGTGCAGTACGACGCGCAGGGCGGCAGCGCCTACCAGTCCGCCGGTTCCGTGAACCGGACCGGCACGAACACGTGGAAGACAGCGACGTTGACGGTTCCCGACGCCGGATTCGCCGGGCGGGAGAACGAACAGACGGACTTCCGGATCGCGTCGGGCTCGTCGGTCACCATTGCATCGGTCCACCTCGCCATCAGCGGCCCCGGCACCCTTCCCATGGCCCTGTGCCCCTAGCCCGCCCGCCCACGAGATGTCGACATCTCGTGATCAGGCGTGGGTGGGGTACGTAAGGGTGGAGAGCGCCGCGACGAGCGGAGCGAGCTCCGGCAGCTGCTCCGCGGCAGCGAGTGCCTCGGCGAGCGCGCCGTCGTGGGTCGGGCGCGCGGTCTCCAGCAGTTCCCTGCCTGCGGACGTGACCTCGGTGTAGATGCCCCGGCGGTCGGTCGAGCAGAGGTAGCGCTGCAGCAGGCCGCGGTCCTCCAGCCGGCTCACCAGTCGCGTGGTCGCCGAGTGGCTCAGCACCACGGCGGTCGACAGCTGGTTCATCCGCAGGTGGAAGCCGTCCTGGCGGCCCAGCGCGTCGAGCACGCTGTACTCGCTGACGGACAGCTTGTGTTCAAACTGGAGCACGTGCTCCAGTTTGTCCTCGATCCGCGCGTGCAGAGCGGCGAGCGTGCGCCAGCCTTGAGCGCGTGCCTCCACGGCGTCGTCGGCCAGTGACATCGTTCACCTCTCGTTCGGACGGGCCCTGATCGTTGCATACTTCATTAGTCGGCGTGCGAAATATGCAGTGTCTGCAACTATTTCGGGCGCTCATAGTTGCGAACGCTGAGAACTACCGCATAGAGGAACGTTCCATGCCTGCTGGACCGCCGTAACAGGCGGGACGCCCCGATCTCGGCGACCATGGAATCCAAGGAAGGGATCACGGCTCCATGACCATCGACCTGAGTGGCAAGACGGCACTTGTCACCGGATCGACCGCCGGAATCGGCTATGCGGACCCGGAGGCCGCCCGACCTTGCTGCTCGGCCGCCTGATCCGCCCCGTGGAGATCGCGAGCCTCGTCACCTCGGTGGCGCTGCGGGGTCGACGGCGGCGTCACGAACAGCATTATTCCCTGATCCGGCACGAAAGTAAGGAAACAGACAAGTGACCACCGTTCCGAACCTCAAGCTCAACAACGGCGTCGAAATGCCGCAGCTCGGCTACGGCGTGTTCCAGATTCCCAATGAGGAGACCACCGCCGCGGTGTCCGCCGCCCTGCACGCCGGCTACCGCAGCATCGACACCGCCGCCGCGTACGGCAACGAAGAAGGTGTCGGCACGGCGCTGGCGGCCGCGGGCCTGGAGCGTGACGAGCTGTTCATCACCACCAAACTGTGGAACACCGACCAGGGCTACGACAAGACCCTGCGCGCGTTCGACGCCAGCCTCGAAAAGCTGGGCCTCGAGCAGCTCGACCTGTACCTGATCCATTGGCCGACGCCGGAGCGGAACCTCTACCTCGACACCTGGAAGGCTTTCGAGAAGATCTACGCGGACGGCAAGGTCCGCGCGATCGGCGTGTCGAACTTCCAGCCCGCGCACCTCGAGCAGATCCTGCAGACCGGCGGCACCGTACCCGCGGTCAACCAGATCGAGGTGCACCCGTACCTGCAGCAGGCCGAACTACGCGCGTTCGACGCGAAGCACGACATCGCCAACGAGGCGTGGAGCCCGCTTGCCAAGGGCGGGGACCTGCTGAGCGAGCCGACGATCGTCGCACTCGCCGAAAAGCACGGCCGTACCCCCGCGCAGGTCGTCATCCGCTGGCATGTGCAGCTCGGCAACATCGTCATCCCGAAGTCGGTCACCCCGACGCGGATCCGAGAGAACATCGACGTCTTCGGTTTCTCGCTCACCGACGACGAGGTCGCCAGCCTGTCCACTTTGGACAAGGGCGAGCGCACCGGCCCCGACCCGGACACCTTCAACGTCGCGTAGTCCCGTTGTCCGTGATGGCCTCCTTCACAGCTTCTGACGCTGCGAAGGAGGCCATCACGTCCTTCTCACATCTTGAGCGCTGCTAGGAAACACCGTCCGGCTCTGCGAGTATCGGTGAATGGCATCCCAGGCGGCAGGCTTCACCTCGCGCCGACACGTCGATCTCAGACGTCAGGCGGGCGCGATGTGTCGCGGGCAGACAGTCCCCGACTGACGTTCGCCGCACTCCGCTCCGGAGGGAAACCATGCACCGCAACGGTTCCGCGTCGCGGTCAGGCACGCGGCGCAGTTCGAGCGCGAGCTCGGTCCTGCGCACACTGCTCGATCACGGACCCGTTGCGCGAAGCACGATCGCCAGGCTCACCGGCCTCTCCCCCGCCTCGGTCACCGGACACAGCGCCGAACTGGCGAGGCTCGGCCTGATTCGCGAACTGCCGGAGGTCGCCGGGCCTAAAGTGATCGGCCGCCCGCATATGCCGGTCGACGTCGACACCGACCGTCACCTCATCTGCGGGGTGCACATCGCCGTACACCACGCGACACTCGCGCTGATGGACCTGCGTGGACGGATCGTCGCCCAGCGCGAGATTCCGCACGCGGGCGCCGGTGCCGTTGAAGTGCTCGAACGAGCGGGATCGCTCATCGACGTGCTCCTCGACGACCACGGTGGCGACAGGGAAGCATTGGGACTGGGTGTCGCCACGGGCGGCTGGGTGGACCAGGCCTCCGGCACGATCATCGAGCATCCGTTGCTGAACTGGCACGATGTTCCCGCGCGCGAAGTGCTCCACGAAACGACCGGGCTCCCGGTCAAGGTGGACGCGCATTCGCGGGCGCTGGTGAACGCGGAACGCCTGTTCGGGCAGTCCAGGACCAGGTCGAGTGTTCTGCAACTGTTCGTCGGCAACGTCGTCGACGCCGCTTTCGCCACCGGCGACACTGTGCACCACGGCCCGCGTTCGGCCGCGGGCGCCATCGCGCATCTCACGGTCCCCGACAGTGTCGAGCGATGCGCCTGCGGCCGGATCGGCTGTTTGCAGGCAACAATTTCCGAGCAGACGCTGGCGCGGCGCGCCGCCGAACTCGGCCTCATCCCAGAACCGTCGTTCCCGGCGCTCCTGGACCGCGCCCGGATCGGCGATTCCGTTGCGCGGCAACTATTCCTCGATCGGTCGAAGGTCGTCGGCCATGCGGCGGCACTGCTCGTCGACGTCCTCAATCCCGAAGTTCTCATACTGGCAGGGCAGGGATTCGATCTTCCGCATTGCCTGTCGGCCGTGCGTGACGAGGTCCGCGCGCGGTCGTCGACCTGCCAAGATCCCATCAAAACCGTTGTCACCACAAGCTTTCCCGGAACCGAACTTGCCACCGCGGCGTGCACGGTGATGCTGGACCTGCTCTACGGTGACCCGCTGAATCTTCTGGCCGAAGTCAGTTAATTCAAAAACTCGCAATATTGACGGCGCCGCTCTTCGCTTGCAAACTTGATCGAAGCCTCCAGAAATTGAGCATTTGTTCCGAGCAGCCGCATCGGCTTTTCGGGTATTCGACGACCCCGATCCAGGAAGACGAACCGTGAAAAGAACACGTCCCGCACTTGCCGCCGCGGTCGCCCTCGCAGCGGCGGCGATCCTTTCCGCCTGCGGGGATTCCGCCACCGCGACCAGCGCTCCCGGGCAGCCCGAAAAGCTCGAACTCCGCTATCAGGGCTCCGCCAATTCCGTTACCCTGCCGGAGTTGGCGGAGCATCTCGGCTACCTCGGCCCGGTCAAACTCAAATGGGTCGGAAACACCATCAGCGGCCCGCAGGACATTCAATCCGCGGCGACCGACCAAACCGATTTCGGTGGCGCGTTCACCGGTGCGGTGGTCAAACTGATCGAGGCGGGCGCGCCGATCAAGGCCGTTGTCAACTACTACGGATACGACGAGCAGACCTTCACCGGCTACTACGTCAAAGAGGACAGTCCTATCCGGACGGCCCGCGACCTGATCGGCAAGAAGATCGGCGTCAACACCGTTGGCGCCAACGCCGAAGCGGTGATCAACACCTACCTGCGCCAGGCCGGTCTTTCGGACGACGAGATCAAACAGGTGCAGCTCGTGGTGATCCCGCCGGTGAGCACGGAAGAAGCCGTCCGCAACGGGCAGGTCGACGCGGGCGCGCTCAGCGGGGTCCTCCAGGATCACGCGCTCGCCATTGGCGGGCTGCGTTCCCTCTTCGACGACTACAAGATCTTGGGTTCCTACAACGGCGGCCCGTACGTCCTGCGCAACGACTTCATCAAGAAGTATCCGGAGACCGCGAAAATCTTCGTCGGCGCGGTGGCAAAAGCCATCGAATGGGAGCGCACCACCCCGCGTGACCAGGTCATCGCCGAGTTCACGAAGATCATCGAAGGCCGTGGCCGCAACGAAAGCACCGACACGCTGAAGTACTGGAAGAGCGTCGGTATCTCAACCTCTGGTGGGCTGATCACCGACCAGGACTTCACCCGCTGGACGGACTGGCTGTACCACACCGGCGTCATCAAGAGCGACAAGCTCGACGCGGCGAAGATCTACACCAACGAATTCAATCCCTATCGTGACGGCGCCACGCCGGTGGCGGGCGGGTCACCGCGATGACCACCAAGATCAGCCTCGACTCGGTCAGCAAGGTCTTCCCCATCCGTGCCACCAAGGACGATCCAGGAGCGGGCACCCTGCTCGCGCTCGACGACATCACACTCGACATCGAAAGCGGCACCTTCCTGTCCCTCGTCGGGCCGAGCGGGTCGGGCAAGTCGACCCTGCTCGACCTGCTGGGCGGTTTGACCCGGCCGACGTCCGGTCAGATTCTCATCGACGGCAAGCCGGTGACCGGACCAGGACTCGACCGCGGGGTCGTATTCCAGCAGTACGCCCTGTTCCCGTGGCGCACCGCGCGGGCGAACGTCGAATTCGGGCTCGAAGGACAGGGCCTCGGCAAACGCCAACGAGCCGAGCGATCGCGTGAATTCCTCGACCTGGTAGGGCTTTCCGGCTTCGAGGAGCGGTACCCGCATGAACTGTCGGGCGGCATGAAGCAGCGGGTAGCCATCGCCCGCAGCCTCGCCTACGACCCGGACGTGCTGCTGATGGACGAGCCGTTCGCCGCGCTCGACGCGCAAACCAGGGAGCAACTGCAGGACGAATTGCTGCGGATCTGGCACCGCACCGGCAAAACGATCGTCTTCATCACCCACGGCATCGACGAAGCGGTGTTCCTCGGCCAGCAGGTCGCCGTGCTGACGTCGAGGCCGGGACGGCTCAAGCAGGTCGTCGACGTCGATCTGGGCGACCGGACCAATGATCGCGACCTGCGCTCCGACCCGGTGTTCGTCCGGCACCGCCACGAGATCTGGACGCTGTTGCACGACGAAGTCCGCAAAGCCAGCGAAGCAGAGAGAAGGGCTGCCTGATGACGACGACTCTCAACGCGCCATCCATACCGCAATCGCGAACTTCGCCCGTGCCAACGGAAAAGCCGTCGCGCTTCGGGCGACCGGCCCGGTTCCTCGGCCGGGCCACTCGCAGCTCCACAGCGATCGTGCTGTTCCTAGCGGCGTGGGAACTCCTCCCGCGATACGTCCTCGACGAAGGCACACGCACTTTTCTGCCACCGGTGTCGGAGGATTTCGCCGCCCTCTGGGGCCTGATCGAAAGCGGCCAACTGCTCGAACACCTACAGGCGAGCCTCGGCCGTTCGGCGGCGGGGTTCGCGATCGCGGTCACCGTCGCCGTACCACTCGGGCTGCTGATCGCCTGGTACAAGCCGCTGGCTGCCTACCTCAACCCACTGCTGGAACTCGCCCGCAACACCGCCGCGCTGGCGCTGCTTCCCGTTTTCACCCTGCTGCTCGGAATCGGCGAGACGTCGAAGATCTCGCTGGTCGTCTACGCCTGCGTGTGGCCGGTGCTGCTCAACACGATCGCCGGGGTGCGGACCGTGGATCCTCTGCTGGTCAAGGCCGCGCGCTCGCTCGGGCTGTCCAGCGCCACCCTGTTCCGGAAGGTGATTCTGCCCTCGGCGGTACCGACCATCTTCACCGGTATCCGGATGGCGGGCAGCTACGCGATTCTCGTGCTGATCGCGGCGGAGATGGTGGGTGCGAAGGCCGGGCTCGGCTACCTCATCAACACCACGCAGGTGAATTTCGAAATCCCGAAGATGTACGCCGGCATCATCGCCGTCTCCGTCCTCGGGCTGCTCGTCAACCAAGGTTTCGTGCTGTTCGAACGGCGTTTCTCCACCTGGCGCCAGCAAGGAGAAGGTTCTCGATGAGTTCAACAAGGCGGCAGTTGCATCTCAATGCCTTCGTGATGGAAAACGGGCATCACGAAGCCGCGTGGCGACACCCCGAGTCGGAGCCGAGGCAGGCGCGCTCGCTGGCGCACTACGTCCGTATCGCGCGGACGGCCGAACGCGGAAAGCTCGACTCGCTGTTCCTCGCCGACGGCGTCGCGTTGTGGGGCAATGTCCGCTACAACTCGCACAACCTGTTCGAGCCGTTGACCTTGCTCTCCGCGCTGGCCGGTGCGACCGAGCACATAGGACTGATCGCGACGGCGTCGACGACCTACAACGAGCCGTACCACCTGGCCCGTAAGTTCGCCTCGCTCGATCACCTCAGCGGTGGGCGGGCAGGGTGGAACATCGTCACTTCGGCCGGTCAGGACGAAGCCCGCAACTTCAGCCTGGACAAGCGGCCCGACCACGAACTGCGCTACGAACGCGCCGCCGAGTTCGTCGAGGTCGCCAAAAAGCTCTGGGACAGCTGGGAAGACGGCGCCGCATTGATCGACAAGGAAAGTGGGGTTTACGCCGACGACGAGCTGATCCACCGCGTCGACCATGTCGGCAAGCACTTCCAGGTGCGCGGCCCGCTGAATACGCCTAGGCCGGTGCAGGGCTACCCGTTGCTGGTACAGGCGGGTTCGTCCGAGACGGGCAAGGATTACGCGGCGCGGTACGCCGAGGCCGTTTTCACCGCACAGCAGACTTTCGCCGAGGGCAAGGCGTTCTACGACGACGTCAAAGCGCGGCTCGCGCAGTACGGCCGGACCCCGGACGAGGTCAAGATCCTGCCCGGGATCAGCCCGATCATCGGCCGGACCGAAGCCGAGGCGCGGCAGCGCGAAGCCGAGTTGAATGCCTTGATCACGCCCGAATACGGCGTCAAGCAGCTGTCGAACATGCTCGACCACGACATTTCCCTGTACCCGCTCGACGGCCCGCTGCCCGAGGTCGGCACGCACACCGAAGGCGCGCAGAGCCGGTTCGATCTGGTGACCGGCCTGGCGCGGCGCGAGAACCTCACCATCCGCCAGTTGATCGAGCGACTGGCAGGCGGTCGCGGCCATCGCGTGTTTGCCGGGACGCCGACGCAGGTCGCGGACCAGCTCGAACACTGGTTCACCGAGGGCGCGGCCGACGGTTTCAACATCATGCCGCCGACTCTTCCCGGCGGTCTCGACGACTTCGTGGACCTTGTTGTCCCCGAGCTCCAGCGGCGCGGGCTCTTCCGCACCGAGTACACCGGCTCCACCCTGCGCGAGCACTACGGCCTCGCGCGCCCGGCAAATCAGCACCGAGTGAAGGAGTACGCCGCATGACCGCCATCAGTACCGAACGAGACGTCCGCAAACTCACCGGCCGGATCGGCGCCGAGATCGTCGGCGTCGACCCGTCGGCCGAACTCGACACCGAAACCGTCGCGTTCCTGACCGACGCGCTGCACGAGCACAAGGCCTTGTTCTTCCGTGAGGCCAATGTGGACGATGCCGGGCAGCAGCGTTTCGCGAGCTGCTTCGGCGAGTTGACCAAGGCGCACCCGACGGTGCCCTCGCTCGACGGCGCGCCCAGCGTGCTGCCGGTCGACAGCGAGGACGGCGGCCGCGCGAACCAGTGGCACACCGACGTCACCTTCGTGCTCAACCCGCCCAAGGCGAGCACACTCCGCAGCATCGTCATCCCGCCCTACGGCGGCGAAACGCTGATCGCCAACTCCGCCGCGGCCTACCGCGACCTTCCCGGTCCGCTGCGTGCCTTCGCCGACACGCTCCGGGCGGTGCACACCAACGACCACGACTACGCCCGTGCGCCAGAAACGTTGGACGACAAGGAAAAGCAGCGCCGCGAGGTCTTCCGGTCGACGAAGTACCAGACCACCCACCCGGTTGTCCGCGTCCACCCGGTCACCGGCGAGCGCGGCCTGTTCATCGGCGGCTTCGCGCAGCGGATCGTCGGCCTGTCCACTGGGGAGTCACGAGACATCCTGCGCCTCCTGCAGGCCTACGTCACCCGACCCGAAAACGTGGTCCGCGTGCGATGGGAACCGAACCAACTCGTCCTGTTCGACAACCGCATCACCCAGCACTACGCCGTCGACAACTACGACGACCTCCCCCGCCGCCTACACCGCGTCACGGTGGCGGGCGACGTCCCCGTCGGCATCGACGGCGCCCCCAGCACCTCGCTGGAAGGCGACGCGTCGCACTACACCCCGGTCGCCGTCACGGCGTGAATTCGGTGAAGCCCAGCTTCTGATACCAGAGCAGTGCGGGATTGGCCCTGGTCACAGCCAGGGTCAGCTCGGTCTGGTGCTGCGCGGCAAGAGCTTGTGCACTGCGCAGCACCAGCTGCGTCGCGAGCCCCTGGCCTTGCCACTCCGGCGCTGTCAGCACGAAGGCCAGCAACGGCCGTTCCTTCCAAACCGTGACCACCGTGCACGCGGCCAACTCCCCCGCCCGCCACGCCCCGAACCCGGCGTCCCACTGCATCGTCCCGTACTTCCCCGCAAACGCCTCCGCGATCTCGGCGCGCTGCTCCTCCAGCGTCTCCCCCTCGTCATCCACCGTGCCGCGATACGCCGTAAACGCCAACGTCCCCACGTCCCCGACGTCCGCCTGCACCAGCCCCCGAACCCTCCACCCCTCCCCCAATTCCTCCGCTTCACCCCGCCCGCTCAACTCCAACCGCAACGCCACCACGTCCCGCCCCATCCACACCCCTCCCGATCGCATTCCACGCGCGCCACGTGCAATCTGTGCACTCCCAAGTGCAATCCGCGTACGCATCGTAAGTCCGCTGTCGGACCCACTCCGTACGATGCCGATATGCCGCAAGAATCCCTCGACATCAAGCTTCTGCCCGCCACGGCCGCCGCCGACACCGTGACCATGAAACAGCTCGCTGAGCTGATCAACATGGTCTATGCCTCGGCCGAGAAAGGTCTGTGGCTCGACGGCGCCGACCGGACCACTGTGGACGAAGTCACCGAACTGACCCGCGCCGGACAGATCGCCGTCGCCCGCCTCGGCGACCGTATCGTGGGATCAGTCCGCGTCCGGCTCCTGGACAGTGGCGAGGGCGAGTTCGGCATCCTCGCCGCGGACCCAGATCTCCGCGGCACCGGCATCGGCCGCGAACTGGTGCTCTTCGCCGAGCGCACCTGCCGGGACCTCGGAGTCGGCGCAATGCAGCTCGAACTGCTGGTACCCCGCGAATGGAAGCATCCGTCGAAGGAGTTCCTGGACTCCTGGTACACCCGCCTCGGCTACCGGGTCATCCGCACCGGCACTATCGACGAGACCTACCCGGCCCTGGAGCCCTTGCTGGCGACGCCGTGCGACTTCCTGACCTACCGCAAGGACTTGACCTGAACCCTGGACAGCTGATGGCCAGGAGCTGCAAACTCACCTGCGCACGGCACCGATGAACGCACGCCACGCCATCGCGGACACTTCGAGCGCGCCGTCCGCCCGGTTCTTCGTGTCCCGCACGCCAACGACAGGGGCGAGCTGGACCTCGACGCACTGACCTTGTTCCCCGCTGCAGCTAGACGTCGTCCATTCGGGCGGGTTGGTCATCGAGTCATCTCCCATTTTTGCAGGTACTCCCTGATCACGGTCCGGCTCTCGTCCGGATCTCTGGTCAGCTGGCGGAGCTCATTCGCCAGGCACGCTCCGCGACCGCGGCAACCACGCCGACGCTCAAGCCGAATACCAAGCCATCCTCGAAATCCGCCGGCGGATCTCCGGCGAGGAACACCCCGACACCCTCGCCACACGACACAACCTCGCAGACCTATTTTACAATCGGACGACGTCGGGCTGCGGAAGCAGAACTGAAGGAAGTACTGGCTACTCAAGTAAGAATTCTTGGGCTTCACATCCGAATACTCGGGCTACCCGAAATTATTTCAAAGCATCAAAAAGAGTGGATCCAGCACCAATCAGCCAGTCCTATGGCACGGGCCGGGCAAACGCAAGAAAAACCGAGACTGAATCCTTTTCAGTTTTTCGGGTACATCTTGGGGACAGATAGACCTGCGACAGCGGCGAAATCACACCATCTCAGCGATGCGAGACAACTCAGATGTAGCTGTTTCTGCAGGTCTAGGCCATACCTCAGTCCTGGGGGTCAAGGGGTCGCAGGTTCGAATCCTGTCAGGCCGACCGGAAGAAAAAGCCCGCTTAATCTGGGAAAACACCAGGTCAGCGGGCTTTCTCTTCCCCGGCTCCCACCGGGCGATGTTGATCTAGGCAACTCCCGCACAGGGGCAGATCGGGGACACTGGCGCCTATTCCATCCCACCAGTGTGCTCGTGTTCAGACTTTCTCCACTTGTTCAAGGCGGCACCTGCCGGGGACGCTATCAGTTGACGCACTGCACGTCGGCAGCAGATTGGCCGGGGACTGAACTGGGCGGAGTATCGGTGGTGAGGCCGGATGCGAGGTGATCCCGGACGAACGACCGCACCTTCGCTGGGTCGAGTTCCTCCATCCCTCCTTCCTCGTCCTGCAGCTGCCTGCCGGTGACGGGCGCCGTGACGAAGCGCAACGTTTCGACACGAAGCTTGAGCAGCTGGCCTGCGAGGTCGAGAAGATTCCACCCGGGATCGGTGTGCACCGTGTCGCTCGCGGTGGCCAGCAGGGTGGTCAGGGCACGCTCGCGGGTCAGTCCAGGTGCGGTGAGCACCTTGTTCGCCAGGGACTTCAGGAACGCCTGCACCCGGACGATGCGGTCGAAGTCACCACGCAGCATGCCCGCACCGTGTCGTTGGCGCACGAACTCCAGCGCGGTCGCCCCGGACACGGTCTGTAACCCCGCGGGGAATGACGCCCCGGATAGCGGGTCACGAGTGGCCTGCTTGAGACAGACCGGCACGCCCCCGACAGCGGTGCTGATCTCGGCGAAACCCGCCATATCGAGGACGGCGTAGTGGTCGACCGGAACGCCAGTGAGGTCGCTCACCGTGGCGGTTATCGTGCGGGCACCTGCCGCATCGGCAGCAGCCTGGCTTTCTCCCTTGCGGAGTGCGTCCTGCCGAGCCCGCTGGTAGGCGGAGTTCAGCTTGTGTTTGCCGTAGCCGGGGATGTCGACCCCCGAGTCGCGGGGGATCGACACGGCCGTCGCGGTCCCGTCCCGGCCGAGATGGGCCAGCACGATCGAATCGGCGCGTGCACCAGCGTCGGGTGCCGCGCCGGGAAGGGTGTCCATCCCCATGATCAGTACGTTCAGGTCCGTCCCGGCGGCGGGCGCGGGGGGAGCTGCGGCGGTGTCGCTGGGGCGATCCAGCAACTGGGGCACAACGACCGCTCCCGCTACCGCCACCACCACGACGGCCGCAGCCGCGGCCAGGACCGGGACCCGGTAACGGCGAGTCGGGGTCCCGCGGTTGTATAACCGGGCACGTACAGCGTCGGGGTCGACAGCCTGATCGGCTTCCTCGGTCAGCGCCTCGCGGATGAGGGCTTCGGTCGGATCGAGATTCACGCCCATGCCTCCTTGGCCAGTGATTCCGAGTACCCGCCTGGGATCCCGGCGGCCCGCAGCGTGCTCAACGCGCGGGAAAGATGACTGCGTACAGTGCCGGTGCCACAACCAAGGACCTCGGCGATCTCCTGGTCGGTGCGGTCCTCGTAGTAGCGCAGCAGGATCGCGGCTCGCTGCTTGCGTGGCAGCTTCGCGATCAGGGCGCGCATCACCGCCCGCTCGGCATGCTGGCCCGCCACGTCACTGGTCGGGGTGCCGAGATCGTTGAGCATGTGATGCTCGAACGAGATCTCCCGGGCCGCTCGTCGTCGGCGCCAGGACAGGTACTCGTTGGTGACCATCCGCCGCACATACAGATTCGGTGACTGCACCGACTCGATCCGCGACCATCGTGGCTGCGCACGCAGCAACACCTCCTGCACGATGTCCTCCGCCAGATGCCGATCACAAGTCAACGCAGTGGCATAACGCAGCAGCCGATCGAGTCGTTCGGCGACGAACAGGTCGAAACCTTCGCGCACCAGCGCTCCTTCCCATGCCCCCAGTGACGGTTACCTACAGACAAACGCGATGGCACGCGTCAAATGTTGAGTCCCGCCCCAAGAAAGATCGAAATTTCATGATCTTGACTGGTCAGCGTGGCCTTCCCTGCCTAGCGGCGGACCGTTGGCGGCGACCTTAACTCGCATAGCCCACAGCGGCACCCGCTTGAGAGGAGGGGTGAACTGAGACGGAAACTGAGACGGCGGGTGTCCCCAGTGATGGGGAC
>JAVXWP010000087.1:0-46255 GCA_032230695.1 Actinomycetota bacterium | reverse complement strand
GCCGTCGCCGCCCTCGACGCCGGCCTGATCGCGAGCGGTGCGACACCACGGATGAGCCACCGGGACGGGTGGCCGTACCGGTACTTCACCTCCACCCGGCCGGACTGCGCGAGCTGGCTGGCCGCCACGACGCTGACTGGCGTGGCGGCGATGCTGAGCGAGTACGGCGGACGCAGGCTGGGTACGTGCACCGCATACTCCTGCCGCGCCGTCTACATCGACCTGTCCAAGAACACGTCCAAGGTCTACTGCTCCCAGACCTGCGCACATCGCCAGAGCGTCGCGGCATTCCGCGCACGCAAACGCGCGGGTCTGTCAGAAAACGGTGTAACTGAATCTTTGTGATTCTACTTGCGTCCGGCGGACATGCGTCCGTCGAACGTGATCTCGAAGGCGTTCGACGCTGCTTTCATGCGCCGTGAGGTTTGGAAAAGTACTAGAGGGACATATTTCTGATTCGAAAACGGTTCAGATACGAGGTACTTATAGGGGCGATAACGTGACGCATTACTTCAATCCTGATACTGGGCTAAATGTGATCGTGGATCCGGCAGGAAGATTTGTTAGTGGCTGCAAATTGGGTCCGGCTCAAGTTGATAATGTACTCAATCATGGAGGTCTAAACTGATGGTCGGGCGCATGGATTCATATGTAATTGTCGCTCGCGCATTGGTCGATGGAAGGTTGAGTGCTCAAGAATTCGAGACAGTTTTCTTGTCCATTTTCAATGGGGAGGGCGACGTCTTTCCGGACGTTGAAACCAGGGCGCTTCATCGACTCTTTTCGGATGTTGACGCATACTGCGCCGATCCTGACTTGAGGAATTCGAGTGACATTGATGGCGTAGAGCTGATTGCCTCGGCATGCAGGTTTCTTGAAGTTGTGCAGTAGAGGGCGGTATTATACGATCAGTGCACCACTGAGTGATAAGCAGGGGCTAGTACTCCAGCCGGACTTTGTGATCCTGCCAAGCGGCATGGAACTACTTGAACGAAAATCCGGACGACATCGAGGGTGTCAAGCGGATAGCGGCTTTTTGCTGCATCGACAATATGTCCGAGTGTCGGTTTCAGGCAAAAATGGAAGGAATAGTTCAAGATCTAGAGCAAGGTGTCCTCGCCGCATTGGCTTTGGGCACTGCTGGCGCGGGTCGCGGACTGGTGTCGAGTGAAGTGGAGGCTTCTGCGACATCAGGCAAGAGCGCTAAATCTGTGGGCTCTCGCTGTCCCAACAGTTTCGCTGGGGACACTCCTGTTCTCATGGCCGACGAGACCAGCAAAGCGATCGATGAGGTTCGGGTAATAATATCGCGCAGGGAGACGGAATTGTCGTATCGCGTGGGGGGACGATTCTTGGAGGTCATCACCGTTGGGATGAGCTCCAAACGAGAATCAAAGATGGGCGCATCGGCCCGGATGCGCATATCCAGTATCAACGTCTACGGTGGGGAGTAGCGCGTCATGCCGATGATTCATTCGACTGATTCCGATTTCTGTGTATGTCAAATCAGCTTCGATACACTACTTGCAATACAGTTGGAGGCGGAGGAGCGAGGCTGGGCAACTCGGTGGACCTCGGTGGAAACGCTCCGCAGTCAGGTCAAGGAGGAAACTATCGTCATCCAGTCTTTGATGCGCGAGGAACGAGGGGGTTCTGTGCGGGCATATCGATGCCTAGCGCTGTTCTCGACCGCGGATGGTAAGGGGGCTGGCGGTATTTCGACGATCGATCTTGATTCAGCGAGGTTCGAATCTCTGGTGCGACTTGATCGAGACCCGGATGTTCGGAGGGTGCTTGCCCGGATGTTCTCTCTTGCGATGGGCGGGATCTCGATGGTTTCAAAGAAATAGTAGGGTCTGTTGATGCCTTCGAGTGGGTTTGCGCAAACTTCCGGAAAGAGAATTTCAAGTGGTCGGATTTTGATGCCGAGTTGATCAGCTCAGTAGAATTCGGGTAGGTGTGGCTTCAGTGATCTTTGGGTACGCGACAGTATGAATATTGGCCCTGTCATCGACGAACCGGTCCGTGGCACTTCCCCTTGTGTGAATCATGGCCCCCTGGTGGTCAGCTCCGGCGAGCATGTCCCGGTTTCGGTGACAAAGGGGTCGCGGTGCGGAACCGGTTCGTCGGCCTCGATCCACGGCCGGGTCTCGCTGCGGCTGCACAAGAAGGACGTCGACTGGCAGCCCGCATCGTCACCGCACTGAGCACCTGAACGCTCAGATCTCGTTGTTCCACATGCGGAACATGCTGCACGCGTCCCCGTCGAAGGTCACGGTCCACAGGTTCGCGAATGTCCCGAGCTTGCGGTAGGTCCCGGTCCCGCCGACCGCGGCGGTGTCCCCGCTGATCGCGAGCACCGACCACTCGAAGTCCCAGCCGCCCTCCTGCCACTCACGCCTGCCCAGCCAGCCGTCAACGATCTCGGCACGGCCGATCCAGGACGTCTCATACGGCCACTCGTGATACTCCGCGTCCTCGGTGAAGAGGGCGGCGATGTCGTCTTCGGCCTGGGTCTTCCATGCGTGCACGTAACGCTCGACCCACGCCTGTACCTGCTGATCAGTCACCGCGTTCATTGCTTCCTCTCGCCCAGGGTTCAGGGAACGATCTTGCCCGGCGCGCCACCGGCCCGGAACGGCGTGACTTCCTGGGTGTGCCACTCCTCGGAAGTGCGCTGTTACTGTGGTGCGGTGAGCGGCTCTGAACTGGGCGAATTCCTCCGCGCGCAACGGGCCCGGCTGACTCCTGGCGACGTCGGCATGACCAGCCACGGATTCCGCCGCGTCGCCGGGCTACGCCGCGAAGAGGTCGCCGTGCTTGCCGGCGTCAGCGCGGACTACTACGCGCGCCTTGAACAAGGTCGCGAACGCAACCCCTCGGGCCCGGTCGTCGACGCGATCTGCCGGGCGCTGCGGCTGGACCCGGACGCGCTCTGGCACGCCTACCGACTCGCGGGCCTCACACCCCGGATGCCCGGGTCGCCGCGAGACGACGTCGACCCCGCACTCCTGCGGCTGATGGAGACCTTTCCCGCCGCGGTCGCCTACGTCACCAACCGAAGGCTCGACCTGCTCGCCACCAACGCCCTCGCCGACGCCCTGCTCGCGCCGATGGGCAAACCGGCCAACATGGTCCACGCCCTCTTCACCGAACCGGCCGCGCGGACACTCTTCACCGAATGGGACACCATCGCCGCGAGCGCCGTCGACGCGCTGCGGCTGGCGAGCGGCTACGACCGGGCCGACGTCGCCGAGCTCGTCGAAGGACTGCGCGCCGTCAGCCCGGAGTTCACGCTCATGTGGGACTACAACCGGGTGCGGGGCCTCGCCGGGACGACCAAACTCTTCGATCACCCCACGGTGAGCCGGATCCAACTCACGTATCAGACGTTCGACGTCCGCGGCGCCTCCGGTCAGTACCTCCTGGTCGGCACAGCCAAGCCGGGCAGCCCGAGCGCCGACGCGCTGGCCCTGCTCGGTTCCCTCCACGCCACCGCCTGAACCTGTGGCACCACACCCAGCTCGACACGCCCTTCCAGTGGTGCCGTGGCGGACGTAGTCGTGGGTGCGTTGCTCGGTCGCGTCGAAGGTGATCGGCAGCAGCAGCGGCTGGGTGCGGTCCAACGCTTGGATCTGGGTCTTCTCGTCGATACTGAGCACGACCGCGCCACCACCGTGGCCGGCACGCCCGGACTGTTCAGCAAGGTCAGCGGCGGCCGGTGGCCAGGATGACGAGGAACTGGCCGCCGCCCGCCTCGACGTTGGCGGTCACCGGCAGCCCTGGTACCAGTCGGGAGAACCGGTCCACCAGCCAATCCGCCGCCTCTTGGGCGTCCTGCTTGGTCGGACAACGGGCCACCATCTCGCGGCCCCCCTTGCGCTCCAGCCTCCCGGCAACGGTGATCAACGGCGCGGGTTCGACCACGTGCAGGCGGTCCGGCCAGGCGATGACCACCTTGACCGCGCCCTTGCGGGTGTTGCACCCGCGGTGCGCGAGCCTCTCGGCGACCTTGGCCTTCCGGTCGGCGGTCCGGCTGTCGACACTCGGCCCCCGCGGGTCGTTCACCGACATGTCGGGGTCGACCGGTTCGTCGCACACCCAGCACTGCCAGCCGTCGCGCTCGGCCACATCATCGAGGAGACTCACCCGGGCAAACTAGCCTGCCCGGCCGCCGCCCCCCGCACCGCACCCAGCCGAGCGCCACCAGCCTCCGTGGTCACCAGGCGACGACATCCTCGTCGTCGAAACCGGCGCACGGGCAGTCGTCGGACAGTGGGCCGCGGGCATCTGGCACTCAGGTAAGCAGCGCCTGGCAACGCGCCCGCCTCCTGGTACGACAATGATGGGTGCAGATATGCCGGTGCCATGCTCGGCTTGGCCGACACATCGGTGGGCGTGGGCGAGTACCACCATTACCCCAACCTCACGGCAGATCGATCGTCCATCCCGTCTGTGCAATTCCTCGGGGCACGCCTGTTCCGGTCGGACAAGCTGCACGCCGACCAAAACCTACGAAGTGCGCGAACTGGCGTCAATGGCTCATCGGCCGCGGCATCACGGCCCGCATTGAACGCGTCGACACCACTACCCGGCTCAAACGCCACCGCTGGGTCGATTAACGCACCCTGTCCTGGTAAGTCCACTGTGGACGATAAGTAAGGAATGCCCGCGGCTTGCGCACCGGCACCTCACCGGCGTTGGTTCCGTGGCGGGGAAGATCGCGACCGGCGTTCTGGGACGGTCCCCCCAAAAAGAACACGCAAAGGTGGTCGCCCACGGTGACAACGGACTGCCGCCCAGCGTCGTGACTTGGGCGTCACTGGAGCTGTACGCCGATGCCGCCTCCCTTCACTCCGCCTCTCGCAGCACCTGCCAAGCCCTGGTGGCCAGGTGCAGGTTGAGCTTGCTGTCGACATCGTTGAGATCGAGTTCGGTGATCTCCCGGATCCGGCCCAGCCGGTAGCGCAACGTGCTTCGGTGGATCGTCAGCGCGGACGCGGTCTTGTCGTAGCTGCCGCCGCATTCGAGGTACCGGGACAGGGTCCTGACCAGGTCCGAGTTCTTTTGCTCGTCGTAGTCCAAGAGCCGGCCGAGCCATTCCCGCACGAACGCCTGGATCTCGTCGCGGCTCTCCCCGGTGTCCAGGACCCGGTAGACCCCCAGCTGTTCGAACGCCGTCACCCCGTCGGGCGTCCGCGACTTGCTCCGGATGTCGAGCGCCCGCAGTGCTTCCGAATACGATCTCGGCAAGTCGGCCGGCTTTTCGCACTGGCTGCCGACGCCGACCGCGCCGACGGCGCCGCCCAGTCCGTCGGAGAGCGCGCGGTACAGCGCGTTCCAGTCCGGACGTCCGTGGACCAGGAGCACGACCGCTCCCGAGCGCCGCGAGATCAACGAGCTCAGGCCCAACGAGACCACCGCCCGGCCGGCGGCCTCGGCGACGACACCGTCCGTCTGCTGCCCGCGCCACCTCACCACCACCACGTGGTGCGGGCCGACCAGGTCGTGCCCGATCGCGTCGGCGCGGGCGTAGGCGCTCTCGTCATCGGTGCCGGTGAGCAGGTCGTCGACCAGGTCCCGATGCAGGCGGAGCTCGACTTCGGCGAGGTTGCGCTGGTGGGACAGTTCGAGCGCCAGCACGGTGGTCCCGTACTCCAGCGCGAACATCTCGTGCCGACCGGCGGTCTTGGCCGGGTCCACGAGCGCGAGCACACCGAGCACTTCGTGTCGTGGCTTGATCAGGGAGATCACCCGGTCCCTCTCCCGGATCGGGTGCGGGATCACCGAAGCCCGTTTCAGCATTTCCTCGCGCCGGTGGACGCTGAGCTTCGGGTACGGGTCGGGCTTGCCCGGCCCGCCCCAGGCACGCAGGTTGCCGAACCGGTCCTCGATCGCGACCGGCAACGCGGTCAGCTGGTGCAACGCGTGCGCGATCCCCGGCTCGCCGGCACCGGTCGCCGCGATGGAGCTGAGCACGTCATGCACCTGCGTCTGCTGCTTGAGCCGGGTGACCGAGGCGGACAGCTCCGAGTTGAGTTCCTGGAGTTCGAGGGACTGCTCCCGTTCCGTGCGGTGCAGCGAGGCATTCGCCAACGCGCCGGCCGTCTGCTGCCCGAGCACCTTGAGCAGGAAGAACTCGTCGCTCGACGGATCCACCGGCGCTTGCACCACCAGCCAGCCGGTCGTTCCGCTCAGCCCGTGCAGCGCGAAACCCCAGTGCCAGGCGTCGTCGGGCAGGACGATCAGGCCGCTGGCGCCGCCGAGCAGCTCGACTTGCGCGTCGAGCTCGGCGTCCGGTGCACCTCCGAAGGGACGGCGGGTCAGCCGCCCGTCGATGACCAGGTATACCGCCTCGACCTCGCAGCCGCTCAACAACGGCACCGAGGTGGCGGTGAGCCGGAGGATGTCGTCGGCTTCGCGGCCGTCGAACATCTTCATGGAATTGACGAAAAGCCCATACAGATTCGACAGCTGGTCTCTCCACCAGCTGTCCGGCCTGACCGTGTCATCGTGCGCGACTGTGTCGTCGTGCGCGAATGCCGCCGCCACGGGGCGATCCGTCCTCTCGCCGTAAAGGTCGACTACGACCTTACGCGCCTGACCTAGCCTGCTGGGTCGATCGTTCGCGTGAATTTCGGCCTCCCAGGAGCACGCGCCGCCATGGGTGTTCTTGCCAGGGTGAGTACTGCCGCAAGGACACGCTTCACGGTGGCGCCGGACCGCACCGCACGTGCGGAAGGCAGGCCTGGCAAGGGAAACCGGGTCGCGGAGTTCGTTGAGGACCGTGGGATTTTTCGCGGCCGAAATCCCTGGAGAGAGATGGGGCAAGATTATGACACTGATGCGTTTCGACCCGTTTCGCGATCTTGAGCGGCTGACCGACCAGGCGCTCGCCGGCAGCCGCGGTCCCCGAGCGATGCCCATGGAGGCCTTCCGCCGCGGCGACGAGTTCGTGGTCGGACTAGACCTGCCAGGAGTGGACCCTGCCGATGTCGACCTGACTGTGGAACGGAATGTGGTCACCGTGCGGGCCCGCCGCAGCCCCTTGCGCCGCGAAGGCGACGAACTTCTGGTCGACGAACGGCCGCAGGGCGAGTTCAGCCGGCAGTTCTTCCTCGGCGACAACCTCGACACCGCACGGATTTCCGCGGACTTCGCGCACGGCGTGCTGATGCTCACCATCCCCGTCGCCGAAGCAAGCAAGCCCCGCAAGGTCGAAATCGGCAGCCACGAAGCCGACTCCCGCACGATCGAGACCGGTTCCACCGAACCGGCCAACGCCTAGGAGGATCGATGACCACGCCGCCGGGCGCCACCGCGCCCACACCCCAGTCCAGCGTGAACCAGCGTCGCCCGATCGGCGTCTTCAGCAACTACAGTGACGCCGAGCGTGCGGTTGACCACCTGTCGGACACAGGGTTCCCGGTCCAGCGGGTCGCCATCATCGGCTCGGACGTGAAGATGGTCGAGCAGATCATCGGGCGGCTGAACTACGGCGGCGCCGCGTTGCGCGGAGCAGGTTCCGGCGCCTTCGCCGGGGTGCTGATCGGCTGGCTGTTCGGGCTGTTCAACTGGTTCACGCCGTTGCTGGCCACCCTGACCCTCGTCCTGTACGGCCTCGTCTTCGGCGCGGTGCTCGGCGCGATCTTCGGTCTGATCGTGCACGCGCTGCAGGGCGGCCGTCGTGACTTCGCCTCGGTGCGGGTGATGCTGCCCAGCCGTTACGAAGTGGTGGCCGACGAGCAGGTGGCCGACGAAGCCAGGAACCTGCTCGCCCGGATGCCGGGGGGTTCGTAATGTCGAAAGCCGTCGGTATAGACCTTGGTACGACCAACTCGGTGATCGCCGTCTGGGAGGGCGGTGAACCCACGGTCATCGCCAACTCCGAAGGAGCCCGGACCACGCCGTCGGTGGTCGCGTTCACCGACAGTGGGGAGCGGCTGGTCGGCCAGCTCGCCCGCAGGCAGGCGATCCTCAACCCGAAAGGCACCATCTACTCGGCGAAGCGGTTCATCGGCCGGAAGTACGACGAAGTCACCGACGAGGCCAAAGCCGTCGGCTTCGACGTCGTCGAGGGCGAAAGCGGTGTCGTGCGGTTCAAGGTCCGCGACAAGCTCTACGCGCCGGAAGAGATCAGCGCGCAGGTGCTGCGCAAGCTGGCGGACGACGCCGGGAAGTACCTCGGCGAGCGGGTGACCGAGGCCGTCATCACGGTGCCCGCGTACTTCAACGACGCCCAGCGTCAGGCCACCAAGGACGCGGGCAGGATCGCCGGGCTCGAAGTCCTGCGGATCATCAACGAACCGACCGCCGCCGCGCTGGCCTACGGGCTCGACTCGAAGGGCCACGAGACGGTCCTGGTGTTCGACCTCGGTGGGGGCACCTTCGACGTGAGCCTGCTCGACGTCGGCGACGGCGTGGTCGAGGTCCGGTCGACAGCCGGTGACACCCACCTGGGTGGCGACGACTTCGACCGTCGCATCGTGGACCACCTGGCCGACAAGTTCAAGGCGGAAAACGGCATCGAGCTGCGGAGCGATCCACAAGCGCTGCAACGGCTCTTCGAAGCCGCGGAGAAGGCGAAGGTCGAACTCAGCTCGGTCAGCCAGACCAGCGTGAGCCTGCCGTTCATCACCGCGGACACCGACGGCCCCAAGCACCTCACGGCCACCCTGATGCGCTCGGTGTTCGAGCAGGTCACCGCCGACCTGGTCGAGCGGTGCCTTGCTCCGGTCAAACAGGCCATGGCCGACGCGAAGGTGACCGCGAACGACATCGACGAGGTCATCCTGGTCGGCGGCTCGACCAGGATCCCGGCCGTACAGAGCCTGGTCCGCAAGCTGACCGGCGGCAAGGACCCGCACATGGGTGTCAACCCGGACGAGGTCGTCGCGCTCGGCGCGGCCGTCCAGGCGGGCGTGCTCAAGGGCGAGGTCAAGGACGTGCTGCTGCTTGATGTCACCCCGCTGTCCCTGGGCGTCGAGACCCGCGGCGGCGTGATGACGAAGATCATCGAGCGCAATACGACGATCCCGGCGCGCCGGACCGAGGTGTTCTCGACCGCCGAAGACAACCAGCCGGCGGTCGACGTCGTGATCCTGCAGGGAGAACGGGAACGGGCGGCCGACAACCGGGTGCTCGGGCGCTTCCAACTGACCAACATCCGCCCGGCGCCGCGTGGCGAGCCGCAGATCGAGGTCACCTTCGACGTGGACGCCAACGGCATCGTCAATGTCACCGCGAAGGACAAGGACACCGGCGCCGAACAGGGCATCACGATCAGCGAGAGCTCCAACCTCGACCAGAGCGAGATCGATCGCATGGTCAGCGAGGCCGACCGCAACCGGTCCGAGGACCGGCGGCTCCGTGAGGAGGTCGACGCCCGCAACACGCTCGACTCGGTCGCGTACCAGGTCGAACGCGCGCTCAACAACGACACGCCACCTCACGAGAAAGCGCGGGCGGAGATGCTCGTCGAGGAGGCTCGCGAGGCCGTGAAGTCGGAGGCGTCCGTGGACAGGGTGCGCTCGCTGACCTCGGAGCTGCAGCAGATGCTGGCCGGACTCAACGCACCGCGGCCCGGCGGCGGCGGGGATGACGGCGCTGCGCGGGAAGCGGTGGACGACGACGTGATCGACGCGGACTTCGACCGGGCGTGAGGAAGTCGATGACCACAGGAAATGCTGCGGAGCAGGGCGAACCCTCCGCGGAGGCCGCCGGAGCCGACGCACGATCCCGCCCCCGGGACCCGTCGGCCCCGGCGGCTGCCCCGGAGTCGCCGGAGGCGAGGATCGCCGAACTCGAGGATCACCGGAGGCGGGCCCTGGCCGACCTCGACAACTTGCGCAAACGCCACGCCATGGAGTTGCGGCGGGCACGTGAGGCCGAACGGGCGCGGGTCGCGGCTGCTTGGCTGCCTGTGCTCGACAACCTCGAACTGGCGCTCGCGCACGCCGACGCAGACCCGACGGCCGTCGTGCGGGGCGTGCTCGCGATCCGCGATCAGGCCGTGCAACTGCTCGCCGGGCTCGGTTACCCCCGCGACGAGGAAACCGGGGTCCCGTTCGACCCCGGCCGCCACGAGGTTGTTGCCGTCGTCGACGACCCGGGGGCCGAACCGAACACCGTGACCCGCGTCGTGCGGCCGGGCTACGGAACCGACGGGCACGAGCTGCGGCCGACAGCTGTGGCCGTGGCCAAGCCGAGGGAGTGAGGGCCGGTGGCCACCGATTTCTACGACGCTCTCGGGGTCGCCCGCACGGCGAGCGCCGACGAAATCCAGCGTGCGTACCGGAAACTGGCCCGCGAGTACCACCCGGACGTGAACGCCGATCCGGGCGCCGAAGAGCGCTTCAAGGAGATCAGTGAGGCGTACCAGGTGCTGTCCGACCCGGACCAGCGCAAGAAGTACGACCGTTTCGGCGCGGACTTCCGGCGCGTTCCCGACGACTTCGACGAGCGGGCGCACGCGGGTGGCGGCGGCCGGGTCCGTTACGCCCAGGGAGGCCGTCAGGGAGGGCAGGGCTTCGGTGGCGGCTTCGAAGGGATCGACATCGAAGACCTGCTCGGTGGCTTCTTCCGGGGTCGTGGCGGGCCGGTCGCGGGCGCGGACCAGGAGGCCGAACTCGAGTTGACCGTGGACGAGGCCTACCGCGGTGGCCGCAGGCATCTGACCCTGGCCGGGGCGGCTGAGCGCGGCTACGACGTCACCATTCCGCCGGGCGTGCTCGACGGGCAGCGCATCCGGCTTGCCGGGCAGGGCGGGACGGGCTCCGGGAACGCCGCGCCCGGCGACCTCTACCTCGTCGTGCGTGTCAAGCCGCATCCGCGCTACCGCCTGTCCGGCCGCGACATCCACGTCGATCTGCCGGTGTCGCCCTGGGAAGCCGTGCTCGGCGCGACCGTCCCGGTCACCACGCCCGGCGGCGAGGTGAAGGTGCGGGTCACGCCCGGTTCGTCGACCGGCAGGCGGCTGCGGTTGCGCGGCGAGGGGATGCCCAACCCCAAGGGCAAACCCGGCGACCTCTACGCGGAGGTTCGCGTGATGGTGCCGAAGAAGCCGCGTAAACGCGAACGGGAGCTCTTCGAGGAACTCGCCGCCGTCTCCGACTTCGACCCGAGGAGCAGCTGATGGCCGAGTACCTGCTGGTCCGTCCCGTCCGGCTCAGTCTCGAGACGGTGGCCGTCCAAAGTGGATTGCATCCCGAGCTGGTCCGCCGGTTCGCCGCACTGAGCCTGCTGGAGTCCACCACGGACGCGGACGGACGACTGTGGTTCACACCGTCCGCTGTGGCCATTCTCGCGCGGATTCAGCGGCTGCGTTCCGGACTTTCCTTGAACTACGCGGCGATCGGGCTGGTGCTCGACCTGCTCGACCGCATCGACGTCCTCGAAGCCCAAGTCAGGAGCCAACGGCGATGGACATGAGCAAGCTGACCCAGAAATCGCAGGAAGCACTACAGCAGGCGCAGAGCGAGGCCCAGCGCCTCGGCCACACCGAGACCGACGGTGAGCACCTGCTGCTCGCCCTGCTCGTCCAGCCCGACGGCCTGGTGCCACGGCTGCTGGAGCAGGCAGGCGCGGACGTCCCAGGGCTGCGCGCCACCATCGAGGCGGAACTCGCGCGCCGTCCCCGGGTGACCGGCCCCGGCGTCAACCCCGGTCAGGTGGTCGTGACCCGCCGGCTCGCCGGTCTGCTGGACGCGGCCGAGCGAGAGGCCACCCGCCTGAAGGACTCGTACGTCTCCGTCGAGCATCTGATCCTGGCCCTCGCCGACGAGGGTTCGAACAGCGCGCCCGGGCGGCGGCTCGCCGAGTTCGGCGTGACGCGGGAATCTTTCCTGACCGCGTTGACCAAGATCCGCGGCAACCAGCGGGTCACCTCCGCCAGCCCCGAAGGCGCCTACGAGGCGCTGGAGAAGTACGGCCGTGACCTCGTCACCGACGCGCGCTCGGGCAAGCTCGACCCGGTGATCGGCCGGGACGCCGAGATCCGGCGGGTGGTCCAGATCCTGTCGCGGAAAACCAAGAACAACCCCGTGCTGATCGGTGACCCCGGGGTCGGCAAGACCGCGATCGTCGAAGGACTCGCCCAGCGGATCGTGCGTGGCGACGTGCCGGAAGGCCTGCGGGACAAGACGATCTTCTCCCTCGACATGGGCGCGCTCATCGCCGGGGCGAAATACCGTGGTGAATTCGAGGAACGGCTCAAGGCGGTGCTCGCCGAGGTCAAGGCCGAGGAAGGGCGCATCCTCCTGTTCGTCGACGAACTCCACACCGTCGTCGGAGCCGGTGCCACGGAAGGGGCGATGGACGCGGGCAACATGCTCAAACCCATGCTGGCCCGCGGCGAACTCCACATGATCGGCGCGACGACCCTCGACGAGTACCGCAAGCACATCGAGTCCGACGCCGCGCTGGAGCGCAGGTTCCAGCCGATCGTGGTCGACGAACCGACTCTCGAGGACACCATCTCGATCCTGCGAGGACTGCGCGAACGGCTCGAAGTGTTCCACGGCGTCAAGATCCAGGACGGCGCGCTGGTCGCCGCCGCGACGCTGTCCCACCGCTACATCACAGACCGGTTCCTGCCGGACAAAGCGATCGACCTGGTCGACGAGGCTTGCGCGCGGCTCCGTACCGAGATCGACTCCATGCCCGCCGAACTCGACGAACTCACCCGGCGGGTCACCCGGCTGGAGATCGAGGACGCCGCACTGTCGAAGGAAACCGACGCCGCCAGCAAGTCCAGACTGGACGATCTGCGCAAGGAGCTCGCGGATCTGCGGGGCGAAGCCGACGCCAAGATGGCCCAGTGGGAGGCCGAACGACAGGCGATCCGGCGGGTGCAGGACCTGCGTTCGGAGCTGGAACGGCTGCGCCACGAAGCCGAGGAGGCCGAGCGGAACTACGACCTCAACCGTGCCGCCGAACTGCGCTACGGCGAAATCCGGGAACTCGAGCGCAGGCTGGCCGCCGAGGAGGAGCAACTCGCCACCAAACAAGGGGAAGCGCGGCTGCTGCACGAAGTCGTCACCGAGGACGAGATCGCCGAGATCGTCGCCGCCTGGACCCACATCCCGGTTGCCCGCCTGCGAGAGGGCGAACGAGAGAAACTCCTGCGGCTCGACGAGATCCTGCACGAGCGGGTCGTCGGGCAGTCCGAGGCCGTCCAGCTGGTCGCCGACGCAATCATCCGCGCACGTTCGGGCATCCGCGATCCCCGCAAGCCGATCGGGTCGTTCATCTTCCTGGGACCGACCGGCGTCGGGAAGACCGAACTCGCGAAAACCCTTGCCGCCGCGCTGTTCGACAGCGAGGAGAACATGATCCGGCTGGACATGAGCGAGTACCAGGAACGCCACACGGTCAGTCGGCTGCTCGGCGCGCCACCCGGGTACGTCGGTTACGACGAGGGCGGCCAGCTCACCGAAGCGGTGCGGCGCAAGCCCTACTCGGTCGTGCTGTTCGACGAGATCGAGAAGGCACACCCGGACGTCTTCAACACCTTGCTGCAGGTACTCGACGACGGCCGAATCACCGACGCCCAGGGCCGGACCGTCGATTTCCGCAACACGGTGATCATCATGACCTCCAACATCGGTTCACAGCACCTGCTCGACGGTGTCTCCGCCGGCGAGATCAAACCGGACGCGCGCGACGGCGTCCTCGCCGAACTGCGCCACCACTTCCGCCCGGAGTTCCTCAACCGCGTCGACGACATCATCCTGTTCACCCCGCTCGGGCTGCCGGAGATCGAGCGGATCGTCGAGTTGCAGTTCGGGCAACTGCGCGACCGCCTCGCCGAGCAGGGCATCACCGTCGAACTCACCGACGACGCCCGGCGCCTCATCGCGGAACGCGGGTTCGACCCGGTCTACGGCGCCCGGCCGCTGCGCCGGTACATCTCCCACGAGGTCGAGACCAGGATCGGGCGGGCCCTGCTGCGCGGGGAACTGACCCCTGGGCTCGTGATCACCGTGGATGCCGAGGACGGCGAACTGACCATTACCTACACCGGCCGAGAAAGCAGGTCCGTGGCATGAAGACCACCACCGTCGTCTGTGAACACTGCGGGCACACCAACCGGCTGCCGGTGGCCGCCGCGGGCAAGCCGAAATGCGGGAACTGCCATGAGCCGCTGCCTTGGGTCGTCGACGCCGGTGACGACGATTTCGGCGAAGCAGCGGAGAAGGCGACGATGCCGGTGCTTGTCGACCTGTGGGCCACGTGGTGCGGGCCGTGCCGGATGGTCAGCCCCGTGCTCGCCCAGCTCGCGCGGGAGCGAGCCGGGAAGGTCAAGCTCGTCAAGGTCGACGTCGACAAGGCGCCCCGGCTGTCGCAACGGTTCGAGGTTCAGGCCGTGCCCACGCTGATGGTGCTGCGCGACGGCGAGGTGATCGCGCGTCAATCGGGCGCGGCGCCCGCGAACGTGCTGCGCGACTGGCTCGATCACGCGCTCGCGCCGCACAGCACTACTCAGGAGGCCAGGACATGACCACGAAAACATTGCTCCGGCAGCTCCCGCTGAGGGTGACCGCCGGCGCCTTCTTGCTCAATTCGGGATTCGGCAAGGTCGGCGCCGATAAGGGCGCCGCCGAACAGATGCAGGGGTTCGCCGCCGGTACCTACCCGGCGCTCGGCAAGCTGGATCCGGCGCTGTTCGCCAAAGCGCTGGCGGCGGGTGAGATCGCCACCGGTATGGCGCTGCTGATCCCGTTCGTGCCGGCCGCGATCGCCGGGATCGGGCTGACCGCGTTCTCGGCCGGACTGCTCGGCCTGTACCTCAAGACGCCGGGCATGCGGAAGGAGGGCAGCGTCCGGCCGACCGAGCAAGGACTCACCCTCGCGAAGGACGTCTGGCTGTTCGGGATCGGGCTGGCCCTCGTGCTCGACGGTTCCACCGGGACGGACGGAAGGTCATGATCGGCGCGACCGACCGCCATCTCGCTCTCGTGCGCGACGTCGTGCCGCGAACCCCGTACGGCTGCGAGGAGTGCCTCGTCACCGGGACACCGTGGCTGCACCTGCGGCTGTGCCTGACCTGCGGGCACGTCGGCTGCTGCGACTCGTCACCGATGAAGCACGCGCGTGCGCACGCGTTCGACATCGGCCATCCGGTCGTGCGCTCGTTCGAGCCTGGCGAGAACTGGCGCTGGTGTTACGTCGATCAGGCCTACCTGTGACGGCCCCGTCCAGCGCGGCGGTGGGCGCGCCGCCGACCGAGTCCCCGGACCCGGACGGCGCGTTCCCCAAGCTCACCGACGAGCAGATCAGAACGCTCGCAGAAAGGGCGGAACGCCGTCCGACACAGCGGGGACAAGTGCTGTACGCACAGGGGGAGCGGACCTCCGAGTTCTTCGTGGTCCTCAGCGGCATGGTCGCTGTCGTCGAAGGGATCGGCGACGAGGAGAAGGTCGTCCGCGTGCACGGGCCACGCCGGTTTCTCGGTGAACTCGGTCTCCTCGAAGACCAACCCGCCTTCGTCGGCGTGGTCGTCGCCGAACCCGGCGAGGTGCTGGCCGTGCCGGTGGACGCGCTGCGACGGCTGGTGCTCGGGGATCCGGTGCTCGGCGACCTGATCCTGCGCGCCTACCTCATCCGGCGCTCACTGCTCATCGGGCTCGGCAACGGCTTCCGGATCATCGGCTCGTGTTACTCGTTGGACACCAAGCGGCTGCTCGAGTTCGCCGCCCGCAACCGGCTCCCGCACCGGCTGGTCGACCTCGAAAAGGACCCGCAGGCCGAGACCCTGCTGCGCCGGTTCGACGTCACCACCGAGGACACCCCGGTCGTCGTGCTTCGCGGGACGGAGGTGCTGCGGAATCCGGGGAACGCCGAACTGGCCAGGAGAATGGGGCTGCGGCAGCCGGAAGCTGAGCACCGGCTGCACGACTTGATCGTGGTCGGTGCCGGCCCCGCGGGCTTGGCGGCGGTCGTCTATGGCGCCTCGGAAGGGCTGACGGTGTCGGCGCTCGACGCCATGGCGCCGGGCGGGCAGGCCGGGACGACGTCGCGCATCGATAACTACCTCGGCTTCCCGTCGGGGGTATCCGGGGCGGAACTGGCCGAGCGATCGGTGATCCAGGCGGACAAGTTCGGCGTCCGGATCGCCGTTCCCGCCGAAGCGCTCTCCCTGAAGGTGCGAGGCGGTTACTACGTCGTCGGATTCGACGACGGTATCGAGGTCGTTTCCCGCACCGTCATGATCGCCACCGGCGCGCGCTACCGCAGGCTCGCCGTGCCCGGCATCAAGAAGTTCGAAGCGACCAACGTCTATTACGCCGCGACCGTGCACGAAGCACGTGAATGCCGGGCCGCCCCGGTGGCAGTGGTCGGCGGAGGCAACTCGGCGGGACAGGCAGCGGTGTTCCTCGCGGAGGGCTCGCCCAAGGTCTACCTCTTGGTGCGAGGCGTCGACCTCGCGGAGAACATGTCCCGCTATCTCGTCGACCAGGTCGAACGGCATCCGCGGATAGAAGTATTGCTGCACAACGAAGTCCGTGATCTTGTCGGCGATGACGTCCTCGAATCCCTGGTCGTCGAAGACAACCGCACCCGCGAGCGCGCGCTCATCGAGGCGCGCGCGCTCTTCGTCTTCATCGGGGCTTCCCCGCACACCGACTGGCTTTCCGGTGTGGTCGCACTCGACGAGGACGGGTTCGTGCTCACCGGGGCGGAGGCCGACCCGCTCAGGACGGACGACGTGTGGCGCTCCGTGGCACGCCCGCCGCTCGCGCTGGAAACCAATCAGCCCGGGTTGTTCGCCATCGGGGACGTGCGCCACGGGTCGGTCAAACGAGTGGCCTCGGCGGTGGGTGAAGGAGCGATGGCGGTCAGGCTTGTTCACGAGCATCTTTTTTGGGAGGCATGATGGCTGTCATGGGCGTGGCGAGGTTCGAGCGGTTCTTCCGAGCGGCCGCCAGCTTGGACGTCGACAAGAGCGATCTGAAGCGGTACAACGACTTTCTCGATCAAAAGATCTACGACCTGTTCGTGGTCGCCAAGGCCGTGGCTAAGGCCAACGCGCGCGATGTCATCGAGCCGGCGGATCTGCCGATCACCAACGGACTTCAGCGGAGCATGCGCGAGTTCCGGAAAATGGACGACGACATCGAAGTGGCGCCCCTGCTCGAACAGCTTCTGGCGCGTCCGGCGCTCGATGTCACGATCAGCGGGGAAACAGAGGCGAAACTTCCCGCCGTCGCCGGTGGGCTCAGCGTCGCACTCGCCCGGACTTTCAAGATCGTCGACCCCGACGTGAAGAATCCCGGTTCCGAGGACTGGGAGCGAGTCTTCCGCGTCTTCGAACTGCTTCTGTAGGCGTAAGAAGCGCACCCGGGTCACTGTTCTGCTGGGTCACCTGTCTTGCCGTGTCAGCAGCAAGGCCACTATTCGGCGCCGTCAGGGCGAGGCCGCCAGGACCGCCGACGAGGAGGATCAGCGCATGGACACCGTACTGTCACACAACTTCGACGAACCGAGGCGCTTGGCCGCACTCGCCGAGCTGGAACACCTCATGGCCCACGCACTCACCACCGCGGTGGCCGGCACGGCGGGTGAGCTCACGGTCACCTCGATCGTGCGGGGCCAGCACTACACCGTGGTCACGGTGGGCGGGACGATCGACGCGCGGGCGATCCACCTGTTGACGGCCCACTTCGTCGGCCTGCTCAACGCCGGCACGCGGCACCTCCTGGTGGATCTCTCCCGCGTCGATCACCCGGACGACAGTCTCTTGGAACTGATGCGCCGGGTGGAGAACAAACTGGTGGCGCTCAACGGCCGGTTCGAACTGACCGGCCTCGCGCCCCCGACCCTGCACGCGATGGACGACGAATCCCTCGCCGAGGTCTTCGCCCTGTACCGCACCACGCTCGAAGACGCGAAACCAAGCATCCTCCTGTGGTCGGCCCTGCGCTGCCCGGAAGGACTCGACGACGTGCCAGAACCGGGGTCGGCGGCCCGGTACCGGGCCACTATCGACACCGCTGCCCATGGCCGCGGTGAGCGGTGGGGGAGGCGCCGGTGACTGACGCGCGACTTCGGCAGGGAAGGCGTGCCTGGCTTCGGATATTCGGCATCGGGTTGACGCTGTGGGCGCTGTCCGCCCTGGTCACCTATCTGACCGGCAACCCACATCTCATTCCGACTTTGGTACTGCTCGGCAGCTTCCTGGTGCCGGTGACCTTTGTGGCGTGGGCGTTCGAGCGCCGTCACTCCGGGGAGATCACCGCCGAACTGATGTTCCGCACCTTCCTGTTCGGCGGAGTGCTCGGGGTGCTCGGGGCATCGGTCCTGGAGGCCTACCTGTTGTATCCATCGCCCTGGCTGTACGTCGGGGTCGGGCTCGTCGAGGAAGCGGTCAAGCTGGGCGCCCTCGCCTTGCTGACGCGGAAACTGAGGGTGAAGTCGGTGCGTGACGGGATGATTCTCGGCGCCTCGGTCGGGTTCGGGTTCGCCGCCTTCGAATCGGCCGGCTACGCGCTCACCTCACTGTTCACGCCACAAGGCCTCTCCTTGAACGACCTGGTCACCACCGAGCTGCTGCGGGGGCTGCTCGCCCCGACGGGGCACGGGCTGTGGACCGCGATTCTCGGCGGGACGCTGTTCGCGTGGAGCACGCGCGAACACTTCGTGCTCACCGGCAAGCTGGTCGCCACCTATCTGGGCGTCTCACTGCTGCACGCGCTGTGGGACTCGATGTCCAACATCGCCGCGATGATCACACTGCTGCTGACCGGGCAGCCCTGGCAGTACGAACTGATGCTGCACGGCTGGCTCGTCGAGCCGACCTCGACCCAAGTGCAGCTCTACACCATGTTGAGCTGGCTCGGGCTGGGCGTGGTGGCGCTCACCGGGGTGCTGTGGCTGCTGGCCATGGTCCGGCGGTCGCGCGATCTGCAGCGCGCCTCACCACCGGTGCGGGCGTACCCCGTCGCGACGGCCCGGCGTTTCCAGTAAGCCGACGCATGGCCGCGGTGGCCGCGCGGCATGCTGATCGGCTTGGCTGCGACGCTGAAACTGACCCCGGCCGTGTTCGTGCTGTATTTCCTTCGCCGCGGGGACGGCCGCGCCGCGCGGGTCTCGGGCCTGTCCTGGCTGCCCGCGACACGGAGCGTCCGCGCACCAGCTCGCCGACTTCGAAAGGCGTAGGCCGAGCACCACCGACGTACCCCGGCGCTCGACGACGCCGAGTTCTCGCTCTTCGGTAGTGAACGCTCCGAGTATCGCGAATGCTCGTTGGAGCACGGTCCTGGCGTTCCGCTCAGCGGAACGCATGCATTGCATTGTGCGTCGCCGGAGTCCACCGTGCAAGCAGTCCGCCGTGCCGAAGGGAAGGCAACACATGAATGAGCAAGTGCGAGCAGAGGCCGTGGCGTTGCTGCTGCAGGCCTATCGCACTGGGGCCCCGATCGACCCGCTGACCAGCCTTTTCGACGGGCTGCAGATCGACGACGCGTATGCGATCCAGGTGGACCAGGTCAACCAGTGGCGTCGGGACGGCGCGGTGGTCAAGGGGCACAAAGTGGGCCTGACCTCCGCGGTCATGCAACGGCAGATCGGGGTGGATCAACCCGACTTCGGGCATCTGACCGACCGGATGTTCTTCTCCGAGGCCGGGGTGATCGACGCGGGCACGTTCTTGCAGCCGAAAGTCGAGCCGGAAATCGGTTTCCTCCTTGGCAAGTCCCTGAAAGGTCCGGGCGTGACGGCGGAGGAGGCCGCGGAGGCGGTCTCCGCGGTGGTGCCCGCGCTGGAGATCATCGACTCGCGGATCCGGGACTGGAAGATCACCATCGTTGACACGATCGCCGACAACGCGTCGTCTGGCGGTGTGGTGCTCGGCAGTAAGTTCACCGCCTTGTCCGATGTGGACGTCCGGGAGGTCGTGGGCACGTTGACGCTCAACGGCGAGGTGGTCGGCACCGGTGTCGGGAGTGCGGTGCTTGGTTCGCCGCTGAACGCGCTGGTGTGGCTGGCGAATGTGCTCGGCGAGCGTGGGGTGACGCTTGAAGCGGGGCATGTTGTGCTGCCGGGGTCGATCACGGCCGCAGTACCGGTCGAGCCCGGTGACGTGGTGACCGCGAAGTTCGAGGGACTGGGCTCTGTGACGGCGCGGTTCGGAAGGAGCGCACGGTGAGCGAGAAACTGACCGCCGCGATCGTCGGGCCTGGGAATATCGGGACGGATCTGCTCGCAAAGCTGCGGCGCAGCGACTTGGTGGACGTCCGGTACATGGTCGGTGTCGACCCCGCCTCCGACGGTCTCGCGCGGGCGGCGGCGCTCGGCGTGCGAACCAGCGCCGAGGGCGTGCCGTGGTTGCTGGAACAGGATGAGCGGCCGGAGCTGGTGTTCGAAGCGACGAGCGCGAAGGCGCACCAGGCCAACGCGATGCTCTACGCCCAGGCGGGTATCCAGGCGATCGACCTGACGCCCGCCGCGGTGGGGCCGTTCGTCTGCCCGCCGGTGAACCTGCTGGAACACCTCGACGCGCCCAATCTCAATATGATCACCTGTGGCGGCCAGGCCACGATTCCTATTGTCAAAGCGGTTTCCCGGGTCACCGAGGTGCCCTACGCCGAAATCGTCGCCTCGATCGCCTCGCGTTCGGCCGGACCTGGCACGCGCGCGAATATCGACGAGTTCACCGAGACGACTTCGGACGCCATTCGCGATGTTGGCGGGGCCGGCCGGGGTAAGGCAGTGATCATCCTGAATCCGGCGAAGCCACCGATGATCATGCGGGACACCGTTTTCTGCGCCATCTCGCCGGACGCCGACCGCGACGTGATCAGCGAGTCGGTCCATCGCATGGTGGCCGAGGTGCAGGGCTACGTCCCCGGCTACACCTTGCGCGCCGATCCGCAGTACGACGATCCGCGCGACGACTGGGACGGGTACGCCAGGATCGGCGTTTTCCTTGAGGTACGCGGCAATGGCGACTACCTGCCGGAGTGGGCGGGCAACCTGGACATCATGACCGCGGCTGCGGCCAGGGTCGCCGAACTCATCGCGACGGAGAAGACGAAGGCGGTGGCACGATGAGCTTCGACGTCAGGATCACCGACACCACGCTGCGCGACGGCAGCCATGCGATGGCGCATCGGTTCACGGAGCAGCAGGTGCGGGCAGTGGTCACTGCGCTGGACACCGCCGGCGTGCGGGTGATCGAGGTGACCCACGGCGACGGACTCGGCGGGTCCAGCTTCAACTACGGTTTCTCCGCGGTGGACGAGATCGCGTTGATCGCGGCGGCCGCCGAGGAGGTCACGCAGTCCAAGATCGCCGCGTTGTTGTTGCCAGGATTGGGAACGGTGCGCGATCTGCGTCGCGCTTACGACGCCGGCGCGCGCGTGGCCAGGATCGCCACGCACTGTACCGAGGCCGATGTGTCGATCCAGCATTTCGGCGCGGCACGGGAACTCGGCATGGAGACGGTCGGGTTTTTGATGCTGTCTCATATGATCGAACCCGATGAGCTGGCCGCGCAGGCGCGGATCATGGCTGACGCCGGCTGTCAGTGTGTGTACGTTGTGGACTCCGCGGGCGCGTTGCTGCCCGATGACGCGGCGGCGCGGGTGCGTGCGCTGGTCGCCGAACTCGGCGACGACGCGCAGGTCGGACTGCACGGGCATCAGAATTTGTGCCTGGGCGTGGCGAATTCCATCGCCGCGTACCAGGCAGGCGCCCGGCAGATCGACGGCACCTTGTGCGCTTTGGGTGCCGGCGCCGGCAATTCGCCGACCGAGGTGCTGGCCGCCGTATTCGAGAAAATGGGTGTCCACACCGGACTCGACGTGCCCGCGCTACTGGCCGCGGCGGCGGAGACGGCCTTGCCGTTCATTCCCCGATTGCCTTGGGCCGAACGCAATGCGATCGTGCAGGGCCACGCCGGGGTCTACTCCTCGTTCCTGCTGCACGCCGAACGCGCCGCGGACCGTTATGGTGTGCCCGCGCACGAGATCCTGCGCCGGGTAGGGGAAGCGGGCTATGTCGGCGGCCAAGAGGACATGATCATCGACATCGCCATGCAGCTCCAGCAGGAGGTGCGTACTCCCGTTCGCTAAGTAGCTTTCCTAAAAGGTGCGCCATATGCCCGCATATGGCGCACCTTTTTGTTTGCCGGGAGCGTGACGGACTACCCCCAACGGGAGAGGTAGTTGCCACCAGGTGGAGATGTGCGTCACGCGTGATCGCAGCAGTATTACTCAATCGCAGTGGGGGTAGTGAAAAAGGAGTGGCATGCCATGGTGAGCCGATCGCGAGTGCGGCCGACCCCGGTCGGTTACCGCACAGCGGCGCCCGACGGAATCGATCGCGTAGCGTGCGCGCGCGGGATGTGGTGCGGTTTCGGTGTATTGGTGATCGGCGCGCTCCTGCAGCCGATCGCGGCCGTCGCCGCCTCGCTGCCCGAGGAGAGCTTCCTGCTGATCACCGCGCTCATCGCGTTCGTGGTGGCCGGTTCGCGCATCGGGAGCGCGCGTTTCCCCGTGCTGCAGGGTGCGGTGGCCGCGGTGGCGAGCTACGCGCTCGTGCTCCCGCTCGTGCTGCTCTCCTCGACCGAAGTCGGGCCGAGCCAGGTGCTGACCACCGCGGGGGTCGCGGTGGCGGTCGGTTCGGTGGCGGGCTTCGGCGCCCACCTGCTGCGCAAGCGCGGGAGGAACGCATGACCGCGACAGCCGCGCACAAGGCACCGCGTCGCTGGAAAAGCGCGACGAGCCGTCCCTTCCGCGAGGCCGGCGAGATCGTCGGGCTACTCGGGCAGGTGCTGTGGCTGGCGACCCGCCACCCGTTCGGCTACTGGGGCGAGGTCCGCGACCTCATGTTCGAGACGCTGCGGCGGTGCTGGCTGCCGGTCATCATCTCCACCACGGCACTCGGTTTCGCGGGCCCCGGCATGCAGGGCGGCAGCCTCTACAGCGTGCTCGGCATCCCCGACCGGCTCGGCTCCTTCCTGCTGATGGCCAGTGTCCGTGAGTTCGCGCCGTGGATCGACGCGATGGTCGTCGCCGGCGTGATGGGCACGGCCATGGCGGCCGACCTCGGCGCGCGGCGCATCCGCGAGGAGATCGACGCCATGGAGGTGCTCGGTGTCGATCCCGTGAGGACACTCGTGCTGCCTCGCGTCATCGCGGTGACGCTGATGACCGGGCTGCTCGAGATCTTCGCGCTGGTGTGCGGTGTCATCGGCGGGTACATCGCGGCGGTGCCGATCTTCGGCGCCACCGGCGCGGCCTTCATCGGCAATTTCTGGTCCAACGCGACGACCACGGATATGTGGGGCAGCCTCGTGAAGACGCTCGCGTTCGGGCTGATCCTCTCGATTGTGTGCTGTTACAAGGGTTTGAACGCGCAGGGCGGCCCGATCGGCGTCGGTCGCGCGGTCAACCAGGCGGTGGTCATCGCGTTCGCCGCGATCTGGATCTTCAACTACGTGTACACGGCCACGTTGCTCGGCTTGAACCCCGATATGCAGGTCTTCAAGTGAAGGGGTACCGGGAATGACCAAGTCACCCGAAGTCGAGATCAGCGTCGGGGGGATCGCGACGAAGATCCGGGACGCCATCGCCGTCGGCGGCGAGATCATGAAGTTCTCGGGCCGGACGATCCGCAGCCTGCCGGATCTGCGCCACCACGTGAGCGAGGTGTTCGCGCAGGCGGGAATCCTGATCCTGTCGAGCGGCATCATCGTGTGGCTGATGCAGTTCGTGATGGGCACGATGTGCGCGACCGAGGCGAGCTACACCCTCAAACAGGTCGGCGCCCCGATTTACTCGGCGGTGTTCAACGACGTGTGCGGGCTGCGCGAGATGTCGGTCTACATGTGGGCTTACATCTTCGCCGCGAAAGTCGGCTGTGGGCTTGTCGCGGAGATCGGGTCCATGCGGATCGCCGAGGAGATCGACGCGCTGGAGGTGCTGGGCATCAAGTCCAGGAGCTACCTCGTCGGCACCCGGATCGCGGCGGCCTGGCTGTGCATGCCTTTCCTCTACATCGTCGGGCTCGGCCTGATGTACATCTCGATGCACCTCGTCACGGTGTATCAGTTGGGCACAGTCTCCAGCGGTGGCTATTCCTTTATCTTCTGGCTGTTCCAAAACCCCTACGACCTGATGGCCGCCATCACGAAGATGATCGCGATGGGCACGATCATCATCTTCGTAGGGTGCTACTACGGCTATACCGCCGCCGGCGGTCCGGTCGGCGTCGGCAACAACACGGCGAAATCAATGATGCTGAACATGGTGCTCATCCATGTCGTCGGCCTGATGGGTACCTGGTTCTTCTGGGGCTCCTACCCGAACATGCCGATCGGCAACTGACTGCGAGGAGAGCTTGATGGTCACCGGTTTGAACAGTTCGGCGGTCGGCGCCGGGCCGGAAACGAATGGCCGTGTGCACACCATGGAGGTGCGCGACGTCCACAAGTCCTTCGGCAATTTCACCGTGCTGCAGGGACTCAACCTGGAATTCGCCGACAACGCGATCACCACCATTCTCGGCCCGTCCGGCACCGGCAAGAGCGTGCTCATCAAGCATCTCGTCGGCCTGCTGGAACCCGATCAGGGCGAGGTGCGGATCTTCGGCAACGACATCTGGAAGATCTCCGAAAGCGAGCGCTACGAATTGCGCAAGCGCTTCGGCGTGCTGTTCCAGGACGGCGCGTTGTTCGGCTCGATGAACATCTTCGACAACACCGCGTTCCCGCTGCGCAAGCACACGGAGATGAGTGAGGACGAGATCGCGAGCATCGTCAACCAGCGGCTCAAGGAGGTCGGGCTCGAGCGGTCGTCCTACAAGTTCCCCAACGAGGTTTCCGGTGGTATGCGCAAGCGCGCCGGCTTCGCGCGGGCGCTGGTGATGAACCCCGACATCGTGCTGTTTGACGAGCCGGACTCCGGTCTCGATCCGGTGCGCACCAGCCTTCTCAACGACCTGATCCTGGATATGCACCAGGAGTACAAGGGCACCTACCTGCTCGTCACACACGACATCCGGACCGCTCGCAAGGTCAGCGACTACGTGGGCGTGATCTGGAAGGGCAAGTGCGTGCATTACGGCCCGACCGAAGAGGCCTTCAACTCGCCGGACCCGTTCGTCCGGCAGTTCCTGTCCGGCGAGTCCGCCGGCCCGCTAGGGATGGATTGAAATGCGCGTACTGCCCATTCTCGTGTTCGGCGCGGCAGCCGTGGTCGGCGGCGCGCTGTTGCTCGTGCCCGGCGAGAGCGAATATCCGGCGAACGTCGTGCTGCCTTCGGCCACCGGGCTGATCGAGGGCAGCAGGGTCATGGTGAACGGCTTCGAAGCGGGCCAGGTCGACCAGGTGTCCATTAAGGACGGCAAGGCGCTGGTCAAGATGAAGCTGGCAGAGGAGTTCGCCCCGCTGCACTCCGGCGCTGTGGTCGACATCGTGTGGAAGGCAGTGCTCGGTGAACGCCAGCTCGACGTCCGCGACGGGCCCAAGTCGAATCCGGCGATCCCGCACGACGGGACGCTGGAAGGGAAAATGCCCGACCCGGTCGAGATGGACAAGGTGCTCAACGCGCTCGACCCCGGCACCCGGGCGCATCTCAGCTCACTGGTCAAGGGCCTCAACGGCACCATGGACGGCAACGAGGCGGACCTCCAGAAGACCGTCCGCAGTGCCGGACCGGCCGTCGAAGCCCTCGGCAACGTGCTCCGCGCGGTCGGTTCCGACGGTCCGGCGATCAAGGCGCTGGTCGAACAGCTCAACGTCATGGTCACCACCATGGTGAACCGCGACGAGAAGGTCCGCGCGGTCGTCTCCGAGCTGTCCCGCGCCACGAATGTCACCGCGGAGCACCGGGAACAGCTGAGCGCGGCGCTCAGGAAGCTGCCCGCCACCCTGCAGACCGCGGACAAGACCTTGGCTGAGGTGCCCGACACGGTCGACAAGGCGACACCGTTGCTGAACGACCTGCGCCCGGCCACCGAACGCCTGCCTGGGGTGGCGCGCAACCTGCGGCCGGTGCTCGCCGATCTCCGCCCGACAGTGGCGGAGCTGCGGCCGACACTCGGCTCCCTCAGCACGCTTCTGCAGTTCACCCCCGGCCTGCTCGACAGCGCGCACGGCGCGTTGCCCGGCACGGAATCCGCGCTGAGCTCGCTCACCCCGGCGCTGAGCTTCCTGCGGCCCTACACCCCCGAAATCGTGGGCTGGCTTTCCAACTGGGGCTCTTCGGCCGCCAACTACGACAGCAACGGGCACTACATGCGAGTCAACATCCCGGCCGGCATCTCAAGCTTCGTCAACAACCCGGGGATCATGCCGCCGGGCATGGCGCACGACCCGTTCCCGCAGCCAGGCCAGATCGCCGGGCAGCCGTGGACCGACGCGTTCGGGAGTGGTGTCCGATGAAGAAGCCCAGAGTCGTGCTGGTCATCGCCATGGTCACGGTCGCCGTGGTCAGCGCCGCGGTGACCAATACCGGTGAGCCGTCGGGGAAACTCACCATCGGTGCCGAGTTCGCCGACGCTAGCCCGCTGGTCATCGGCAATGACGTGAAGGTCAAGGGCGTGACCATCGGCGAGGTCGGTGCGATGAGCGTCCGTGACGGCAAGGCGGTCGTCTCCCTCCTGCTCGACGGCTCCGCGTTGCCGCTGCACAAGGACGCCCGCGCCACCGTCCGCCCGGTGAGCCTGCTGGGTGAGCGGTTCGTTGACCTCGACCGGGGCACCCCGGCCGCGCCGATGCTGGCCGACGGCGATGTGCTGCCCGTCAAGCAGACCGGCCAGGCGAACGACCTCGACCACCTGCTCAACACCCTCGACGACCCCACCGGGCAGTCGCTGAGCGCGTTGATCACCATGCTGGGTCAGGGAATGCAGGGCAACGGCGCCAACGCGGACGCCTCGATCAAGGCGCTCGCGTCGTCCATGCGGGACACCGACGGCCTGGTCAAGATCCTCGGCGAGCAGAACAAGCTGCTCACCAGCCTGGTCGACAACGTCCAGCCGGTCGCGTCCGCGCTGGCCACCGAGAACGGCAAGACACTCGGCGACCTGATCGACTCGTCGCGTCAGGTGCTCGAAGCGACGGCGAAGAACCAGCAAGCCATGGACGCTTCACTCGCAGAACTGCCGGGGACGCTGACCGAAGCACGCAACACCCTGGCCGAGCTGACCGGGACGGCGAAGGCCACCACCCCGGTGCTCGACGGGATGCGGCCGACGACCGACAACCTCACCGCCGTCAGCGATGAGCTCAAGAAGTTCAGCGAAGCCGCCGATCCGGCGTTGTCCAGCGCGAAACCCGTGCTCGAACGCGCCGAGAAGCTTCTGGACGAGGCACGGCCCGTGGTCGAGGAACTCCGCAAGGCCGGTCCCGACCTGCGCGGCACGGTCGCCGGCGCGAACCCGTTGACCGAGAAGCTGACCGGGAACATCGACAACGTCTTGAACTTTTTCCGGTTCTGGGCGATGTCGACCAACGGCTGGGACGGACTCTCGCACTATTTCCGCGGCCAGGCGATCATCCACCCCGAGGAGCTCACCGGCCTGCTGCCATCGCTGACCGGCGCCCCGCCGCCACCGACGCTCCCGAAACCCGGTGAACAGCCGCCGTCCCCGCTTCCGCTGCCGTTACCCGGGCTGCTGGACAACAAGAACCTGATCGGCCCCAACGGCGGCGTGACCGGCCTCAACCAGCGTCAGGAGAGCGGCGTGCTCCAGTTCCTGCTCGGAGGTTTCTGATGGCCAAGCACCGCACATCCCGTTCGTTCGCCACCGGCGTCGTGGTGCTGGTCGTGTTCGCGCTCGCGCTGCAGCTCGCGCTCACCGCGGACGAGGGCCTGCCGGGCGCCGAGCACACCTTGGTCACGGCCGAGGTCCCCGACGTCGGCGCGCTGCGTCCCGGTGACGACGTCCGCATCGCCAGCGTCCGCGTCGGCCAGGTCAAGGATGTCCAGCTGGTCAACGGCATCCCGCGGGTGACGCTCCAGCTCGACGGCACACGCGACGTCTATCGGGACGCGTCCGCGGCGGCGAAGTCCATCTCGGTGGCGTCGCGGTCCGCGCTTGGCCAGAAGTACATCGCGCTGACCCCTGGCACGCCCGGCACGGGCAAGGTCACCGAGGACGACGTCATCCCGGCGCGCAAGACCGAAGGCGCACAGGAACTGAGCGACCTGCTGGACGTGCTCGACGCGCCCACCAGGCAGGCGCTCGGCTCGACGCTGCGCGAGGTCGGCGGCGGCAGCGGCGGCCACGCGCAGGACGTCCAGGACGTCCTCAAGGCCGCGCCGGAGCTGCTGCCCGATCTGGGCACCGTATCGAAAGCGTTGTCCAGCAACGATGGCGACGATCTGACTGCGTTGCTGAGCAGTGCGAATCGGCTCTCCGGGCGGTTCGCCGGCAGGCAGGAGCAACTCTCGAAGCTGCTCGGCCAGCTCGACACGACCCTGCGTGCGGTCGCGGTGGACGAAGGAAAGCCGCTGGGCGACGTCGTGCAACGCGGTCCGGACACGCTCAAGGCCGCGCGTGCGGGTCTGAAGTCGGTGCAGGGGCCGCTCAAGGATCTCCACTCGGCCATGGCGGAGCTGGAGCCCGGCGCGAAGGCGCTCGGCGAGGCGACTCCCGATCTGCGTGGTGCGCTCCGGGAAGCCGTGCCACCACTGGGAAAGGTGCCCGCGGTCGGCAAACAGGCCGAACCGGCGCTGGGTGATCTGACGAAGACGCTCGCCGATGCGCGGCCACTCGCGCCGCGGCTCACGCAGACGTTCAAGAGCAGCAACGACTTCCTCCGTGTGCTCGCTCCTTATGCGCCTGAGGTCAGCGACTGGTTCACGAACTGGGCAGGCGCGCTCTCACACGGCGACGAGAACGGCCACTTCCTACGGCTGTCCCTGCTGTTCAGCGAGGAATCCGTGCTGGGACAGGGCGGCATCAGGGATCCGCTCGTCGCCCGCAACCCGTATCCCGCCCCTGGTCAGGCGGCCAAGGACGCCAGGAAGATCCCAGGAGGCAACCGCTGATGGCCATATCATTGTGGAAGCGGCGGAAGGTCTCCGCGCTCAAGCTCGGTGTGATCGTGCTGGTGGCGATCCTGCTCGCCGGTGTCGCACTGTTCGAAAAGGACCGCATCTCGACGGCGCTGCGCTCCGGCGACATCGTCAAGGTCCAGTTCGCCCAGGACTACCATCTGCAGCCGTTCGTCTCGCAGGTCAAGATCGCCGGTGTCGTGCTCGGCGTGGTGAAGTCGGTCAGCCGCAACGAAGACGGCACGGCGTTGGTCGAGCTCAAGGTGGACGAGGGCGTGGTCGACAAACTCGGCGCGACGCCGAGTGCCGCGCTGCGCCCGACCACCATTCTCGGCGGTAAGTACTATGTGGACCTCGTCCCTGGCGGCCCTCGCAAACAGTTCACCGGCACGATTCCGGTCGGCCGCACGAAAACCCCCGTCGAACTGCAGCACCTCGCCGATGCGCTGCAGCCGGACGCGGTCAAGGGCATCCGCTCATCGACGTCGCAGCTCGACGAGACACTGAAGGCGGGCGCCGATTCGGCGATCGACCGGCTGCTCGCCGACGCGCCGGAGACACTCGACGCGGCGACTCCTGTCCTACAAGGCATGCAAGGGCAGAATCCGCTCGTCGACCTGCCGAACGTGGTCCGTGGACTGCGGTCGACGGCCAACGCGCTCAACGATGAGCCGGGACAGCTCGACTCGATCCTGGTGAATCTCGAAAAGTTCACCTCGACGCTCGACGGGCGCCGCGCCGAACTCGCGGAATCGATTGACCGTCTGCCCAAAACGCTCGACAACGCGAATGACGGGCTTTCCCGCCTCAGCGGCACGCTCGCCAAGTTGCGTGACACCGCGGGCCCGGCCAGGCCTTCGGTGCGTGAGCTCGACAGGTTCCTGGCGAAGGCCGAACCGGTGCTCGCCAGGACCCGGCCGCTGATGACGGACCTGCGCTCGTTGCTCACCGACACGCGTCCGCTGGTCGACGAGCTCGTGCCGGTCGCGCAAGGAACCCAAGGCGTGTTCGACGACGTCCGCGGCCCGGTGCTCGACCGGGTCAACGGCCCGATCATGAAGATGGTCCTGTCTCCCTTCAAAGGCACCGGGATCTACGCGGGCGGCGGCTCGGAACACCCGTTCTACAAGGAGGTCGCCTTCATGTTCTCCACTATGGACCGCGCGTCCGCCCTCACCGACGGCAATGGCGTGGCGGTCGGCCTCCAGCCGGGTCTCGGCGGCGCCAGCATCGCGGGCACCCCGATCAACTTCGAGCAGCTGCTGAGCACGCTCAGCCACCTGCAGGGCGCGGTTCCAGAGAACAGGAAGGGCAAATGAGCCGGATCAAGCGGACCTGGCAGCGGGTCAACAGCGAGCCGCGGCTCAAGCGCAATGTCCTCGCGGTGGCCGCACTGGTGGCGGCGGGGTTGTTCGCCGGTGGCTACATCCTGACCATGCAGCAGGTGCGGTTGCCTTGGGAGGACAAGAAGTTCTTCTCGGTCACCTTCGAAAACGCCCCCGCCGTCAACCCGTCGAGCAGGCAGGAGGTGCGGATCGCCGGCGTCGGCGTCGGAGACATCCGTGAGGCCAGTGTCGACGACCGTGGTCACGCGCGGCTGGAGCTGGCGATCGACCGCGGGTACGAGATCTATGAAAACGCCCGCGTCGTGCTGCGCCCCAAGAGCCCGCTGAACGAAATGTACATCGAGCTCAATCCCGGTGGCCCGCCTGGGAAACCACTGCCGGACGACGGCGTGCTGCCGGTCGCCAACTCGGTGCGGCCGGTGCAGGTCGACGAGGCACTCGGGCATCTCGACACCAACACGATGCAGGCGCTGACCACGTTGCTGGCCGAGTCCGATGCCGCACTCGCCAACGCGCCGGGCAAGCTGCCGGAGGGGCTCGACGCCACCGATGAGGTGGTGAACGACCTCAGGCCGGTCGTGAACGCGTTGCAGAGCAGGAAGGAAACCCTGCAGCAGCTGATCACCGCTTTGGGCCAGATCTCGGCGGCGACCGGTGACCACGACAAGCGGCTGAGCGAGCTGGCCGGGTCTCTGCAGAAGACGCTGTCCGTGGTCGGCGAGCGCAACGGCGACCTCGACGCCGCGCTGGCCCAGCTGCCGGACTTCACCAAGCAGCTCGAACAGGCGACCGGCAGTATCGGTGCGCTGTCAGACCAGCTGAATCCGACGCTGGACAACCTGCGTGCCGCGAGCGGCACCCTGCCTGACGCGCTCGACCGGTTCGGCAAGACAGTCGACAAGGTCGGCGAGACCGTCGACACCGCGAAACCCGTGGTGGACAAGGCCGTGCCGGTCGTGCGTGACCTGCGGCCGTTCATCGGTGACGTCAACGGCGCGCTGCCCGATCTCAAGGACGTGACCGGGCGGCTGGGCACGGTCACCTCGGCCGTGCTGCCTTATCTGAACGACCTTGCGGCCTTCGTCACCAACTCACGGTCGATCACGAGCCTGCGTGACGGGACCGGCGGGGCGTATCGCGCGGTCGCCCAGCTCTCGCCCGAAAGCATCTCCGGTTTGCTGCCGATCTTGCCCGCACTCCAAGCCGCCGCCGGGCGATAGGGGAGAAGTCCAATGAGGATTCCCAGTAGGTTGGTCCCCCATGGCCGCACCTTGGTGCTGGCGGTGTTCATCGCGGCCTGCGCCGGATTGTTCGGCTTCCTATGGCTGAACTCGGGTGGCAAGCTGCCCGGTATTTCGAAGGCGGGCTACACCGCCGACGTCCGGTTCCACACGGCATCGAACCTGGTCTACGACTCGGACATCACCATCGCCGGGATCAAGGTCGGCAAGGTGCAGGCGCTCAACACCGAAGGCGACCTCGCGCGGATCACGATGCGGCTCGACAACAACTCGCCGCTGCACGAGGGCGTGACCGTCCAGGTGCGCAACAAGACCCTGATCGAGGAGACCTATCTCGAGATCACCGACGGCAAAGGTCCGGCGCTGCCCAACGGCGCCGTGCTGCCGCCTTCGGCGGGCAAGGAGGCCGTCGAGCTCAACGACGTGCTCGCCAGCTTGGACAAGCCGACAAAGGACTCGCTCACCGCGCTGGTCCGCTCGCTCGGCGCCGGGACAAAGGACACCAAGGAGGGTGTTTCCGAAGCGCTGCAAGGGCTTGGCGACCTCGGGCGCGACGGTCATGGCGCGCTGTCCGCGCTCGCCGCGCAGTCCGAGGACCTCCAGAAGCTGACCGGCAACACCGCGAAGCTGCTCGCCGCGTTGGACACCCGGCAGGGGCAGATCGCTCAGCTGGTGTCCGACGCGGACAAGCTCACCCAGTCCACCGCCGGCAGTGACCAGGAGCTGCAAGCGGTCCTGCGGCAGCTGCCCGGCCTGATGGATACCGCGAAGAACGCGAGTGGTGGGCTCAGCAAGCTCGGGCCCGCACTCGGCCCGGTCGCGCGCAACCTCGACGCGGCCGCGCCCGATCTCAACGCGGCGCTGAAGGAACTGCCCGGCGCTTCCACGGACCTGCGCGGCCTTCTGCCCTCGTTGAACGGCGTGCTCGACTCGGCTCCCAACACGCTTCAGCGGGTGCCGACGTTCGCAGGGGACGCGTCCAAGTTCCTGCCGACGCTCAATGTCGCGCTCGGCGACGTGAACCCGATGCTGTCCTACCTGGTGCCGTACGGCCGTGACGTCGCCGCCTTCTTCACCAATATCGGGCAGGTGACCGCGCGCGGTGACGCCAACGGCCATGCGATCCGGCTGTTCATGGTGTTCAACGAGCAGAGCGTGAAGGGCGTGCCGCTGAACATGGACGTCGGCCCGCTGAAGAAGAACAACCCGTATCCGGGGCCAGGCCAGTCCGCGAAACCCGGTGCCTTCAACGGGCAGTACCCGCGCGTTGAACAGGATCCACCGAAATGAGAAGGCTCAAGTTGACCCGCAGGGGACTGGCGATCACGGGCATGATCGCCGTACTCACCGGGTTCGCCGGGATGGGAATGGCGCGGGCTCGCGTGGAGACCGGGGTCGCGTCGTTCCTGCCCGCCGACGATCCGGCGGTTGCCCGGTTCGACGAGCTGAGCCGGTCGTTCGGCGGTGACCCGGTGGTCGTGCTGCTCGAAGCCGATCAACCAGGCATGCTGCTCGACCCGCCTCATCTGCCGTCATTGGTCAAGCTGGAGGGCGCTCTTTCCAAGCTGCCGGACGTCGCCGCGGTATACGGGCCCGGCACGGTGCTGAACCAGGCCGCCGGCCGGGCACAGGACCTGATGGCGGAACTGTCCGGCCGCCGTGACCGGCTGCGGACGCAGGCGGTCACCGATGCCAGGCAGAAGGGCGGCTCCGACCGTGTCGCGGCCAAGGCGGGCACCGATGCGGTGGCCGAGTTCGACAAGCGGTATGGCCAGCTGCTCGTGCAGGCGTTGCCCGCCGGGCTGCCGACGCTGACGAACCAGGCCTTCGTCAAGTCGGTGGTCTTCGCCGCGGATGGAAATCCCCGGCCACAGTGGCATTTCGTGGTGCCGTCGACGAAAGCGGCGGCGATCCTGGTCCGGCCACGGCAGCAGCTCGACCAGTCGGCTGCCGAAGGGCTGGTCCGCGGTGTCCGTGCGGCGGTCGACGCGGCCGCGGTGACCGACGCGAAGGTCACCGTCTCCGGGGTGCCCGCGATCGCCGAAGGGCTGGGCGACGAGGTCCGCAAGGAGCTTCCGCTGCTCGGCGGGGTCGCGTTGCTCGCGGTGGCGTTGTGCTTCCTGCTGGTGCCGTGGCACCGGCGTCGCGACCGGCTGCTTCCGCTGGCCAGTTCGCTGGCGGCCACGGCGATGACCGTGGCGGTGTTCGGCTGGCTCGGCAAGCCGCTTTCGCTGGGTGTGGTGGCGTTCTTGCCGGTGCTGCTCGGCGTGGGTAGTGACTTCCCGGCTTATCTGGCGCGACGGGCGAACCGGCGGGTCGTGCTCGCGGTCGCCGTCGCCACCGCTGCCGCGTTCGGCGCGCTGGCCGTCGCGCCGCTGCCGTTCGTGCGCGATCTCGGGATCGCGCTCGGTGTCGGTGTGCTGTTCGCCTTCGGTTTCGGCCTGGTGTTCACCCGTGGTGCTGAGGAACCCGTGTCGGAACCGGTCCACAGTGGACCCCCCGCACGTTTGCCGGTGCGGTTGACCGCTGGACTGGCCGTGGCGGCGATCGCCGCGTGCGGCTGGGCGGTGTTGCCGAAACTCTCGCTGCAGAGCGATATCGAGGGGTTCGCGCAGGGGCTGCCGGCCTTTGTCGACGCGCGGCATGTCGAGCAGGTCATCGGGTCGTCCGGCGAGATCGACGTCGTGCTGCACGGCACGGATGTCACGACGCCGGAGGCGCTGAGCTGGATGCGCCAGGCCCAGGAGACGACGATCGCGCGGCACGGCGACAAGCTGCGCCCGGTCGTCTCCCTGCCTACGCTGCTGAACTTTCTCGGGCCGTCGCCCGCGAAGGAGGAGATCACCGCCGCGATCCGACTGCTGCCGCCCTATCTGACCGGCGCGGTCGTGCGTGCGGACGGCACGGAATCGGTGCTGTCGTTCGGCGTCCGGTTCAACGACGTCGACGGCCTGATCGAGCTGCGGGACGACCTGCTCGCGCATCTCCCGCCACCGCCGCCCGGGTTCACCACCGACCTCGCGGGGCTGCCGATCGTGGCCGCGCGCGGGTACGAACTCGTGTCCGGCAACCGGTTCTGGACCAACGGGGTCGGCATCGTCGTGGCCGGGCTGGTGTTGTTGATCCTGCTCAAGCGGCGGCGCGACGCGCTGCGCGCGGCCGGGACGGCGGTGCTCGCGACCGGCGTCGGCCTGGCCGCCGTCTGGATGGCGGGTATCTCGCTGACCCCGATCACGATGGCGCTGGGTTCGCTGATCGCCGCGGTCGGCTGTGAGTTCGCGGTGCTGCTCGCGGAGGCCGAACGCAGGGGCGATGGCGGGTTGCGGCGGTCGGTGCTGCTGGTGGCGGCGGTCTCGGCCGTCGGCTACCTGGCGCTGGCGTTGTCCAGGCTCGACGCCATCCGGCAGTTCGGCCTGCTGCTCGCGGCGGCGGTTGTGCTTTCGCTGGCCACGGCGCGGTTCATGATCTGGGCCGTTCCGGCCCCGCAAGCAAAGGTGGTAGTGGAATGAGGAAGAAGATCGGAGTCGCGCTCGCACTCGTGCTGTTGCTCGGTGGTGGTTACTGGTGGATGCGCTCAGACGAGCTGCCGGAAGACGCGGCCTTCCAGTACGGCGACCAGGTCGTGACCGTGGCGCAGCTGCAGGACCGGATCCAGACACTGACGGCGCTTTACGGCGTCCAGCCGCCGGATCCGCAGGACACCGGCAAGCTCGAGGCGTTCCGCCGTGACACCGCGAAAGCCGTCGCCGTCAGCCTGGTGCTCGACAAGAGCGCGCGGGAGAACAACATCGTCATCGCCGACAAGGCGGCCCGCGACGTGCTGACGAAGTTCGTCTCGCAGCAGATCGGCGAGGGGCCAGAGGCGCGGACCAAGTTCGTGCAGGCGCTCGGTACCAGCGGGACGTCCGAGGACGCGGTGCTCGACGAGATCAAACGGCAGCTGTCGGTTTCGCAGCTGTTCGACTCGATCACCAAGGGCACGTCGGTCACCGATGCCGAGGTCACCGAAGCGTTCGGCAAGCGGAAGGCACAGCTCGACACGCCGGAGCTGCGCAAGATTGCCAATATCGTGGTGAAGACCAAGGAAACGGCGGACCAGGCGTTGACGGAGCTCCGCAACGGGACGGCGTTCGAGACCGTGGTGGCGCAGCGGAGTCTGGACGGCGCGACCCGCGACAAGGGCGGCGACCTCGGCGAAGTCGGCGCCGCGCAGCTCGAAGACGACTACGCCAGGATGGCCTTCGCGACGCAGCCCGGCGCGGTCTTCGGGCCGGTGCAGACCCAGTACGGCTGGAACATCGGCAAGGTCGGGCAGGTGCTGCCGCCGCAGCCCGCGGCGTTCGAGCAGGTCAAGGACAAGCTGAAGCAGCAGCTGGAACTCGAGAAGGCGCTGGAGAAGTGGCGGGGCTGGCTGGGGGAGCAGTTGAAGGGCGCGGGGGTCCGGTATGCGGACACCTACCGTCCGGCCGACCCGGACGCGCCGCCGCAGCAGGCTCCCGGCTGGTCGCCGATGCCGAGCCAGGCGCCGGACCAGCCGAGGCCGTCCCGATGATCGCCGACTGCGCGGCGCTGGCGGTAGCCGGCGCCGCGCTGGCCGCGATCGGACGATGGGGTTGTGTCTCGGCAGGTGGGCGGATCAGCGCCGCTTTGCCGGAAGAGGAACGGCGACGTCGCGCCGGAAAGCTTCGTAGCGGCGGATATGCACTCCAGGTCTTGGGTGCGGTCTTCGCGCTCGCCGCGGTGTGGAGCCTGCTGTGAGGGCTCAGGCGTGTTCTTTGGCCTGCATGCGCATGAACAGGGAAACCGCCTCGGCGCGGTTGGCGGCGCCGAGCTTGCGGAGTATCTGCTTGACGTGTGATTTGGCGGTGCCTTCGGAGATCGTCAGGCGGGTCGCGATACCGGCGTTGGTCTTGCCGTCGCCCATCAGCCGCAGCACTTCCAGCTGGCGGCGGGTGAGCGCGGAGTCCACACAGGACCTCGACGGCTCCAGGCCGACATCGTGCGCGACCGGCGGGAGCTGACCGCCGGTGTTGAGGATCTCGTCCATGGCGTTGGCGATGGTCATGGTGAACTGGCCGACCTCGCTGCGCAGCGACTGGAGCCGCTCGACCAGCATGGTCCGGCGGAACGCGATGCCGAGGCCCAGGGCGAAGATGCCGAGCACCTCGCGGTCGAACTCGTCCACCTGGCGGTGCTGCATGTAGCGGTCGGCGTGCAGCAGGCCGAGCACGCCGTTGTCGGCGAGAACTGGCGCCACCACATAGGAATTGGTCCGCGCGCAGTTCAACAGGCAGGTGAGCCCGCGTGGGCCGTTCTGCGCGTCGGTCACCAGCAGCACGCGCCGTCTGCGCACGGCCTCGGTCTCGACGACGGTGTGATCGAGCACCTGCGCTTCGGCCCGGCCTGTCGCCAGTATCTCGGTGGCCCAGTGCGGGTCGCCTTCGACGTGGCAGGACTGGGGGATCCACACCGATTCCTGGATCTCGGAGAACACCGCGCGGTCGAAACCGAGCCTGCACACGGTCTCCGGCACCTGCTCGGCGAGCCGTGCCACGGAGCTGGCTTCGTTGAGTCTGCCGAGCGCCTCCTGCACCTGGGCGTGGACGTTCACCCGGAGGTCGAGCTGCGCTTGGCGAAGCTGTTCCCTGGCTTGGATGACCGCCATGAAGAGGTCGATTGACGCGCCAGGCTGGGCCAGGTTGCCGGCGCGCTGCGCGAGGTCGTCGAGAATCCCTTGCGCGGCAAGGAAATCGTCGGGCATTTCTGGTGCGCCGCCGAGCAGGTCCGTCGCTCCTGCGACGACCGTCCTGAGCTCGTGCAGCACTATTTTGGGTATCCGGTGTCCGCGAGGCGCAGTCAACACTGACTTCATCTTTTCCTCCGGGAACGGGGGTTGCGCAGGACGCGCCCCGGGGGGCGGTAGGCGCGTCCTGCGCGGGCTTTCCGGGTGGCTCAGGCTGCCGAAACGGCGGTGGTGACGGCGAAACCCGCCACCCATTCCTTCACCGGCTCGTAGAATCGATAGTTCATCACGTACTTGCCGCGCGCGGCCATGGCGGCGTACGCGGCGATCCAGGTGCGCACCTCGTGCGAGGAGTTGCCCGCCTGCTCGGCGAACCACTCGTTGCCCCAGCCGTCGATCCGCTCGAGTTCGCCCACCGAGACCAGGTCGAGGAACTGCTGGTCCCACTCGGGGTTGATCGGCCGCATCGAGGAGGTGCCCGCCGCCAGGTCCACACCGGACTGGATGACCCGCGCCTGCCGCTGCGCGCGCTCATCCGGCGTCGGGTTGCGGCCACTGATCAGCCTGGCCGCGACGGCCTCGGGCGCGTTTTCCAGCTTGGGGACAGGGGGATCGTGGGACAGGCCGCCCGAGCCGACGAAGAGGATGCGCTTCTCGTCCAGGTTGTTCGTGGCTTGGCCGATGGCGCGGCCCAGTTGCCGGATGCGGCTGACCGGGCACAGCGGCTCGGCGACCGAGTTGATGAACACGGGGATGACCGGGACCCGGTCCAGCCCGCCGAAGAGGATGTCCAGCGGCTGGGAGAACCCGTGATCGACGTACATCCGCTCGGACAGCGCGATGTCGATGCCGTTCGCCAGCACCTCTTTGACCAAGGTACGCGCGGACTCGGCCACCGAGAGCTCGCCGGCGGGGGTGCCGTAGTCGCCAAGCGCGGTGGCCCGCGTGCCGACGCAGAACGGCGGCATCATGTCGTAGAAGAAGCCGTTGTAGTGATCGGGCGCGAAGAGCACCACCAGTTCCGGGTCGAAACCGGCGACGAAATCGCGTGCACGCTGGAATGCCGCGTCGACGCGTTCTTCGACCGCTTTCGCCGGGTGGTTGAACCCGATCAGGGGTGAATGGGACAGCGCGCAAACGGCAACGGGCATCGAGTCACCATCCTTTTGTCGGAACTATTCTGGCTGATCAACATGCTAGCATGTTAGCATACCAGTGCTGAACTACCGATGAACCGGACGAAAAGAGACTCGGCATGATGCAGCGGATCGAGAATCGCAAGGAAGGCGGTCGGGTAAGGCGGAGGAAGGCGCACAGACACCGCCATATCGTTACCCGTCGTAGGGGATACGCGGTCGTCGCGGTGGCGAGCGCGTTCATTGCCAGCGGCGGGTTATTCGTTACCGAACCGTTCGTCTGGACCCTGGCCGACGCGAATGCGCAACGTGCGCATCTCATTCCCGAAGTAGTGAACGCCGACGGCGGCCATCCACTTTATCTGCCAGAAGCCCTACCGTCGATACCACCGCTTTTCGTCCCGGTCGAGCAGGTCCGCACACCGTCCGCGGGCGCCACCGGAATCGGCTCCGAGGTCGGCATCCCGGCCACGGTACTCGACGCGTACCGCAAGGCAGAAACCACGTTGGGGCAGGTAAATCCGGGCTGTCACTTGACATGGCCGGTACTGGCGGGCATCGGCAAGATCGAGTCCGGCCACGCCCACCGTGGCGATGTCGACCAGCACGGCACCCTGATCAACCCGATCTACGGCCCCGCGCTGGACGGCTCTCCCGGCTTCGCGACCATTACCGCCGGAAACGGCCAATGGGCCCGCGCCGCGGGCCCCATGCAATTCATTCCCTCAACCTGGCAAAATTGGGCAGTAGACGGCTCAGGCGACGGCAAAGCAGATGTCCAGAATGTCTACGACTCAGCCGAAGCGGCAGGCCGTTATCTCTGCGCGAACAATCGCGACCTGAATACCGCAGCTGGTATGCGCAGCGCCATTCTCAGCTACAACCATTCCGAGTCCTACCTCAATACAGTTTCCTCCTGGATTCGCGCCTACTCAGCCGGTTCCGTCGTACTCCCTGACGCCCCCGGCAATTACATCGGCGCCGTTTCCCCGGCCATCTACACCCCGAATTCGCCCGGAACGCCGGTCGTCGACCACCCCGCCCCAACCCCGCCTAGGCCAAGGCCTACGCCTACACCTACACCTACGCCTCCGGCTCCCGCCAAGCCCGCTCCGCCCGAGGCTCCACCTGCCTCGCCAACGCCTCCGGCACCCATCGCCGGCCTCCCCCTCATCGCCCCCTTGGACGGCCTGGTCAACACGGTCAGCAAGACCCTGGGCGGTTTGCTCAAGTAGAAGGACTCGTGAGTGGTATGGCTGGTTAGCGCCGGGCATACCACTCGCGACCCCTCTGGGTACATGAGATGGGACCAAAGGGGAAAACCGATGGCGCCGCGCCGGCACCCTCTGCGGGGCGGCGCGGCGCCATCGGTTTTGTGGGAGGCCCGAGTCGTGCCACACACTGGCACGGCGGGCGGGATTTAAGGTGAGGTGACCTCGGCGACGAGTTGGCGCCAGCGGCGGCCGTTTTCGCGGGCGCCTGCCAAGTACTCGGCGGGGGCCGATTGGTATGGGGGACGGGAGGGGCCGGCTTTGACGTAGCCGGCCTCGTCGAAGCGGAGCTTTTCCAAAGTGATGTTGTACTTGGAGAACTCGGGGAAGTTCGTCCTGGCGAGGAAAGGCTCGTAGGTCCACTCGATACGGTGGGTCAGGTGGCGGGCCGTGTCGAGGTCGCCGGTGAGGATCGCGTTCCGGAGGGCGAGCACGGGTTCCGGGCCGCACAGGGCGCTCGAGCTCCAGCAGGCGAGAGCGTGCTCGGGGTAGAGGCTGTGCGCCGCGAGCCAGTCGCTTTCCAAGGGGAGCAAGCGGATCCGACCCGCGACCGCGGTCATGTCGGCGCCGAACTTCGGGGTGATCCCGATGTACTTCGCGCCGATGACCTGGGGGAGTGAGGCCAGCTCGGCGTAGACCGAAACCGGAAGAGGACCCTTGAAGGCTTCCGGGTTGTCGTAGAGCACGATCGCCATGTCCGGGAAGAGCGCGGTGATGTCGCGGTAGAAGGTGACTATCGGGCCTGGGCCGAGCGCGCTCCACATGGGACGGCCGAGCATCACACCGCGGACGCCGAGGTCGTGCAGGAAGCGGATCCGGTCGACGGTGTCGCGGGTGTTCGGCGCGGTCGCGCCCACGAACAGCGGGAGGTCGGGCGCGGTGTCGGCGACGGCGCCCGCGACGCAGGCGGTGAACGCCTGCCACTCCGCCAACGTCAGTGTCGCCATCTCGCCGAGGGTGCCGTTGGTCATGATCCCGTCGACGCCATCGGCGATCAGCCGCCGGATCATCCGTTCGGTCTCGTCGAAGTCGACCGTGTCGCGTGCCGAGAGGCTGCCGGCATCCGACAGCGCCGGGGTCGGCGTCACCGCGAGCACGCCGCGCAGCGAGTCCAAGCCGAACTTTTGTGCCACAGGAGGCTCCTAGGGGAAAGGGCTCGTGAGTGGTATGGCCGGTTGTCACCGGCCATACCACTCACGACCCCGAATCAGGACGAGAGGGAGAAGGACTCAGGCGGCTGCAGGCCCCACGGGCTGAAGGCCTTCGGGAATTCGTTCCACACCACAGGGTCGTTGCGGCGCACCCGCGGCATCTCGGCCGACAACTCGTAGCGGTTGCCCGCCGCCCAGAAGTAGGTGTAGACGTTGCCGCCGACACCGTGACGGCCAGGGCCGACCTCGATCGGGACGTCGTGGCGGCCGAGTTCGTCGGCGGCGACCTTGAGGTGGTCGAACGACTCCATCCCGAGCGCGTAGTGGTGCAGCGACTTGCCGGGCTCCGGACTGCCGATGATGGCGATGTCGTGGTGCAGGGTGCTGGCCCGGCACCACGCCGCGCCGATCACGCCGGGTGCAGGCGCGAAGATGTCGGAGACCTGGAAGTCCAGCACGCCGACCAGGAAGTCGACCATTGCCTTCGGGTCCTGCGCCTGCAGAGTGATGTGGTCGAAGTCGAGCGCGCGGATACCGCCGCGATGCGGGGCCTTCGCCGTATGGATGTACTGCGGCCCGCCGTCGAGCAGCACGAGCTCCATCGCGTGCCCGGTCGGCGCCTGGAATCGCAGCGACTTCACCACGCCCGGGTGCTCGAACGTCCGGTCGTCGACGGATACACCGGCGTCGGCCAGGCGCTTGGCGTAGTACTCCAGGTCGCTCGCTTCGTCGACTCGCAGCGCGAACCGGCGGACCCCGGAGCCGCCTGAGGTCAGCACCAGGTCGCAGCCACCGTCGATGCCGACGGACAACCGCACCGCGCCGTCGGAGCGGCCGAGCTCACGCATGCCGAGCACGTCGGTGTGGAAGCCGACCGCTCCTTCGAGGTCGCCGACGGCCAGTTCGGCATGGGCCACTTGGGAAATACCCATTTCAACTCCTGTCAAGGTTTTCGTACGCGATGTTCCCGGCGCTTTCCCGCCGGTTGACCCCGAGGCCGTCGAGCAGTTTCGAGTTCTCGACGAGGATCATCCGGACGGTCTCGGAACCGTCGTTGTAATGCCGGTGCCACACCATCGGCGGGGTGTAGACGAAGTCACCTGCCCGCCAGCGCAGCGTCCGCGGGCCGATCTCGGAGTAACCGCTGCCTTCGACGACGCAGTGCACGGATTCGTGCAGGTGTCGCTGGAGGTCGGACGCGGTGCCCGCCGGGATCTCCTGCAGGTAGAACTCCATGGACTTGGCGGGCACATCGGCCAGCACACCGACCCGGCAGGGGTTGCCGGTGAGCTCCTCCTCGAGCCAGTGAGCGCTCTCGGAGTTGGTGACCAGGCTGTCCGGCATGGACCGTTCCGGGTCGTAGTCCTTCATGTCGTGGAGTTTTTCCATCCACAGATCGAAATTCGTCATGTTCTCCACCTAGGTCGAACTCATACCGCCGTCGACGACATGGGTCTGTCCGGTTTGGAAACCGGCGCTGTCGGAGCACAGATAAGCGACCAGATCGCCGATCTCCTCCGGCCGTCCCCACCGATTGACGGGCAACTCGGTCGCGAGCTGCCGTTGTTCGAATTCCGCGACGGACACCCCGGCCCGCTCGGCGCGCGCGGCGGCGAGCGTGCGCCGCCGCGGCGTGTCGATATGGGCCGGCGCGACGACGTGCGTGGTGACCCCGTGCGGTGCCACCTCGCTCGCCAGCGACCGAGCCAGTCCCTGCACACCCGCCCGCATCACATTGGACAAATGCAGCAGGGGCAACGGTTTCACCACGCCGACAGACGTGATGTAGATCAGCCGCCCCCACCCCGCCGAAGTCATACCCGGCAGCACCGCGTTGGTCAGGGAAATCGCGCTGTCCAGCAGCAGACGGTACGCCGATTCCCAGTCCGCCGGGGTGAGGTCGGCGGCAGGGGCCGCACGCGGAGCGCCGGTGTTGGACACCAGGATGTCCACGCCACCCATGGCCTTCACCGCCGCCTGCGCGGCACGGGCGGCGGCGCCCGGCTCGGTGAAGTCCGCTTTCACCCAGCCTGCGGCGCCGAGGTCGCGAGCGACGTCGGGGGTGCTCCGGCCGGTGCCGGTGATGAACACCTCCGCGCCGTCCGCGCGCAGCGAAGCCGCGATCGCGGTGCCGAGCCCGCTCGACCCGGCCGTCACGAATGCCCTGCGGCCCTTGAGGATCATGCCGCAGCACCCTCACCGGTCAGTTTCTTGGTCTGGCGCAGGAGTCCGTCGATCAGGCTGAGCGGCTCGGTCCAATCGTACTGGTTGAACTGCGTGTTGATCCGCAGGAACAGCGGATCGCCCGCGTAGAACCGCTCGTAGAGCTCGTGCCGCCCGCCGAAAGCGGAAACCGCGAGGTCGGCCGCGACCTTGTAGATCGCGATGCGGTCGAAGCTGTTCGTATCCGGTCCGCGGTAGAACTTCGCGATGTCCGCGGCGATCGGGGAGTCGAACGCGCTGACGTCTGCGGGCTGGTAGAGCAGGCCGCCGGCGAGAATCTGCTGAAGGATCTCACGAACCCTGGGGTACCAGCGGTTCGCCGAGTTGCGCACCGCGTAAAGCGGGCGGACGTCCGGGAATAGCACGCCGTTCTCGTTCGGCACGGCGGCGTTCTCGGCAGCCGAGATTGCCGCCCTCGTCAGCTCGATATACGTGGTGATCTCGCCGAGCGCGTCGCGGACCTGGGGGAACTGGTCGGTCTTGACGGTCTCGGTGGCCCGCTTCGCGATACCGGCCACGAACTGGAGTTTCGACAGGAACCGGACCGAGGTCTGGACGCCGGTGAAGGCGTTCGAGTTGATCGCCCAGATGTTGTTGACCCGCTCGAAGTCCTGGTTGATGAACACCCGGTCCCACGGCACCAGCACGTTGTCGAACACGACCACGGCGTCCATCTCGTCGAACCGGCTCGACAGCGGGTGGTCGAAGCTGTTGCCACCGCCGAACGGTTCTCGGCAGATCAGCCGCACGCCAGGAGCGTCGGTCGGGATGGCGAAGGCGATGGCGTACGGCTTCTCTTCCGCCGCGTACTTGCGCAACGAGAACGGCCAGACGAGGATCTCATCGGAGTAGGGCGCGGCCGTCGCGAGCATCTTGGCGCCGCTGACGATCAGGCCGTCGGCGGTTTCCCGCTCGACACCGAGATAGGTGTACGGATCGGGCTGCTGCGAAGGTGGCTTCGACCGGTCCACCGGCGGGTCCGCCAGCGCGTGCGAAAGGAACAAGTCGTTGTCCCGCACGTACTTGTAGTACGCGCGCACCTTGTCCGCGCCGTCGCCGAAGAAGTCGGCGTTGGCGTTCCAGGCGACCAGCATCGCGCTGACGAAGTCGGTGCTGCGGCCCATCATCCCGAGGCTGGAGTCGGCCCACGTCTTGTGCATGGCACGACGCCGTTCGAGGTCCTCGAGCGTGCGCGGCTCCAGGAACTGCACACCCGACTTCCCCGTGCCGTCCGCGGGCTCGTAGAGCATGGCCTCGTTCTCGAACTGCAGGTCGTACATGCGGGCGATCTCCGCGGCGGCACCACGGGTCGCGGGGTGGTCCGCGACGTCGGTGATCTTCTCGCCGCCGACCCACAATTCAGGACTGTGCGAGCGCAACCTGTCGAGGTATGCGGCGCCGTTTCGTGCGGTCATCACTTTCCTTTCAGGAATCGGACATGGGTCTCGTTGAACTCGTCCGGCTTTTCCCACTGCGGCCAGTGACCCGCCCCTTCGATGATCTCGAGGCGGCTTCCGGTGATGAATTCTTCAAGCAGGTTCGCCTCTTCGACGGAGGCGGTCGGGTCGTGATCGGTCCAGAGGAGAAGGGTCGGCGCGACGATATGGCCACACCATTGCGGTGACCACACGAACGGGGTCCGGTATTTCCAATCCTGGACCGCGAGGATGTTGGACATCGCGGTTTCGAAGCCGGGCTGGGAGTAAATGCGCAGCCGCAATTCGACCAGTTCGTCGGTGACCTGGCTCTTGTCGTGGAAAAGCCATTCGACCCTGGTGCGGACGGCTTCGGTGCTCGCTTCGCGAACAGCCTTCATGCTGGATGCCTTGAGATTCGCCATCACCTCGGGCTTGTTGGTGATGTTCCCGGGGGTGTTGAGCACCAGTCGGTCCACCCTGCCGGGGTGATGCGCGGCCGTCCACGCCGCGACCCAGCCCCCCAGCGACTCTCCCGAGAGATGGGCCTTGTCGATGTCCAGCGTGTCCATCAGCGCGACGAGGTGCTCGCTGAGGTAGCCGATCGTGTAAGGCCGATCCGGTTTGTCCGAGTACCCGTGACCAGGCATGTCGTAGAGGACCAGGTGGAACTCCTTGGCCAGGTCACGCAGGTTGCGGGAGTATGCCTCGAGATGGCCGCCCGTTCCGTGCACCATGATCAGGACGGGGCCGCTGCCGGCCTCTACGACACGCGTGGCGACGCCTCGCGCGTTCACCGTCCGCTGGCGCAGTTCGACGCCGGCGAGGTCACCCCAGATGCTCACGTGCTGTTCCACAGCATTCCTTCCTGTCGCATCTTCTAGTGCCATGTTGACATACTAGGATCTCAGTAGCAAGACGTAAAAGCCTCGGCATAGAAAGAAAAACGGGTGTCATGACCGCGGTCATGACACCCGTCCGGGAAAACTTCTAGGCTTTGACGAACGTCCAGAATCGCGAGACATGCTCCGCCATCAGCTCATGGGCGAGCACGTCGTCCTTGGCCGCGATCGAGGCCACGATTTCGGCGTGTTCGCGCTGAGCCTGCGCAAGGTCTGTTCTGAGCCTGTTCTTCTGCAGATAGAAGTCGTTCAGGTCCCACGTTTGCTTGGCAAGTTCGGACAGCCGCTCGTTGCCGCAGGCGGCGAGGACCGAGGAGTGGAATTCCCTGTTCGCCTTGGCGAAGGACATCCCATCGTTCCGCGCGGCGGGGCGGGCGCCACGGTCCAGCGCGTCCCTGATCTCGTCGAGCTGCAATTCACTGGCGCTGATGGCCGCCAGTTTCGCGCCGGCGCCCTCGAGAATGCCCGCCACCGCGAAGTGCTCGCGCACCTTGCGTTTGTCCGGAACACTCACCTGGCAGCCGACCTGGGGAATGATCGAAATGAATCCCGCCGACGCCAGCCGCATCACCGCGTCCATGACCGGACGGCGGCTCACCCCGAATCCGGAAGCAAGTTCGTAGGTGCTGAGTATCTCCCCGAATTGGTAATGGCCCTCCAGGAGTTGAGCGAGCAGCGCGTTATAAATCTGGTCTGTCTTATTGACTGACGCGATCATGGGCATGGGATTATCCGACCTCTTCGAGAAGGGAAGGTCAGCTCGAGCGTTCTGGTGCGCACCCCGAGATTCTAGCGTGTTACGCCGTTTCCGGGGCCGCTGG
>JAVXWP010000076.1:0-39341 GCA_032230695.1 Actinomycetota bacterium | reverse complement strand
CGTGAGTGTTTCGCGGCGTTCTAAGCCCGCGAAACACTCACGAGCCCACCGCTAGGCGAAATGCGCCTTGGTGATCACGCCGTGCACTCCGACCGTTTTGTCGACTACTTGGGAGACCTCGAAGTCGGCCGCCGCGGACAGGTAGGCGTAGGCGACCATGCGGTCCATGCCGAGGTCGTGCTCGAGGAAGTCGAGGGCGTTGACCACCGCGCGCCGCATGGCGATGTTGAGATCGCCGACCTGGCCGTTTTGCGCACCGTCCGGATCGGACAGTCCGATCGGGACCCAGGCGTCCGGGGTTTCGGCGAAGGGGTAGCTGAACGCCACCGACGGCGTGCCGCGGGAGCCGCGCTTGCACACCGTGAGCCGGAACGTGCCACGCAGCGAGCCCTCCATGGCGGTCAGCGCCGCCTCGCCACCGCCCATCGCCATATGCGGGTCACCGACGTGGAACAACGCGCCCTCGGCGAACACCGGCAGGTAGAACGTGGAGCCGACCACCAGCAGATTGATATCGATGTTGCCGCCGCCGAGCGTCGGCGGGATCGAGTTCAGTGCGGGCGAAGTCAGGGTCGAAGAGCCGGCGAACGCCACGCCCATCATGCCCATGAAGGGCTGCAACGGAAACGCGACCTCACCTGATTTCCCCCGCGGCATCACCCCGTTGACCGCCCCGGCCTTGCCACGGCGCACCGGCGTGAACACCGACACGTTCCCATACCGGGTGGGATCGCCGGTCGCCCGCCCGTCGGTCGACACCGGCGGCAGCACCTCCGCCAGCGTGATCCCGGCCGGGGCGCCGCCGTCGGCCTGGCGCGGCAGCGCGCCTTTACCGTGTCGGCTGGACACCACGCCGTAGGGTACGCGCGGCAACATCGACAGCATTTCGATCTTCAATACGTCGCCGGGTTCGGCACCGTCCACATAGACCGGTCCGGTGACCACATGTGGGCCGTCCAGGTCGAAATTGCGAGCGGTACGGGTGTAGCCGCCGGCGATCGCCACGGCGTCATCGAGAACCTGGTCGCGGGGCACGCCGTGGCCGCGGAAGTAGGCGACCGGGTCCCGGCCCTGATCTTCCAGGATTCCCTCGTGTGACACGGTATCGATGGTGATCGTCTCACCCGAGCGCATCCGCAGGACCGGCGTGCTGTCCAGGGCCGGCACGTACCCCCAGCGGACCTCGTCCGGGGTGGAGGGCAGGTAATGCTGCCCGTAAATCGGGCCCTTGCCCGGCTGCAGGATCTCACGGGGGTAGGTCGCCGTGGGTGCCGGAGCGGCCTCGGCGACCCCGCCGGCGAGCATCGGGGCGGTCACACCCGCGGTACCGGCCACGGCGGCGGCGGCGCGCAGGAAGTCTCGTCTGCCGAGCCCGGCAACGAGTGCCTCCCGCGCCGGCCCGCCCGCATTCGTCTTTGCCATTACAACTCCTGTCTGGTTGCTGCTAATGCTTGCCGAATGGGAAGCGCCGCCGAAAGTCGTCGGCGGCCTCTTCCATGGTGATGAAGCGGACGCCCTCGTGACCGCGCCAGTACTCGATGAGGCGCTCAAGCATCAGCAGCACCTGGGGGCGGCCGGACACGTCCGGGTGCAGGGTTACCGGGAAGGCCGCGTAGTCCATCTCGCGGTAGACCCAGTCGAACTGGTCCCGCCACAACTGCTCGATGTCGCGCGGACTCACGAAACCGTGGCTGTTGGGAGACTGCTTGATGAACATCATCGGCGGCAGGTCGTCGACGTACCAGTTGCCGCAGAACTCGACCAGATCCACTTCGGAGCCGCGTACCAGTGGCTTCATCCACTCGTGCGCGGTCTTGGTGTAGTCGACATTCGTCCAGGAGTCCCCAACCCTGGCGTAGAACGGGGTGAAGTCGTTGTAGTTCTGCGAATGGTCGTAGCTGAATCCGTTCTCCAGCAACAAAGACGCTGTCTGCTCGCTCAGCTCCCACCACGGTGCGACATAGCCGCGGGGCCTACGCCCGGACAGCTTCTCGATCAGGTCGATACTTTTGGCCAGCACGTCCTGTTCTTGCTGCGGCGTCATCGCGATCGGATTTTCGTGCGAGTAGCCGTGTGCGCCGATCTCGTGCCCGGCATCGGCGACGGCCTGCATCTGTTCGGGAAAGGTCTCGATCGAATGGCCCGGAATGAACCAGCTGGTGCGCAGCTCGTATTTCTCGAAAAGCCGGAGAAGCCGTGGTGCTCCCACCTCACCGGCGAACATGCCCCGCTGAATATCGTTGGGTGAGTCCTGGCCGCCGTAGGAACCCAGCCAGCCGGAAACAGCGTCGACGTCGATCCCGAGGCAAATCTGAATGTCCTTGGCCATCTTTGTGGTTCTCCTTTTCTTCGCTGTTCAGATACTGTCGAGCGCGTCATGCACTTGCCGGGTCGCCTCGGCGAGCGCGGCCAGGTCTCCGGCGCTCCACTCGCGTTCACGCAGGCTGTGTATCGAGATCCAGCCGGGCATCTCGTCGCCGCGCACGATGGGGCCGAGCGTCTGCGCCCGTACGCCGTAGACCTCTTTCAGTGCCTCTGGTGGCTGCGGTGCGGCACCGAAATGCGGCTGTACCAAGGGTTTCCGGTGCTTTTCCAGCCACACCACGGTGTTCAGGTCGCGTTGATCGAGCGAGCCGTCCCGGCGGATGGAGCGTACGCCGGGCGCGACAGCCTCGGCCACGGTGAGATCGACGTGCAGCTCGAGTGCCGGTAGGTCCAGCCGAAGGGTGGTGCGGTCGGCCCCGGTCGTGGTGAGTAAGTCCTCCACTGCCTGCTGCAGGCGGGCGCGCAGCGTTCCGGCGGTCAGCAACTGACCCCAGCCGGGGATGGCGACCGGCGCACCGGCAACGTCGAGCGACTTCCAGAGGGTCGCGGTAACGCTGTCGAAAATCGGTACACCCAGAAGCTTTTCGAGCTCGGCCACGTGGGGGGCGCCGGACACATTCGTGCACACCACGGCGACCGCGTGCGGGTCGCCCTCGGCGGCCTGTTCGAGAAGCTGGCGCACCCGCTGCGACGGCACCCGGCCGAAGTCCAGGTTTTCGGTGAGGCCGAGTTGTTCCGTGGTGACACAGTCCACCCCGTGCTCGCGGTAGCGGGCCACGATTCGCTCGGTCACGTCGGCGGTGTACGGCACGGCGAGGCCGAGCCGCGTGACGCCGAACGCACGAAAAGCAGCCAGCAACGCCAGTGTGGAGGTGGTCGCCGGGATGCCGATCTCCTTCTCGATCGCGGCGCACAACTCGAGGTCGTGCTCGACGCCGAGCCAGGAGCCCGCGGTGCCGTTCCACGCGATCACGTCCACCTCGGCGTCCGCGAGCAGCCTGGCGGCGGCAAGCATCGGCTCGGTGCCGAACTGGGTGTTGGCGTGCTCGTCCAGCGCGATGCGGGTCACCGGTACGCGGGCTGCGTGCATCGACATCCCGGTGCCGTGCAGGATCGCCGCGGTGACCGGTTCCAGGCAGGTGTTGGACGACGGGGTGAGCATGCCGATGCGGATGGGTTCGGCCATGACGTTGTTGTCCTCCAAGGGGATCAGACGGGAAGGCGGCGGGAGTAGTCGAGTACCACGTTGCTCACGGTGAACAGCACGCCGGAACCGACGAAGAACAGCAAGGCGCCGGTATAGCTGCCGGTGGCCCCGACGATGAACCCGACCACGATCGGGGACAGGATGCCCGCCACGTTGCCGCCCAAGTTCATCGCGCCGCCTACGATGCCCGCGTTGGCGCGACCGGCCAGGATGGACGGGACGCTCCAGTACACCCCGGCCCAGCGCAGGAAGAACAGCACCACGGACAACAGCGCGACAGCCACCGGGGCGTTCGGCACGAAGGTGACGCCGAGCAGGGCGAGCACCACGAACACCCCGGCGGAGCCGAGCATCGTGCGCAGCACCAGGTTCGGCGCCCCGCCCTTGCCGCGCCACCAGTCGGCGAGGTAGCCGCCGGTGAGTTCCCCGACGAATCCGGAGCCGTAGATGACCAGCGTGGAGTAACCGATGGCCTGGATGTTGAAGTGCTTGGTCTCGGACAGATACAGCGGTCCCCAGGTGAGCAGGCCGTAGAACACGCCGTTGAAGCCGCACCAGCCGAGGCACATCGCCCAGAACGACCGGTGCCTGGCGTAACGCAGCAAGCTGACCCGCCGGCCCGGTTCCGGGGCCTCGGCGTCTTCCTCCGCGTGCGCGGCCTCGATGTAGTCGACCTCGGCGGCGTTCGCGCCGGGATGTTCTCGTGGCGTATTGCGGATGTACCAGGCTGCCAGCAGTCCAATCAGGACGGTCGCCACACCGGCGATCACGAAGGCCAGGCGCCAACCGCCGGTGAGGGCGATCAGCCAGGAGATGGCGATGCCGCCGATAGCGGCGCCGAGGGGTGCGCCGCCGTCGAGCAGCACCGCACCGCGTCCCCGCTCGCCGGGTGTCATCCAGTTCGCGTTCAGTTTGCCGCCGGCCGGGTAGATCGGCGCCTCGGCCGCGCCGAGCAGCAGCCGGAACGACATCAGGCTGCCGAGACTGGACGCGCCGGCGGTGAGTGTCTGTGCGATACCCCAGCCGGTGACCGAAGCCGCGACCATGATGCGAGGCTTGAGCTTGTCGACCAGCCAGCCGCCGGGGATCTGCATCAAGGCGTAGCTCCAGAAGAAGGCCGACAGGGCGATGCCGGTCGCTTCCTTGGAGATGTGCAGTTCCTTGGTGATCAGGGGAAGCGCGACCGAGATCGATCCCCGGTCGACGTAGTTCAGCGAGACCAGCATCAACAGCATGGCGAAGATCTTCCAGCGCACCCGGGTTCGGCGGCCGGTGGCCGCGGGAGCTGATTTGTCCTCTGGTCGATCGGTGGCCGGTTGGGGCTGTGCTGCCTGGGTCGGCTCTGCCATGCTGAAGTCCTTCCCGGCAGTTTGGTATCCCAAATATCTGCCAAGAGACTCGCTAACGAGGTGGCCGCAGTCAAGACCGAGAGGCAAATTCCACGTAACGTCCGGTTACCGCCGAGTTTCCGGCTATGGGTATGGAAAGCGGTACTCTGAGTAAGAAATACGCGGCAAATGGGGGTAGTCAAGGTGAACAGTGAGCAGGTGCGACCGCCGCTGGCCGCCGTGCGGGAGCGGGTGCGGAAGCAGCTTCGCGAGCGGATCGTGACCGGGGTGCTGCGCCCGGGTGACCGCCTGGTCGAACGTGATCTCGCCGAGGACCTCGGGGTCTCCCGGGTACCGGTCCGCGAAGCGATCCGCAGCCTGGAGGCGGATGGCTTCGTAGCCGTGCAATCCCCGCGGCGGGTAGTGGTCCGGCAGTTGTCCAAGGTCGACGTCGAGGAGTTGTTCGACGTGCGCGAGGCACTGGAGGTGCTTGCCACCGAGCAGGCCTGCCGTCGCGTGGACCCGCCGGCGCTTCGCCGCTTGAAGGGCGCGATCACCGAAGCCGCACGCGCGCTCGCGGCCGGGAACATCAACGAGGTGGCCGAAGCCAACCTCCTGTTCCACCAAGAGATCGTCGCGCTCGCGGGCAACGGGTTGCTCTCGTCGATGCTGCACCAGCTGGAAGATCGGCTGCGCTGGCTGTACCGGCAGAACGAGGACTGGGACCGGCTGCTGCAGGAGCACCGGCGCCTGTACGAAGCGATCGCTTCGGGCGATCCCGAGCGGGCGCGGGCCTGTTCGATCGAGCATGTTCGGGTCAATCGCGCGCTGGCGCTACGGCTGCTGTTCCCGGACGAGGCCGGCACTGGCGACATCAAGGCCGGCTAGGAGGTTGCTTTCCCTTACCGGACAGGCAATTCCTCGGTTCGCCTTGGAACCCGCATCAGACCCGGGGGTTCGCCGCGCTGACCGGCACGGCGTGGAGTGCGTTGCGTGACTTGCTGTGGCGCAGGAGGACGACCATGTTCCGGCCCGCGCCGCCGACCCAGACCGGTACGCCGCGGTGCTCGCCGAAATCGGGCGGTGTGTGCGTGGAGGTGGCTGCCTTCAGGGTGATTCTGCTGCCGTCTCGGTACTTCACGGCGATCTCGGCTCGCTGTTTGGGATGGTGACTGACGTGTGCGGTGCCCGCGCGCCAGCCTGAAGTCCGGACCGCCCGGTGTCGCCGCTGCCAGCCCCGCGCGGCCACCGCGGACAAGGGGATCATTACGCACGCCACGCTGATCAGGAGATACGCGCCCCAGGTCACGAACTTGTTGTCGTTGCGCTCATCGAGGGTCCGGACGCGTTCGGGATCCGCCGGGTCGTAGACGACGGTCACGCCTTGGCCGGCTGCGTAGTCCCGGTCCGAGTCACGGTTGATCTCGGCGGTCCGGACGATGCCACGCCGCAGGTACTGCACCGTGATCGTCGACGTGCCTCTCCGTGCGGTATCGACACTCGCCACGATCCCGGCGGTCCGGTCGCCCTGGTCCAGTAACCGCTGCCCCGCTTCGTTCATCAGGACGAACCCGGACGCGCCGAGCAGCAGTGCCGCGACCCAGGCCACGCAGATCAGAATCGCCCGGCAGCTGTAGATCCGCAGCCGCGGGGTCTGGGCTTCGACGTCGGAGTGCACGGAGTCCGCCGCGGGCGGGAGCCAGAGCATCCGGTGGGGCGACAGTTGCGCCTGGAGGGCGTCGGCTTGGCGGCCGAAGCTGCGAGCCCGGAGACCGGTGAACACGGCCAGCCCGAGCGACACGACGATCGTGATGATCTCGGCCGTGAGTTCGCCGTTCTCCCATGGGTAGCCGCTCGTGGTCAGCGCATAGGTCGTGCCACCGACGAAGAGCAGGAACACCGCTGAGAAGAAGGCGCACGCGCCGAGTCGCACGGTGCGTTTCCGCTGCAGATCCCGTGGTTTCAAGGAGCTTCGCAAGTCGTCCGACCCCAGTGCCATTTGCTCAGCGTAATGCGCCTAATCGCAGGCAGAGCTGCGATTAGGCGCACGGTCCAAGCGGGCAACCGAAGCGGTTCCCAGAGCGTGCAAGTGACCATGGGCGGGGCCGAGGATCAGCCCCTCCCGTCACTACTTCAGCAGGTTCAGGTCCACGGCGTCGGCCATCGCCTGCATGCCAGCCGCGTTCGGGTGAAGGTGGTCGCCCGAGTCGTAGGCAGGCAGCAGGGCAGTGGTGTCCGCCGGGTTCTGCATCGCCAGGTCGAAGTCGACGACGCCGTCGAATGCCCCGGAGGTGCGGATCCAGGCGTTCGCGGCCTGCCGGATCGCTTCGGCGGAGTCGTTGTAGTACCCCGCTCCCTTGATGGGCAGCATGGTTCCGCCGACGATCCGCACGCCGGCGGAGTGGGCCTGGCCGATCAGCTGGCGGTAGCCGTTGATGAGGTCCTGGGCGGTCAACGGGGCACCGTCGGGGCCGGCGTTGTTGCCGATGTCATTGATGCCCTCCAGCAGGATGACGGTGTGCACACCAGACTGCTGCAGCGCGTCGTGGCCGAATCGCTTGAGCGCGCTGATGCCCTGCCAGATGTTGGGCACGTCGGTCAGCACGCGGTTGCCACCGAGACCGGCGTCGACGACGGCGGTGGGACGGTCGCCGGCGAGCCTGCGGGCGAGATCGTCCGGCCAGCGGCGGTAGGCGGTGGTCGGGGTGTTGTAGCCGTCGGTGATCGAGTCGCCGAAGGCCACGACGGTACCGGTGGCCTTGGGAGACAAGACATCCAGCCCGGACAGGTAGTACCAGGAGGTGGTGGCGGCGATGTAGTTCCCGTCTTCGACGTCTCCGGCATAGTTGCCCGGCTTCGACAGGAAGCTGGTGTCGAAGGCGTCGGAGTGCCAGGTCGCGGAGCTCGTCGCCTGGGGAAGATACAGGCTGACAAGCAGGTTCTGCTCGGCGCGCACGGACATCGGGATCGGGTCACTGACCACTTCGGACCCGGTCGGGATCGTGAATGCCTTGGCATGAGAGAAGGTCACGGATCGCTGCGAGCCGGACACGGCCGTCGCCTGGCTTGCCTGCAGTGCGATGCTCACCGCGCCCACGGCCAGCGGGGTCGTGCCGCGCAGATTCGACAACCGCACCCGCAGCTGGGATCCGCCGACGCTGGGATGCACGACCATGCGCAGCGTCTGGTTGGAGAAATTGGGGCCACCTATGGTCATGCTCGGACTCCACGCGGCTACGCGGGGGCCGGGCGGGTTGCTCGCGGTGTCGGCGGACGCCGCGCTGACGGTGGTACCGAACGCGGTGAGCACCGTCAGCAGGATCAGCAGGACTTTTTTGGGTGAAATCACGGTGATATGGCCTTTCGCTCCGGAGAGGAACAAGTCAGGTTGCCGGTCGGACAGCGAATTCTGGTGCTCAAGCCACCGAGAAGCCGTCCACGAGCAGATAGTTACCGCTGAGCTTGGTGACCGTCAGGGTGTGCGGACCGGCAGGCAGGCCGGTCACCGAATACACCGGGAACTGAGCCTGCCGCTGGGCCGTGTTCGCGCTGACGGTGCCCTTCGCAACGCCGTCGAGGGTGATGCCGATGTCGCCCTCGTCGGAGTTCGTCTCGGTCAGGAAGCTGATTCCCGTGCCGGTGAAGGAGATCGTCGCGGAGGCGCCGTCCTGCTGCGCGTAGTGCACGCCGTTTTCCAGATCACCATAGGAGCGTGCCCCGCTCGATGACCAGCTGCCAAGGTAGCTGATGCGCAGATCGTCGTCGTCGATTACCTTGCCTCCCCGGACGCTCGGTCCGGCCGCGTCCTTGATCGCCTGTGCCGCGGTGGGCCATCGGCCGTCAGTGACCACAGTGGACTGCTGGAACGTGATGTTGGTGCCGTTGTTGTTGTAGGCGGCGGTGTCGGTGTAGTTGTCGTGGATGTTGTCGTCGTGGATGCTCGGCGTCCACAGGTTGAGCCACAGCGAGCCGTTGCTGAACTGGACGACGTTGTCATGGGTGTTCCACAGCGAGCTGCCCTCGTCGTGGTAGATCATGTTGCAGCCGTTGATGCATTCGGCCAGCACGTTCCCGGTGAATTCCGACGGCGAAGCCTGGCCGCCGAGGGTGTAGACCGGGCCGCCGTCGTACAGCGCGCCCATCACGCTGTGCACGTGGTTGCCGACGACGTGATTGTCGCCGGTGTAGGTCGTGCCGTGGCGGCAGGTGGACAGGCCCTGTTTCGCCTGCAGTGTGCAGTCGGACGCCCAGCCCCAACCCCAGCCGATCGAGATACCGGAGTACGGCGTGTAGCCGATGTCGTTGTGCGACAAGGTGGTGCCGCGGCTGTGGCCGACCCAGATGCCCACGGCATCCAGGTACTGCTGGCCCGGCCGCCGGACGGTGCTGCCGGAAACGGTGTTGCCGCTGGTCATCAACGCGGGCTGGGTCTGGTAGTAGTCGTCGACCTCGCCGATCGCCACACCGATTCCCGCGGTGTCGTCGACGACCGAATCCGTCACCGAAGAGTCCTGCGTCTGGTCGGCCAGGTCGATACCGCTGGTGCCGGTCTGCTGGACCGTGACCCCGGTGAACGAGATCCGCGCGCCGCGGTGCACCTGGACCGCGGCCGGGATGCGAGTCGGCGTCCGGGTGGCCGGGTCCCACAGGATGCCCGCCTGGTTGTCGATGTACCCGGCGGCGGTCGGGGCGTTCCACGTCGTGTGGGCGAAGGTGAGGCCGGAGAAGGTGATGTCGTGTGCGGGTGCGACGACGTCCGGGATGACGGTGACCCCGTCGACCAGCAGGTAGTCCCCGCCGGTCTTGACGACGCGGACGGTGTGGGCGCCCTTGGTGAGGCCCGTGACGGACACGAGTACCTGTTGCGCCAGCCGCTGCGGACTGTAGCCGGACACCGTGGACACCTTCGTGCCGTCGACGTAGACATCGGCGTCGCCTTCGTCGGAGCTGAACTCCGAGAGCACCTGGAGCCCGGTGCCGGTGAAGGTGTAGCTGACGGAGTCGCCGTTGGTGCCGGTGTAGTGGACGTCGTCGCCGAGGTCGCCCAGTTGCCGGTTGGTGGAGCGGTTCCAGCTGCCGGTGTAGACCAGGCGCCAGTCGGTGTCGTTCAGCGGCGCGAGATGGCCGGGAGTGCCCGAGATGTTCAGGAGTTGTTGCGTGACAGGCAGTTCGACGTCCACTTTGGACATGTCCTGGCCGGGTCGTGGAACGTAGAAGAGCTTGCCGGCGGCGCTGTCGAGGTAGAACTGGCCGGGCGTGCCGAGCAGCTGGTAGGCGTTTTCCAGTCTGGTGACGCCGTCGAGCGTGGGCAGACCGGCGCCGTTGAAGGGAAAGCCCGGGTTGGGCACGGCGTTGTGGTTGTTGTTCCAGCAGCCGGGGTCGACCATGAGGTTCGAGCCACCGGACGGGCTCTTCGTGATCGACGCGAGCGGGCAACGCATCTGCTTCCACCCGCTTTCGCGCACGACCTCGACGCGGCTCGCGTTCGTCCACGTCGTGTAGGACGGGTCGCTGGTGGTAAATCCTGTTGCGGTGACGGAGAATCCGCCGGGATCGCGCGGCCCGGACGCCCGCTGCGCGCGGACGCCGTCGACGAACAGGTCTCGGCTTTCGGCGCCCGGGGGCACGGTTGCCTGGTAGATGTTCTTGGCCGCATCGATCCGGGTGAATCCGGTGACCTGCTGCGCGCCGCTGAGCACGGGGGTCTGGCCCGCGGCGGCGCGGTAGACGACCCGGTGTCCCGGCGTGCCGGAATCCTCGACGCCGAGTTGGAGTGGCGCCGACAGCCGATAAGTGCCGCCGCTCAGTTCGACGACGACGTCCCCGGCCGCGTGGGGCACGAGCGTGCGGACCTTGTCGCGGGCGGTGGTGAGCGCGCAGGGGGCGGCGGCACGACAGGAGGAGCTTGTGCCCCCGGGTGATACGTAGAGGATATCGGGTGAAGGGGAGGCGACTCCAAGGGTTCCGAGGGTAAGTGCGGCGGTGACCAGGTGCACGGCGACGTTGGCGATCTGCATCAGGCTCTCCGGCGTTGCGGGGACAGACGTCAGATGAATATAGCCCCGCAAAGCCAGAACTGAGAGAAAAATTTGAGTTGACGTGCACACGTATGATCTAGGTTTCCCTAGACTTCCTACCTTTGGCCCTAATTGGCCGGGTTTCGGTCGGCTTGGTCATGAGGGTCCTGGACACGCCACGGCCGGAGGACCCTCCGTGGCGTGTCCAGCTGCACGACGGTCAGGAGGCGAAGGGCACCCGGGTCCAGCTCAAGACGTTGCGGTCCCGCGGATCGATGGTGACCCGGAGGTAGTTGTTCACCGCGGTAGAACCGTCCACGGTCACCCGCGTCAGGTTGCTCACCGGCTTGGTCACGCCGTACAGCGAAAGCCACTTGGATCCGGCCGCCAGCGGCTGGTCGTCGTTGTACACGTGGCTGTCGCCGTTGAACAGGTACACCGGGCCGGGGAAGTCGGCAGACTCCTGGGCGATCGCCTGCACGATCGGCTGGAAGGCGAAGTAGTCCGCGTAGGTCGGGTTGGCCACGGTCGGGTCGAACATGTCGGCCTGTGTCTGCAGTACGACCGACTTGTTGTGCTCCGCGCGCGCCTGGGCGAAGGTCTCACGAATGCTCTGGATGACCGCTGCGGTGCGACCGAGCACTTCGGCGGTCTGCTGCGGGGTGGGCCCGGTCTTACCGGTCCACGGCGCCAGGCTGTTGTTGCTGCCGACGATGTGCAGCGCGGCGAATGCCACGTTCGCGCGGGTGTAGCGCACGTCTTCGGGGATGCCCTGCGCGGCCTGCGAGGTCACCTTCGCGGGATGCTGGCCGAGGGTGTAGCCGGGCTTCGGGAAGAAGGTCGAACGGACCTTGGCCAGCCGTTCGAGTGGGTCGTAGGAGCCGTTGTTGGCCCGGTGGCAGTCTGTCCACTCGTTGTCGCCGACGGTGTAGACCAGCGGGTCGGAAAACTTGTCGAACTGTGCCTTCACCTGGGCGAAGTACTCGTCGCTACAGACCGACGAGCCGTCCTTGATGTCCCCGAGGTGAGTGACGAACTGAACCTGGGGATCGGCGTTGATCTGCTGGACGACCTTCGGGAAGCCGGCGATCTGGGCCGGGCCGTAGGGGATGTCGCCGATCACGGCGAAGGTGTAGCTATCGACCTGCCCCTGGTCACTGTGGTCCGAGGCGGCCGCGGCGCCGGCCGGCACTCCGATCGCCAGCGTGGCCAGTACGGCGCACGCAGACAGGACAGACCTACGACGAGAATTCACGGCTACTCCAATTCATGGCGGATGCCGTGAGACTCTCTGCTGCCCGGCTGAACACCGTCCGACCTCGTCGCCACGGCGAGATGAACATCAGGAGCCGCTGCTTCTGGCCAGAAGGCGCGGGTCCGGCGTACCGTCATTTTTGGTGCGGTCCGGGCGTAAAGGGGCGCTGCGGCCGGTATCGATCATCGAATCCGATCGGAGGCCGGAATGACGTTTCGCGAAGATTACCTGCACCCGGTCGGCCGCGGCGCGGTGCTCATCGAACATCAGCACTTCCACCCGCGAGTCGACAAGTCGGCTTATGTCGCGCCGACAGCCGTCCTGTGTGGGGATGTGACGGTCGGGCCGCACAGCCGGGTGCTCTTCGGTGCGGTGCTCACCGCGGAGGGAGGCCCGGTACGGATCGGCGCGCACTGCGTGATCATGGAGCACGCCGTGCTGCGGGGCTCCCAGCGGCATCCGGTGCGCCTCGGGGACAACGTCACGGTCGGCCCGAACGCGCATCTGAGCGGGTGCGTCATCGACGGGGACGCGCGGGTCGCGACCGGAGCCACGGTCTACAACGGTGCCCGACTCGGCGCCGGCGCGGATGTCGAGGTCGGTGCGGTGGTATACGTCAACACGGTCCTACCGCCCGGTGTGGCGGTGCCGATGGGCTGGTTCGCCGGCGGCGACCCGGTCGAGCTGATCCCGCCTGGCGACTGGGAGCGGATTGCCTCGGTGAGGGGACCACTGGACTACCAGGGCACGGTCTTCGGCGTGACCGAGGAGCCTGGCGAGTCGTTGATGGCGCAGATCGCCCGGCGCTACGCGCGAGGATTGGCGCTGCACCGCTACGACCAGGTCGCTGTCACGGACGAGATCAGCCAGCCGAGATCATTCCGCCCGAGCTGAGGCCGCGCCGCAAGGCCCCGAGTCAGCGGTCTGCTGGGGTGGGCAGATTGGCGGCCAGCGTGCGCGTCAGTTCCTCCTGAGCGTGCACGTCGTGCAGTTCCTGCAGTCCGCCGGACAGTGCGGTCAGCGTGACGTACCCTGCGCCAATCAGGGCGGAGTCGGTGTTCAGGTTGCGGTCGTCGCGGAGCCGTTCGCCGTTGTGCATGAGTCCCAAGCGGAGTCCGTCCGGCGAGCGTTCGATCGAGATTCGCGTGACGCCGAGGGGGCCGAGGGGGGCGAAGCGGATCCCCTTGATGCAGGCCAGATCGACGTCGGGCACGTTGACGTTGAGCACGGTGCGCCGGGGCAGTTGAGTGGTGAGCAGGTGGAGTACGGCGCTGGCGACGGTCGCGGCGGTGTCGAATCGGCTTGCCGGAAGTTCGCCGCAGCTGACAGCCACTGCCGATAGCCCTCCGGAGGCGGCGGTCAGCGCGGCCCCGACCGTGCTGGAGTGCAGCACGGCTCGTCCCGCGTTGTGGCCTGGATTGATACCTGCGACGACAACGTCCGGCCGGGGGCCGAGCGCTCCGGTGCAGGCGGCGAGGACGGCGAACGCGGGAGGGGCATCGATGCGGTAGGCCTCGACACCCGGCAGGGCGGCGAGCTCGACCTGGACGGTGTTGACCGTCGTGCCGTGTTGGAGGGCGCCCAGCGCCGTGCCCGATCCGCTGAGGTCACCCGGCGGTGCGGCGATCACCAGGTCGTGCCCTTCGCCGGCGAGCGTGCGGCCGAGGACTTCGAGTCCCGGTGCGTCGATGCCGTCATCGTTGGTGAGCAGAATGCGCATCGCGTCACGGTCTCCAGACTGGGCTCGATAGTGACCGAGCGTTCGCTGATACTTCCGGCGTGGTGGTCCTCGTAGGTCCCTTGAACGCCACGATATTCAACAAATACACGGTTGCCAACCCTGCAGCCACGTGTCATGTGCGACTTGAGCATCGCAAAATGGCTGCCTTCCTGGTCGGGTTGGGGCTCTTGTGAAGTCGAAGTCGCCAATGTCAGCCCAAGAGGTTGACATAGTGGCGTGAGCCACATCAGAATGCGACCAACGAGTCGCAATAGCGCGCCTTCGCCGATGCCTGACCGCCGCTACCCCAACGCCGAGGAAGAGGTCCGATGAGCTCTTGGCCGATCTTCGACCGCGCGTCGAAGACTTACCCGATCTACTCGCGAGCCAACGTGGGGGAGATCTTTCCCGACCCGATCAGCCCACTGAACGCCTCGGCGGGGTTCCAGGCCAATCTGGAGCCAGGCTGGCGGGACGCCTTCGTGGCGTGCGGAGTGTGGGATCACGACCTCTACGACGACTCGGTCGACTTCAACATCCTGCCCGCGTTCGGCAGCTACCTCTACATCAACATGTCGCTGATGCGGCTGTTCGGTGTGCGGGTGCCGGGGATGACCGCAGAGGCCGTGGACCTGCAGTACTTCGGCGACATGCCGGGTATCCCGAGTTACGAGAGCGAAAAGCGGGACTTCGACGAGAACGAGGAGTTCTCGGTCAAGGCCGGGGCGTGGCTGATGGAGGACGTGCTCGGCGCGACCGATTTGGCCGCCTATGACGCCGACCGCAAGACGGTGGCCGACATCCGCGCGCAGCGGCCCGATCTCGGGTCGTTGAGTGATGCCGAGTTGCGCTCCCGCATCACCTCGTTCGGCGAGGTGCTGCAAGGTCTCTTCCAGCGCCACATCGAAGCCAGCCTGAAATCGGGCGTCGGATTGGGTGCGATCGCGCAGGTCGCGGCGGCGGTCGGTAAGCCGGAACTGGCGCTGACCCTCGTCGGTGGCATTGGCGACGTGGACTCGACCGGGCCCTCCACCGGCATGTGGGCGCTGTCCCGCATGGCCCGGACCGGACCGGTGGCCGCTCTGTTCGCCGAGGGGGTCGACGGCCTCTATGAGCGGATCGCCGCCGGCGATGATCCCGAAGTGGCCGAGTTCCGTGGGGAACTCGACCGGTTCCTGTCCGATTGGGACTTCCGCGGGCCCTCGGAGTGGGAGGTGCGCGCCAAGACCTGGGGCACCACACCGGTGCTGGCGCTGGCCACGATCGACCGGTTGCGCGGGGTCGGCGAACAGGAGGCACCCGAGCGCAAGAACGCGGTCCGGGCGGCCGAGCGAGAAGCGGCCACGGTGACCGTGCGCGAACTGCTGTCCGGAAACGCCGAAGCGTCGGCGCAGTTCGAGGCCGCGTTGCGAGCCGCGGCAGTGTGGTTGCGCGGCCGCGAGCGCGGGCGCACCACGGCGGCCATGCTGATCCACGAACTTCGCCTGCCCGCACTGGAACTCGGCCGCCGCGCCACAGCCGCCGGCAATCTGGACGCCCCGGACCAGGTGTTCATGCTCTTCGCCGACGAACTCGACGCCTGGTTGGCCGAGCCGGCGACGTTCACCGACACCGTGCGCGAACGCGAGCAGCGCTACCTCGAACTGTTCGACTACGAGCCCCCGTTCGTCGTCGTCGGCCAGCCAGGGCCGGTCACCGAGTGGCAGCGCCGGTCCGACAAGACCTTCGTGCCCGCTACGGCCGGGACGGTCATCCAGGGTGTGCCGGGCTGCGGTGGTAGCGCGACCGGCCGGGCCCGCGTGCTGACCTCGCCGGATGACCCGTCGGCGCTGGAGCCGGGCGACATCCTGATCGCCCCGATCACCGACCCCGCGTGGACTCCGTTGTTCATGTCGGCCGCCGCTGTTGTCGTCGACGTGGGCGCGCCGTTCTCGCACGCCGCGATCGTCAGCCGCGAGCTCGGCATCCCCTGCGTGGTATCGGCCACCGACGCGACCAGCCGCATCCCCGACGGCGCGCTGGTCGAGGTCGACGGCACCACCGCGACGGTGAAGATTCTCGAAGTGTGACAACGCAAAGGGGTGGGAGGCGACGTGGTCGCCTCCCACCCCTTTGCGCTCCTGCGCCGAGGATCAGCCTTCGTCGTGCACTGAGCGTTCGCGGCGCAGGCTGAGCAGTAGGTCCTGGTGAAGCTCCATCCAGATGTCGTGGTAGGAATCGGCCATCGGCCTGGCGAAAGCGGTGACGTCACCGGCTTGGACGCGGGTAAGCGCGTCGGTCAGGCGGGGTGCGTACTGTCCGAACCGGACAAGAGTCCGTGCGAGCGGTCGCAGGGCATCGATCGCTTTGCCGTGTGTGACGGCAAGCTGGGTGATGACAGAGTCGTCGTAGGCGGCGTCGCGGTGGTCGTTGGGCTCGCCGGTCTCGTCGCGAGTCTGCCAGCTGCCACAGATCCGCTTGAAGTCGCCGTTGATGGGCAGGAAGGCGTCGTAGGCCGTTTCCAGCGCGGCCCGCGTGGCAGGGGCACTGACATCGTCGGCCAGCAGGGGCTCATGCGCCTGTTTTCCGGCAGGAGTGAGCATTGAGCCGGCGAAGCGGCCTTCGCGCCGCAGGACGAGCTTGTCCTCGACCAGGGATTCCAGCTCCGGGCGCACCGCGTCGGCCGGAAGACCGGACAGGGCGCCGACGATGTCGTCCGAGGCAAGGCCTTTCACGCGAAGGGCGTGCAGCACCAGGAAACGGGGTCGGCTCATGAATCGTTCCTTGCGGGTTGGAGGTAGCGGTCGCGGAGGATGTTCTTGTTGAGTTTTCCGGTGGGCAGGCGCGGCAGGCGGTCGGCGAAGTCGATCGATTTAGGGGCCTTGAACCGGGCCAGCCGGGCCCGGCAGAACTCGATCAATTCGGTGTCCGTAACCGGTTCGCGGGTTTCGACCACGGCCTTGACCTGTTCGCCGAACTCGGGATCGGGAACACCGAACACGGCCGCGTCGGCGACCGCGGGGTGGGCCAGCAGGGCGTTCTCGATTTCGGTCGGATAGATGTTGACCCCACCGGAAATGATGGTGTGGCTTTCCCTGCCGACCAGGTAGAGGAAGCCTTCGTCATCGAGGTGGCCGAGATCGCCGACGCTGCGCCAGCCCTGTGGGTGGATCCGGGCCGGGTTGTCATCGCTGTTGCGGTAGCCGGTGGCGGCGGTTTCGAACCAGACTTTGCCGACGACGCCCGTCGGGACTTCCGTCGCGTCCTCGCCGGTGACGTGCAGTGCGCCGGTCAGTGGGCGGCCGACGGTGCCGGGATGGGCAAGCGCCTCGGCGGGGGCGACGTAGGTGTGCCCGTAGCCCTCGGACGCGCCGTAGTACTCGTGCAGGATCGGCCCCCACCAGTCCATGATGGACTGTTTGAGCTCGGGGGCGCAGGGCGCTCCCGAGGTGAACGCGACCCGGTGGCTGCTCAGATCGTAGATGTGGCGCTCGGCCTCCGGGAGCCGCAGCAGCCGCAGCAGCATGGTCGGCACCCACTGGGAATGGCTGACCCGGTAGCGCTGGATCGCGCAGAGCGCGGCCGCGGGGTCGAATCGTTCGAGGCAGATGACGGTGCCACCGAGGCCGAGCGTGATGAGCTGGAAGGTGAACGGCGCCGCGTGATAGTTCGGCGCGGGGGAGAGAAAGGTGGTGCCGCCGTCGATACCGAGTTTCGCGGTCAGCCCGGAATGGCGAGGCGGCGCCTGGCGCGGGTGCACGCCGAGCAGCTCCTGCCGGAATGCCTTGGGACGGCCGGTGGTCCCGCCGCTGTAGAGCACGCGGGCGCCGAGCAGCTCGTCCGGGATCGGGCTGACGGGTTGCGTCGCGATGGCCTCGTGGAACGATTCGAACCGGCCGCGGTCGCCGTCGAGACACAGCCCCATGACCGCACGCTCGCCGAGTGCGGCGCTCACCGCCTCCGCGCGACCCGCGCTGGTGACCACGGCGGCAGCGGCTCCGCCGCTCAGCGACTCGTCCAGCATGCCTGCCAGCTCACGGTCGGTGAGGTGCCAGTTCACCGGCGTCACGTAGAGCCCGGCGCGCATACCGGCGGCGACCACGACCGGCCATTCGATCCGGTTCTCGGCGATGATCAGGAGCGTGCCGCCGGGGCCGATCCCGCGCGAGCGGAGCAGCTGGGCGAGCTGGTTGGAGCGCTCGTCCAGCTCGCGGTAGGTCAGCCGGTCGCCGCTTTCGGCCATGACATAGGCGAGTGCGTCCGGTCGGGCGGCCGCGATCGGATCCGGGTACATCGCGGTAGTCTCCTCGTCGTTGAGTGCTTCGCCAAGTATTGCGAATCATAAGTCGCTATCGACGTGGACGCAACGTCCATATACTGGTCTTCCCTCCCGCCTTCAGGTGTGATTTAGTGATACGACGTTCACAGTTTCGTGTTGATTGAGCACAGTTTCGACTGCTGAAGCGAGGAGCGACACCGGTGTCCGACCGCGCCGCCATTGATCTGATGGACCTGGCCGCCTTCGAGGGCGGCACGGATCACGAACTGTTCCGGAAGCTGCGCGAGCACGCGCCGCTGCACTGGAATGACGAGCCAGGGGGCCGCGGGTTCTGGTCTGTCACCCGATACGAGGACATCCGGATGGTGGCTTCGGATCACGAGACGTTCTCCTCCGCGGAGGGCACTCAAATCGCCGACCGCCGGGCGGAAGGCCACGGCGAGCCGAGCATCCACAACATGGACCCGCCGCGGCACGGCCCGCTGCGCAAAGTTGTGGTGCCGCATGTTCGACCGGCGAAGGTACGACTGCTGGAAGACGAGATCGTCGGCGTCATCGATGAGCTGCTGGATTCGGTGACAGGCGCGGGCGAGGTGGATTTCGTCTCGACGATCGCCTCTCGGCTGCCGCTGCTCATCGTCGGCCGCCTGCTCGGCGCTCCGGCGGAGGACTGCGCCGACCTGTTGCGCTGGACCAACGAGATGGCCTCCGAGGACCCGGAGTACAGCGCGGGCCCGGAAACCGCGGCGAAGGCCCGCGACGAGGTGTTCGCCTATTTCCATGAGCTGGAGCAGGCCCGGCGGCGCGCGCCGCGCGAGGATCTGGTCTCCGTGCTGTCCCAGGCGGAGGTGGGTGGCTGCCCGCTCAACCGTGGCCAGCTCGACGCTTACTACCTGCTGTTGATGGTGGCGGGCAACGAAACGACCCGGAACCTGCTTTCGGGCGGGCTCGTCGCGCTCAACCGCTGGCCGCGGGAGTGGGCGTCGCTGGTCGAGGATCCTGACCGGATCCCGGCCGCGGTCGAGGAGATGGTCCGCTGGTCCTCGCCGGTGCTGTCCATGCGCCGCACCGCGACGCGGGAAGTGGAACTGCACGGCCAGAGCATCCAGGCCGGGCAGAAGGTGGTGATGTGGTTCTGTTCCGGGAACCGGGACGAGCGCGTCTTCACTGACCCGGACACCTTCATCGGCGCGCGTACCCCCAACGAGCACCTGGGGTTCGGCTGGGGCATCCATGCCTGTCTCGGGGCGCATCTCGCACGGCTGGAGGCGAACCTGTTCCTGCGGCGGCTCGTCGAGCGCGGGCTGAAGGTCGAGACGCTGGCCGAGCCGGCCCGGCTGCAGTCGAACTTCTTCCGTGGCATCAAGCGGTTGCCGGTCCGGGTGGTGAGCGACCGTGGCTGACTTCGCCTGGTGGTCGGACGGCTGGCTGGGTCGCGCGCGCTGTCTCATCGGCGGGGAATGGATCGAGCCGGACGGCGAGCGGATCCCCGTGGTCGATCCCTATACCGAGCAGGCCATCGGCGAGGTGACCGACGCCGGAACCGAGCTCACCGCGCGTGCCGTCGCCGCCGCGCAGGCGGCCTTCGAGCCGTGGATGGAGACCCCGGTGCACGAGCGCGCGGCCGTGCTGGAGCGGGTGGGCGAGCTGATCAGCGAGCGTGGCGAGGCACTGGCGGGGCTGATCACGCGCGAGATGGGCATGCCTGTCTCGCTGGCCGCCGCCAGTCAGGTCGCCATGCCGTCCAGCGTGCTCGCCGCCTTCGCCAAGGCCGCCCGCGGATTTGCTTGGGTCCGGCAGGGCGATGGCGCGGAACTGAGGCATGTGCCGCTGGGTGTGGTCGCCGCGATCACGCCGTGGAACATGCCGGTGCACCAGATCATCGCGAAGCTCGGCGCCGCGCTCGCGGCCGGGAACACGGTGGTGCTCAAACCGAGCGAGCTGACCCCGTTCGACGCGCTCGCGGTCGCGGAACTGTTCACCGAAGCCGATTTGCCGCCGGGGGTGCTCAATGTGGTGCCGGGTGTCGGCATCGGCACCGGCCAGGCGCTGGTGGCTCACCCCGGCGTGGCGCATGTGTCGTTCACCGGCAGCGTGGCCGCCGGGCGTACGGTCGCCACACTGGCCGCGGGGCATCTGGCCTCGGCGACCCTGGAGCTGGGCGGGAAGTCTCCGGCGGTGCTGCTCGACGACGCCGACTTCGCCAGGGCCGTACCCGCGGCGGTGCGCAGCGGACTGGTCAACTCCGGTCAGGCCTGCAACGCGACCACCCGGCTGGTCGCGCCCGCCGGGCGCGCGGACGAGGTGGAGGGCCTGATCGCGGACACGCTGCGGACACTGGCGCTGGGTGATCCGAAGGACGCGGCGACGGCGCTCGGCCCGCTGGTATCCGAACGGCAACGGGCCCGTGTGTGCGAGTTCGTGAACGACGCGCGGGCGCAGGGGGCCCGCGTGGTGGCGGGTGACTCGGCGGACGTGCCACCGGCGGGGTTTTTCGTCGCGCCGATGGTGTTCGCCGACGTTCCGGTGTCCGCTCGGGTGCTGCGTGAAGAGGTGTTCGGGCCGGTGCTGACCGTGCGGTACCACGACGGCGACGACGAGGCCGCGCGGATCGCCAACGACAGCGACTACGGGCTCTCCGCCGAAGTGTGGTCGGGCGATCCCGAGCGTGCCGCGCGGTTCGGCAGGCGGCTGCGGGTGGGCCAGGTCAAGATCAACGGGGTGCGGACAAGGGAACGCCCCGCTGTCCCCTTCGGCGGGTTCAAACTGTCCGGTTACGGCCGTGAGCTGGGGCAGGCCGGTCTGGCGGAGATGACGACCGTGACGGCGGTGCTGAGCTGATGGCGCGGCGCGTGGTGGTCACGGGTGCGTCGTCGGGGATCGGCCTCGCACTGGTGCGGCGCCTGCTCGCCGCCGGGGACGACGTGGTCGCCGTGGATCGGGTGGACTGCCGGGCCGACGTGAGCCTGATGGTCAGGGCCGATCTGACCGACCCGGCGGGCCTGCGCACAGCGCTGTCCTCGGTCGGCGGAGTAGTGCACGGGCTGGCCAATGTGGCCGGTGTGCCGGGCACCGCGCCGGCGCTGACGGTCCTCGGGGTCAATGTACTGGGAGCGCGAATGGTGACCGAGGAGATCCGGCCGCTGCTGGCCCCGGGATCGTCGATCGTGAATGTCGCTTCGGTCGCCGCACACCGCAACACCGTCGACGCCCACGCTCTGGCGAGGCTGCTCAACGTCACCTCCGGCGCCGGTATCGCCGCATGGCTGGACGAGCATCGCCTGACCGGTGCGCAGGCTTATGACACGTCCAAGGCAGCGCTGGTGGCCTGGACCAAGATGCTGGCCGGAGCACTGGTAGCGCAGGGAATCCGGGTCAACAGCGTGAGCCCTGGCCCGACCGAGACCCCGATCCTGGGTGACTTCCGCGAGACGATGGGCGCCGACCGCTTCGACGGCGCGACCAAGCTGGTCGGCAGGCACGGCACCGCGGAGGAGATCGCCGCTGTCGTCGCGTTCCTGCTCGGCCCGGACGCCTCGTGGGTCAACGGCATAGACATTCCCGTCGAAGGCGGGCTCTACGCGGCTCGTGCCGCGGTTTCCACCACTGAAGCTGGGAGCAGCACATGACATCGGGAACGCGGACACAGGACGTGATCGCCCTGGACGGGAGTCGGGACCTGCCAAGAGAACTCGTCGGTGGCAAGGCCTACAGCCTCAACCGGATGCGCAAGCTCGGCATGCCCGTACCACCGGCGTTCGCCATCACCGTGGACGTGTGCCCGATCTACCGGGCGAACGGCAACGTCGTGCCCGAACCAGTATGGGAGGCGGCGCTCGCTCAGCTGACCGCGCTCGAGCGGGACACCGGGCGCCGCTTCGGGTGCTCGACGTCGCCGTTGCTGGTGTCGGTGCGCTCCGGTGCCGCGCGCAGCATGCCCGGCATGATGGACACGGTGCTCAACCTCGGCCTCACCGAGGAGTTGCGTGACGCGCTCGCCGGGGAGACCGGCGACCCACATTGGGCCGCCGACACGTGGACCCGGTTCTGCCACGGCTACACCGACATCGTCGGCCTCCAGCCGCCGGCCGATCCGTACGAGCAGCTTCGGGCCGCGATCGGCGCGGTGTTCCGGTCGTGGTTTTCCGAGCGGGCGGTCGCCTACCGCCGGCATCACCGGATCGCCGACCTCCCCGGCACCGCGGTCACCGTGCAGGCGATGGCCTTCGGCAACCGCGACGAGCAGTCCGGAACGGGTGTGCTGTTCAGCCGCAACCCGGTCACCGGCGAGCCGGGGCTGTACGGCGAATGGCTGCCGCAGGCTCAAGGCGAGGACGTGGTGTCCGGAGCCCGCACGCCCCTTCCGCTGAGCACCTTGGCCGATGATCAGCCGAAGAACCACCAGCGGCTCACCGAGATCGCGGCCAAGCTCGAGGCCGACGGGCGGGACATGGTCGACGTCGAGTTCACCATCGAGTCCGGCCGTCTGTACGTCTTGCAGGCGCGGGCGGGTAAGCGGTCGGCACGCGCCGCCGCCCGGATCGCGGTGGACATGGTCGCCGATGGCCTGATCGACCAGCCGACCGCGCTGGACCGGATTTCGGTCGACCATGCGCGGCAGCTCACCGAGGGACAGGTGCTGTCCGGGCCAGGGGCCGCGGAGCTGGCACGCGGGCTGGGCGCGGGGCCTGGCGTGGGATCAGGGGTGGCCGTCACTGATATCGACGAGGCGTTGCGGCTGGCCGAGCAAGGTAGCCCGTTCGTCCTCGTCCGTCCGTCGACCTCGCCCGACGACGTACCCGCGATGTTCGCCGCCGCGGCCGTGGTCACCGAGCATGGCGGCGCCACCTCGCACGCCGCGCTGGTCTGCCGGGAGATCGGCGTGCCCTGCGTGGTCGGCTGCGGGGACGGAACCGTGGCCCGGTTGCTGGGCCGCGAGATCACCGTCGACGGTGGGGCCGCTGCGGTCTACGACGGCGATCTGTCCGTGTCCGGACCCGAGGAGGCGGGGCGGGACGAGGTGATCGATACGCTGACCGCTTGGGCCGGGATGGCGGCGGGGATGCCGTCGGGGGAGCGGTCACTGGTGGAGTTGATCGCCGCCCTGCGGCCGGTCGGCCCGGCCTGATGGCGAATCCTGCGGTGACAGCATGTTCACAAACGAGTGGGAGCTGGTAGAACGCATGAGTCCACAGCAGGAAGCGGCCGCACGCGAAGCGGTGCGGCGGTTCGTCGCGGAACTGCTGCCGGAGACCGCGGACAAGCGACCGAACCGTCGCGGCCAGGAAACGCGCGAAAAGCTGGTGAAGGCCGCGGCCACCTGCTTCAGCGAATACGGCTACATCCGCACCCGGGTATCGGACATCGTGCACCGGGCCGGTACCGCCCAGGGTAACTTCTACCGCCACTTCACCAGTCTGGACGAGATCTTCCTGGCGGCACTGCAGCCCGCGCTGGAGGAGCTCGCGGCGGCATCGGCCGAGCCCGTGCGTGGTCCGGACCAGCAGCAGAATCTGATCAACTCCAACATCATTTACCTGCAGGCCTATTCGCGGAACCGGCACCTGTTGCGCGTCATGCGGGAAGCCGCCGCGGCCAGCGCCAACGAGGGGTTCGGCGTGCTGTGGCTCCGGCTGCGGGGCGCCTTCGTGGAGCGCACCCGCGGCTGGCTCGAGCACCAGCACGAAAAAGGCTTGATCGGTGCCGCCGACTTCGGCCTGCTGGCCGAGGCTCTTGGCTCGCTCACCGAGCAGATGGCCTATGTCCACATCGGACTGCTGCCGGTCACGCCCAAGCGTGAGCGGATCCAGGAGCTGGCGACAGTGATCGGCCAGGTGTGGTACCGCAGCCTGCCCCCGGTGGGATAGCCAAGTCAGAATGTGATCACCAAGTCACATAATTGACCCGTTTCCGGCCTTGACTGGCCATGCTCTGGCCTCAATACTGTGACTTGTCAGTCGCAAAAGAAGTCAACGTGGAGGTTGCTGTGATCAGGGTCGATGTTGACTTGGACCTCTGCGCGAGCCATGGGCAATGCGAGTTCGCCGCTCCCGAGGTGTTCACCCTGGACGACAACGCGGATCTGGCGTTCGTGGCCGAGCCCGGGGACGACCAGGCCGCCGCGGTCCGGGCCGCGGTGCGCGTGTGTCCCACCCGAGCGATCCGCGTCGTGGAGTGATCGTGGCCGCTCCGTTGCGGCGGGTCGTCGTAGTCGGCGCTTCGCTGGCCGGCACCCGTGCCGCCGAGGCACTTCGTGCCGAAGGATTCGACGGGGACCTGGTGGTGATCGGGGCGGAACCGCACCGGCCCTACGATCGGCCGCCGCTGTCGAAGGCATTCCTTGGTGGTGCGGTGACCGAGGACGAGATCCGGTTGACCGATCCCGCCGCGGCATCCGCAGGCATCGAGTGGCGGCCGGGCACCCAGGTGACCGGAGTGGACCTCGCCGCGCGGGCACTCAAGCTGGCGAGCGGTCAGCCCGTCGCGTTCGACGGGCTGGTGATCGCCTCCGGCGCGGCCGCTTGGGTGCCGTCCGGATTGGACACCGGGCTCGCGGGCGTGCACGTCCTTCGTACCCTCGACGACGCGCGCGCCTTGCGCGCCGACCTTTCCGCGGCTCCTGGCCGGGTCGTGGTGATCGGGGCCGGGTTCATCGGCTGCGAACTGGCCTCGACCGTGCGAGCGGCCGGCCTCGCGGTCACCGTGGTCGAACCCGGCGAACGGCCATTGCAGCGGGTGGTCGGCCCGCTGGTCGGCGACCGAGTACAGCGGATGCTCGCCGACCACGGCGTGCACTGGAAGCTCGGGGTGACCGCCACCCGGTTACGCGGGGAGCGCCGGGTCACCGGCGTGGAACTGTCGGACGGCACGACCGTGCCCGCGGACGTCGTGGTGGTCGCCGTCGGCGTGCGCCCGGCGACCCAGTGGCTGGCCGGTAGCGGGGTGGACGTGCGCGACGGCGTCCGGTGCGACGACACACTTCGCGCCCTCGACGCGGCCGGCCGGCCGGTGCCGGGAGTGGTCGCGGCGGGAGATGTCGCGCGATGGCCGCATCCGGTGTTCGGCGGTGACGTGCGGGTGGAGCACTGGACGAACGCGGCAATGGGCGCCGCGGTGGCCGCGCGCACCTTGCTCGATCCGGAGGCAGCGGCGCCGCATGACACGTTGCCCTCTTTCTGGTCCGACCAGTGCGGGGTTCGCATCCAGGGCGTGGGGCTGCCGGCTCGGGGCACTGAAGTGGAGATCGCCGAGGGAAGCCTCGAAGACCTGAAGTTCCTCGCCCGCTACTACCACGCCGGACGTCAGGTGGCGGCCGTCGCGATGAACATGACCAAGCAACTCGTGCGCGAGGGACGGCGGATTGTCGACGGGCGGATCGCCGTCGAATTGGCAGGCCTTCCCAACCGCACCACAACGAAGTGAGGACCAGTGGGACTGCGTACGAGTCAGGAATACCGCGAGGGGCTGAACGACGGCAGGCGCGTGTTCTACCGTGGCCAGTCGGTGAAGAGCGTTGTCGACGAGCCGGAACTGCGGCTCGCCGTCGATCACTCCGCGAACTGCTATGACATCGCCGACTCCCACCCGGAACTGGCGATCGCCGACGAGGACGGAGACCGGTATTCGGCGTTCTTCCGTGTCCCGCGCAGTGTCGAGGATCTGCAGGCCCGCGGAAAGCTCATCGAGACCGTGTCCTCGCTCGGGGCGGGCACGATCGTGCTCAAGGAGGTCGGCAGCGACGCGCTGTTCGCGCTGCTGCGCGCCCTCGACGGGCCGGGACTGGAGAAGGCGCAGGCCTTCTACCGCCGCTGCCGGGATCTGGACCTCGCGCTCGCGGTGGCCCAGACCGACGTGAAGGGCGACCGGGCGCTGCCGCCCCACCGCCAGGCCGATCCGGACCTCTACCTGCATGTGGTGGACGAGGATGCCGAGTCGATCACGGTGCGCGGCGCGAAGTGCCACACGTCGTTCTCGCCCAACGCCGATGAGCTGATCGTGCTGCCCACCCGTGCGATGGGGCCCGAAGACGCCGACTATGCCGTCTCCTTCGCCATCCCGATCGACACCCCGGGGCTCGACATCTACGTCTCGCCGTACGCCGCCGGTGAGCGCAACGAATTCGAATTCCCGTTGTCCTCACGGCACAAGATGCTGGAGAGCCTGACCGTTTTCGACAACGTGCGGGTGCCCAAGGATCGGGTGTTCCTCAACCGCCGGCCCGAACTGGCCGGTCCGCTGGCGATCGCGTTCGTGGACTACCACCGGTTCACCGCGATCAACTACAAACTCCCGCTGCTGGACATCCTGGTCGGGTCGGCGAACCTGATCGCCGAGTACAACGGCATCAGCAAGGCGAGCCACGTCCGGGACAAGATCGCGCATCTGATCGCCTATGCCGAAACGGTCCGGGGCCTCGGGCAGCTCGCCGCGTTGCGCTCAGCACCGGGTCAGAACGGTATCCAGCAACCGGACCAGCTCGCGGTGAACATGGCGAAGTACACCTTCGCGCACGGCTTCCACGACGCGATCGCCAAGCTGATGGACCTCGCGGGCGGTCTGCTGGCGACGGGTCCGGGCGGCGAGGACTGGGCCAACCCGGAGATCCGCGCGGTGCTGACCAAGTACTACGCGGCGGCCGTCCCCGCCGAGCAGCGCCTGCGCCTGCTGCATTTCATCGCCGACCTCACCGCCCGGGACTACGGTGGCTATCAGGCCGTGCTCGCCACGCACGCCGAGGGCTCGCTGGAAGCCGAGAAAATGCAGATCTCCCGGTCCTACGACCCGACCGCGGCTCGCGCCTACGTGGCGAAGCTCGCCCACCTCAACAACTGATATGGCCGGGCCGTTGGCCGGGCTCAGGGTGATCGAGCTCGCGGGAATAGGGCCGGTGCCGCATGCCGCGATGATCCTCGCCGATTTGGGTGCGGACGTGGTGCGGATCGAACGGCCGGTGGGTGGTCTGGACCTCACTGGCGGGGGTGCCGATCATCTGCTGCGAGGCAGGCGCTCGGTCAGCGCCGACCTGAAAACTCTCGCGGGCCGCGATCTCGTGCTGTGCCTGGCCGGTGCGGCCGATGTGCTGCTGGAGGGTTTCCGGCCCGGCGTCGCGGAGCGTCTCGGGGTCGGCCCAGCGGAAGGCCACGCACGCAACCCCGGCCTGGTGTACGGGCGGATGACCGGCTGGGGGCAGCTCGGCCCGATGGCGGCGCGGGCCGGGCACGACATCAACTACATCGCACTGACCGGAGTGCTGCACGCGATCGGACGTGCGGGTGAGCGGCCGGTACCTCCGTTGAATCTGGCCGGCGATTTCGGGGGCGGGTCGATGTTCCTGCTCGCCGGCGTGCTCGCGGCGCTGTGGGAACGTGCTCGGTCGGGCCGGGGCCAAGTGGTCGATGCGGCGATGGTGGACGGTGCCGGCGTGCTGGCCCAGATGATGTGGGCGTTGCGCGGGCTGGGCGCGTGGAGCGCCGACCGGGGCGGCAACCTGCTGGACGGTGGCGCGCCCTTCTACGACACCTACACCTGCGCAGACGGGCGCTGGATCGCGGTCGGGGCACTCGAGCCGCAGTTCTACCGGGCTCTGCTCGCCGGGCTGGAGTTGGATCCCGCGGCATTACCGGACCAGCAGGACCGATCGGGGTGGCCGATCCTGCGCGCTCGGCTCGCCGGTGCCTTCGTGTCCCAGTCTCGTGATCATTGGGTGAAGGTGTTCGACGGCACCGACGCGTGCGTGACGCCCGTCCTCTCGTTTGACGAGGTCGCACAGCATCCGCACATGGCCGCCCGCCGGGCACTCGTGGAGATCGACGGCATCGTCCAGCCCGCGCCCGCACCCCGATTTTCCCGCAGTACAACGGAAACGCCACGAGCGCCGCGCATCCCTGGTGCGGACACCGCGGCGGTGATCGAGGACTGGCTCGGCGCCCTCGATGACACGGCACGCTAGCGAGCAGGGTCCGGACGGACTCGTCAAACGTCGAGTACTACAGAGGAGTTTCGTTTATGGACATCACCAACGGGGTGGCCTTGGTGACCGGCGGTGCTTCCGGCCTCGGCCTGGCCACGGCTGAAGCGCTGCTGGCCGCGGGTGCCCGTGTCGTGCTCGTCGACCTGCCGTCGTCGGCCGGGCAGGCAGTGGCCGCCGAACTCGGCGCCAACGCCCGGTTCGCGCCCGCCGATGTGACCGACGAGGGGGCGGTTGCCGCCGCGCTCGACGTCGCCGGCGAACTGGGGCCGCTGCGGGTCGCTGTGAACTGCGCCGGCACTGGCGACGCCATCCGGGTATTGAGCAAGAAAGGCGTGTACCCCCTGGACAAGTTCAGCCGGATCATCTCGATCAATCTCATCGGGACGTTCAATGTGATCCGGCTGGCCGCCGAGCGCATGGCGCGCACGGACCTGACAGACGGCGAGCGCGGCGTCATCATCAACACCGCATCGGTGGCGGCTTTCGACGGGCAGATCGGCCAGGCTGCCTATTCCGCCTCCAAGGGCGGCGTGGTCGGGATGACGCTGCCCATCGCCCGAGATCTCGCCGACAAGGCGATTCGCGTGGTCACCATTGCCCCTGGCCTGTTCGACACCCCGCTGCTGGCCACCCTGCCTGACGAGGCCCGAGCCTCGCTCGGCGAACAGGTACCCCACCCCAATCGGCTGGGCCGCCCGGGCGAATTCGGTGCTCTGGCCGCCCACATCGTGGCTAACCCCATGCTCAACGGCGAAGTCATCCGACTCGATGGCGCCATCAGGATGGCGCCCCGATGAATCAGGCACAGGTGGTGCGGACCGGTCGAGTACTGCGGGTGATGGTCGCGACCCAGGCGAACGGGAACACCCTCGACATGGCGGCCGTGCGGGAAGCCGCCGCCGCCATCGGTGCTTTGACGGAAAATCCCGGTGCGGCCGGCTGCGTGCTGATCACCGGAATGGGCGCGCACTTCTGCACCGGCGGGAACGTCAAGGACTTCGCGGCGGCGGACGATCCCAGCGCGCTGATCGCCGGGATGGCGTCGGACCTGCATGGGCTGATCAGGGCCATGGTGGCTTCACCGGTACCGGTTGTGGCCGCGGTGCACGGCTGGGCGGCAGGGGCGGGTATGAGCATCGCGTGCGCCGCGGACGTGATTGTCGGCGGGCCGTCGACCCGATTCCGGGCGGCATATCCGGGGGTCGGGTTGTCGCCCGACGGCGGGATGTCCTGGACCCTGCCCCGCGCGATCGGTGCCGCCCGAGCACGCGATCTGATCCTGACCAACCGGGCCGTCGAGGGTGAACAGGCCTACCGGCTCGGCTTGCTCACTCGACTGGTGTCCGATGAGGACATTCGGCCTACGGCGGAAAAGATCGCGGAGGAGTTGGCCGAGGGACCGGCCACGAGCTACGCGCGGATACGGGAGTTGCTGTGGACTGCGCCCGACCGGAGCTTCACGGGCCAGCTTGACGCGGAGGCGGAGTCGATCGCTTGGTGCGCCGGTAGCCCGGCCGGCCGAGAGGGGGCGGCAGCTTTCGCCGAGGGACGCCCTCCTCGATTCACTGAGCTGGATCAGTGACGCGGCTGGGCACCCGGCGGACGTGAGGGCCCCAGAAGAACAGGCCGAGGTGGGCGGCGGTCGCGTGGCCGAGCAGGGTGACCACCGCCGCCAGCGTCGTCGGCTCGTCGGTGATATAGACCAGCACGATCAAGGCTTCCATCGTGAGCAGTGCCCACAGCCGCGCGCGACCGGCGAGCAGGAACACGAGTGCGCCGGCCGTGGTGAAGAACCCGTAGCTGACGCCGATGTCGAGCCAATGCCCGTCCACGCGGGGGAGTTCTCCGCTGCGTATCGCCCACAGGACGGGAAGTTCGGTGGCCAAGGTCGCCAGGACGTGCCCGCTGAAGAACACGCCGATGGTGCGCAGCGTGCCGACTCGCCGTTCGAGCGGCGCGACGGCCACGGAGAAGATCGCGACGCACGGCAACCAGACGCCACCGCTGACCCAGAACGCGCTGGTGAGCAGCGCGAACAGCGGGCGGCGCCAGAGATTGTGCGCGTCGGTGCTCGAAAGTTCGAGCAGCCGAGCCCCCAGCGTCGGATCACCGAACCGGAGGAACAGCGTCGTTCCGAGCAGCAGTGCCAGGTAGAAGAACGTGAACGGTGTTCGCTTCGGGGTCGGCAACAAGAGGAGTGCCCTCCGCAGCCTGAACTTCGGGAGGGGGCGATCGACTTGCTGCAGCACCTCGTCAGTCTCCCCGGTCATCCTGGGAGTATCGCTACAGCAGGCTGAGAAATTGCTTTGAGCTCCGAGATTTCAGCCATGCGAGGTGCTCTGAAGGCCACTTTGAGGGACCCTAACGCCCTCAAGGTGGCCTTCTGAGCGTTGCAAGTGGCGCCGACTGAAACATCCGATCTATGCCGGGGCTGTGAACGCTGGATGTCGAATAGATCTGGTCAATGTGGCCAGTGGTGAGACGTTTTATGGCGATTTGTCCGGTATTTCTGGCTCGAAGTCGATAACAGAATCAAATCCTTCTTCTTTTTTCGGCGCTCTTGGGTGCATACTCGTCCGCGATAGAACAGATCTATCCGGTACAAGGAGAAGCCAATGGCGGCAGTTACGGTGAGTGCCGAGCCGGGTGACGGCGAGCGCTACCGCCCCGGCTACGAGCTGGTCGCCGAGCAACTGCTTGCGTACATGGCCGATCACCACCTGCGGCCAGGCGACCGGCTCCCCACCGAGAAGGGCCTCGCCGAGCTACTCGGCGCGACCCGCAACGTGACCAGGGAAGCGGTCAAGGTCCTCGCCGCGATCGGCAGGTTGAGCGTCCGCAAGGGCGCGGGCATCTTCGTCGCCCCGACGGGGGGCCCGGTGGGGCCGGCTGACGAGCAGTTGGCGCATTACCAGCCCACCGATATGAACCAGGTCGTGATGCTGCTGGACTACCGCCGGCTGATCGAGGCGGAAACAGCCCGGCGCGCCGCGACCTTCGCCACGCCGATCCAGGTGCGTTCGCTCCGGGAGCACGCCGAGCGGTCAGCCGTTGCCGCGAACGAAGCCGACATCACCGGGTTTGCCGACGCCGACGCGCTTTTTCACGACGCGGTCGGCGCCGCCGCGCAGAACGTGTTCCTCCAAGTCAGTGTCGCGAACATTCGCCGGTTCGCCGCGCAGTCCGACGTCCTGCTGTTCCACGGCGACGTGCCGGGATCGCTCGATGTCGCCAGCAGGCAGCACATCGAGATCGCAGCGGCCATCGCGGCCGGAGACCCGGAAACCGCCGCGACGCTGATGACCGAGCACGTCGACACCACACGCCACCAGTTCGAACGCAAGATCCGCGACAGATTGTTCACCCTCCCCGCACGGGAACCCGGCACCCCGGCCGTCCCGTCCGATCCTCCCAACCCCACCCGGCAGGCACACGCCTGACCCGGACCTTTTTGTTCACGTAGCGTCGATTGGATTTCAATGCCGAAATCACCCACGTCTCGTCGTGGTGCCCGAAAAGTGCTCACCGTGGCCGCCGCACTGGCGCTCGCCGTCACCGCGATGGTGCCCACCGGCGCCGCTTCGGCCGCGTCGTCAGGCAAAGGCCCGTCCGCGAAGGTCAGTGCCAGCGTCTACGTCTCGCCGACCGGCAATGACAGCAACCCCGGCTCGCAGGCCGCGCCGTTCAAAACACTCAACCGTGCCAGGGACTACGTCCGGACCATCTCCCAGCAGGCAAAGGGCGACATCGACGTCGTGCTGGCGGACGGAACCTATCCGATCACCGACACCTTCACCCTGACCGGCGCCGATTCAGGCGTCAACGGCCACCGGATCACCTACCGCGCCGCCCCCGGCGCCCATCCGGTGATCAGCGGAGGCAGCCAGGTCACCGGCTGGTCGGTGTCCGATCCGGCGCGCGGCATCTACAAGGCCCATGTCGGCAACATCGACACCCGCCAGCTGTATGTCAACGGCGAGCTGGAAACCCGCGCTCGCACCGGCGACAATCCTCCGGGCTTCTCGAAGACCGCGACCGGGTACTCGATCACCGACCAGAGCTTGCAGAACCTGAAGAACCAGTCCGCGATCGAGGTCGACAGCCGGTGGGGCTGGATGCAGTTCCGCTGCCCGGTCCAGGCCATCACCGCGAACGCGATGACCATGCAGCAGCAGTGCTGGCACAACGCCAACCTGCACCAAGGCCAGGAAATCCAGACACCGAGCTGGCTGGAAAACGCCTACGAGTTCATCGACACCCCCGGCGAGTGGTACCTGGACAAGACCGCCGGCGACCTCTACTACCTGCCAAAGTCCGGTCAGAACCTCGCCACCGCGACGGTGACCGTGCCGCGGGTACAGGACCTGGTCGACCTCAACGGTGAGATCGGCAACCCGGTGAGCAACGTCGGCTTCGACGGGATCACCTTCTCCTACGCCACCTGGCTCGCGCCCAGTTCCGCCGACGGCATGGTCGAGGGGCAGGCCGGCTTCCGGATCGTGGGCAACGACAACCCCACCTTCGACTCGACGCGGTTCGAGTGGGTCAAGACACCGGGCGCGGTCAACGTCAACAATGGACGCGGAATCTCCTTTACCGGCAACACCTTCACCCACCTCGGCGCTGTCGGGCTGAATCTCAACACCGGCACGCAGGGCACCACGATCACCGGGAACATGTTCACGGAGATCGCGGGGACCGGCATCCAGGTCGGCGGGGCCGATGTCGTCGACGCCCACCCGGCGGACGCGCGGTCGATCACCAAGGACAACTCGGTCACCAACAACGTGGTGACGAACGTGGCCGACCAGTACGGCGGCTCGCTCGGCATCTTCGCGGGCTACACCGAGCACACGGTCATCAGCCACAACAAGGTCTACAACCTGCCCTACAGCGGCATTTCGGTCGGCTGGGGCTGGGGCATGCTCGACCAGGGCGGCGACACCAACACCCCCGGCAACAACGGGGTGCCGATCTGGGACGTCCCGACGATCGCCAAGAACAACCTCGTCACCGACAACCGCATCTACGACATCATGAAGCGGCAGGCCGACGGCGGGGCCGTCTACACGCTGAGCGCCAACCCGGGCAGTGAGGTGTCGGGCAACTACATCTCCGGCGTTCCCACCCCGGCCTACGGTGCCGTCTACCACGACGAGGCCAGCCGGTACTTCCACACGACCGGGAACGCCTTCTGTGACGTGGCCTACCAATGGCTGCTGATGAACCGCGGGCTGGACATCGACGCGCAGAACAACTTCACCACGCAGCCGAAGTACACGACCCAGGCGAACACGATCAACACCACGGTCGCGAACAACACCACCGTCGACAGCTGCCAGCAGCTGCCCGCGTCCATTGTGGACAACGCGGGACTCGAGCTGCCGTACCGCTACCTGGATCCCGACCCGCCCGTGACCGACCACACCGCGCCTTCGGTTCCGGGCAAGGCTTCCGCGGTCACGGCGTTCCCCACCGTCGCGGAGCTGAGCTGGCCCGCGTCGCAGGACAACACCGGCGTCACCGGTTACTCGATCTTCCGTGACGGCAAGCTGGTCAGCGCGTCGAAGAACCCGCAGGTCCGGATCGCGGGATTGACCGCGGGACAGAAGTACTCGTTCACCGTCACCGCCCGGGACGCTGCGGGCAACGAATCGGGGCAGGGCAACGCACTCACCGTGACGATGCCCGCAGGCACCGATCTGGCGTTGAACAAGCCGGTCACCGCGTCTTCGTTCTCCACGCCGAACGTGCCGGAACTCGCGGTCGACGGCGACCTCTCGACCAGGTGGGCGCAGGGCTCAGGCTTGCCCGACCCGTCCTGGATCCAGGTCGACCTCGGCGCGCAGTACAACATCAGCGGCATCATCACCACCTTCGAAAAGCAGAACGGGTACAAGTACCAGCTGGAGGTCTCGACCGACCAGAGCCACTGGGTGAGCGTCGACGATCACACCGCCACGAGCACCGACACCTCGGCGAACTACTCGTCACTCGCCCAACCGGTCGCCGGGCGCTACGTGCGGTTGACCGTCACCGGCTCGAACTACAGCGGTGGCAGCATTTACGAGCTCCAGGTCTACGGCTCCGCCCTCCCGACGGGAACCGACACCCAGGCGCCGGTCATCTCCGGGAAGCCGACGGCGAACGTGCTGCTGCCGAGCATGCTCGACCTGAGCTGGCCCGCCGCGACGGACAACGCGGGCATCGCGGGTTACACCGTGACCCAGGACGGGAAGCAGATCGCGCTGACCGCCAAGACCGCGCTTCGCGTCTCCGGACTGACCCCCGCGACCGCGTACACCTTCTCGGTCACCGCACGGGACGCGGCTGGCAACCAGTCGGCGCCGGTCCAGCTCACGCTGACCACCCCGGCGGACAACGACCTCGCGCTGAAGAAGCCGGTGACGGTGTCGTCCTATTCGGACCCGAACATCCCGTCGCTCGCTGTGGACGGTGATCTCGGTACCCGCTGGGCGCAGGGGCTCGGCCTGCCCGATCCCTCGTGGATCCAGGTCGATCTCGGGTCGGTCACTTCGGTGAAGAGCATCGTGACCACGTTCGAATTGACCAGCGGCTACCGGTACCGACTAGAGTCCTCTGTGGACGGTACGACGTGGTCGACATTCGACGACCACACCGCGGTGGCCACCACGGACCGGGCCAACTCCGCCTTCGCTCCGGCTCCGGTGCAGGCACGCTATGTCCGGCTGACCGTCACCGGCTCGAACTACAACGGCGGCAGCATCTACGAAATCCAGATCTACGGCGGTTTCTGAAGTGAAGATTACCCATGTCGAAGTCCACCGGATCCACGTTCCGGCGGCCGACCCCCCGTTCCGATGGCGGCACGGGCTGGGCGGCAGTGCCCCCGCCGGTGACGGCGCGGTCCTGCGCATCGGCACCGACGACGGTGCCGAGGGGGTCGCGCTGTTCGCCCGGCCGGGCGCGGCGGTGATGCTCGAAGACATCGTCGAGCGCGTGTTCCGCGAGGAACTGATCGGGCAGGACCCGTTCCAGCGCGAATGGCTGTGGCACCGGGTGTGGGAGCTCGACCGGATCCAAGAACTCCCGCTGCCCACCCTCGGCCTGATCGACATCGCCCTGTGGGACCTGGCCGGCCGCGTGAGCGGCCAGCCGGTCTGGCAGGTGCTCGGCGGGTTCCGCACGGAGATCCCGGCGTACGCGTCGACGTCGACCTTCGCCACCACCGAAGAATTCCTCGACGTCGCCGACCAGTGCCTCGAACTCGGCTACCACGGCATCAAACTGCACGCCTGGGGCGACGCCGCCCGGGACGCGGCGCTGTGCGTGGCGTTGCGCGAGCATGTCGGCCCGGACGTGCCGCTGATGTACGACGGCTCGGCCGGGTTCGACCTGCCGGACGCGATCCGGCTGGGCCGGGCGCTCAGCGAGGCGGATTACCTCTGGTACGAGGAGCCGATGCGCGAGTTCAGCATCAGCGCGTACCAAAGGCTCGCCGATTCGGTGCAGATTCCGTTGCTGGTGGCCGAAACCTCCGACGGCGTGCACATGAACTCCGCCGACTTCATCAAGGCGGGCGCGGCGACCTTCGGCGTCCGCGCGGGCACGACGCTGCGCGGCGGCATCACCGGCGCGATGCGCACGGCGCATCTGGCCGACGCGTACCGGCTGCGCGCGGAGGTGCACGGCTCGGACATCCCGAACCACCACCTCTGCATGGCGATCTCGAACACGACGTACTACGAATCGCTCGTGACATCCCGCACCGTGGTGCGGGAGCGGCACGTCGACGCCGCGGGGATGGTGCACGCCCCGCGAGGGCCGGGCATTGCCCTGCCCGCCGACTTCGACTACGGCCCCGAGCTTCGGCAGTTCGCCGAACAGGTCGCCTGAACCCCTTGACTTTGAGAACCCGAAAGGCAAACCCATGAGGTCATCCAGAACAACGAAGTCCCGCGCGGTGCGCACCGCGTTCGCCCTGGTGTCCGCCGCCGTCGTGCTGGCGGGCTGCGCGAGCGCCGAGCAGTCGGCAGGCCCCGCCGCCGCGGCGCCCGCCTTTCAGCCCGTGGCGCAGGCCGACGGCTCGGAGATCACCGTCTGGGCCGACTCGACGCGGCTCCCGGCCGTGGAGCAGTACCAGAAGTCGCATCCCGACGTGAAGATGAACATCGTCACCTACGACGGCAGCGCGAACGGCTCGACGTACCTGCAGACCAAGGTGCAACTGTTCGACCGCACCGGGAGCGGCTGGCCGGACGTCGTCTTCGGCAGCCCGACCGACGTGACGTGGGCTTCGCGGCCGACCGGCCCGTCGGCCACCGCGTTCGCCGCCCCGCTCGACCAGAGCCTGGTGCCGCAGCAGACGCTCGACGGCTTCGCCAAGGGCTCGCTCGAACCGTGCCAGGCGGACGGGCACACCTACTGCCTGCGCAACGACATCGCGCAGGTCGTGCTCTGGTACAACAAGGCGCTGATGGACCAGTTCGGCTACCAGGTGCCGACCACCTGGGAGCAGTACCAGGCGCTGGGTGAGCGGGTCGCCACCGAACACCCCGGCTACCTGGTCGGCTCGATCGGGGACACCAACTCGCAGGAGTCCTACTTCTGGTCGAGCCAGTGCCCGGCGTTCAACCTGACCGCGCCGGAAACGCTGAAGGTCGACCTTGCCGACGCGAACTGCACTCGCATGTCGACCCTGCTCGACAAGCTGATCGCCAACAAGACCGTCAGCACAACGGGTTTCTTCAGCCAAGGCTTCGCGAAGGAGAACGGCGCCAAGGTGCTGATGGCCAACGGCCCGTCGTGGTACGGGCAGTACCTGTTCAACAAGGCCTTCGCGGTTCCGGCCGGGCAGATCTCCGCCGCGGGCCCGCTGACCTGGGCAGGGGAGACCACACCGGCCACCGGCAACGTGGGTGGCGGAGTCTGGATGGTGTCGTCGCACAGCAAGAACCTGAAGGCGTCCACCGACCTGACCACCTGGCTCACCACCTCCAACGACTTCCAGGCGAACGCACCGACCTACCCGGCCTACGTCCCGGCGGCGAAGGCTTGGCTGGCGAACCCGGTCAACAAGGAGTACTTCGCGACCGACATCACCGACGTCTTCCAGAAGGCGGCCGACGAGGTCTGGACGGGCTGGTCGAACACGCGGTTCAGTGACGCCACGGCCTGGTCGAGCGTGGTGCTGCCGGCGCTGACGGCGGGCAAGACGCTCACCGAGACGCTTCCGCAGTGGCAGGCGGCGATCATCGATGAGGCGAAGTCCGTCGGATACACGATTGCGGCGAAATGACCGCGGTACAAACCTTGGCTTCACCTGCTACGCCGGTCCGCCGCCGCGCCATCAAGCGGCGGCGGACCGGCCTGGCCGGCTACCTGTTCGTGGCCGGCTACACGATCCTGTTGCTGGCCTTCGGTGTCTTCCCGACGGTGTACGCGTTCTTCCTGGCACTGACCAATGACCGCGGCGAGTTCACCGGGCTCAACCAGTTCGTCAAGGTGGCCCAGGACTACCGCTTCGTGCCCGCGTTCCTCAACATCCTGGTGTACCTGGTGATGTGGCTGGTTTCGCTGGTGGTGTTGACGGTCGTCGTCGCAGTGGTGCTGCGCAGCCGGGTCCGGCCGGGCCTGTCGTCGGTCATCCGTTTCCTGTATTACCTTCCGGGTGCGCTCGCCGGAGTGGCCAGTGTGCTGGTGTGGCTGTTCATGCTCGACCCGTCGGTCAGTCCGGTGTCGTGGTTGTTGCGGTCACTGGGTTTCGACACCTTCGCCGCGGTGCTCTCGCCGGGTGACCTGCCGGTGATCTTCGTGCTGATCGCCTTCTGGACCGGTGCCGGCGGCTGGATCGTGGTGATGTACGGCGCGCTCAACAACATCTCGGACGAGGTGCTCGAAGCGGCCCGGATGGACGGTGCCGGCCCGTGGAAATCGGCTTGGCACATCCAGATCCCGATGATCCGCAAGTGGATCGCGTACATGACCATCCTGGCCTTCGCCGCCGGCACGCAGCTGTTCGTCGAGCCGCAGTTGCTCCAGACGGCGAGTCTCGGCCGGGTCAGCCCGACGTGGTCACCGAACCAGCTGGCGTACGTCTACGCCTTCCAGCACGGCGACTTCAACGGCGCGGCCGCGATCTCGATCTTCCTGCTCGCGCTCGGGCTGGTGTGTGCCGGACTGCTGGTTACCCGCTCCGACCTGTTCAAGGTGGACGAATCATGACGACCAACACCTCTCTCGCACCGGCGGCCCGCCGCCGAGAGTCGCACCTGGCGTCGAACCTCGTCGTCATCGTGCTGTTCGCGGCGTTGCTGATCTTCTTCGTCCTGCCGGTTCTGTGGCTGTTGCTCGCCCCGACCAAGACGGCGACCGAACTGGTCAACGACGGCCCGCTGTCGTTCGGGTCACTGGCCAACTTCGGCGCGGCGTGGCAGCACCTGATCAGCTTCCAGGACGGCGCGTTACTGGTGTGGCTGCGCAATTCCGCGGTCTACTCGGCCGGCTCGCTGGTGCTCACCCTCGCGACCAGCCTGCCCGCCGGGTACGCGCTGGCGCTGACGAAGTTCCGTGGCCGCAAGTCGCTGCTCGTGATCACCCTGCTGGTGATGATCATGCCCTCGGCGACCCTGGTCCTGCCGATCTTCCTCGAGCTCAACAAGTTCGGGCTGATCGGCACGGTCTGGTCGGTCATTCTGCCGTTTTCGTTCTACCCGTTCGGGGTGTACCTGGTGTACATCTACTTCGCCACCAGCCTGCCGAGGGACATCCTGTCCGCGGCGCGCATCGACGGATGTTCGGAGTGGCAGTTGTTCACCAGGATCGCGCTGCCGCTGGCGAAACCCGTCGCCGGGCTCGTCGCGTTCTTCAGTTTCGTGGGGAACTGGAACAACTTCTTCCTCCCGTACCTGGTGCTGCCGAACTCGGACCAGTTCCCGATCCAGGTCGGGCTGAACCAGCTGCTGTCCTCCACCCCGTCGTTCAACCCGGTCGCGGGCGCGGGGCTGAACATCACCAGCCCGGAACTGGCACTGGCGATCATCGTTGCCATCCTGCCGGTGTTGATCCTGTTCCTGTTCTCGCAACGGGCTCTGGTCTCCGGCATGCTCGCCGGCTCCACAAAGGAATAGCCGAGGTCCCTGAAGGCCACCATGAGGGCGTCCCCACACGAGGGACTCTAACGCTCTCATGGTGGCCTTCAGCGCGACTCGAGACCGCCAGCGCGCGGGGCCGCCAGTTACCCGAAAGCGGCGTTGGGGGCGCCCAATGCCCCCAACGCC
>JAVXWP010000047.1:0-29401 GCA_032230695.1 Actinomycetota bacterium | reverse complement strand
GGCCATCGCCGGTTCGGTCAGCCTGCTGCAGGTCGGCGGGGATTTCCTGCTCGCCGCCGGCGGCGGGATCGTGATCGGGCTTGCCGTCGGTGTGATCGCCGCGATGATCCGCACCCGGCTCGAAGATCCGGTCACCGACACCGCGCTGTCGCTGGCGGTGCCGTTCATCGCCTACTTGCCTGCCGAAGCGATCCACGGGTCGGGTGTGCTGGCCGTGGTCATCGCCGGGCTGATCCTCGGGCACAAGGCACCGAGCATGCTGTCCGGCGCGTCCCGCCTGGCCAGCAGGCTGAACTGGCAGACCATCCAGTTCCTGCTGGAGAACATGGTCTTCCTGCTGATCGGGCTGCAGGTGCGCGGCATCATGTCCGAAGTGGGCGACACCGGTCTCGGGGTGTGGACCCTGGTCGCGGTGTGCGCGGCCATCCTCGGCGCCACGATCCTCGCCCGGATCGTGTGGATGATCTTCATCGGCGCCGGGCGGCGGATCCTCGGCATCAAGGCGTGGCCGTGGTCGTATTCGGCGGTGATCTCGTGGGCCGGGATGCGGGGGGTGGTGACGCTCGCGGCCGCGTTCGTCCTGCCGGCGGACACCCCGCAGCGAGCGGTGCTCGTGCTGGCGGCACTGGTGGTCGTGGCCGGGACGCTCATCCTGCAGGGCACGACGTTGCCGCTGCTGGTGCGCAAACTTCGGCTGCCGGCGCCGGATCCGGCCGTCGACGCGCTGCAGGAAGCGGCCATCCTCCACGACATGACCCGTGCCGGCCTGGCGCGGCTCGACGAAGTCGTCAGGCCGGAGGACCCACCGGAGGTCATCGAGCGGCTGCGCGACAAGGTCCAGCAACGGTCCGACGCCGCATGGGAACAGCTCGGGCAGCGGAGCGAACTACTCGAGACGCCGAGCGCGGTGCACCGGCGGCTCCGCACGGCGATGTTGGAGGCCGAGCGCGAGCAGCTGCTGGCCGCGCGCGACGCGGGCACGGCGGACGACGAAGTCCTGCGCCGCGTTCTCGACGCCCTGGACATCGAAGAGTCGATGCTCGACCGGTTCGGCGAGCAGGCCGCGATGGTGGGCCGTGAGCTGAACACCCCGGCGTCGACGGCGGGTTCCTGCGAGCATCTCGAGCGCGCGCAGTCGAAACAGGAACCAGAACCGTCCTCGCCGGACAGCTGCGCGGAGTGCCTCGCCGAGGGCACCAGCTGGGTGCATCTGCGAAAGTGCCTGAAATGCGGGCACGTGGCCTGCTGTGACTCTTCGCCGCGGCGGCACGCGACCGGGCATTTCCAGGACAGCCGGCATCCCGTGATGCGCAGTATCGAGCCGGGTGAGAACTGGCGGTGGTGCTTCACCGATCAGTTGCTCGGATAAAGTCGGGACACGTGACTACTCCAGAAAGCGAAGTCGAATACCGGCAGCACCGCTTCGTCCCGCCGCCGGGCGCGACAGAGATCTTCCTCGTCCGGCACGGTGAGTCCGCGCCCGCCGTGGACAGCCGCCCGTTCGAGCTGGTCGGTGGCCAAGCCGACCCGGATCTGGCACCGGAAGGCCGCGAGCACGCCGAACGCGTGGGCCGGCGGCTCGCCGACGAACGCATCGCCGCCCTCTACGTCACCACGCTGCGTCGCACCGCGCAGACCGCGGCCCCGCTGGCCGCCAAGCTCGGGCTCACGCCGTCGGTGGAGGCCGACCTGCGCGAGGTCCACCTCGGCGACTGGGAAGGCGGCCTGTTCCGCAAGCTGACTTCGGAGAACCACCCCACGGCACAGGAGCTGTGGGCGGAGCAGCGCTGGGACGTCATCCCCGGCGCCGAATCGGGTCAGGCTTTCGACGAACGCATCACCGGGGCCATCGGGCGGATCGCCGCGGCGCACCCGGATCAGCGGGTCGCGGTCTTCACCCACGGCGGGGTGATCGGCCAGGTGTTCGCGCACGCCACCGGTTCGCAGCCGTTCGCGCTGCTCGGCGCCGACAACGGCTCGATCTCGCACATCGTCGTGTCCGGGAATACCTGGATCGTGCGGCGGTTCAACGACACCGCGCATCTTCAGGCGCCTCTCGGCTGACCAGTCCGGCCGCCACCAGCTGGACGGCCACCACCACCGAGATCGCTTCCGCCGCGAGGAGCCCGATCAGCACGAGCACCTGGGTGATGCCGGCCTGCACCGGGCCGGCGCCGCCCAGCAGCACACCGACGTAGGCGCCCGGCAACGTCACCAGCCCCACAGTGCGCGTCTGGTCCAGCGCCGGGATCAGCGCGTGCCCGGCGGACGGCCGGGCGATTTCGAGTGCGGCGGCCCGCCGGAGGAAACCGAGCGCCAGCGCGGCTTCGAACTCGCCGTGCCGCGTCTTGAGCTCGTCCAAGGCCCGGCCCGAAGCCTGCGAGGTCGCCGACATCGCGCCGCCGATCAGGATGCCCGCGATGGGCACCACCGCGATCGGTTCCCACGGCACCACCCCGGAGGCGAGCACCAGCGCGAGCACCGGGCCGACGCCCGCCGCGATCGCCGCCGCCGGGCCGAGTACCTGGCGTGGCACCCTGATCCGGCGCGCCGACGTGACCGAAGCGACGACGAACATCAGCGTGATGAAGCCCGCGGTCAGCCAGCCGGACTTCAGTACCGCGGTGATCACCAGCGAGACCGCCGTGAGCTGCAGGACCGCCCGCAGTGCCGCCGTGACCACCGCCCGGCCGGACCCGATCCCGCCCAGTGTGACGACCGCCGCACCGAACAGCGCCAGCACCGCGAGCACCACGATGAGAACCGGCCCGAATTGGATCGAAGCGCCGGTCATGGGAGGGCGCGCAAGGCGTTAAGGGTGAACATGGCCATGGTGCGGAACATCGACAGTTCCCTGATCAGGGCACCCATCGGCATCGACTGCTCCGCGCCCATGTCCGGGGGATAACCACGGAAGATCACCGGGGACATGACCTCCGAGGTCATTGAGTTCATGCCCTCCACGATGCCACCGTCTGCGCGACCGGACATCGGCAGACCCGGAGACGTGTATGACAATCATGACCGATCGACGCCGCAGTACACCTGACCCGTCTCAGCGGTCCGGCGCTGACGTTCAAGCCCAGGACGCGGCGTACTCGACGGTGATCTCGCGGGCGTTGCCGAGCACGCCGTCATAGATGTGAAACCGCTCGTAGTAAGGCGAAGGGGCTCCGGGGCCATGCCGAGCGACGTCGAGGAAACGCTTGGCCGTGTCGCGGAAAACCTTCGCGCTGCCGGTCATGAACAGGGTCTCGGCGTGCAGGTGCTGGTGGAAGAGGTCGCGGTTCTCGCGGTGATGGCGATGAAGGAAATCCGGCGCCGGCCGCGCGGCTTCCGGCAGGCCGGCCGTCGTGGGCCGCCCCGCGTCGAGCTTGCCGCGCAGCTCCTTCCAGCGTGACGGTGCGAACTGGAGGGAATGGTGCATCAGCACCAGATCCAGCTTCGCGCCGAAACCGGGTCGCGGTTCGTCGAACGGCCACGCGTTGGCCCGCAGCGGCAGGTGGATGAGGGATCGGGGTGACCGGGCGGCGAGCAGCCACAGCCCGCCGACGGCTGCCGCGGCCGTTTCGTCGACGTACATGTCCAGCCAGCGGTCGTGATCGAGCAACACCGCGTTCGGCAGGACCGCGCCGGGACGGATGACCCGGAAACCTTCCCGGCCGAGCCGGGCGTGGTGCACTTTGATCGGCAGTCTCATCGGGCGCAAGTCACCATGGCGCGGTCGCCCGACACGGAATTCTCGCTCACCACTTTGCCGTCGACGACGATCCGGCATCGCAGAGTGCCGCTGCCGGCGTTCTGCGCGGATACGCTGTAGAACTCGGTGCCCCCCTCGACCCCCGTGCGCTGTAGGGATTTCGACCATGGCGTGGTCGCTTCGCGCTCTTGGGCGATCGCCGCGCCTTGCGCGACATAGGTGACGTTGCGGACGCCGCCGTTACCCAGCAGTTCGTAGCTCACCACATGCGTGACGACCCTGGCCGCGGCGGCCAGCGGCTGCATTCCGGTCGTCTGGCCCGCGGCCCGCGCGGAGGTGTCGCCGCGCCCGTGGTCGGGGATCAGCTGCGCCGCCAGCGTCACCGCGAGTGCGACGAGCCCCATCACCAGCACCGTTGTACCGATCAGCTTCAGCGACTCGGACCTTTCATGCTCCGGCCGCGGTGCCGGGGCTGGTGCGCCAGCTACACCCATCACGAGGTCTGCTCTCGCTCGATCGCGCTTTCGGCAAGCACGTTGCTTGTTACTCGCCAAAACGTGACCCGTTGTTAGCCTTGACCCGTAGAAACTTCAACGTTCACCCGTTCGGGTGTGTGAACAACCGACTTTGCCACCCGCACCACAACCACTGACCGGAATCCCTGGGCATGATGGATGGGTGTACCGCGAAGTCCCGCCGCCCGCGCAGCTGTCCGGGGTCGTGTCGTGCCTCTGGTGGTCGTACCAGGCCGGACCCAAGCGGATCGTGCCGGATGGGTGCCTGGACCTCGTCGTCGGTGACGGCAGCGTATTTGTCGCCGGCCCGGACACCGGGGCCTGGGAGTCGCGGTCGGGGTCGGCGCTGCACGGGATCAGGTTCCGGCCGGGACGGGCGCCGAGTGTGCTTGGTGTCGCCGCCGACGAGCTGCGCGATCAGCGGGTGGAGCTGGCGGATCTCTGGGGGCGGCGCGGCGCGCTCGCGGCCGAGCGGCTGCTCGTTGATCCGGCCGGGCTCACCGGGATCGTCGGCCGAAACCTCCGCGAGACCGCGGATCGAGAGGTGACCGAGTTGATCACGCGGCTGGACGCCGGTGTCCCGCGGGTGTCGGCGGCGATGCGCGAGCTCGCGGTGAGCGAGCGTGCCCTGCGCCGCCGGTTCACCCAGGCCGTCGGCTACGGCCCGGCCACCTATCTGCGGGTCGCCCGGCTGCAGCGGGCGATAGGGCGGGCGGGCACCGGGACGCTGGCGTCGCTCGCGGCCGACGCGGGCTACGCCGATCAGGCCCACCTCAACCGGGACTGCCGCGAGCTCACCGGAGCCACGCCCGGCGAGTTCTTCACCCGCGCCGCTGGCGCTCCGCGAGGAAATGCGTGATGTCCACAGTGGACGTGTACAGCGCGCGGTAGTGCCGGTAGAACTCGTCGTAGGTCGCCGTGGCAGTCGCGTCCGGCGTGACGACCGTGCGCACCGGATTCCAGTCCCGGGGTTCCCGGCCCAGCGCGACAGCCGCGAGCAGCGCGTCGCCCAGTGCCGCGCCGATCGTTTCGGCAGGCACCTGCTGCTCGGCACCGGTGACATCGCTGACGATCCGCGTCCACAGCCCGCCCTGGGTCCCGCCGCCGACCGCGACCAGCCGACGGGCCGCACCGCCCGCCGCGCGCATCGCTTCGAGGTTGTGCCGGACGCCGTAAGCGATTCCCTCCAGCGCCGCGCGGTAGATCTCGGCGCGGCCGTGTGCCGTGGTCAGCCCGGCGAGGACACCACGTGCGCCCGGGTCGAAGAGCGGCGTCCGCTCGCCGGCGAAATACGGCAGCATCAGCAAACCGCGGCTCCCGGCCGGAACCTGCGCGGCCTCCGCCGTCAACTCCGCGAAGCCGGCGCCGACGAGTTTGCACAGCCAATCGGTGATGGCACCGGAGGTCGCCATTCCGGCGGCGAGCGAGTACGTACCGGGGAAGGCACCGCGCGTCGTCCACAATCCCGGGCGCGGCCGCGGATCGGCCAGCACTTGGACCAGGAACATCGTGGTCCCGTACATGACCATCGTGTCGCCGGGCCCGGTGACACCGACGCTGGTGGCCTCCGCCCACGCGTCGATCGTGCCGGTGGTGACCGGCAGGCCTTGGGGCAGACCGGTTTCCGCGGCCGCGGCGGCGGAAACCGTACCGGCGATCTCGGTCGGCCACGCCAGCCTCGGCAGTTCGATGCCTGGCGCGACGACCTTCGCCCAGTCCTCGGCCCACGCCGCCGCGCGCAGGTCGTACATCGGGTCGCACTGGCTCGCCGAATGGTGGTCGAGCACGTACTCGCCGGTCAGCCGGAGCACCAGATACGAACTTGCCATCAGGAACAGCTGGGCACGTGAGAAGACCTCTGGCTCGTGGCGCGCGAGCCACCGCCACTTCGGCCCGACCGCCTGCGACGACAGCGCACTGCCCGCACGGTCCACAATGGACTCGGCGCCCAGCTCCGCGGTCAGTTCGGCGATCTCCTGGCTCGCGCGGGTGTCGACGCCGTACAGGATCGCAGGCCGCAGCGGCCGCCCGTCGGCGTCCGCGGGCAGCAGGACCGGGCCGATCCCGCTGACGGCCAGTCCCGCGATCGGCCTGTCGCCGGCGGCCGCGGTCAGTTCCCGGCTCAACGCGAGGAAATCCGCCCACCAGACGCCGTCGGCGTCGTGCTCCACCCAACCCGGCCGGGGACAGGACGTCTCATGCGGCCTGCTCGCTCTGGCGAGGATCTCCCCCCGCAGGGTGACCAGCACCCCTTTCGAGCTCGACGTTCCGATGTCGATGCCCAGCACCAGCCCATCGTCCTGTTTGGACGTGGCGCGGCGGCTGATGCGGACCAACATTCCTCCTGCTACGGTGCCGACTGGACCGACGCGCAAAGATGCGTCCCCAGCGCGCGCCTTAACCGTATCGAGATCTGCCCGCCCGAGCCAAGCTTAACTTGCCGTGGGCAGCAAACCCGCAGGTAATCGATTACTTTTAGGTGTTCGGCGGTCGGAAATCGGAGGCAACCGTGGCGACCATCAGTGACGTGGCGGCCAGGGCGGGCGTGTCCACGGCCACCGTATCGCGCGCCCTCAACGGGAAGTCCACTGTGGATCCGGCGCTGGTGGCGAGGGTCCAGGCGGCCGCGGCCGAGCTCGGCTACCACCCCAACGCACTCGCCAGGAACCTGCGCCGCCAGGAGACAGCCGTGCTGGCGCTCATCATCTCCGACGTGGAAAACCCGTTTTTCACCGCGATAGCCCGCGGCGTCGAGGACATCGCGCGGACCGCCGGATATTCGGTGGTGCTGTGCAATTCCGACGAAAGCGAGGAAAAGGAGAGCCGCTACCTCGACGTCGCCCTGCAGGAGCGGGTGGCGGGTGTGATCATCTCCCCCACCGGCGGAGCGACGAACGTCGCCGTCCTGCGTGAGCGCGGCACCCCGGTGGTCGCCGTGGACCGCCCGCTGTCCACGGGGACTGGCGACCAGGTGCTCGTCGACACGCGCCGAGCCGCGCGCGAGGCGACGGAACATCTCCTGGCCAATGGCTATCGCCGCATCGGCTGTGTCACCGGGCCGGAGGGCGTCCGGACGGCGGACGACAGGCTCGAGGGCTACCGGGACGCCCAGCGCGCGGCGGGGAACATGGCCGAACTCTTCCGCCGGGCGGAGTTCCGGTCCGCCGGTGCGCGGCAGGCGACGTCGGAGCTGCTCGACGCGGCCGAACCGCCGGACGCGCTGCTGGTCGCGAACAGCACGATGGCGATCGGCGCGCTGGAGGCATTCAAAGCACGCGGAATCCGGGCGGGACGCGACGTCGGCATCGTCGCCTTCGACGACGCGCCCTGGACAACGCTGATCGACCCGCCACTGACCGTCGTGGCGCAGCCCGCCTACCACATCGGCACGGTCGCCGCGAAGCTCCTGCTGGCCCGGATCGGCGGCGGCTCGAACGAGCCGACAGCCACCGTCCTCGAAGCCAGGCTCGTGGAGCGCGCCAGTTCCCGGCGCTAGTGTCGCGCGATCCAGTCCTTCCCTGGAAAACGTTTACTGGGCCACGTCAGGTTGCCCAACGCCGATGCCAAGATCCACGGATGGCGATCGGTCCGCGAATACCCGACTATCGACGCCTGGACAACCTCGCCCGATCCGGGCAAACTTACGCGAGCTTTCCTACTGCGCGTGTTTGATTATGTGCGCTGAGTGTCGACCTTTGGTGAGTTGCCCCACAAATTGATGACCGACCGCACGAACCCGCACATTCGCGCTACGCTAGGCGGATGTCAGTGGCACTGGAGAACGTTCTCGCCAAGGCGGGACTCAAGGTCGACGCGACCGAGTTCCTCAACCTGGTCGAGGACGCGGCGCGGAAACTGGCGCCACCGAGCCTCGACCCGTCGCACTATTTCTCCCCTGACCAGCGTGCCGCGCTGACCGACGCCGGGCTCGACCTCTCACCCTATGCCGAAGGCGAAGCGGACTTCCGCGCCAAAACCGTCGCCGCGCACGCCGTGCTCGCCGAATCCGCGCTGACGGTGTCCCAGGCCGCCCGCGCGTTGAATGTCGACGACAGCCGGATCCGGCACAGGTTGAAGGAACACAGGCTCACCGGCTGGAAGGACGGGAGCTGGCGGCTGCCGTCGTGGCAGTTCAACGGCTCAGGTGTGCTCCCCGGCCTCGAAGTGGTGCTGCGGGCGATGCCCGAAGACCAGCCCGCGCTCGTGGTGGCCGCGTTCATGAGCACCCCCCAGGCCGATCTGGTGATCAACGACCGGCCCGCGACGCCGCGGCAATGGCTCCTCTCCGGCGGAGACCCCGAGCTCGCCGCGCGGCAGATCGCGATGCTGGGATCTCCTTTCTAGGCCCGGACTGTTCCGGCTAGTGCGGTGTCCAGGCAAGATCACCTACAAGGACGGACGAACGGCTTCAAATGGCCCGGCTTCCCCTGCCGCCCGCGCGCGCTGTCCTGATCAACGAGCTGCACCGCACCGCGGACGTAGTGGCGGTACATCCCGCGACCAGGCTCGTCAGGATCTTCACCGCGCACGGCAACCACCCCCAGCAGTGGAATTCGTTCCGCTACACCGGCCCGCTCCCGCACGGCCGGTTCGACCAGCAGGAACCGGCACGCGGCGGGCAAGCCGTGACGGATCCCGAAAACGGCGTGCTCTACTTCGGACTGTCCGTGCGGACGAGTGTCGCCGAGGTGTTCCAGACGACGTCCACTGTGGACCGCAAGACCCGCGGCCCGCGACTGGTCATCGTCCGTCCCACCCGGACACTGCAGCTGCTCGACCTCGGCGGCCTGTGGCCGACGAGAGTCGGTGCGTCGCAGGAGATTTCCAGTGGTCCCAAGAAGATCACGCAGGCGTGGGCCCGTGCCATCCGCGGCGCCTTCGGCGATCTCGACGGGCTCTGGTACCGGTCCTCGATGGACTCTGGCGACCCGGCACTGTGCCTGTGGGACCCGCCCGCCGGCAAGGCGCTGCCCATCGCACCGGACGTCCTCCTGCCGCTGGACCACCCCGGGCTGGACGTCCCGCTGGGCCGGGTGTGCCAGGAGCTGAACTACACCATGCTCAATTGAGGGAACGCGAGTAGCGCACCTCGGTGAACCGTGCGCCGCCGATCAGGCCTTCCTTCGTGACTTCGTCGCAGATCCACCCGCGGGTCTCGTAGAACCGCCGCGAAGGCGCGTTCTTCTCGAAGACCCAGAGGATGGCGTGCTTGAAGCCCTGCCCGGCGAGATGGTCCACGCCCGCTTCGTGCACCGCGTGCCCCGCGCCGGTACCGCGCGAAGCGGTGTCGGCGTACAGCGCGGCGAACTCGCCTGTCGGCAGGACAGGATGCTCGTCGGCGGTGTCGCGGACCGCCGACACTCCCCCGTACGCGCCGACAGCGCCACCCACGGAGACGGCGACGAACACCGCGCTCGGTTCCGGCGCGCCGAGCCGCTCTTCCAGCCGCTCGAGCCGGTCGTCAGACCGGATCGCGTCGAGATAGTCATCGCTCAGGATTCCGCGATAGGCGGCGCGCCAGCCCTCGACGTTGATCCTGGCCACCTGCGGGGCATCGCTCAGCGTCCCCTTGCGTACCGTCCAGCCCACGGCCCCATCTTCATACGCCCGAGATCACCCGCACAAGTCCCGAATATGTCGACAACTTCCGTTAGCGAGCCTAACGGAAGTTGTCGACATATTCGGGGGGTCAGAGGTGGCGGGACCACCAGTCGAGGATGGCGTCGAAGCGCTGCACCCGGTGCCGGGGGCGGCCGGACCGGCTCAGCTCGTGGCCTTCGCCGGGGAACAGCAGGAGCTCGGCGTCGGTGCCACCGCGCTTGAGCGCGACGAACATCCGCTGCGCCTGCTCCAGCGGGCACCGCCAGTCGTGCTCGGAATGCACCACCGCGAACGGGATGTCGATCTTCTCGGCATACGACAACGGGCTGGCGCGGCGCTGCTCCGCGAGGTCCGAACCGATGTAGCCGTCGACGAACATGTAGCCGATGTCCGAGCTTCCCGCCATCGAGTCCCAGGCATTGACGGCCCGCTCGCTCCACGCCGCCCGGAAGCGTTCGCCGTGGTGCGACGCGAGCCAGCTCGTCATGAAGCCGCCGTAGGAACCACCCATGACACCGACGCGTTCGGTGTCGAGATCCGGGCGCGTCAGCGCGGCGTCGAGCAGGGCCAGGACGTCGGCGACGTCGACCGTGCCGAATCCGCGGACGATCGCGCGTCCGTGGCTCTCGCCGTAACCCGCCGAGCCGCGCGGGTTGCCGAGGATCACCGCGTAGCCGGCGGACGCGTACACCTGCGCCTCGTCGAAGAGGCCCCAATCCTGCGCCGCGAACGGCCCGCCGTGGACGACGAGCAGGACGGGATGCGGTCCTTCGCCGTCGGGCAGCACCAGCCAGCCGTGCACGGGATAACCGTCTGCCGACTTGGTGTTCAGCTCTTGCGCCGGGCGGATTCCCTTGTCCCGCAAGGATTCCGAGTAGCCGGTCAGAACGCGCTCGGTGCCGTCGGCGAGCAGCACGACCTCACCGGCGCTCTCCGGCGTCGAGATGACCGCGACCACGGTGGATCCCTCGGCGGCGAAAGCGCGGACGGCCGCGCGCTCACCGGCGATCCGGCGCAGCGAATCGAGCGGCGCGAGGTCGGCGTCACGGGGCACGGCCCGCAGCTCCACCGCACCGCGGTTGCGAACGGCCACCATGATCTCGTCGCCGAACGGTACCGGCGCACCGGCGCCCGAGTCGCAGTCGACCGATTCGATCTCGGTCAGCCTGCGGGCTTCGATCGGACCGTCATCTTCGGACAGCACGGCCGACCACAATCCGGCGTTCCTGGCCTCCTGGCTCCCGCCGGGGAATGCCGCGCCGATGAACCACAGCACACCGTCGTCGGAAACCGCCGTCTGGTAAACCGCGCCCGCGCTGCGAACAAGGAGGCGCGGTTCGCCACCGGCGGCGGGAATCGCGTAGAGGTCACTCTGCTCGGTCTCCGAGCGGCCCCAGTCGCGGCCCGCACCCACGATCACGGTTTCGCCGTCGGGTGTCCACACGGGATGCTCGACGTCGGTGCCCGCTGTCAGCGGCGTGAGCTCCGGGAGCTCGTCGGCGTCCAGCGCGGTGACCGCATCGAGCACGAACAGGACCTGCGGGCGGTCGCCGAGGAAACCGATGTTGTCGATGCGGTAGCCGAGCCGGGTGATTCGGCGCGGCGCCTCTTCGTCACTCGCGACCGGCTCGCCGTCGGGCTCCGGGGTGCCGTATCGGCCCGCCTCGGGTACCCGAGCGGTGAAGGCGATGCGGCGGGAATCCGGAGCCCACACCGGCGCGCCGACGCCGAGAGGCGACATCGTCAGGCGCTTGGCCTCACCACCGCCGACGGGCATGACATGCAGCTGCGCGGCGGCGCCGGGGCCTTCACCGTCGCCGGAACGCAGGAACGCGACCCAGCGGCCGTCGGGGGAAATCGACGGCGCCGAGTCGCGTTCACCCTGCGTCCAAGGCCCTTCCGTACCGTCGAGACCGACCTTGCGGATCTGCCCGCGATAGGTGTTGGTCTTCAGGTCGGGACGGGAAAGGCCGGTCAACAGCACTCCACCCCGAAGGGTGAGCGCTTGGGGCACCGTCAGAGTTTCGATGTCAGAAGGACGCACGAGACCGACCGTACCCGATAGTTAGCCGATCTAACTACCTGTTCGACTCAACCGATTCTTCGACTTGCGCCAGCGCCTCGGTCTTTTTTGCCTTCCGGAGACTCAGCAGCGTCGTGACCGTCAAGACGACGATAATGACACCGAGCGACATCCAGTTGTTGATCTCGAGCCAGTCCGGCACCACGTGGTACTCGTGCAACGCGTGCAGGAACAGCTTGGCGCCGATGAAGGCTAGAATGACCGCGAGACCGTAGGACAGGTAGACGAGCTTGGTCACCAGTCCGCCCAGCAGGAAGTACAGCTGCCGCAGCCCCATCAACGCGAAGGCGTTGGCGGTGAACACGAGGAAAGCTTCCTGCGTGATACCGAAGATCGCCGGGATCGAGTCCACCGCGAACAGCAGGTCCGCACTGCCGATGGCCACGATCACCACGAACATCGGCGTGATCCAGCGCTTGCCGTCCTTCTTGATGAACGACTTGGAACCGTGGTAGTCCTCGGTGACCGGGAAGACCTTGCGGACCAACCGGGTGGCGGCGTTTTCCTGGTACTCCTCTTCCTCGTCCTTGCTGCGGACCATGCTGACCGCTGTCCACACCAGAACCGCGCCGAAGAGGAAGAACACCCAGACGAACTGCGCGATGAGCGCGGCACCGACGGCGATGAACGCGCTGCGCATGGCGAGCGCGAGCAAGATCCCGACGAGCAGCACCCGGTGCTGGTGAATGGCGGGAACCTTGAACGACGCCATGATCACCATGAAGATAAAGAGGTTGTCGACGCTCAGCGAGTACTCGGTGATGTACCCGGTGAAGAACTGGACGCCGTAGTCGTTGCCGGCGAATAGGAAGATGCCGATCCCGAACAGGATGGCGCAGGAGATGTAGAAGACGACCCACCTGGCGGCTTCACCAGTGGTCACCGCATGGGGCTTACGATCGACGATCACCAGGTCTACCGCGACCAGGGCGAGCAACCCGACGATCGTCGCGATCCATAGCCACAAGGGAACAGACATGTACTGAAACCTCCGGTTAGTGCACTGCATCAGCAACTAGCCGGAGGTCTCTTCCGTCGGCATCGAAATGCCGACCGACGATGCCGGGCGCCTGGGGCAGCCGTGCTGACGACATCGCCGCGAAGGAATACTCCCCTCCACAACATGTCTAGTTTGACCGTTCCTGGCGGATAAAGCCAGCTGAGGTTGCCGGCGTCACTGCGTTGGCACGGTAACGTACGTCACACTCGATTGGCGGTGGCCATTTGGTGTCACATCCACGTGAGCCTGCGGAGAGACTCTCAGGAAACATCACCTACGGTCACTCCTGTGCCCCGAATTCCGCTACCCCGCGCCCGCGGAAGCCGCCTACTGGCGCTGACGCTGGCCATACTCGTGCTGGTCGCCGCCGGTTTTGTCTGGTTCAGCAGCAGACCGAAACCGTCCACGGTGAAAACCCAGGACGCCATGGTCTCCGTACCCGCCGCACCCGGATCACCCGATCAGGTGCAAATAGACACGACGCTCTACACCCCCGCGCAGACCCCGGCCCCCGCCGTCCTGCTCGCGCACGGCTTCGGGGGTGACAAGAACAGCGTCGCCACTGAGGCGCGCGAACTGGCCGACCGCGGCTTCCTGGTCCTCACCTGGTCGGCCCGCGGCTTCGGCAAGAGCACCGGCAAGATCTCGCTCAACGACCCACGCTTCGAGGTCGCCGACGCAAGCAGGCTGATCGACCGCCTCGTCGCCGGGCACCAGGTGACCACCGACGCGAGTGGCGACCCGAAGATCGGTGTCACCGGCGCTTCCTACGGCGGCGCGCTGTCGCTGCTGCTCGCCGGCACCGACAAGCGGGTCGACGCGATCGCACCGGTGATCACCTACAACGACCTGGCCCAGGGCCTCGTGCCCAACAACGCCACCACGGCCGCGGCTCCGGCGGGCACTCCCGCCGCGGGCGCGTTCACCGCCGACGGGGTGTTCAAGAAGTCGTGGGCAGGCATCTTCTTCTCCGCGGGAACGGGTGCGGCGACTTCGGGCAGCCCGAGCGCCGACGCCCCGGAACCCGGCCAGGAGACCACCGACACCGGGCAGACCACGGCCGGCGGAGGCGGTGCGCAGCCGGGCGATCCGCGTCCGGCTGCGGTGGCGGATCCCTGCGGGCGGTTCACTCAGGAGGCGTGCCAGGCGTACACCGAACTGGCGACCACCGGGAAGGCGAGCGGGCAGACGCTCGACCTCCTTCGCCGCGTCTCCCCCGTTTCCGTGACCGACAAGATCACCATTCCGACGCTGCTCGTACAGGGTGAGAGCGACACGCTCTTCGGTCTCGACCAGTCCGACGCGACCGCGCGCCAGATCACCGCGGCCGGCGGCAAGGTCAAGACCATCTGGTACACCGGCGGCCACGACGGCGGGAAGCCGGGGCCGCAGCTGCGCGGCAAGATCGCCGACTTCCTGTCGTTCCAGCTCACCGGCAAAGGCACCGATCCCGGCACCGATTTCAGCTACGACGTCCAGGGCACGCTGCGCGCCAACGGAACCCCGTCGGTCCGCTCGGTGAACGCACCGACCTACCCCGGGCTCGCCGGGGACACCACCGAACGCCGTCAGATGGCGTTGGCGGGACCGTCCCAGTCGATCGTGAACCCGGCAGGCGGCAATCCGCCCGCGGTCAGCGGGCTTCCCGGCCTGAACGCACTGGCGAGCAGCTCGTCGCGGCTGGCGGGGCTCTTCAACCTCGATCCACCGGGCCAGGCCGCACAGTTCACCACCGCGCCGCTGGACTCGCAGCTGATCATCACCGGTTCGTCGACCGTCCGCCTGCGGGTGGCCGCCGATCCGGCCGTGACCCCGCCCTCGCCGGACGCCGCGCTCTTCGCGAAGCTGTACGACGTCGGTCCCGACGGCAGCCGTGTCCTGCCCGCGAACTCCATCGCGCCGTTCCGGGTCTCCGGGCTGCCGGCGGACGGTTCGCCGGTCGAGGTCACGGTGACGCTGCCGGGCATCGTGCGGCCCATCGAGGCGGGTCACTCGCTGCGGCTGGTGGTCGGCACGACCGACCAGGCGTACGCGTCCTCCGCGGCGCCGGCCGTCTACCAGGTCTCCCTGGCCAACGGCGCGACGCTCGGCGTGCCGGTCGTCCCTGGCACTGCCGTCAGCGCGGGCTGGCCGTCCGCGCAGCTGTTCGGCATCGCGGGCACGCTGCTCGCGGCGCTGGCGCTGACCGTCTTCGCGGCCTTCCGCCGCCGTCGTGCCCACGACGTCGACGAGGATCTGGCGAAGTACCCGCTGGTGATCGATGGTCTCTCCAAGTCCTACCCCGGCGGCTTCGTCGCGGTGAAGGATCTGTCGTTCCGGGTCGAGCCCGGCCAGGTACTCGGCCTGCTGGGTCCCAACGGCGCCGGTAAGACGACGACGCTGCGGATGCTGATGGGCCTGATCACGCCGACCGCCGGGCACATCCGGGTGTTCGGCCACAAGATCGCCCCCGGCGCGCCGGTGCTGTCCCGGATCGGGTCCTTTGTGGAGGGTGCGGGCTTCCTGCCGCATCTCTCCGGTGAGGCGAACCTCAAGCTCTACTGGGCCGCCACCGGACGTCCCCCGGAGCGGGCGCACTTCTCCGAGGCACTGGAGATCGCCGGGCTCGGCGACGCCGTGCACCGCAGGGTGAAGACGTACAGCCAAGGTATGAGGCAGCGGCTCGCGATCGCGCAGGCCATGCTCGGCCTGCCGGAGCTGATGGTGCTCGACGAACCGACCAACGGGCTCGACCCGCCCCAGATCCACCAGATGCGTGAAGTCCTGCAGCGCTACGCCGCGACGGGACGGACCGTGGTGGTGTCGAGCCACCTGCTGGCCGAGGTCGAGCAAACCTGTACGCACGTGGTGGTCATGCACCGGGGTTCGCTGGTCGCGTCCGGTGAGGTCGCCGACATCGCGGCGGCCGGTGGCGAAGCGACGTTCCGCGTCGACCAGCCGGAAGCTGCGGCCGAAGCGCTGCGTGCCGTCGGCGGGGTGACGAGCGTGGACATCGAGGGTGACCTCGTCCACGCAGATCTCGACGGGATGCCGCGGTCGGAAGCCGTGGCCACGTTGGTGCGGGCGGGTGTGGCCGTCGAACAGGCCGGGCCGCGGCGACGGCTCGAAGACGCCTTCCTGCAGCTGGTCGGAGAGGACTCGATCAAATGAGCAAGACCGACAAGGCTTCCGCGAACGCAGTGGTCGACCACGGGGTGCACACCGACCCGGGCGCGCTGCAGGAACTGACCGATGCCGCCACCCTCGAGCAGACGGAGGTGGGCCCGGACGGTGCCGTCGCGGGCTACCGCGCCGGCCGGACCCTGCGGCTCGGCGTGGAACTCCTGCGGCAGATCCGCCGCCGGCGCACCCAGCTGCTGCTCGGGTTCGTGGTGCTCCTGCCGTTCATCCTGGTGATCGCGTTCCAGATCGGGGACGCGAACTCGAACCAGCGCTCCGGCGGGTTCGTCGACCTCGCCACCGTGAGCGCGCCGAACTTCGTGGTGCTGGCCCTGTTCGTCTCCGGGACGTTCCTGCTGCCGATGATCGTCGCCCTGTTCTTCGGTGACACCATCGCGAGCGAATCGTCGTGGTCGAGCCTGAAGTACCTGCTGGCGATCCCGGTGCCACGGCACAGGCTGCTCCGGCAGAAAGCTGTCGTCTCCGGGCTGCTGTCGACGCTGGCGCTCGTGCTGCTGCCGCTGGTTTCGCTGGTGGCGGGCGTGCTCTGGTACGGCGCCGGTGACGCGATCAGCCCGACCGGCGACGCGATCTCCTTCGGCAACAGCATCATCGCGATGCTGCTGGCCACGGTGTACATCGTGCTCCAGCTGGCCTGGGTGGCGGGGCTAGCGCTGCTGCTCAGCGTGTCGACGGAGGCGCCGCTCGGCGCGGTGGGCGGTGCGGTGCTGGCCGCGATCCTTTCGCAGATCCTGGACCAGATCACCGCACTCGGCACCCTGCGGAACTACCTGCCGACGCATTACTCGTTCGCCTGGATCGACCTGATCTCGACGGACATCGACTGGACGAACATGGCCAGCGGGCTGCTGTCTTCGGTCATCTACGGGACCGTGTTCATGCTGCTGGCGGCCAGGCGGTTCTCCACGAAAGACGTCACCAGCTGACGCCTCGCGGTTACACCATGGCCACTTTGGTCGCATTGAATTGAACGCGACTAAAGTGGCCAAGGTGGCTTTGAGGGGGCGACGATGAGCGGGACGGCGGCAGACGAGTTCGGGGGCACGGCGCGGCTCCTGAGCGACACCGCGGTCGGGATCACCGGCACTGTGCAGCGGATGCACCGCGCGATCGCCCGGCGCGCGTTCGGCGCTGTGGGTGATGTTGCGTTGCCCGCGAAAGCGTTGCACGACAGCGTTTCCGGCCTGGTCTACGGCAGTGTGCGGACGGGGATCGCGGCGGGCGGCGCTGTCGTCGAAGCGGCGTCACGGGTCGCGGGGATGCTGCGTCCCGAGGGCACGCTGATCGAGTCCTCGTTCGGGCAGGCGGCAACGGGCGTCCTCAACGGTGCTTTCGGTGCGCGAGCCGAAATACGCGGTGACCTTCTGCCCAGTCGGATGACGCTGCGTGTCGACCACCGGCGGGTCCCGATCGAGGTGGCCGCAATGGCCCAGCAGTACCCGAACGCATCCGGGAAGCTCGTGGTGTTCCTGCACGGCTTGATCGAGACCGAACGGTGGTGGTTCCGCACGGAACGGCCGGATTTCGGTTCACGGCTGGCCGCGGACCTGGGCGTCAGCCAGGTTTACCTCCGCTACAACACCGGCAGGCATATTTCCGAGAACGGCCGCGAACTCATCGATGTACTCACCGAACTCGTTGGTGCGTGGCCGGTTCCGGTGACCGACATCGTCCTCATCGGACACTCGATGGGTGGCCTTGTCGCCCGCAGCGCGGTGCATCAAGCCGCCGGACTGCCGTGGTTGCCACTCGTCACGCGGCTGGTGTGCTTGGGCGCGCCGCACACCGGTGCCCCGCTGGAACGCGGCGCGAACCTGGCGGCGTGGGCGTTGCGCCGGTTCGAGGAGTCGGCCCCGCTCGGCGAACTGCTGGCGCTGCGCAGCCCGGGCGTCAAGGACTTGCGCTACGGCTATCTGCACGAGGAACAGTGGACCGGCGGCGACCCGGATTCCGTGCGGCGCACCGACACTCCGGTCGACACCTTCATCCCCGCCGGTGTCCGCCAGTACTTCCTCGCCGCGACGCTCGCCCGCACCGAGAACAGCTTGCTGGCGAGGGGAATCGGTGACCTGCTGGTGATGCCGAAGAGCGCGGGGGACACCACGCAGGTCGCGGACCGCGGGTGGGTCGGCGGTATGAACCACTTCGGCATGATGCACCGCGACGAGGTCTACCAAGCGCTTTTCGAGTGGCTTCGCGGCGCCGATTCCCCGTAATGTCGGGTGTGGAGTTGCCGTCAACCCGCGGGGAGGGCTCGTGCCGACGTCGTCGATCCACGTCGAAGCCGAGGGGGACGTCGCCGTCCTTCGAATGGACCACGGCAAGGCCAACACTCTCGACACGGAACTGTGTGTGGAGCTCATCGAGCGGCTGGACCACGTCGAACGCGGCGAATACCGCGCGGCGGTGCTGACCGGAACAGGTGGCATCTTCTCCGCCGGCGTCGACCTGCGCCGCGTCCACGACGGCGGCGCCGCCTACATCGCGGAGTTCCTGCCCGCGCTTTCCGACGCGTTCCTGGCGATATTCGGCTTTCCGAAGCCGATCATCGCGGCCGTCAACGGGCACGCGATCGCGGGCGGAGCCGTACTGGCCGCCGCGTGCGACCGGCGGGTGCTCAACGCCGGGCACGGCCGCGTCGGCGTGACAGAACTGCACGTCGGCGTGCCGTTTCCGTTGTCCGCGCTGGAAATCTTGCGCTGTGTGTACGGCGAGCGGCGGGTCACCGAGCTGGCCTTCTTGGGCCGGACGTACGAAGGCGAGGAAGCGCTGGCTCTCGGACTGGCAGACGAGCTGGCAGAACCGGTCGCCGTCCTCCCGGGATCGGTCGCGCTCGCCGCGCAACTCGGCGCCGTTCCCCCACGGACGTTCGCGCACACCAAGGCCCAGCTCCACCTGCCTTTCCACCAGCGGATCGCGGAGAACCGCGCCGGCGACGACGCCTACGTCCAAGAGCTGTGGAGCTCGCCGGAAGCGTTGCAGTCCATCAAGGCGTACGTGGAAAGTGTCTTGGGTAACCGCTGAGGTTCAGCCCTCGGCCAAGTCCCGGCGATCTCCGACCGACAGTGGCTCCGGATAGCCCATTGCCCACCGCAGCGGGTTCTGTGAAGATCCCCCAACTGGGGAATTCGATCGCGGAGGGGTCCATGCGCCGGCTTCTGGTGAAATGCTCGACGATGCTGCTCGCCGTGGTGACGGCGGTAACCCTCGCCCCGGCCGCACACGCCGCCCCGGAGGACATCGAGAACGCGCTGGCCCAAATTCCCGGTCTTACCATCGTGTCCGAGAACGCCGCGCCCACCGGCTACCGCTTCTTCAAGCTGACCTTCACCCAGCCCGCCGACCACCGCAACCCGCTGGCGGGCACGTTCGAGCAGCGGTTCACCCTGCTGCACCGCGACGTCGGCGCGCCGACGGTCGCGTTCACCAGTGGCTACAACGTGTCCGAGTCGCCGAACCGGTCGGAGCCGACGCAGATCGTCAACGGCAATCAGCTGTCGATGGAGTACCGCTATTTCACGCCGTCGAGGCCACAGCCGGAAAACTGGGGCAAGCAGCTCACGATCTGGCAGGCCGCGGCCGACGAACATCGCGCGGTGCAGGCGTTCAAGGCGATCTACAAGGCGAAGTGGCTGGCGACGGGCGGCAGTAAGGGCGGAATGACGGCGACGTACTTCCGGCGCTTCTTCCCCGACGACGTCGACGCCACGATCCCTTACGTGGCGCCGAACGACGTGATCAACCCGATCGACACGTACAACCGCTTCCTGGCGAACGTCGGCAATGACCCTGCCTGCCGCGACGCGCTCAAGGCGATCCAGCGTGACGCGCTGAAGCGGCGCGACGAACTCGCCGCGATAGCCGCGAAGGACGCGGCGGAGCAGGGCCTGACCTTCTCGATCGTGGGCTCGGCGGACAAGTCGCTCGAGATTTCCGTCATCGACTCCTACTTCGCGTTCTGGCAGTACCAGACGCAGGCGTCCTGCGCGGACGTCCCACCGGTGGGAGCGAGCGCTTCCGATGTGTACGCGTTCTTCGAGCGGGTCGAAAGCCTCAACACGTATTCCGACCAAGGGCTCGAGCGGTTCGTGCCGTACTACTACCAGGCAGCCGCCCAACTCGGCTCGCCCGAATCGTACGAGGGCTACCTGAAGGACTTGCTGCGCTACCCGGGCGCGAACGTCGCGTCGACCTTCGTACCCGACTCGGTGAAGATCCCCCGCTTCGACTATCTCACGATGCCGGACGTCGACTTCTGGGTGCGGTCGCAGGCCAAGACGATACTGTTCGTCTACGGCGAGAACGACCCGTGGGCCGCGGAACCGTTCGAACTCGGCTTCGGCTCGCGCGACTCGTACCGCTACTACGTGCCCGGCGGCAACCACGGCGCCCGGATCGCGCAACTGCCCGCCGCGCAAGCCGCCGAAGCGACAGCCACCGTCCGCCGCTGGGCCGGTCTCCCCGAAACGCCCGACCCCGCGGCCCGTTCCCTGACCCCCACCGGGTTCCCCGGCTTCGACACCGACCCGATCCTTACCGCCCGCCCCCGCCTCTAACTTCTGCGGGCTGAGTGCGGCGGTGCGCGTGGAGTGCACTTGCGTTGGGCGTGTGGCTTACTTCTGGCCGGCGGCGTCCATGCCTCGCAGTTCCTTCTTGAGCTCGGCGACCTCGTCGCGCAGGCGGGCGGCGAGCTCGAACTGCAGGTCGCGGGCAGCCTGCATCATCTGGTCGGTCATCTGCTGGATGAGGTCCGCGAGCTCGGCCCGCGGCATGGTCGTGACGTCCTTGTCCACCAGCACGCCCGAGCTGCGCGGCCTGTCGCCCTGCTCGGACCGCTTGCCGCGCGAGACGTTGCGGCCGGAACCGCCGACGGCGAGCTCCTCGGTGTCCTCGGCTTCGTTGTAGACGCGGTCAAGGATGTCCGCGATCTTCTTGCGCAGCGGCTGTGGGTCGACCCCGCGCTCCAGGTTGTACGCGACCTGCTTGGCGCGGCGGCGATCGGTCTCGTCGATCGCGCGCTTCATCGAGTCGGTCATCCTGTCCGCGTACATGTGGACCTGACCGGACACGTTCCGGGCCGCACGGCCGATCGTCTGGATCAGCGACGTCCCGCTGCGCAGGAAGCCCTCCTTGTCGGCGTCCAAGATGGACACCAGCGACACCTCGGGAAGGTCGAGCCCCTCACGCAGCAGGTTGATCCCGACCAGCACGTCGTAATCCCCCGCGCGGAGCTGCCGCAGCAGCTCCACCCGGCGCAGCGTGTCCACTTCGGAGTGCAGGTACCGCACCCGGATGCCCAGCTCCAGCAGGTAGTCCGTGAGGTCCTCGGACATCTTCTTGGTCAGTGTGGTGACCAGCACGCGCTCGTCCTTCTCGGCGCGGACCCTGATCTCGTGGACCAGGTCGTCGATCTGGCCCTCGGTCGGCTTGACGATCACCTCCGGGTCGATCAGGCCCGTCGGCCGGATAACCTGCTCGACGAACTCGCCGCCGGTCTGGCCCATCTCGTACGGCCCCGGCGTGGCTGAGAGGTACACCGTCTGGCCGATCCTGTCGGAGAACTCCTCCCAGGTCAGCGGCCTGTTGTCCATAGCGCTCGGCAACCGGAACCCGTGCTCGACGAGGTTCCGCTTACGCGACATGTCACCCTCGTACATGCCGCCGATCTGCGGCACCGTCACGTGTGACTCGTCGATGACGAGCAGGAAGTCGTCCGGGAAATAGTCGATCAGTGTCGCGGGCGACGTACCGCCGGGGCGCCCGTCGATATGCCTTGAGTAGTTCTCGATCCCCGAACAGAACCCGACCTGGCGCATCATCTCGATGTCGTAGCTGGTCCGCATGCGCAAGCGCTGGGCCTCCAGCAGCTTGCCCGCCTTCTCCAGCCCGGCGAGCCGCTCTTCCAGCTCCGCCTCGATCCCCTTGATCGCCTTTTCCATCCGCTCGGGCCCGGCGACGTAATGCGTGGCAGGGAAGATGCGCAGCTCGTCGACCTCTTTGACGATATCGCCGGTGAGCGGGTGCAGGTAGTACAGCTTTTCGATCTCGTCGCCGAAGAACTCGACACGGATCGCCAGCTCCTCATATGCCGGGATGATGTCGACGGTGTCGCCGCGCGCCCGGAACGTGCCGCGGGCGAACGCGACGTCGTTGCGCGTGTACTGGATGTCCACCAGCGCGCGCAGGAAGATGTCCCGCGAAAGCTCGGTGCCCACCTTGAGACTGCTCGACCTGTCCAGATACGACTGCGGCGTGCCGAGGCCGTAGATACAGGAGACACTGGCGACCACGATGACGTCGCGCCGGGACAGCAGGTTCATCGTGGCGGAGTGCCGCAGCCGCTCGACATCGTCGTTGATCGACGAGTCCTTTTCGATGTACGTGTCCGTCTGCGCGATGTACGCCTCGGGCTGGTAATAGTCGTAGTAACTGACGAAGTACTCGACCGCGTTGTTCGGGAAGAGATCGCGCAGCTCGTTGGCCAGCTGGGCGGCCAGTGTCTTGTTCGGCGCCATCACCAGTGTGGGGCGCTGCACCCGCTCGATGAGCCAGGCCGTTGTCGCCGACTTACCGGTACCGGTGGCACCGAGGAGGACGACCTCCTTCTCACCGGCGTTGATCCGCTTCTCCAGCTCGTCGATCGCGGCGGGCTGGTCACCGGCGGGCTTGTAGTCGCTGACCACCTCGAACCGGCCACCCGACCGAGGGATCTCGGAGACAGGGCGGAACTCGGACTGGGCGAGTACGGGATGTTCGGTTGCGAAAGCCACGGGATCCAGGGTAGACGCCCCCACCGACAGTTTCAGGCCGGTCGGCTCGCACTCACCCCGCGGCGGCGAGGAAACCGGTGGCGGGCGCCGGCGAGCGCAGCAGGCAGGTCTGGCAGGGCATTCCGCAGATACTGTCCAGCATCTCGGCCTGGCCGGGGTAAACCTCTTCGCCGCACAATGCCGTCAGGTGGCCGGGGAGCGCGCCTTCGGTCGGCACGGGGATCAGGTGGATGACCCGTCTGCTCTCGCCGACCACGCCTCGGCGTAGCCGGACGAGCGCGAGAGCCTCACCTTGTTCACCCATGGCTGAAGGCTAGGTCCGAACGGAGTACACCACTTCGTGTCCGCGACCCAAGGATCTTCGACATCAGTGGTGCGAAGCACCAAAAATCAGGAGTGCTTTACCGGGACCCATCTGTTCATTTCTTGTTTCAAGACAGCACCGCGGCGCCCAGCCGATGACACAGGTTCAGCGCGAGTTCGACGTCGAGGCGGTTGTCGGCGATCGGCCGCGACAGGAGTTCCTGAGCCTTGCGGACGCGGTACTGCACGGAGTTCTTGTGCATGGTGAGCGCGGCCGCCGCGGCGGTGTAACTACTGCCCGTGGCAAGGAAAACGCGTAGCGTGTCACGCAGGCGTTCACAGTTGCTGTCGTCGGCGCTCATCGCGCCGAGGGTGTCGGCCACCCACAGCCGTGCCGAGCCCAGGTCCGAAGTCATCAGCGCCATGGTGCCGACCTCGCGGAAGGTAAGCGCGCGGTCGCAGTGCTCGCCCGCGGCCAGCGCCAGCGCGTACACCCGCAGCGCCTGCTGGTGGGTGTGCCGGAAACCCTGGACACCCACCCCCGGCTCGCCGAGGGCCAGCCGAACGCTCGACTCGCTGCTCGCGAGCGCCTGCTCGAGAACCTCATGATCCGGGAAGGTGGCAGACCCCAATGGCAGCCACACCCAAGCGCTGGATTCGTCCCGCGGCACGAACAGCGGACGGCTGTCGCCGTCCAGCCGCTTCACCAGGTCCACTGCCATTGCCTCCAGCGCGCCCAGCGCGTCATCGGCGTACGTGTCGGAGGTGTGCCAGGCGATCATTCCCAGGTGGACGCCCCGCATTCGGTAGCCGAGCGCGGCTTCGGTCGCCTCGACGTCCACGCCGTCGACGTCGAGCAGCGAACCGTCACTGTCCAAAAGCGCCCGGACGCGGGCCGTCCGCACCATGCTCCGGTTGAGCAGCCAGCGGTCCCGCTCCTCCTGGTAGGCCGAAACCACCTGCTGGGTCACCCTGTCGATGAAGGCGAAGCTGACCTTCAGCATGCGGCGCATCATGGCGCCGAGCAGGATCGGATCGTGGACTTGCCCGGCCGACTCCTCGAAGGTGTAGTCGAGTACCGCTGTCTGTCCCAGGTAGTACGCCCGGATGAGGTCGATGACCGGAGTGCCACGCTGCGCCAGGCGCCGGGCGTACTCCATCGCCGCCGCGGGCGCCTCGACACGAGTGGGATCGATGTCGTGCTGGAAGATCTGCAGCACGGTTTCGAGGTTCTGGTAGACACTCGCGGACAGCAGGCTCACCATGCGCTCGTCGTCGTGAACGAGCTGCGGAAGCTCTTTTTCATAGAGCTTCACCAGGTCTGCCGTCAGCTCGACCGCCTTCACGGCGACTCCGGCGACTACGCTCTGGATCCCTTCCGAGACGACCGCTTCATCCAGCACCTGATCAGCTTATGGGGTGCCAGGTCGTTCGTATACGCAGCCTGCTTCATCAGCACACTCGACCGCGGGCGCGCGCGAAAAGTCGCGTTCACGGCAAGATGACCACATGTCTGACCTGCATCCCCCCAAGATCGAGACATTCGACATCAAATCGGGCACCAATACCGATCCGAAGGGCATCGTCCGGGCGGTCGAGGAGTACCGCGTCGAACCCTTCGGGCTGTACCTCGCGCGCCCCACTCCCGGCCGGGCACAGTTCCACTACCTGGAGTCCTGGTTCTTGCCGGACCTCGGACTGCGGATCACCGACTTCTGGTTCCTGCCAGGGAATGAGCGGAACCAGGACTTCTACCTCGACGTCGTCAAGGTGCGTCGCGAGGGCGCGACCTGGACCTCCACCGACCTCTATCTCGACATCGTGCTGCGGGAGAAGATCGGCCTGGACGTGATCGACAGCGACGAACTGCTGGAAGCGTCGGCCAGCGGGTTGTTGTCCACCGAAGACGCGTTGCGGGCACTGGAAATCACCTACGCCACGGTGGACGGACTCGCCAAGCACGGGTATGACCTCGGCGCGTGGCTGGACACGAAGGAGATCACCCTGACCTGGCGCCGTCATTGAGTCAATCGGCGGCGCGGAAGACTTCGGCTCGTGAGTGTTCCGCGGGGGTCCAACCCCGCGAAACACTCACGTCCGTAGGGTGCGGGGTGATGAAGGATCAGGGAGCAGAGGTGACGGGCGTCCGGGAAACCGAGGAGACCACCGGGCACGGGGTAGCCGATTTTGCGCAGGGGCCGGTGTTGGCACTCGCGGCGGCGACCGGGGTGGTCTTGCTGCTGGTGTCGGGGCGATACGGGTACTTCGGGGACGAACTCTACTTTTTGGCGGCGGGCAAGCATTTGGCGTGGGGGTACGCCGATCAGCCGCCGGTGTTGCCGGCGCTGGCCCGGCTCATGGATTCGGTGGCGCCTGGCTCGTTGACGGTGTTCCGGCTGCCGGCGATCTTGGCTACGGCGGCCGGGGTGGTGTTGACCGGGCTGATCGCGCGGGAGATGGGTGGGACGCGTAAGGCTCAGGTGCTGGCCGCGGCGGCGTTTGCGATTTGCGGGCAGTTTTTGGGGACCGGTCACTATTTGGCCACTTCTACGATCGACCCGGTTCTCTGGACGATGTTGCTGTGGTTGCTGGTGCGCTGGATGCGGACGCGGGACGACAACCTGCTGATATGGGTCGGGGTCGTCACGGCCGTGACGCTCAACGTGAAATTTCTGATCGGCGGTTTCTGGCTGATCGCGGCGGTGTGTGCGCTGGTTTTCGGGCCGCGTGAGCTGGTGCGGCGGCCGAAGCTGTGGATCGGGGTGGCGATCGCGGCGATCGCGTCCGTGCCCACGTTGCTTTGGCAGGCAGCCAACGGGTGGCCTCAGCTCGGGATGGGCGAGGCGATTTCCCGGGAGGTTTCCGGCGATCTTGGCGGCCGGCTCGGGTTCGTGCCGGGGGCGCTGGTCGGGGCCGGGTATGTGATCGGCGGGCTGGGATTGCTGTTCGGGTTGGGGTGCCTGCTCGTTCGGGCCGAACTGCGGCCGTATCGGTTTCTCGGGTGGACGACGGTGGGCCTGACCGTCCTCTTCATCATTGCCAACGGGCGGTTCTACTACATATCAGGGATGTATCCGATTTGCTGGGCGGCCGCGGCGGTCTTCATCGGGGCGCGCCGACCGGCGTTGTGGTGGCGCTGGATACCGACTTGGCCGGTGTATGCGCTGTCGTTCCTGTTCGCGCTGCCGCATGCCCTGCCGCTCTGGCCGGTCGGCTGGGTCGCGGAGCACAAGGCACCGCAGCCGGCTTATGCGGCGGAGGAAATCGGGTGGCCGCAGCTGGCGGACTCGGTCGCCGACGCCCACCGGGCGCTGCCGCCGGAAATTCGTGACCGGACCACGATCGTCACCACCGGATATTGGCAGGCAGGGGCCCTCAGCCGGTACGGGCCGGAACGCGGGGTACCGGAGGCGTTCAGCGCGAGCCGCGGGTTCTGGTACTTCGGGCAGCCCGCGGACACCGCGGAGAACGTGCTTTTCGTCGGGTACGAGCCTCAAAGACTGGCCGCGCACTTTTCGGACGCGCGTATCGTGGCGCGCATCGACAATCACCTCGGCGTACTGAACTCCAGTCAGAACATGCCGATCTGGCTCGTCAGCGGACGGACCGAGCCGTGGTCGGAGATCTGGCCCCAGCTGCGTGACCTGAAGGCCTGACCATGCCGGGGCTTTCGTGGTCTGGCCGAATCGCTAACCGCCGATAGGGGCGCAGAAGTCGTCGGGGTCACCGGCCCAGGCTTCGGCACGCCGGAAGGCACTGTTGATCCACGCCTGCTTTTCGTTGGTGTAGGCCTCTGTCGTGCCGTCGCCGGCATGTGCCTCGGCAAGGCGCAGCTTGAGTTCGCCGTACGCGTCCCGGTCGGCGGGGTGAGAGCGCATCCAGTCGCGGAACAGCAGCGCCAGCCGCGCGGCTCCGGTCTCCTCCGAGCGGACGTGCAGGTTGACCGGGCGCCCCGGGTCCCCGCCGAAGTGGAACCGCTTGGGCCACGTCGTGGCACCGTCCTGGGGATCGTCCTGGGGATCGTCCACCCAGTCACCCGCCGCACGCGGGAAACCCGCGTTCGACAGCGCGTCCGCGACGGCGTCCGCGTCCTCCAAAGTGGACACGATGAGTTGCAGGTCGAGAATGTCCTTCGCCACCAGTCCCGGCACCGACGTCGACCCGATGTGGTCCACCCGGACCGCGCGCTCCCCCGCGGCGAGCTTGATCCGGGAGATCGCACGCTCCGCCTGTGCCGGCCAGGTTTCGTCGTAGGGCACGACCCGGGGTGACATCGGCGGGCGCGGCCGGTGCAGGCGGATGTTCGCCTCGAACGTCAGCAGCCTGTCCGCCCACAGCGCGTCGACCTCGGCCAGCACGATGTCCTGGAAACCGCCGTTGTCGAGCCACACATCCGCGGCGGCGCGACGCTGCTCGTCGGTGGCCTGCAGGGCGATCCGGGCCTTCGCGTCGGCCTCGGTCATGCCGCGCGTCTCGACGAGCCGCCGGAGCCGGACCTCCTCCGGCGCGCCCACCACGATGACCAGGTGATACATCGGCGCGAGCCCGCCCTCGACCAGCAGCGGGATGTCGTGCACGGCGATGGCGTCCGGTGCCGCGGCCGCCATCAACTCGGCCGTGCGCGCACCGATGCGGGGATGGAGGATGCCGTTGAGCTTGCGGCGCGACTCGTCGTCGGCGAACGCTTTCGCGGCGAGAGCACCCCTGTCCAGGGCACCGTCAGCGGTGAGCACGTCCTTGCCGAACGCGTCGGCGATCTCCGCCAGGCCGTCTGTGCCCGGCTCGACCACCTCGCGGGCGATCTTGTCCGAGTCGATCAGCACCGCGCCGTGCTCGGCCAGCCGCCGCGCGACGGTCGACTTACCCGCTCCGATTCCACCTGTCAGCCCCACACGCAACATGCCACGACCCTAGTTGTCGCGCGGCGAACACACACCGCGAGCACACACACGGCCCACGTGACGCAACTGATATTGGTGACACGCCGACCGATTGCCACGCTTTGTGGAAAATTTTGCGTAGCGTCCCCGCGAAGAGGTCGCCCACACGGAGGAACGATGGCAAAGCACGTCGGGAGGCACCGGCTCGGCGCACCGGGGCTGGTGCACTGTGTCCTCCATCGGTCCGTGTCGACGGCCCTTGAGGACTACCGGCGCACCTGGCTTTCCGCGTTGCTCGTCCCGGCCAAGCACAGTCTGGCGGGCCTACGGCGGCGGGCACTGGTCGCCGCTACAGAACGAGCCTGGGTGCCGGCTGTCGGGTAGAGGCCCGGCTCGGCAAGGGCGCTCTGGCGACGAGATGGCGCCGCGCTTTCTCAGACGGGCCTGTCGGTCTCGCATTCTCGCCGTCCGGGTCCCCGCGTCGGTGACGATCACGGTGCCCGGCTCTTCGGCGCTCATCAGGAACAGCTGACACCGCATGGCTGGAATACCAGCGGCAACACATTCCCAATACCGACTAAATATCGTATCTTCTGCAGCAGAACGGGGTAGCTGTATGTCGACGCGGTCGGCGCCCGGTGAGGGGGTATCAGCGGATGGCAACCCGGCACGGCACGGTCAGACCGGCTCAGCAGCACCTCCAGGAGCGTTTTCTCGACGCGGCATTGAAGGTTTTGGCGGACGACGGCGTCACGGGACTCACCGTCCGTAGCGTCGCCGAAGCCGCCGGGGCGTCGACCATCGCTGTCTACGCGCGATTCGGCGGCCGCTCCGGGCTGCTGGATACCTTGTACGAGCACACTTTCGACCTTCTCCGAGAAACACTCGAAGCGATGCCGCCGTTGTCGGGCGACCACGAAGGCGACCTTCTCGCGTTCGCCATGACGTACCGGCGTTTCGCGCTGGAAAGCCCGGCCCGGTACGCGCTCATGTTCGAACGGCAGGTCGCGGACTTCAGCCCGGACCCGTCCCTGCGCGTCGCCGTTCTGGAGACAATCTTTGTCCTGCTGGTGAAACGAGTCGAACGCGCCAGCCCGCCCAGCGCCGACGACGTGAAGCTCAGCTATCTCTTGTGGACAGCCATGCACGGGTTGGTGAGCAGCGAGCTGACCCAGCAAGCCCGTGGCCCCATCCCCGGCTGGTTCCTCCGCCCCACCGAGGACCCCAACGAACCTGTTTTCCTCGACGGCGTTTCCGCCATGATCTCCGGCCTCAACCTCAAGTAAACCCCCACCCTTGGGGAAAGTGTCGACACTTTCCCCAAGGGTGGGGGTTTACTTGAGGTTGAGGCCGGAGATCATGGCGGAAA
>JAVXWP010000130.1:0-11263 GCA_032230695.1 Actinomycetota bacterium | reverse complement strand
TGCGCATCTCGAAGTGCTCGCGCGAGTCCTTGTACTTGTGCGGCGAGCGGATGACGCAGTAAACGTTCTTCTCGGTGGGCAGCGGCACCGGCCCGACAACACGGGCGCCGGTGCGCGTGACCGTCTCAACGATCTTGCGCGCCGAGGAGTCGATCGCCTCGTGGTCGTAGGCCTTGAGCCGGATGCGGATCTTCTGTCCCGCCATGGTGGCTGCTCGTTCCTTGTCGTCTCGTGCCGCTATCTCACTACCGGAGCCTTGCAGCCTTACAAAGGACCGTATTGGGCCCCGGTTTTCGCAGTTCAAGGATCTGCGCCCGGTCCACGCGGTCGGGCGTGTCGCGCCCGATGCACAGACCAATCCCGCAGGATCCTCGTCTTGCCTGGTAATCCTCAACGTGAGGGGGTCTGCCGCTCGCGATCAACGCCACCAGCATTCCCTTGCCCGTGTGCCTCTACTCGAAAGTGAAGCTCAACGGACCATGGCCACTCGCGCGGGGGGCGGCCGAACCGTGTGGATTTCTCAACCCACATATCCGGCCGCCCCACGACGAGCAACCTAAATAGTGTCGCATACGTGCTTTCGCGACCCGAACGCGGGGTGTATATGCCCCGCGTTCGGACGCGAAATCACTTGTTGATCTTGGTAACCTGTCCCGCACCGACGGTCCGGCCACCCTCACGGATGGCGAAACGCAGGTTGAGGTCCATGGCGACCGGCTGGATGAGGGTCACCGAGATGTCGGTGTTGTCACCCGGCATGACCATTTCCGTGCCCTCGGGGAGGGTGACGACGCCGGTGACGTCGGTCGTACGGAAGTAGAACTGCGGCCGGTAGTTGTTGAAGAACGGCGTGTGACGGCCACCCTCATCCTTCGAAAGGATGTACACCGAAGCGTCGAACTCGGTGTGCGGGGTGGTCGTGCCCGGCTTCACGATGACCTGGCCACGCTCGACGTCTTCACGCTTGATGCCACGCAGGAGCAGGGCGGCGTTGTCGCCGGCCTGGCCCGAGTCGAGAAGCTTGTTGAACATCTCGATGCTGGTGACGGTGGTCTTGCGCGCGGTCTCGCGGATACCGACGATCTCAACTTCTTCGTTGAGCTTGACCTCGCCACGCTCGATACGACCGGTGACGACCGTGCCACGCCCGGTGATGGTGAAGACATCCTCCACCGGCATCAGGAACGGCTTCTCGGTCTCACGAATCGGCTGCGGGACGTTCTCGTCGACGGCGTCCATGAGCTCGATGACGGTCTCGGCCCACTTCTCGTCGCCCTCGAGCGCCTTGAGGCCCGAAACGCGGACGACCGGAGCGTCGTCGCCGGGGAACTCCTGCGACGAAAGCAGCTCGCGGACCTCGAGCTCGACGAGCTCCAGGATCTCGTCGTCATCGACCATGTCGGACTTGTTCAGCGCGACGACGATGTAGGGCACGCCGACCTGACGGGCGAGCAGAACGTGCTCACGCGTCTGGGGCATGGGACCGTCGGTCGCCGCGACCACGAGGATGGCGCCGTCCATCTGCGCCGCACCGGTGATCATGTTCTTGATGTAGTCAGCGTGACCGGGGGCGTCTACGTGGGCGTAGTGGCGCTTCTCGGTCTGGTACTCGACGTGCGAGATGTTGATCGTGATACCACGCGCCTTCTCTTCGGGCGCGTTGTCGATCTGGTCGAACGCGCGGGCCGCGTTCAGCTCGGGGTACTTGTCGTGCAGAACCTTGGTGATCGCCGCGGTCAGAGTGGTCTTTCCGTGGTCGACGTGACCGATGGTTCCGATGTTGACGTGCGGCTTGCTCCGCTCGAACTTCGCCTTTGCCACTGGAATGTCCTCCTGGACTGTTTCACTTGCTCGCCGGCCAACGTGGCTGTCGGACGGCGACTCGCTGGTATTTTGCTGTATTCGGGTGGTGCGGACGTTCAGGAGTGTTCCTTGTGCCCGCGCGTGAGCAGGGAACTACTCCCCTGTCACCCTCGCGATGATTTCCTTCGCGACGTTCGCGGGAACCTCGGCGTAGGAGTCGAACACCATGGAGTAGTTCGCACGACCCTGGGTACGGGACCGCAGGTCGCCTACATAACCGAACATCTCCGACAACGGCACCGTCGCCTTGACGACGCGGGTACCGGCGCGCTCCTCCATGGCCTGGATCTGGCCACGGCGGGAGTTCAGGTCTCCGATGACATCACCCATGTAGTCCTCGGGTGTGGTCACCTCGACGGCCATGATCGGCTCGAGAAGAACCGGGCTGGCCTTCCTGGCGGCTTCCTTCATCGCCATGGAGCCGGCGATCTTGAAGGCCATTTCGGAAGAGTCGACCTCGTGGTAGGCACCGTCGAGCAGGGTGAACTTCAACCCCACCAGCGGGTAGCCCGCCAGCACGCCGTACTGCATGGCGTCCTGGGCGCCCGCGTCGACCGACGGGATGTACTCCCGCGGCACGCGGCCACCACTGACCTTGTTGACGAACTCGTACAGCGCGCCATCGGTCGTCTCGAGCGGCTCGAGCTTCACGATCACCTTGGCGAACTGGCCAGAGCCACCGGTCTGCTTCTTGTGCACCACGTCGAGCTTCTCGACTGTCTTGCGAACCGTCTCGCGGTACGCGACCTGCGGCTTACCGATGTTCGCCTCGACCTTGTAGTCGGACTTCATCCGGTTCACCAGCACCTCGAGGTGCAGCTCGCCCATCCCCTGGATGATGGTCTGGCCCGTGTCGTCGTCCTGGTGGACTCGGAACGTCGGGTCTTCCTCAGCCAGCTTCTGGATCGCGATGCCGAGCTTCTCCTGGTCGGCCTTCGTCTTCGGCTCGATGGCAACCGAGATGACGGGCTCAGGGAAGGTCATCGACTCGAGGATGATCGGGTGCTGCGGGTCCGCAAGGGTGTCACCAGTGGTGGTGTCCTTGAGACCCTGCACCGCGTAGATGTGGCCGGCCTGGCCCACCTCGATCGGGTTCTCCTTGTTGGAGTGCATCTGGAAGAGCTTCCCGATGCGCTCCTTGCGGTCCTTGGTCGCGTTGACGACCTGGGTACCGCCGGCGACCTGACCCGAGTACACGCGGATGTAGGTCAGCTTGCCGAAGAACGGGTGCGCCGCGATCTTGAACGCGAGGGCCGCGAACGGCTCCTCGGTGTTCGGGCGACGCAGTTCCTTGGTCTCGTGGTCGAGGAGCACGCCCTCGACCGCGGGAACGTCCAGCGGCGACGGGAGGTAGTCGATGACCGCGTCGAGCATGGGCTGAACGCCCTTGTTCTTGAACGCGGAACCGGTCAGGACCGGGTATGCCGCCTGCTCGATGGTGAGCTTCCGGATACCGGCCTTGATCTCGGCCGTCGTCAGCTCTTCGCCCTCGAGGAACTTCTCCATGAGGGCGTCGTCGGTCTCGGCCACGGCCTCGACCAGCTTCTCCCGGTACTCCGCTGCCTTGTCGGCGAGCTCGGCCGGGATGTCCTCGATGGCGTAGTCCTCGCCCTTCTGCACGTCTCCGCGCCAGGTGAGGGCCTTCATCTGAACGAGGTCGACAACACCCTCGAAGTCGTTCTCGGCGCCGATCGGCAGCTGGATGACCAGCGGCCGGGCACCGAGGCGGTCCTCGATGGTCTTGACGGTGTAGTAGAAGTCCGCGCCCAGCTTGTCCATCTTGTTGACGAAACAGATCCGGGGGACTTCGTACTTGTCGGCCTGGCGCCAGACCTGCTCGGACTGAGGCTCGACACCTTCCTTGCCGTCGAAGACCGCGACCGCACCGTCGAGCACCCTCAGCGATCGCTCCACCTCGACGGTGAAGTCGACGTGGCCGGGGGTGTCGATGATGTTGATCTGGTGGTCGGCCCAGAAGGTGGTGGTGGCAGCCGAGGTGATGGTGATACCCCGCTTCTGCTCCTCCTCCATCCAGTCCATCGTCGCGGCGCCGTCGTGGACCTCGCCGATCTTGTAGTTGACCCCGGTGTAGAACAGGATCCGCTCAGTCGTGGTGGTCTTACCGGCGTCGATGTGGGCCATGATGCCGATATTGCGGACCTTGTTCAGGTCGGTCAGCACGTCACGTGCCACGAGAATGTTCCCCTGTCTCAAGCTTGGGGCCCGGCATGGCTTCTCGACAGCCGGGCGGATATCACCAGCGGTAGTGCGCGAACGCCTTGTTCGATTCCGCCATCTTGTGCGTGTCCTCGCGGCGCTTGACGCTGGCCCCGAGGCCGTTGCTCGCATCGAGCAGCTCGTTCTGCAGACGCTCGATCATGGTCTTCTCACGGCGAGCCTGCGAGAAGGACACCAACCAGCGCAGTGCAAGGGTGGTCGAGCGGCCGGGCTTGACCTCGATCGGCACCTGGTAGGTGGCACCACCGACACGACGGCTCTTCACCTCGATGGAGGGCTTCACGTTGTCGAGCGCGCGCTTCAGCGTGACGACCGGATCGGTACCGGACTTCTCGCGAGCGCCTTCCAGCGCGCCGTAGACGATGCGCTCGGCCAGGGAGCGCTTGCCGTCCTTCAGCACCTTGTTCACCAGCTGGGTGACCAGCGGCGAGGCGTAGACGGGGTCGGAGATCAAAGGCCGCTTCGGGGCCGGACCCTTGCGGGGCATTAGCTCTTCTCCTTCTTCGCGCCGTACTTGCTGCGCGCCTGCTTACGGTTCTTCACACCCTGGGTGTCGAGAGAACCGCGGATGATCTTGTAACGAACACCCGGCAGGTCCTTCACTCGGCCACCACGCACGAGCACCATCGAGTGCTCCTGGAGGTTGTGACCCTCACCGGGAATGTAGGCGGTGACTTCGACGCCGCTGGTCAGCTTCACACGCGCGACCTTGCGCAGCGCCGAGTTCGGCTTCTTCGGGGTCGTGGTGTACACGCGAGTGCACACGCCACGCCGCTGCGGGCTCCCCTTGAGGGCCGCGGTCTTCTGCTTGGCAGCCTTGTCCTGGCGGCCCTTCCGGACCAGCTGCTGGATCGTGGGCAATGGACCAGCTTTCTGTCGCGTCTTGCTTTTTTCGTGTCTTCCCCGGCCCCCGCGGTCGGGCGTGTCGGCCCGCGTCACGGTCTCTCGACCGGTAACTTCCCGTAGGGATTTCGGTGGAACCCCGCAATACCCTGGCCGACGACCGGGTGCCTGAGCACCCCGCCGATACCGAAAGGCACGCGGAGCGGCCCGACGCCTGCCGGGCACGGTCTCCAAAGATACCCGGGTGCCTCACCGGCAACCAAATCGGGGGGTCTCAATACCAGCGAAAGCCCGGGTCACCTGGTAATGCAGGCCGGGCCTGGTGCCAGTTTACTCCTCGTCCGGTTTGGCGTGGTCCGCCTTGCCGGTGTGCGGATCACGCTTCAAGTCGATCAAGGGATGCACTCCGGCCCCCTCGGGGGCGGCGTGCGCTCCGCCGGGCTTCTCGGCGGGAATGTGCTCAGGGTCATGCTGCTCGGTGTCCACTCACTCCTCCTCGTCTCGGGGAATCCTCACGCCGAGGACGCTACCCAGTATCCCTGCGCGCACGAACGGGTGACGGATCGGAATCGCGCCTTTTAATTGCATGCGCGCGCTAACCATCACGATCAGCCCGCTGAACGCAGCGTGGGGTCAAGGGAGGTCGGGAGAAATCGCTGGACCGGACCGCGACGATGACGGGTATGACCCAGTGGACCATCGCACCGGCGGCCGTCGACCATCCCGACTCGGTCGCGGAGCTCCGTGCCTATTTGATCGACATCGCCGGCCGTTACTACGGCGGTGAGGCCACCGCGGACGAGGTTGATTCAGCACTTGCGGATGAACCAGGGACCGACCTCGCCCCGCCGACAGGGTTGTTCCTGCTGGCTCGGCGTGACGACGTCGTCAGTGGATGCGTCGGGTGCGGGTGCTCGAGCCGCGGATCGGCGGGCTGACGAAGATGTTCGTGCTCGCCCACGCTCGCGGGCAGGGCGGTGCGTCACAGCTGATCGCGGCGGCGGAGGAAGCGGCGCGGGGAATCGGACTGGACACCATGCGGCTGGACGTCCGCGGTGATCTCGTGGAGGCGCGGGCGCTGTATGCGTCGCTCGGGTACAAGGAGGTGGCGCCGTTCTCGGACGCCAAGTACGCCGACCACTGGTTCGAAAAGACCCTTTAGCCACCCGTCGCTAACCCAGGCGCCCCGCGCACGACGCAACCTCGCCGCCCGGAGCCGTCTGGGTAACCACCACGGTGCCGCCGACGGAAACCCGGCATTCGACCTGACCTTCACCTTGGCCCAGCACCTTCACCGTCGGCGCGATCCCCGAGTCTGGCCACGCGAGCTCCTTCCGCCAGGGCAGGGTCACGAGCTCCTGCTGGACCAGCCCGAGACCGTTCTCGTCATAAACCACGGTGGCTGTGCCAGTGCCCGCCAGCTCGTAGCGGATCTGCCAGTGGCCGGGCACCGCCTGCTGAGGAACCAGGAGCGGCGTGACCTCGGGTGGGTACTGAATCGGCGACGGTACGGCGGCCGGTTGGGGTGCCGGCTCCCCCACCACGGCGACGTGTGCCGCAGCGGGCGGCGCCTCGTCCTTCATGGTCAGGATCAGGTAGCTGCCCACCAGCGCGCCCACCACCACCGCGGCGATACCCAGTCTTGCTACCAATTGCCGGTCGGCCATAAGAGGTCCTCCGCAGATCTGCGATTTCGGGTGAAATGAAGGTTCGTTTTCTATTGTGCGCCCTTTTCTCAGGGAGTGGAAGCAGTATTAACGCACGGCCGAATCGTGAGATGCTTTGTCCGGCAGGTCCACTCTCCGCTCGAAAGGCGATATCCATGAAGAAATCCCTTGCCCGTACAACGGCCACCGTCGTACTCGCAGGTCTGGCAATTGTCGGCGTCGCGGCTCCCGCGATGGCCGCCGAAGCTCCGGCACAGAACAGTGGCGTGGTCGTGGTCGACGAACCGGACACGTCCAACCTCGAAAACATCTGGACGTTCGCGCCGCTCGGCGTCGCGGTCATCGGCCTGATCCAGTCGGTCAACGGCGTTCCCGGCAAGCTGCTGCCGAGCTTCTGAGCCGAGTCGCACAGGGCCGATCAGCGAGAAGCCGCTTCCCCGCCGAGCCGACGGCGGGGAAGCGGCTTTTCTTGTTACTGCAAGGGTTATGAGATGAGAGTGATGAGTCCGTAGATCGGTGCGAGCAACTCTGTGGGCAGCTGCACGAGCGGGCCGAGCAGACCGCCGACGTCGACACCGGGCAGCGCCCAGATGGGCGTGTCCTGGGTGACCGGCGCGGCACTGGCGACACCACCGGCCAGGCCGAGCAGTACCGACGCGGTGGCGAGCGGGATGAGGATTCGGGCAGCGAGCTTCTTCATTTGATCGTCTCCTGTTTCTTTGCGGCTATATTTATCCCTGCCCAACATCTACGGCGGGCAGAAGCTTATTTAACGGAGAACTGTGCTCACCGGGACAATGGTGCCGTTGGGCACCCACTGCCCGGCGTAGTCACGGTTCATCACCATTCCTTCGGAGTGCGGTTCGTTCGGATACATCGGCATGGCGTTCACCTGTGCCGAAGCGAAGATCTGCACTTCGCCGAGCACGTTTTTCGCCTGCTCACCGAGCCAGTTGTGGAATCCGGCGACGGTCGGACTTTCCCCGCCGAACTCGTTGCCGACGGCCACCGAGTAGCTGACGGCGAGCGGTTCACGGGGGTCGAAGCGCAGTGGCAGCGACGAGCTCGCGACCGAGTTGACGATCGGGCCGTTCAGCAGCCAGGGCGCCAGGTACAGGCCGTACTGGTAGGTCGGCGAGAGGCGCTGGGCCTCGGCCGCGCGGGTCATCGCGGTATAGCCATCGGCCCAGCCGGACACTACGAGCAGGGCTGAGTTCGGGTCCGATTCGGCCTGAACCCGCAGGCCGGCGCTGTCGGCGGTGTCGCGGACCACCTTGGCCGCCGCAGTACCTCGCGGTGAGTCGTCCTGGACGAGGGTGATCGCGCTGGGCTTGCGGGCCGCGAGGAAGCCGACCAGTTTGACCAGCGCGCCGCTGTCCTCAGGGGTCAGCGCGTCCGCCGGGCAGGCGGCAAGCACGTCACGTCGTGCGTTGATGAGCCCGCCGAGCGCGGCCGCGGCACACTCCGGCGCGTCGGCGTCGGTGATCGTGGGGCCTGGCTGATCACCGGCGTCGACGTCGATCGACACCTCCGCGTCGCCCTTGCGCACCACCAGATTGCTGCGGCCTTGGGGTAGTTCGACGGCCGCCCAGGTCCCTTCCGCCCCTGGGCGTCCTGTGGCGGGCGTAAAGAGGCCTCCTTCGACGCCTACCGAGAGACCGGTTCCGGCGCTGTCCGGGAAGTGCACCAGATTGCGCCCGGGCCGTTGTGGGCTGAGCAGCAGTGGGCTGGCGAAAGCGTTGGACAGCAACGGAACCCCGGGGATCGGCAGCGGTGCCGGTTGTGGGATGGCCGCCAGCGCGCTCCACGCGAGGAAACCCAGTGCGATGCCCGCCGAACCCAGGCGATAGGCACGACCCGGCTCGGCGTCACGCAACAGGAATCCGGAAAGGACGGTCACGGCCACCGGCAGGACGATGATCACCAGCAGCGCGATGCCGAACGCGGTTTCGTACAGACGTCGATCGAAACCGACCCCGGACGGCGCCAGCTGCACGGCCCCGGCCAGCGTGAGAAGCGCGGCGAGGGTCAACGAGAGCGGGCCGAGGCGGAAGTTCGTGGTCCGCCATTGCTCGTTCGAGAGCAACGTGACCCCGAACCAGATGGCTGCGCCGGCGACGTACACGGTGTCGACGGCGAAGTCGATTCCCGAACTGCCGAGCGCGGTTTCAAGTATTACCAGCACAATCAGCGCCAGCGACACCCAGCGCACTGCCGACGGACGGGTGAGCAGAGCAGGCACGGCGAGCGCGAGCAGCACGTGGACCACCACGGCTACGACGTTCACCTCGGCGGTGAGGCCCGAGACGATCGCCAGCACTGCCGACAGCCCGCCGAGCGCGACGACGGTGACGACCCGCTTACGAGGCAGCTCGCCAACCAGGGGGCGCAACAGTCCCGCGCCCGCGACAAACGCGGTCGCCAGCAGCAAAAAGAGCCTGAGCACAAGAGCCACGGCGTCGAAGCTGGGCGACCCCAGAGCCGGGGAGACGTGGTGATCCATGGGAAACCTTCCGCTGGGGTCGTGTGTGGTTCGGGGGTTTACAACCCCGCGAGCCACTCACGAGCCACGCACATACAGTGACTTGCCTGCTTGCTCGGCTACTACTTCACATCGGCGTCCGCTACGACGAACAGCTCCGAGTGCGGCTTCGCGTTACCGAAAGCCCCATGGGGCCAAACCTTCCGATTGAAGTTGATGCCGACCTGGCCGGTGAACTCGTCACGGAAGTTCTGATCGACGGCGATCTTCCCGTCCTTGCCGAGGTTCAGCAGGTTGACCTTGTGGTCACCGTCGAGGCCCGAGCGGGCGACGAAGTAGTTCGACACCGCGAGGTGCTCCGGCTGAGTGGTTTCGTGGTAGAAGCCGTCTTCGCCGAGGGTGAAGTTGTCGTAGGCACCCCAGTGCGGACCGGCGCCCGGGATCCCCGGGTTGATCGGTGCCGCGCCGACGACGGTGGGAAGGTCGTCCCCGCCGCCCTGCTGGGACTTGAGCTTCGTGTCGATGGCGCCCTTGTAGTTGTCGCCGGCGGCGAGCAGCTTCTGGATGTCCAGCACGTAGACGCCACCGGTGGTGCCGGGGTCGTCGGCGCTCAGCGTGCCCTTCTGCCGGCCCACGATGGCCCGGTAGAGGTACTTGTCGTCCGGGCTGGTCTGGATCCAGCCACCGTTGGAGCTGCCACCGTTGGAGTCGTTGTTCGGGTAAATGGCCTTGTTCGCGGCGCCGTCGTCGAACACCTCGCGCCAGTGCGGTTCGGCCGCCGTGATGTCCGGCGTGTAGTACACGGCGCCACCCTGCATGGTCTGGGCGAACGCGCCCTTGTGACCGGGCAGGTTGGTCACCGTGGTCTCCATGACCGCGCGGCTTTCCGCGTGCAGTGGGTCGGCCGGGTCGGCGCGGGGGCCGTCCGGAAGGTAGGAGACCGACTTCAGCTTGGGGTGGTTGCGGTCGGAGATGTCCCAGGTGCGGACCGTCGGGCGCCGCAGGTACGGCGATGGCTGCTTGACCGGGTCGAGAATGATGTTGCGCGGCTCCGCGTAGTCACTGGTGACCAGGGTGTTCAAGTCCTCGCGGGCCTGGATCCCATGCGGGTTGGCGCACGTCGGCTGGCTGAGCTGTGGCAAGTTGTCGCACAGCTTCTGGTTGTCCCCCTGCGGTGTTGCCGCTGGAGACTGCGACAGCACGTTGGCGTTCTGGTCGAAGTGGACGACCTCGCCGGGGCTACCCGCGAAGCCGTTGCCGACCTGGACCGAGCCGTCTTCGTAGACGTACGGTCCGGGGACGACCGGCCCTCCCATGTACGTGCCGTAGGCGGTGCCGTCCTTGAGGACCCAGTAGGCGTCCGGGACCGAACCGCCGAGCGTGGCCGTCGGCAGGCTGATGCCCTTGAGCTTCAACGCGGGCAGCGCGCTGACGTCGAAGGCGTAGGTCGCCGCGGCGAACAACGCACCCGCGTAGATCGTGTCGCCCTTGTGCCACACGTACTGCATGTGGTGCGGCTCGTTCTCCACCAGCGGGCCGACGGTCGCGGTGTTGACGACCTTGCCGTAGGTGGACGAGCCCTCGGTGGCGTCGATGACCGCGAGGAAATCGGGGCCTGGCAACGCGTTCTTGATTTTGTTCAAGCCACCACCGAGCGTGCCGGGCAGGTTCTTGATGTCCTTCACCAAGGTGTCGGCGATGTTCTCGTCGCCGGCCCAGACCAGCAGCCACTTCTTGCGATTGCCGTTTTCCGCGCGTGCGGTGGCCGCGTTGCCGACAATGTGGTTCTGGACCCAGTACTGCTTGCCGTCGGTCGCGGTCTTGGCCTCGGTGGTGACCGTGACGTCTGCATAGGCACTGGTGTTCGAGCCGGTGTAGGTCACGGCGCTGAGCGCGAGCGCGGCCGCCATGGCACCGATCACCACTTTTCGCCACTTCGGCGAGCTGGATAACATTCGTACTCCCTGTTTCTTTCGAATGGCGCCACGAATAAGGCACACCCCTCCCCTGTTTTCGCGCAGCATTGACTCCGCGAAGGTGCAAGGGGAAAGCCGATTACCACACCGCTAGCGATCTGGGACCCAGAACCGTTGGGGCGTGGTCAAAAGCCGTCTACGCATGTTCGGACGCGCGACCGCTACGGATCGCGTGGAATCAGCGGTTAAGGACG
>JAVXWP010000018.1:0-15366 GCA_032230695.1 Actinomycetota bacterium | reverse complement strand
ACGCTGTCCAAGATCGGGGACGGGAATGCGTGGCCCGCGATCACGCGGTCGTTGCTGCACGACGCCGACGACGAGGTCGCGCGAAGCGCATGGCGTGCTGCCGTCGTCCTCGTGCCCGCCGGGGAACAGAAAGGGCTGGCCGCGGAACTGGCCGGACAACTCGGTCGCGGCGACCGGAATGTGCAACTGAGTCTCAGCCGAGCACTCGTCGCACTCGGAGACGTGATCGAGCCGGCCCTGCGGACGGGACTGGCGAGTGACGACCCGGCGGTGCGTGCGCATGCCCGCGCCACGGAGCGGCTCTTAAGCGACCCGGATGCCGGTTTCGACCCAGCTGTCGACGAGGCGAAACGGATCGCCGCGCTCGGCCCGGAACAGGTCGAGGGAACAGCGTGCTGATCGGCGAGGTGGCACGCCGCTCGGGGGTGAGTACCCGGATGCTCAGGCACTACGACACCCTCGGCCTGGTGCGGCCGACAGGCCGCACCGTGGGTGGCTACCGCGAGTACTCCGCCGAGGACTTTCGCCGGATCTTCCACGTGGAGAGTCTGCGATCCCTGGGATTGTCGCTGCGACAGATCGGACGTGCTCTGGAGGATCCCGACTTCGCGCCGTCCGCACTGGTCGGCGACCTCATCCGACGGACCGAAGACCGACTGAAGCGGGAGCAGGAGCTACTTGAGCGACTCCGTACGGTCGATGCCTCGGCGCCCTTCGGCTGGCAGGGCGTCCTGCGCATCGTCGAGCTCCTGCACGGGCTCAACTCGCCCAGTGCTGCGCGCCGACAGCAGACCGTCCTGGCCCCGGCCGAGGACGTGCCGGTTCCCGCCGAGCTGCTGGCCGGGGCGATCCTCGCCGAATCCGATCCGAACGTCGCCGGCGCCCTGCGGTGGGCGCTGGCGCGGGCGGGCGGTGACGGTGTGGCGAGCGTGGCGGCCGGCGTGTATTCGGAGAACGTGGACATCCGGCGGCGCGCGGTACTGGCGATCGCCGAGATGTCCGGTGACGAGGCGAACGCCGTGCTCGCGGACGCACTCGGGGACTCGGACACGACGGTGCGCAGGCATGCAGCTCTGGCATTGGGTACGCGTGGCGCGACCGCAGCCGTGCCGATACTCGTCGGCATGGTGGTCGAGGGCACGAACGACGTCGAGGCGGCCGAGGTACTGGGAACATTGTCACTGGACCCCGAGTGCGCGGATCCGATCATGAGTGCACTGGTCGACGAGCTCGCCGCACACACTGCGGACTCCGCGGTGCGGATACGCCTGACCCAGGCACTCGCCGAGATGCCGGCGACCATCGCGCTGGGCGTCCTGCAGCAATTGGTCCACGACGATGATCGAGCTGTCGCCCTCATCGCCTCGGCCCTCGTGGGAGTGCTCGAACAGCGGTCCAACGGCTGAGACCGGTCGGTTCGCGGCGTGGGAATTCCGCGAACCACTCACGACCGGTGGTTCGCGATGATCTGCGCCAGCGTGTGCACGGGCGAGGTGTCGAGCTTGTGGCGATGCGCGTCGTAGCGGTCGCGGGTGGTCCGGATGTCCGCGTGCCCCAGCAGGTCTTGCACCTTCTGCACCGGAACGTCATGGGACAACAGCAAAGTACCGGTGGTGCGTCGTGCGGTGTGCGGGCTGATGTGCGCCGCGCCGGGAATCCCGGCCTGCTCGGCGAACTTGCGCAGCGTCTGCCAGACATCCCGTTGCCGCAACGCTTTCCCGCCGGGCTTGGTGGCGTCGTGAGCATGCGGGGCTGTCGCCAGGAGCGGACCGGACAGCTTGGCGACGGGGACGCCTTCGCGGGCGGCGCGGACGTCGAGATAGCGGTGCAGCGGCCGCAGCGCGGGCGGGACGAGCGGCACGAAGTCCCGCAGCCCGCCTTTCGCCGTGTAGCGCAGGATCGTGTGGCCCGAGTCGACGTCGAGATCCGGTACGGTCGCGCCGGTGATACCGGAGACGCGCAAGCCGGTGTAGAAGAGCAGGCACAGCAACGCCGCATCCCGCCAGGACGCTTCGGTCTCGTTGCGGCGCGCGCGGCTCTCGACGAAGTCCAGCAGCGTCGCCGTCGAGCGCTCGTCGAGCGCCGGAAGTGGCGACACCTTGCCCCGTTTGGGCCGGGTCACCGCGCCGATCGGGTTGCGGTCCGCGACGTCGTTGGACTGCAGGTACCTGTACCAGCTGGACACCCCCGCGAGAGTGCGCGCGACTGTCGACGGCGCGGCGGCCCGGGGGAGACCGTCGCGGCCTGTCACGGTCAGCGTCGTTTTCCACGCGTCGACGTCCGCGCGCCGCGCGTTCAGCGGGTCGAGCCCGGTGCGGTCGCACCATGAGAGCCACGCGGCGAGGTCGGCGTAGTAGGCGCGGCGGGTGTGGTCGGTCTTGTCGGCAGCCAGCCAGAGCATCGTCACGTGACGAATTGCGTACCTGTCCAGCGGGTCCGCCTGGGGCAATGCGGGCAGCGCGTCGATCGCCTCCGCCAGGCCCTCCCAGCTGACGACTCCGGAGGCTTCGCCGGTGGGCGCGCCGAGCCTGTCGAGTTGGTACGAGCTCATTGGAGGATGCCGTTCTCGAAGGTCCGGATCACCGTGGACGTGATCGCGTGGCGGGCCAGTTTGCCGTTGGCTGCGTCTTTGCAGGCGGTGTACACCAGTGCCCAGAGCGCGTGCTCGATCCAGGCGGCGCTGACTTCGGCGTCGAAAACGCCTTGGGCCTGGCCGCGTTCGATGAGTTCGATCGCCGGTTGGGGGCCGGCGCCGGGGGCGCCGGACTCGTAGCCGTCCAGCATGCGGGGGTCGCCGAAGAGGAACTGCAGCCTGTCGCCGACGTCGACCAGTGCCCCGATCAGCCTTCGCATGGCCTCCAGTGGTGGCCCGTCTTCGAGCGCGGCGGCCGTCAGCGACTCGTGGAGGACCTCGAGGGAGTCCTCGACAACCGCCTTGACGAGCTCTTCGCGATCGGGGAAGTACCGGTGCAGCGTGCTTCGGCCGACGTCGGCCGCCTTGGCGATGTCGGCGAGGGTCGCGGTGCGCTCGCGGGCGAGCACGGAGGCTGCCGCACTCAGGATCGCGCGCCGGGTCCGGCTTCGCGCTCCGGATTCCTGGGTGTCGGAACCGCTCATGATCAAAGCGTAGCAGTCAGTGACCGATATGGAACATTGACAGCTATCTATGGGACATTTGTGACCCAGACTGCTGAGGCGTCAGGCGGTTATCCGGACGAACCGGTCGATTTCGTTGACCACCGCGAGGCCACCGCGCTCGGCGTTCGACAGCATCACCACGTCGAGGCCCGCCGCGGGGTAGTGCCGGACCATGTTGCTGACGCCGGTGTTGCCGCCACCCTTGGAGTACGCCCAGACCGTGCCGCCGGGATCGACGGTGATCTCCAGGCCGAAGCCGTACCACTCGTCGTGGTCGTGCCGAACCTGCGGAGTGAAGAACAGCTCGGTGAGGTCCGGCGAGAGCAACTCACCGGCGCGCACGGCCTGCAGGAACCGAACAAGGTCGGCGGCGGTGGCGTGGGCGCCGTCGGAGGCCGAGCCGATGGAGGGGTAGCTGAAGATGTTCTGCTTCCATCCGGTGTGGTTTGCGGTGGCGTCGACCACCGGATCCCATCCTTCGGCGACGTCGGTGGCGGCTTCCCGGCGGTCGTAGAAGTCCGACGATGTCATCACCGCGCGGGCGAAGATCTCCCGGCGGATGTGGTCCCGGTACGGCGTTCCGGTCAGCTCCTCGATCGCGAGCCCGATCAGGATGTAGCCGACATTGCAGTATCGGGCACCTTCGCCCGGCGCGAAGTTCGGCGGCTTGTGCACGAACTGCGGCAGGTAATCCCGGGCTTCGGTGACCGAGTAGACCGGCTTGTCCACCCACAGCGCTTCGTAGGACTCGCCTAGTTCCTCGTCGGCGTCGTCGGCGATGCCGGAAGAGTGGGTGAGCAGGTGGCGCACGGTCACCGCGGGCGAGATCGTCGTGTCGGCCAGGTCGACGACGTCGACGATCGGCGTGTCCAGCTCCAGTAGTCCTTGGTCCACCAGGCGCAGCGCAGCGACGGCGGTGAAGAGCTTGGTGATCGACGCCGTGTCGAACCGCATGGCCTCGGTCATCGGCACCGGCCAGCGGCGGCTCGCCCAGCCGTACGCCCCAGAAAACACGGTCTGCTCCCCGCGCCGGATCAGGACCACGCCGGAGAATTTGTCAGCTGCGGCGCGGGCGCTCAGCCAAGCGCCGAGTCCGGTGAAGGGCATACCGCGACGGTAACCGGGATGCTTCCGCCGGTCGCCTCAATTACGGGAGTCTCACTCGACTGTGCCTTTCCGCTGGTCAGGCGCTCGATTAGCGGCAAAGTTCGAATGGGAAGGGGCAGTGCCATCGGGGCATCTGCGCCTGGCGAGGCGCACTAGGTCCTTGCCAGCCAGACGCAGTCGGGTGACCCGCTGAACCGCCATTCACCGCATGGCGGGCACTCCCTTCGGCGCGTCGCCACCGGAGTGCCCGCTTCGGAGATCACCATCGGAGGTGCGAAGGACAACGAGACCGAGCAACTGACACCCGCCAGGAGCGCTCCATGTCCCCTTTGACCGCCACGAGTCCGCCCGACGCACCCCGCTGGTACGTCACCGGGGCCTTGCCCGAGCCGGTCAAGACCGCGCATCTGACCGAACGGGACCCTGACGACCGTCGCTACGGCCGCTCGGTGTGCGGAACGGAACGGGCAAGGTTGTGGGACGAGGTGGACGTCCTCGCGACTGGCGCGACCGCCGAGGTCTGTCCCACCTGCGCGGCGACCTTGTCGGCTCCCATGCCCAGGCTCGCGCCGACCTGCCCGGCAACCGGCCGCGGAAACCGCAGCGGCCGCCCGAGGCGCCGGCCCGCCGAGCAGCTCACACCCAACCTCCCGGCCCCCTGACGGGGTACGAATTCAGCTGATCGCGGGGGAGTTACCGGCCCGGCGGAGGGAGAGCGTCCGTCAACGGGATGCTCGGCTATCTCCCGCAATGCCTTCCTTGCGGGACAGAAGGCAGGCCTGCGGCCACTTCTTCCCGTCCGACACCAGCCGCGCGGTGACGGTGAACCCGGCTCGACGCAGCAACTCGGCGATGTGGTCGGGCTGCAGCAGGTAGGCGTCGTAGGACACCTGGTGACCGTACGCTCGGTCCGGGCGCAGACGCTCGTCGCCGACATGGAACCCGACCAGCAGGTGGCCGCCGGGCGCCAGTGTCCGATGGAACTCCCCGAATACCGTCGGCAGTACCTCCGGTGGTGTGTGGAAGATCGACCACCAGGCGACGATGCCGCCGAGTTCGCCGTCGGCGAGGTCCAAGGCGGTCATCGAACCGACGTCGAATCGGAAGTCCGGATACGTCCGGCGGGCGATCTCCACCATCTTCGGCGACAGGTCGACGCCGAACGTGGGCACGCCGAGCGAGTTCAGGTGTGCGGTGACGTGGCCAGGCCCGCAGCCGAGGTCGGCGACCGAACCGCCGCCGGTCCCGGCGAGGTCGGCGAACGCGGCCAGCATCGCGCGTCCCAGCGGATCCTGCGCGAACAGCGTTTTCGCGCGCTCGGCGTAGTCGTGCGCGACGGTGTCGTAGGAAGACCGGGTGGTGGCCAGGTGGGCAGGTTCAGTCACGGCGGACGACCGTAGTCGCTGCGCGGACTTCATGCTGCGCCCAGGAACGCCGCAGTCGTTGCCACAAACTGGTCGGCGTTGTCGAGCCAGGGATAGTGACCTGCCTGTCGGAGCGATGGCAGGGACCAGCCCGCGGCCAAAGTAAGCCACTCCTACATCACGCCGTCGTCCGCGGTGGCATGGCCCGCGGGTGCGGCGAACGCGGCGCGCAGCTCGTCCATCGTGTCCCATTCCAGCTCGGCGACCAGGTAGTACGGCGAGCCGCCTCGTACAGGACGAGGAAGCGAACCGTCATCGTGCTGCCCTCCCGTATCGCGCGAGGACCGCGGCGCCGGCCCGCTCGGCCGACAGGCATTCCAGGTACGCGGGCTGGCCGCCGTCGGAAAAGAGCCGTTCGCCGGTGCCGAGGATCGTGGGAAAGGTCAGGATCCGGTACTCATCGATCAGGTCCTCGGCCATCAGCGCGTGTACGACGCTCACGCTGCCGGTGACGATGACATCGCGCTGCTCGTGCTTGACGGCGTCGACGAGGTCGCCGTCGATGACCCGCGAGTTCGCCCACGCCGACACGTCGGTCAGTGTGCGGGAGGCGACCAGTTTCGGCACGGCGTTCATCCGCGCGGAGAACGGGTCGTCGCGTCCCGGCCAGAGTCGCGAGAACAACTGCCAAGTCGTGCGCCCCAGCAGCATGACCCCGTCGTCGAGTGCGCTGCCGAGCCGGAACTTGTCCCCGGCGACCGTCTCGGGGCCGTGGCGGAACGCCCAGCCGCCGGCCGGGGTGCCCGCGGACCCGTCCGGGTCGGACACGATCCCGTCCAGGGTGCTGAACTGAATGACGATGACGCTCACGATGGGTTTCCCTTCGATCGATGCTCACCCGTACATACCGGCGGCATCGGCCAGACTCATCGCGCAGTGCGAAATTCGTCGAAAGAAATCTGCTGCGGGAGGGCAAATGCCTCGAATACGCGTGGATCGGCGAACACGACGTTGTGCGCGACCCGGCCGCCGGTGATCGTGAAGACCTGGAGCGTGTGCAACCGATGTCCGCCGGAGTCCGGCGCGTACGCGGCGAGCGCGGGCTGCCCGTTGGCGGTGAGGTGCTTCATGCCCCAGCCCGCGCCGCGTGTCTCGAACACACGGCGCATGAACAGCCCGTAGTCTCGGCTGCCCTGATACCACAGCGGCACCGGCGGCATCTCCAGGATCGCCTCGTCGGTGAGGAGCCGGACGAGCGCCGGGACGTCGGCCGCCTCGAACGCCTGTACGTACCGTTGGATCACCGCGCGGACCCCAGGATCGTCCGGTTCGGCGACCTCGCCGCCCACGACGTTCACGTCCGCGAGAGCGGTGCGGGCCCGCTGCAGAGCGCTGTTCACGGCCGTGACCGTGGACCCAAGCTGCTCGGCGACCTCGGCGGCACTGAACTCCAGTACCTCGCGGAGTACGAGCACGGCCCGCTGCCGCGGCGGCAGGATCTGCATCGCCGCCACCAGTGCGAGCCGCATGTCGGCCCGCACCTCCGCGTCAAACCGCGCATCGGGAAACGGCTGTAGCCAGGGGATTTCGAACGCCGGCGTAAGCGGCGCCCCGGGATCGTCGCTCGGCGCGCCCAGCCCGGACGGCAACGGCCGCCGCGCACGCCCCTCCAGTGCGGTCAGGCACACGTTGGTCGCGATCCGGTACAGCCAGGTCCGTACGGACGCGCGCGTGTGGTCGTACCGATCCCTCGCCTTCCAAGCGCGCAGCATCGTCTCCTGCACCAGGTCCTCGGCCTCGTGGAACGAGCCAAGCATCCGGTAGCAGTACACCACCATCTCACCACGGTAAGGCTCGAAGTCCACGGGCCCATCATCGCGTACGCATTGCTCCGGACGGCCCGTGACGGTCTCGAACACCCAACCGTGGAATTGGGGGCTTCCCGGACCAACAACCGCTCACCCTCGCCTGTTTCGTCACGGTGACGATCCCGGCTTTTCGACGCCCCGTTCAGGCTCTCCAGGACGCAGTGAATCTTCGCTCAGGCTACTGGCTCGGATACTCCGTCATAAGAGGCATTATCACGGTGCATCACAACGGAGAAGTTAAGCAGTATCGCGACACGCAATACTGATTTCGCGTAGCGCGTATGCGATACTGATAAGGTCTTGAGGTGTCGGAAACCCAGGAAGAGACCCTTGAAATGCCCCAGACCTGTGCGCTTGAGGGATGTGAGAATCCGCTGTCGCCGCCGGCTGTCGACGCGGAAGGTCGCCGTAAGGGCGGGCGGCCGTCGGCGTATTGCGGGAAGGCGCATGCCGACGCGGCGTCGCGTGCCCGTCGGACGGCGACGATCGCGACCGTCAGTGACCCGCTCGCCGATGTCCGGCGGCTCGCGGAGGGTTTCGAACCCGCTGCCGCGGGTTTGGTGGAGTTGCTGCAGGGGATACGCGCGAGTTTCGCTGAAGCCGAGTCGGCGGCGCTGGCACGGGTGACAGAGGCCGAAGCGCAAGCCGCGCAGGCGCGCAAGGAAGCCGACGACGCGCAGCAGGAATCGGTGAAGGCCGCGACGGCCAGAAATCAGGCACTCGCTGCGGCACGGGATGACCGGCTGGCGCGAGCCAAGGCGGAAAAGACGGCGGAACGTGCCGAGGAAGACGCCGAAGAACACAAGCAACGCGCGTGGAGCGAAATCGCAGCCCACGAACGGGCCCGTGGTGCGGCCGAAGCGGCAGCCCGCTCTGCCGAGGCAGCGCGCGACGAACTCGCCGGGGAAGTCCGGAACCTCCGTGAGCAGTTCCTCGCCCTGCGCGCCGACAGCATCGACCTCACCAAGCAGCTCGCCGAGCGGGATGCCGCACTCGCCCGCCTTACCGCCGAACACGAAGCCACCCTCGAACGGCTCGACCATGCCCGCAGGCTCACCGCCGACACCGAACGCGACCGCGACACCGCACGCCGCGAGTCGTCGCAAAGCCAGCTTGAGCTTCAGAAGGAACGCGAACGCTCCGCGGAAGAGAACACCGCGCGCAGGCTCGCCGAAGCCCGAGCCGCCGGACTTGCCGGCGATCTCACGCTCGCCCGCGAACAAGTCATCTCAGGCCAGGCGCGGCTCGATCAGCTGGTCGCCCAGCTCGCCGAGCTCGCCCGTCCAGAACCGGCCGCCGAAGAGCTCTCGGCTCCTGAAGGGGTGGGAGCCGAATACACAGGAAAGGGCCCGCGGCCCGCGTAGGTGGCCCTGTTCCCCGGCGTCGGCCAGTGAGTGACGACGGTGCCGCACGATCGTCATCTTGTGGGGACCGGGCTCCCTTGAGGCGAAACTCAGATGCGGGTGCCGCACGGCCACCCTTAGGCTGCGCCCGCGGGGAGGGCGAGGCGCCGTATCGACCGTCAGTGGATCGGAGATGCACGGGGTATGACCAGTCAACTGTTCGCGATCTGCTTCAATGCGACCCGGCCGTCGGGTGTAGCGCGGTTTTGGTCCGGGGTCTTGGGGTGGGAGTTGGCCGACGGTCCGGACGACGACGTCGCGATCCTGCCCCCTGATACCGGGTTCCGCATCCGTTTCCTGCCGAGCCAGGAGCCGAAGATCGGCCAGAACCGGGCGCATTTCGACCTGACGAGCACCTCCCCGGAGGATCAGCAACAGACGGTGGTCAGGGCGCTGGAATTCGGCGGGAAACACATCGACGTGGGCCAACTCCCGGAAGAGGGGCATGTGGTGCTCGCCGATCCAGACGGCAACGAGTTCTGCGTAATCGAACCCGGCAACAAGTTCCTCGCCGACACCGGCTTCATCGGAGCGCTGGCCTGCGCCGGTACGCAGGAGGTCGGCTACTTCTGGAGCCGGGCGCTGCGGTGGCCGCTGGTCTGGGACCAGGACCAGGAGACCGCGATCCAATCGCCGAACGGCGGTACGAAGATCACATGGGGTGGTCCTCCGGTGGCGCCGAAGACGGGCACGAACAGGCTGTACTTCGAGCTGGCGCTCCCCGCCGACGCCGACTGGGAGGCGGAGGTCGACCGCCTGATCTCGCTTGGCGCGACGCGCACCGACGTCGGCGAGGGCGACGGCGCCCGGGTGCTGATGCTCGACCCCGACGGCAACGAGTTCTCCGTACAGAGGCCCCGGTAGCGGGGCTGTCGCGAGTTCATGGTGACTGTGACTGTGTGTGATCGTCTGTTGTGTACTGGACTCCAACTTGATTCAAGTCGATCCTCGAAGGCCGGGTTCAAGGGTTCAGCGGTGAGCTCCGACTGGCCCCGCAGTCGACGGCCGGGACGGTAGATTTCGGGGGTGACGGATCTGACCAAGATGAGCGAGCGCGAGTACTTCGCTCAGTTCGCCAGGCGTATCGGCATGTTCATCGGCCGGACGACACTCAGCGGAGCGACTGCCTTCATGGTGGGTTATGACCAAGCCGCTCGTCGGCATGGCGGGCCTGGCCTGGCTGGGTGGCGCGAGTGGCTGATGGCGAACCACGAAGTCAGTGACAATCTCGTCTGGGAAGCCCAGATTCGGCAGATCGCTATTCCAGATTGGAAAGGCGCGTTGGACCTCACCCCCGAACAGGAAACGTATGTTCTCAAGGTGCTCTTCGACTTGTTCGACGAGTTCCTCGCCGAACGGGAAAGCTCTACTTCACAGAATTGACCTATCTTTGCGGTGCTTGACGGGTGAGATCGCGCGGAGTTGGGATTGGTGGCGGCGTTCATGTTGTCCCGCTGGCCGATCCAGGCGAGCAAGAGTTTTGCGACCGGTGCCGGTACTGGTGAGGGCGGTTCACCGAGGCGCAGCAAGACTTGGTCGCCGTTGCGAGTGAGGTCATCGACGGTGAGCCGGACGAGGTGGTGGTGTTCGGGGTTGGGTGCCACGGGTGATGGCGAAATTCGGAGGTAGGCGGTGGTGCTGCGGATCGTCCGGATACGTTGTGACGGGTGATTATCTGGCTTAACGGCGGGTTTGGAGCGGGGAAGACGACGCTGGCGCGGGAGCTACACCGACGGCTCCCGGACTCGGTCGTGTACGACCCGGAGGACGTCGGCCTCATGCTGTGGAAGTGGATGCGGCCCAACGACGATTTCCAGGACCTGCCGAGCTGGCGGGAGCTGGTCGTCGCGACGGCGTTGTCGCTGCGCAGGCACCACGCGGACACGCTCATCGTGCCGATGTCGCTGATCCGTGACGCCTACCGGGCCGAGATCCTCGGTGGCCTGCTCGACGCGGGCGAGGAGGTCCTGCATGTCTTCCTGGAGGCGAAGGTCGACGTGTTGTGGGAGCGGCTCAATGCCCGTGGTCCCGTCCCCGACAACACCGAGGCCGCCCAGTCGGCCCGCGAGTGGGCCATGAGCCGTGTGGACGCGGCCGTGGCCGCCGCTGCCCACCAGCCGGATGGGACGCTCATGCTGCGCTCGGACGGGTTCACCCCTGCCGAGTTGGCCGACGAAGTGCTGGCCAGCCACCAGCGCATCAATTTCGCCAAGTAAGCCGGACAACTCAAGCCGCAGGCCGTTCGGGCTGAGCGGCAAGATCGTGTGAGACGGGTCGTCGGTACGGCTTCGGCCGCGGCATCGAACTGGTCACCCCGGCCGAGCAGCTGAAGGCGAGCGACGTCGGCCTGGCGTTCCTCACAGGTGGGACCCTCGCGTGGCAACGACAGTGTCGGTGACGGGGTAGGAGATGCCGAACTGGGCTGTGGGGGCCGGCTGAAGGCCTGGCTGCGGGCGCCCACGACACCGAAAGGAGTGGATCCACTCCTTTCCACTCTCAACATATAGCGCAATGGGGGGCTTGCCACAAGACCCGGGTCATGCCGCAGAATCACCGGCCGAAGCCCGTACCTGCAGAAATGAGAGTCACGAATGCGTGTGTTGTTGTCGACGTACGGGACGTGCGGGGACGCTGAACCGGTGCTGGGGACCGTCGGCGAGCGAGCAGCCGACCGTGTCCGTGTGAACCACGGGATCGTCGGGCCAGGGACACTGCTCATCGTCGTTGAAGGGGGTTTTCATGATTGACGTGATCATCGCCGGCGGCGGGCCGACCGGCGTGATGCTGGCGAGCGAGTTGCGGCTGCACGGGGTGCAGGTGGTCGTGCTGGAGAAGGACGCGGAGCCGACCAAGATCGAGCGTTCGCTGGGCCTGCACGCGCGCAGCGTCGAGGTGATGGACCAGCGCGGCCTGCTGGAACGGTTCCTCGCGCTCGGCAAGCAGTACCCGCTCGGTGGTTCCTTCGCCGGAATCAGCAAGCCCACTCCGGACCGGCTGGACACCGCACACGCGTACACCCTCGGCATTCCGCAGACCATCACCGACCGTCTGCTCACCGAGCACGCCCTCGAGGTCGGCGCCGAGATCCGGTATGGCAACGAACTGGTCGGGTTGAGCCAGGACGGCGACGGGGTGACAGTGGAGTTGGCGGACAGCACGCAGTTGCGCTCGCGCTACCTCGTCGGGTGCGACGGCGGTCGCAGCACGGTGCGCAGGCTGCTCGACATCGCTTTCCCCGGTGAGCCCGCCGGCAAAGAGTGGCTGCTGGGCGAGGTGGAGTTGACCGCGTCACCGGAGATGGTGGCGGCCGTGGTGGCCGAAGCCCGCGAGACTCACAAGGGGTTCGGCGTCGGGCCGATCGGGGACGGGATGTACCGCGCCGTCGCGCCCGCCGCCCGGGTGGCCGAGGACCACACGGTCCCACCGACCCTGGACGAGCTGAAGCAGCAGATCCGGGAGATCGCCGGCACCGACTTCGGCGTGCACTCGGCGCGCTGGCTCTCGCGGTTCGGCGACGCCACCCGGCTGGCCGAGCGGTACCGGGCCGGTCGGGTGCTGCTGGCCGGCGACGCGGCACACATCCACCCGCCGATGGGCGGGCAGGGGCTCAACCTCGGCATCCAGGACGCGTTCAACCTCGGTTGGAAGCTGGCCGCCGAGGTCGACGGCTGGGCACCGCCGGGGCTGCTGGACAGCTACCAGGCCGAACGGCGTCCGGTGGCGGCCGCCGTGTTGGACAACACCCGCGCGCAGGTCGTGCTGACGTCCGTCGAGCCGGGTCCCCAGGCGGTGCGCCGGCTGATGTCCGAGCTGATGGACTTCGAGGAGGTGACCCGGTACCTGGTCGAGAAGGTCACCGCGATCGGCATCCGCTACGACTTCGGCGAGGGGCCTGACCTGCTCGGCCGGCGGCTGCGGGACATCGGGTTGAAGCGTGGCCGCCTCTACGAGCAGATGCACGCCGGCCGCGGACTGCTGCTCGACCAGACCGGCCGGCTCTCGGTGGCGGGCTGGGCGGACCGGGTCGACCACGTCGTGGACGTCAGCGAGGAACTGGACGTGCCCGCCGCGCTGCTGCGGCCGGACGGCCACGTGGCGTGGGTCGGTGACGACCAGCAGGATCTGCTCAGCCAGCTGCCCAAGTGGTTCGGCGCTGCCGTCAGCTGAGCGCGCAGTGGCGGCTCAAGCTGGCGAAACCTATTTCCGGCCGAGTTCGGTGCCTCCGGTGCCGGCCACGGTTTCACCATGTCCGAAACTGAGGCTCCGGCTAGGAAACCAACCTGAGTAAACAGCTCCGGAGTCCTTAGTGGTCACGCCAGCCGCACCGGAGCGGCGGGGAGTGCTCCTCCTCGTCGCGCAGGCGTATGGCGATGGCGATCATGTACAGGTCCTCGGCTACCTCTTGTCGGCCGCCCCGCTACGTCTGATCGAGCAGGGCGAGGTAGGCGTCGAGTTGGGCCGCGCCGGCGAGAAGGTTGCGGCTGCGTGTGGTCAGCCGGTCCTGCCAGGAGTCGAGGAAGGCGCTCAACGCGGCTGCCCCGCCCGCCTCGCGCAGCGACTCGATGAACTGCGCGACAGGGCGCAACAGGTACCCGCCTCGGCGCAGCTGCCGTGCGATCTCGGCGTCGCGCACGCAGTCCGGTCCGTACTCGCGGTAACCCGTTGCTCGGTCGCGTTCGGGGCGCAGGATGCCTTCGGCCTCCCAACCGCGCAGCGTCGCGGGGTGCACGCCGAGCCGGCGCGCGAGTTCGCCCACAGTGAGCGGTCGACCGTTGACCGGGACAGGTGTCGCGGTGGACAAGGTGCCAAGGGCCGTCGCGACCTCACCGCGGGTGTCGCGTTCGGCGAGCAGCGCGATGTGCGCGGCGTCGATGAGCCGGTAGGCGGACTCGGTGTCGCCCCGGTTGGTCGCGCGCATGATCTCGGTGGCCTGCTGGTGTCCATGGCCGCCGCGCAACGCGAGGAAGGCACGCAGCGCCTGCGCGTGCAGGGGCGTGTAGCGCCGGTAGCCGGTCCCGCTGCGCTCGGTCGGCGGGAGGATGCCGGCGTCGTCGTAGTTGCGGATCGCCTGGGCGGACAAACCGTGTTCTCGGGCAAGGTCGATGGGTCGCAGCTTGCACCTCCGATTGAGGCTTCAATCTATCGAATCCAGGTAGAAGCCACAGAAGTCTCAACCGATTCTTCAACGATACTGTCGAGGGCAGTTCCTTCTGGAAGGGGTGTTTCATGTCCACTGCCGCCACACTGCGTGGGATCGGCCGCCAACTCGACGATCCAGCAAGCCTGGGCTGTGCCCTCGATGAGCTGCTCGCCGCACGGACCGAGCCGGCGGCCCTGCTCGCCCTCGGCGAGCCGACCCATGGGATCGAGGCGTTCCCCTTACTGCGCAACGAACTCCTCGGTCACCTCGTCGAACGGGGGTACCGGTCGATCGTGCTGGAGATCGATCTCTTCGCCGCGTCCGTTGTCGACGACTATGTGGGCGGTGCAACGGCGGATGTCGACGAGGTGCTCGCCACCGGGTTCAGCCACGGGTTCGGCGCCGTGCCGGGCAACCGCGAACTCGTCGAATGGCTCCGCGCGCACAACGCCGGCCGCGCGCCGCAGGACAGGGTCCGCTTCCACGGCTTCGACGCACCGACGGAGACCTACAGTGCGCCGAGCCCACGATGCGCACTGTCCTCGGTCAACGACTACCTGCCCGTGGAACTACGGCCCGAATCGGCCCGCGACCTCGACGCGCTGCTCGGCGACGACGCGGACTGGACGAACCAGGCGGCCATGTTCGACCCGGCATTGTCGGTCGGCGACTCCGACCGTGCTCGCGGCCTGCGTATCGTCGCCGACGACCTCGCCAGCACGCTGCGCCGCGCGGCACCCAGCCTGCACTCCGCCGACCCGGCCGGCTACGCCCACGCCGTCGCGCACGCGCGCACCGCACAGGGCCTTCTGCGCTATCACGCGGCCATCGCCAGCCCCGCGTCCGATCGCGTCGCGACTTTGTTCAGCCTGCGTACCGAAATGATGGCCGAGAACCTGCTCGCGATCGTTGCCCAGGAGCAGCGACGCGGGCCGAGCCTGGTGTTCGCGCACAACGTGCACCTCCAGCGTGCGCAGTCCCACATGCCGGTCGGGGACGACGTGAGCTGGGGGAGCGCTGGCGCGCTCGTCGGGCTCACCCTCGGCGAGCGATACGTGTTCCTGGCAACCGACGCCAACCCCCACAGCGTCCCGGGCACCCTCCAGGGCGTGCTGGCCGGGGCGACCACCCGCCGCGCCCTGTTCCCGGCACCGGCTCTGCGCGCCGCGCTTCCCCCGTCGATCGGCATGGGTGAGCCGATCGTGCCCGGCCATCTCCCGTTGAACCCGGCAGAGTTGGACGGCGCCGACGCGGTCATCTTTGTCGCCGACACCGACGGGAAGCGGCATCAGTACTGGTAGCAGCTCGTGAGTGTTTCGCGGGGTTAGAACCCCGCGCAACACTCA
>JAVXWP010000010.1:0-12919 GCA_032230695.1 Actinomycetota bacterium | reverse complement strand
AAACACTCACGAGCCACCTACTTGAGTACCGCTTTGAGGAACTGCCCGGTGTAGCTCTCCTCGACCGAAGCCACGAACTCCGGCGTCCCGTCGGCCACCAAGGTCCCACCGCCGGAACCGCCCTCGGGCCCCATGTCGATGACCCAGTCCGAGGTCTTGATGACGTCGAGGTTGTGCTCGATCACGATCACCGAGTTTCCCTTGTCCACAAGGCCGTTGATCACGCCGAGCAGCTTGCGGATGTCCTCGAAGTGCAACCCTGTGGTCGGCTCGTCGAGCACGTAGACCGTCTTGCCGGTCGACCGCTTCTGCAGCTCGCTGGCCAGCTTGACACGCTGCGCCTCACCGCCGGACAGCGTGGGCGCGGGCTGGCCGAGCCGCACGTACCCGAGGCCGACGTCGACGAGGGTCGCCAGATGCCGGTGGATCGCCTTGATCGGCTCGAAGAACTCCGCCGCTTCCTCGATCGGCATGTCGAGGATGTCCGACACGGTCTTGCCCTTGTAGTGCACCTCAAGGGTTTCCCGGTTGTACCGCGCGCCCTTGCAGACCTCGCAGGGCACATAGACATCCGGCAGGAAGTTCATCTCGATCTTGATCGTGCCGTCACCGGTGCAGGCCTCGCAGCGGCCGCCCTTGACGTTGAACGAGAACCGGCCCGGCTGGTAACCGCGGACCTTTGCCTCGACCGTCGACGCGAACAGCTTGCGCACGTGGTCCCACACGCCGGTGTACGTCGCCGGGTTGGACCGCGGGGTGCGGCCGATCGGGCCCTGGTCGACGCGGACCAGCTTGTCTACCTCGTCGAGTCCCTTGATCCGAGTGTGCCTGCCCGGCACCTGACGAGCCCCGTTGAGCTTGTTGGCCAGCACTGTTCCGAGGATGTCGTTGACCAGCGTCGACTTCCCGGAGCCGGAAACCCCGGTGACCGAGACGAGACAGCCCAGCGGGAACGAGACGTCGATACCGCGCAGGTTGTGCTCGCGCGCGCCGACGACGGTCAGCATGCGCTTCTTGTCGATCGGGCGGCGCTCTTCCGGAATCGGGATGAACCGGCGGCCGGAGAGGTAATCCCCGGTGAGGGAATCCTTGTTGCGCAACAGCTTCTTGAACGGGCCGCTGTGCACGATGTGCCCGCCGTGCTCGCCGGCGCCGGGGCCGATGTCGACCACCCAGTCGCTATGCCGGATGGTGTCCTCGTCGTGCTCCACGACGATCAGTGTGTTGCCGAGGTCGCGCAGCCGGACCAGTGTCTCGATCAGCCGGTGGTTGTCGCGCTGGTGCAGGCCGATGGACGGCTCGTCGAGCACGTACAGCACGCCGACCAGGCCGGAGCCGATCTGCGTGGCGAGCCGGATGCGCTGCGCCTCGCCGCCGGACAGCGTGCCGGACGCGCGATCGAGCGACAGGTACGTGAGCCCGACGTCGAGCAGGAAACGCAGCCGCGCCTGGATCTCCTTGAGCACCGCGCCCGCGATCATCGCGTCACGCTGGTTGAGGACCAGGTCGTCGAGGAACTCCGACGCCTCCGCGATGGACAGCGCGCACACGTCGGCAATCGAGCGATCCCCGCGGGTGGCGTGCTCGAGGGTCACGGCGAGGATTTCCGGCTTGAGCCGGGTGCCCTGGCACGCCGGGCACGGGACCTCTCGCATGTATCCCTCGTAGCGCTCCCGCATCTGGTCGGACTCGGTCTGCTCCTGGCGGCGCTCCAGGAACGGGATCACGCCCTCGAAGCTGGCGTAGTACGACCGCGTCCGGCCGTAGCGGTTCTTGTAGCGAACGTGGACCTGCTCGTCGACGCCGTGCAGGACGGCCTTCTGGATCTTCGCCGGCAGCCGGCGCCACGGTGTGTCCATCCGGAAGCCCATGGCCTCCGAAAGCGATTCGAGCAGCCGCTGGAAGTAGTCCGCCGTCTGCCCGCCCGCCCACGGGGCGATGGCACCGCCGGCGAGGGACTGCTCGTCGTCTGGGACGACCAGCTCCGGGTCGACCTCCTTGCGGATGCCCAGCCCGGTGCAATCGGGGCAGGCGCCGTACGGCGAGTTGAACGAGAACGACCTCGGCTCGAGGTCTTCGATCGTGAGCGGGTGACCGTTGGGACAGGCGAGGTTCTCCGAGAATCCGCGCACGCGATGCGGGTCGTTCTCGGGCAGGTCCACGAAGTCGAGCTCGACCATGCCGTCCGCCAGGCCCAGCGCGGTCTCGATGGAGTCGGTGAGCCGCTGCTTGGAGCTCGCCTTGACCGCCAGCCTGTCGATGACGACGGCGATCTGGTGCTTCTCCTGCTTCTTCAGCTTCGGCGGGTCTGTCAGCGCGTGGACCGTGCCGTCGACGAGCGCTCGCGCATAGCCCTGCTGCTGCAGGTTCGAGAAGAGGTCGACGTACTCCCCCTTGCGGCCGCGCACGATCGGGGCGAGCACCTGGAAGCGGACACCCTCCTCCATCTCGAGTACCTGGTCCACGATCTGCTGCGGGGTCTGCTTGCTGATCCGCTCGCCACACGTGGGGCAGTGCGCCTTGCCGGCGCGTGCGTACAGCAGTCGCAGGTAGTCATAGACCTCGGTGATCGTGCCGACCGTCGAACGCGGGTTGCGCGAGGTGGACTTCTGGTCGATCGACACCGCGGGCGAAAGTCCCTCGATGAAGTCGACATCGGGCTTGTCCATCTGGCCGAGGAACTGGCGCGCGTAAGCGGACAGCGACTCGACGTACCGGCGCTGGCCTTCCGCGAAGATGGTGTCGAACGCCAGGCTCGACTTGCCGGACCCGGACAGGCCGGTGAAAACGATGAGGCTGTCCCGCGGCAGGTCGATGTCGACACCGCGGAGGTTGTGCTCGCGGGCGCCGCGAACAACGAGGCGATCAGCCACGCCAGGTCCCTTCAGATCTATTCACGCTTCTACCCCGGTCTATGAACGCCACGGACGCACCTAGACGGCCGGGCCTCCCCATGCTAGGTCCGACCACCGACAGAAACCGGAGATGGCCCGTTCGAGGGCGTCTCCACCAGCTCTTTCAACGCCGGCGATGAGGGTGTTCGTTCCCGTCGCCCGGTCAGCAGCCGGTGGACGGGACGCTCCACCAGCACCGTCAGAAGCCATCCCGCGAGCACCGCGGCGGCCAGAACTATCGGCAGCCGCACCCACCCTGTTGCCCCCACGGCGAGCAGTGCCCGCGCCAGGATGTAACCGAGTTCCTGATGGACCAGATAGACACCGTATGAGATGCCCGCGAGCCAGCTGATGACCGGGGTCGCCCTGCGCAGCCACGGCAGGTCCCAATCCGGCCCCTTCGCCGCCACGCAGATCGCCAGCAGCATCACCGCGAATCCCACGATCGAGGGGACCCGGTCCGGGTCGATCGGCGTCGCGTAGTGCAGCGGATACATGTTCAGATCCTGCGAGGCGACCGTCGCGACCAGCAGCAACGCCAGGTGCCAATGCCGAAGCCGCCCCTGCGCCCACAGCCAGATCGCAACCCCGATCGCGAACGCGTGCACCCGGTGCAGCCCGAGCCCGAAGATCACTGTGATCGCCCAGCTCGGGGTGTCGATCGGATCGAAGATGACGAACCGCAGCAGCAGTGGACCGAGGATGAGCGCCCAGATCAGCGCCCCCACCACGACGTCGGTCCGCCACCGCTGGGGCCACAGCAGAGCCGCGGCGGTGAACGCCATGATCTGCACCGGCAACGTCCAGTAGGACCCGTCCAGCCACTGGAAACTCGTCGACCAGCCCTGGATCATCGTCAGATTGGCGAACAGGTCGATCCCCGACGGCAGGTACCAGGGCGGGGCACCGGGAAGGTTCTGCCTGTTGAACCACGCCGCCGCGAACCGCATGACGACGTAGGTGATCACCACGGCCACGAAGTACGCGGGCAGCAGCCGGGCGACCTTCTTCCACAGCCACCGCCCCGGCGCCCCCTTACGCAGACTCGCGCACACGAAATACGCGGAGACGACGAGAAGGATCGCGGCGCCGTATTGAGCCGTCACGCTGAAGGGATACCCCGCGAGCTCCGGATGAAGCAGTCTCGACTGATGTGTGATGTGCCCCAGTACCACCGAAAACAACGCGACGACCCTGATGATGTCCCAGCTGATCCGCCTGGTCGCGCGCTGCCCGCTGGGCAAAGGAGGAATCGGCATGTCGTCCTGGGGCTCGGAGCGTCGGGGATCCCGAGGGTACGTGACCAGGTTGTGACCAACTTGTGCGGGTGGAACTGCTTGGAACGACACGACTACCGTAGGAGAGGTGAACGTCGTTGAGGAATACACGGGCCACGTCGAGCCGGGCGGCGATGCCGCCCGCCGAACCCTGGCCGCGCTGACCATCACGAAACTGTCCGTCGGCCCGATGGACAACAACGCCTACCTGCTCATCTGCCGCGAGACCAACGAAGCCCTGTTGATCGACGCCGCCAACGAGCCGGAGCGTATCTCGGACCTCATCGGGCACGGCCCCGATCGTCCCGCGCTGCGCACCGTGGTGACCACCCACCAGCACGCCGACCACTGGCAGGCGCTGGGTGCCGTCGCCGGCGCGAACGGCTCGAACACCGCGGCGCATCCCCTGGACGCCGATCCGCTGCCGATCCCGCCGGACTTCCTGGTGGAGCACGGGGATTCGTTGAAGGTGGGAGCCTGCGTGCTCGAGGTGATCCACCTCCGCGGGCACACTCCCGGGTCGATCGCCCTGCTGTACCGGGATCCCCAGGGCCACGGGCACCTGTTCACCGGAGACTCGCTGTTCCCCGGCGGGGTGGGAAAGACCGGTTCGCCGGAGTTGTTCGGCTCGTTGCTCGACGACGTGTCGGAGCGGCTTTTCGAGGCCCTGCCCGAGGACACCTGGGTTTATCCGGGGCATGGCGACGACACGACAATCGGTGCGGAGAAGCCTAGGCTCGCCGAATGGCGTGAACGCGGCTGGTGAGTTGAAGTGCACTCGATCGGGGCTACCTGTCGTCCAGGTGGCCCTGATTAGCTTCAGAGCGGCGAACATGTCTCAACGGACAGGTCGTGAACATGAACGCACGCAACGCATCCACCAGGCGCCTTCGTCTCCCCGCAGCGATCGCTCTCACCGCTGGCGCCTTACTCGCCGCCTGCTCGCCCGCACAAGCACCCAGCGCGCCCGTTTCGGTGCCCACTGTGCCATCTCCCACTCCCGCAGCCGCCGAACACAAGGTCGCCGTCTCCGTCTCCGGTGACCCAGGCACGATCTTCCGTGTCCACGGCGAGGTCTTCGGCGACACCGGCGGCGTCGACCTCCCACCGGTCGGTGTGGACTCGGCCGCTTTCACCACCACGAAGTCCGTCAGCCAACTGGACCTCGGCGTCACCGTGGTCGGCGACAACGCCACCTGCTCGATCACCTTCGACGACCACCAGATCGCGGCGCCGGTCACCGCGCCGGACGCGAGCGCGGCCGTCTGCTCGACGAGGCCGGCATAGGAACGCCGTGAAGGGGTCTTTGAGGGACTCTGAGTCCCTCAAAGACCCCTTCATTACCTCGACGCAAATGGCCTGACTCGGATCGTATTTAGTTCCAGATCGAGCCGACCCATTCGGGGTGGTCGATGAACGGGTTCCGGTTGTGCTGATAGGTGTCGTAGATGACCTGGTTGCGCCGCTTTTCGAAAGCGTCGGGCGGGTCCTGGGTGTTCCATTGCAGCAGCACGGACAGCCGGCCGATGTTCGGTGCGCTGCCGTTGTTGACGTTGTTGTTGGGTTCGAGGTCGGCAAAACCGTCGCCGCCGTCATAGCGAACGGCCATATAAAGGATCATCCGGGCGACGTCGCCCTTGACGGCGTTGCGGGGTTCGAACGAGTCGGCGTCGGTGAGGCTGCCGGGGGCTTCCGCGACCGCGGAGCCGCCCAGGTCGAAGTCCTTGTTGCCGCGGTCCGCGTTCACCGTCACGTCTTCCGGGCGGAGGTGGTGGATGTCGGTGCCGGGGCCAGTCGCGGTGCCGAAGTCGCCGTGCGACTTGGCCCAGACGTGCTCGCGGTTCCAGTCGTTGACGCCGCCGCCGTTGGTCGTCTTGCTCTGGGAACGGCCGCTGTAGAGCAGGATCACGTTGGCCGAGTTGTTCGGGTCCTGATCGGTGTCCTTCAGCGCGTTCCACACCTCGTCGTAGGTGAGCTTGGTGTTGGTGCTGATGATCTGGTGCAGGGTGCTCTTCAGCGCGGTCCCGGTGCGCCCGATCGCGTCGCGGTAGTAGGTGCCGTCGTAGTCGCCGGGAGGGCTGGTCGGGGTGGTCGTCGGCGGGCTGGTCGGGGTGGTCGACGACGGCGGGGTGCTGCCCGCGGGGGCGAACGCGGTCGGCGAGGTGAGGCCGGCGTGCGAGAAGTAGGCGCCGAGCGGGCCGGTGACGTCGAGCTGGCGGCCCATCAGGCTGGGGTTCGTCTTGAGGCCGTATGCGGCCCGGAAGGAGGCCGTGACCTGCACGTAGAGCATCCGCGAGGTGCTCGTTTCGGCGGCGGTGTCCGCGAGTGCGAGTGCGGTGTCGCCGGGAAAGCTCGAGCGGACGACGGTGTTCGTCGCCGTCGGCTGCCCGACGACGTAGCCGCGGACGGTGGCGGTGGACCCCTGCTGGCCGATCGCCTGGGCGACGGTGATGGGCGCCGCCGCGGTCGCGGTGGTCGGGACCTGTAGGACGACAGCCACCGCGGCGACGGTCACGGCCAGTAAGGCCAATGGCTTCCAGCGAATGACACGGGTGACGGGCACGGGCGATTCCTCTCCCCAGCGTCCGCGTTTCCCGTGGATAGCCCGTCCACAGTTGACGCAGTGTGATTTTTTCTCACGTTAGGGGGAACAAACCGCCAAAACCAGCCACCATAGTATGAACTTCTCTGGGCACTCTGCTGTCCGGGTGGTATCTGAGGTGACCGGCCCGCGTGAGGAGGAGACATGGCTGTGACAGAACGAGATGGGGAGACCGGGCCACGGGAGGAACACTTCGCGGACGGGAAGCTGTCCGCGTCCGGCGAATACAACGGCGGCAAGAAGACCGGGAAATGGAAATACTATTTCCGGAACGGGAAGCTCAAGGCCGCGGGAGAATATGCCGAAGGCGAATTAGCCGGGCACTGGGAATGGTACGGCGAAAGTGGGACGCTGAAGCAGACCGGCGGTTTCGAGAGCGGCCAGCAGGACGGCGAATGGAAGCGCTACCACCCCAACGGCGAACTGTGGGACGTGGGCCGCTATTCGTCCGGAAAGAAAACCGGCGAGTGGAAGACGTACGACAAAAGCGGGAATCTGGTCCGTACCAAGAACATCAAGGCCTGATGTGCTCGCGTGCCGGGCACGCGAGCACATCAGATCACGCCCTGGTACGCCGCAGGCGGCGCGCGTAGAACAGTGCCAGGATCCCGGCGAATACCGCCGCCGCACCACCGGCGACCGGCCCGAACACCTCGACACCCGTGCTCGCCAACCCGGAGACTGAGCCGGGGCCCGAGCCGGAGCCGCCGTCAGCAGGCACAACGGGATCGGCCGGAGCTGGAGTGTCCCCGGAGGGCTCGTTCACGACCTGGACGGCAAAGTGATCGTCGGCCTGCACGGGATTGGTCAAGAACGCGTCCGGGTCCGCGAGCTTCCACGGACTTTGCACCGTCGGGTAGTACCAGCCTCGCGGCAGGCCGATGAACTGCGCGACACCGTTGAAATCGGTCGTCGTCTCGGCGACGACAGGACCGTTCTTCCGCTCGGACAAACCGAACTTCGCGTTCGCGACGGCCTCACCGAAATCGAACAGGTCGTTGCCGTTGAGGTCCTGGTAGACCACCCCGCCGATATCCGAAGTCTTACCGGGCACCTTCGCGTGCCCGGAGGCCGTCGGGAATCCTTCGAGGAAAGTCTCGTCGTCACCGAAGTCGCAGGCCGCGTAGACGACACCCTGGTCAAGCGATCCCGGTTGCACGCCTCCGGACACCGGGATCACCTTGGTCTCGCCGGCACCGAGCGTGACACCCGTGCTGGGGGACGCCAGCTCGCCCCAGAGTGCCGGGTCGGTCCAGCCACTCACGTGCGCGGGCGACAACCCGACTCGATCGCAACCGGCCTTGATACCACTCAGCGTCTTCGGGCCGCGGTTGGTGAGGGTGACATCCAGCTTCGCCACGGCGCCGACCTGGTAGGACTCCGCCCCGAATTCGATCTTCGCACTCAGTACGTCGCTCAGCGGCCGCACCCCGCGGATGCGGACCTCCGAACTCTTGCCCGAACCGTCCACGACCACCTGGCCGGGGCGGGCGAGGATCCATCCCGCCGCCCTCGACGGGGAGTACAGGCTGTATATCCCCGCGGGCCGATCAAGGAAGGCAAAGGCTCCGTCGACGCCGGTCTTGCCCTTCTCGGCAAGACCGGGACCACCGGAGACTTCGAGCTCGACATCGGCAAGTCCCTCCCCGGTGTCGAAGGCGCCGTTCTCGTTGGCGTCACCGAACACGATCCCGCCGACGGTGCCCTTCACCTCGGGCGAGACCAACGGGATGGTGACGGTGGAGCTGTTGTTCTCCCAGATCGAGTCGTCGTCGGACTCGACGGTGAACTTGACGACCGGGTTGCCCTTGTCGATGCTCCGGACCGTGGCGATCAGCTCGAAGTTCCTGGGCACCCCCGGCGCGAAGGTGCCACCTTCGGCGGTAGCGAGCTCCTGCCAGCCCGAGGTCTCGACGGAAGCCTCGGAACCCGACACAGTCGTGCTGGATCCCTGAACCCCGGTGGCCTCGACCGGTCCCGCATTGGTGATGGTGACCGTGATCGGGATGTTCTGGCCCGGCAGATAGGTGCCTGGCTCGACGCCGGCCGTCAGGGCCATGTCGGGCTGCTCCGCGCTCACGGGTTCGGCGGGCGTAGCCGGTTCCGAAGGCTTCGGAGCCTCAGGCGCCGGCGACACCGTGGAACTCGGCGGCCCTTCGGTGCTTATCGTCGGATCGGGCTGCGCCAGCGCGGGCGCGGCCGCCAGACCGCCGACGATCAGGAACGCGGTGGCGGCGCTCAAAGCCCGAGCCGCCGTACGCGAAATGGACGTGCTCAACTAAAGAGTCCCCTCTTAGGTGATCACCACTCCGGCACCCGACGGCCCCGACGTCGCGCCCAGATTCGCCCGAGCGTGACCCGACGTCGATCTGAACCCGAAATCTACCCAGTTTGATCATTCGTTCGGGTGATTCGTGACATAAGCGTTATTTCTGAGGTATAGGTGCCGGCCTCGGATCTTCCCCATCCGCGACCGGCGGCACTAGTAGAACACATGTTCGATCGCCGCGCATCCGGGGGTCCTTACCGGCCGAAACGCCGTCAAGCATTGTCCCGGGCTTCGGGAGTCACTAACATCTGGCCAATTGTTAGGAAAGTTCCCTAACAATCTGAGGAGGCGCCCCGTGATCCGCCGGAAGACCCGTCCCCGAGTCCGAATCCTGCTGCTGACCGTGGCCGCCCTCACCGCGGCACTCGCCGGTGCGGGCATCGCGCCGGCGGTGTCCACGATCAACACCACTGTCGACACGGTGCTGGCCGTCGCCGACAACGCGGGGGCCGCGACCCCCATCCCCGGCTACCTCATCCAGTCCTCCACCAAGACGATCGACGACGCGGCCGTCTCACGGCCCGGCTTCCCGACGGCGGGCTGGTACCCGGTTTCGTCCCGCTCAACGGTCTACGCCGGGCTGCTGCGGAACAACAAGTACCCGGATCCCTTCTACTCCACCAACATGAAGTCGGCGAACCCCGCCGACTTCACCGTCCCGTGGTGGTACCGCGCCGACCTCACCCTCGACAGCCGGTCGACACTGCGCACTTATCTCGACTTCAGCGGGGTCCTCTCGCGCGCCGACGTGTGGGTCAACGGCACCAGGGTGGCGGACAGCAAGCAGATCGTCGGCGCCTACACGCGGCACGACCTCGATGTCACCGCGCAGGTCCACCCCGGGGTCAACTCGGTGGCGATCAAGGTCTACCCGAACGACCCCAACCGCGACCTCTCGATGGGCTGGATCGACTGGGCCCAGACGCCGCCGGACAACAACATGGGCATCGTCCGTGACGTCCTCGTCCGGCGCAGCGGCGGTGTCGCACTGCGCGGCGCGCACGTCGTCACGAAGCTGGCGATGCCCTCGCTCAACCGCGCCGATCTGACCGTCAAGGCGGACGTGCGCAACGACTCCACGGCCGCCGTCCAGGCGACGGTCTCCGGCACGGTCGCGGGCAGCGTTGTCAGCCAGACTGTTTCCCTTGCTGCCAAAGAGAAGAAGACGGTCACCTTCCCGACGGTCGTAGTCAACAACCCCGACGTGTGGTGGCCGGCCGGAATGGGCGGGCAAACGCTGCACGACCTGAATCTGACAGCGAGCGTTGCCGGCGTCGCGTCGGACACCGCGCACTCGCGGTTCGGGATCCGGGACATCAAGGCGCCGCTCAACTCCAGCGGCGGAAGGCAGTACGTCATCAACGGCCGCCCGGTACTGATCAAGGGCGGTGGCTGGTCGCCGGACCTCTTCCTGCGCTGGGACGCGAAGCGCGCCTCCGACAAGCTCAAGTACGTCAAGGACCTAGGCCTCAACACGGTCCGCCTCGAAGGCCACATCGAGCCGGACGAGTTCTTCGACCTCGCCGATCAGTACGGCATCCTCACCATGCCGGGCTGGGAATGTTGCGACAAGTGGGAAGGCCAGGTCAACGGCGACGAAAAGGGCGAGCCGTGGACCCAGGAGGACTACCCGGTCGCCAAGGCGTCGATGACCGGCGAAGCCGAACGGCTCCGCGATCATCCGAGTGTCATCTCCTTCAACATCGGCAGCGACTTCGCGCCCGACGCGACGATCGAGAAGAACTACGTCGACGCGCTGACCGCCGCCGACTGGCCGGCCCCGATCATCGCGGCCGCGTCCGCGAAGTCCTCCCCCATCACCGGCGCGTCCGGCATGAAGATGAACGGCCCGTACGACTGGGTCCCGCCGTCCTACTGGTACGACAAGGCGCACGCCGACAGCGGGGGCGCGTCGGGCTTCAACTCCGAAACCAGTGCGGGACCGGACATCCCGACGTTGGACACGCTCAAGCGGATGATGTCGGCCAGTGAGCTCGACGTGCTGTGGAAGAACCCGGAAGCCCCGCAGTACCACCGTTCCTCGTCGACGACCTTCGACGACCTGAAGCTCTTCGGCAACGCGCTGGCCGGCCGGTACGGCGCTCCGGCGGACCTCCAGGACTACGTCCGCAAGGCACAACTGGCGCAGTACGAGAACGTCCGCGCGGAGTACGAGTCGCACTCGCGGAACTTCACCGACGCGAGCAACCCGTCGACCGGGCTCATCTACTGGATGCTCAACAGCGGCTGGACTTCGTTGCACTGGCAGCTCTTCGACGCCTATCTCGACCAGAACGGTTCGTACTACGGCGCGAAGAAGGCCAATGAGCCGTTGCACATCCAGTACTCCTACGACAACAAGTCGGTCGTCGTGGTCAACCAGAACCACGCGGCGGCAAGCAATCTCACCGCCGGCGTGAAACTGTACAACGTCGACGGCACCGAGAAGTTCACCCAGACCGCGGCGAATCTGTCGGTGCCGGGTGACGGTGGCAAGGCGACGGCGCTGACGATCCCGGCGGTCAGCGGCCTGTCCACCACGTACCTGGCGAAGCTCGTGCTCACCGACCCGGCCGGCAAGGAGGTCAGCCGCAACGTGTACTGGCTGTCGACCAAGTCCGATGTCATGGACTGGGCCAACAACGACTGGTACTACGTCCCGACGACGAGCTACGCCGACCTGAGCGGGCTGTCCGGCCTCGCGCAGACGAAGGTCGCCGGAACGGCCACGACCACCGCTTCGGGTGACACCATGACCACGAAGGTCACGCTCAGGAACACCGGCACGGGCAAGGCGCCGGCGTTATTCGTCGACGCCCACATCGTCGGGACGGCCGGAACACCTGTCCTGCCAATCCAGTGGACCGACAACGCCGTCAGCCTGTGGCCGGGCGAGTCGACCACGCTGACGGCCACCTACCGGACGGCCGATCTGAAGGGTGCCGCGCCGTCGGTCCGCATCTCCGGCTGGAACACCGGCACGCAGACGATCCCGGGCAACAGCGGGCACATCGGCGGTTCGTAGACCTACGAGGCCGAGAACGCGGCGGTTTCGCAGGGGGTCGTGGAAGCCAACCACGCCGGGTCACCGGCACCGGGTTCGTGAACTACGACAACGCCACCGGCAGCTCCATCGAGTGGACCGTCAGGGCCCCTACCGCCGCCCTTTGGGCCTCCGCTGACGCGGGAACGTCATGACCGCGCGAGAATGACGCCGTGCACATTGCCGTAGAGATTGTGGCGCTGGTGGTGGCGGTGCTCCTCGTCACCGCCTTCGCCAGGAAGCTCGACTGGTCGGCGCCGCTGTGCCTGATCGTGGTCGGGGTGGTCGCGTCCTATGTCCCTGGCGTCCCGGACTACCACCTCGATCCGGAGGTCGTGCTGCTCGGGCTGCTCCCGCCGCTGCTCTACGCGACGGCCATCCGCACGTCGCTGGTCGACTTCCGGAAGAACCGCGGGCCGATCGCGCTGCTTTCGGTCGGGCTCGTCGTGTTCACCACCGCCGTCGTCGGTGTCGTGGCGTGGCTGGTGATCCCCGATCTGCCGCTCGCGGCCGGGTTCGCGATCGGCGCGGTGGTGGCGCCGCCGGACGCGGTCGCGGCGACGGCCGTCGCCCGCCGGGTGGGCATGCCCCGCAAAGTGGTCCGGCTGCTGGAGGGCGAGAGCCTGGTCAACGACGCGGCCGCGCTCGTGGCACTGCGGACGGCCATAGCCGCGATCGCCGGTTCGGTGACACTGTGGCAGGTCGGCGTCGACTTCGTGCTCGCCGCGGCGGGCGGGGTGGTCGTCGGGTTGGTAGTCGGCGCGGTGGCGGCGA
>JAVXWP010000165.1:0-41656 GCA_032230695.1 Actinomycetota bacterium | reverse complement strand
GCGCCGCCCGAGGTCACCTACATCGGCAAGGGTGCCACTTTCGTCCTGATGTACGCGTTCCCCTTTCTGCTGATCATGCAGGGGGGCTCGGCCTTCGCGGCGTTCGCGCGGCCGGTGGGTTACGCGTTCATCACCTGGGGTGCCGTGCTCTACGTGTGGTCGGGTGCGCTGTACGTGATCCAGAGCGCGCGTGCCATCCGGGCTGTCCGGCCGGATCGGGACGCGGCCGCCGCGGCCTAGTGATTTCCGGCGCGGGACTAGATGAAAGACTGCGCGCGACGGCTTGCACAAGCGAGGTCAGCACGAAAGGGGAGCGACCTTGTCCACTCCAGAAGAACTGCGCTACACCGAAGAGCACGAGTGGATCGCCGTCAAGGACGGCGGCCTGGTGCGGGTCGGGATCACCGAGTACGCGCAGGACCAGCTCGGTGACGTCGTCTTCGTCGACCTGCCCGAGGTCGGCAGGCACGTCGGCTCCGGTGACGTCTTCGGCGAGGTCGAGTCGACGAAGAGCGTCTCCGAGCTCTTCGCCCCGCTCGACGGCGAGATCGTGGCCGTCAACAACTCGGTGGCGGATTCACCCGAGCTGATCAACAGCGACCCGTACGGCGAGGGCTGGCTCATCGACATCCAGCTCGACGACCCGTCGAGCATCGACAGCCTGCTCGAAGCCGAGGCGTATCAGGGCTTGATCAAAGATCAATAGCGGCTGCGCGCCAGCGCCCCCGGTGGGGGGGGGTGGCGGGCGACGGGGGTGTGACGCAGACGATCTTCGCTGGCCGGGCGCGTGCGCGTCCGGTTGGGGGAGCCCCGGCGTCCGGAGCGGGTCAGGCACGGTACGTTGGCATCTACACATTCTTGAGTAGCGGTGTTTCGTGGCAGTCACAGCATTCGGGTGTCGGCCGGGGACGCGGCATCAGTGCGTTAGGAGAGCCCAGGTGAGCACGAACGACGGGCCCGGCGTTCCTCCGGAGCAAGGTCCGGAGCGGACATCTGTCTTCCGGGCAGACTTCCTGGCCGACGTTGAGGGTCACAGCGCCCCGGTGGCTCCCGAGCCTCAGCCCACCGGAGTGGACGCGCTTCGCTCCGGGGAAGCATTGCTGGTCGTCAAGCGCGGGCCGAACGCGGGCTCCCGGTTTCTTCTCGACGTCGACACCACCAGTGCCGGCCGTCACCCGGACAGCGACATCTTCCTCGACGATGTCACGGTTTCCCGCCGTCACGCCGAATTCCGGCGTGAGGGTGGCGAGTTCGTGGTCATCGACGTCGGCAGCCTCAACGGCACCTACGTCAACCGTGAGCCGGTCGACCAGGCCGTGCTCGCCGGTGGCGACGAGGTGCAGATCGGCAAGTTCCGCCTGGTCTTCCTGACCGGCCCCGGGCACGGGGGTCAGGGGGCCCAGTGACGGCGGCCGGGCGGCCACAACATCGCGAAGGTGGGTTGAGCATCGGGGCAGTGCTGGCGCAGCTGCGCGGCGACTTCCCCGATGTCACCATCTCCAAAATCCGGTTCCTCGAGTCCGAAGGCCTGGTTCAGCCTGGCCGGACGCCCTCGGGATACCGGCAGTTCGCCGAGGCGGACGTGGAGCGACTTCGATTCGTGCTGTCCGCCCAGCGTGATCACTACCTCCCCTTGAAGGTCATCAAGGAACAGCTGGATGCGGTCGACGGCGGGGAGTCCGCAGCGCCGGCCCTTCGGTTCCCGCGCAAGCTCGTCGCACTGGGGTCGTTCGACTCGGGCAAAGCGGACGGATCACGGTCCGGGATGCCAGGGCCGGACGATTTCACCACCGAGCGCGAAATCCGGCTCACGCAGGAAGAGCTGCTCACCGAGGCGGGTATCGACCCGTCGTTGCTCGACGAGCTCCAGCAGTACGGGTTGATCCGCGCCGGTGCCGCCGGGTTCTTCGATCCGGATGCGGTCCAGGTCGCGAAAACCGTGAAGGCGATGACCGAATTCGGCATTGAACCGAGGCATCTCCGCGCTTTCCGTGCTTCCGCGGATCGCGAGGTGGGGCTCTTGGAGCAAATTGTGACCCCGGTGTATCGCCACCGTGACGCGGATGCGAAAGCCCGCGCGGACGAGGTGGTCAGGCAGTTGGCGGCCCTGTCGGTGGCTCTCCATACCTTGCTTGTCAAGGCCGGCATCCGGGGCGTCACCGGCGGCTGAAGAAGCCGCCGAGCCGGGGAATTCCGCAGAGTTTCGGTATATACGCCACATGTCAATGAGTGATTGTTCGCCCGGTAATGCCGTACGGTTAGACGGTAAGGTTTGCCGAGTGTGAACCGGAGATGGTCCGGACAGCGAGCACAGCGCTGTGAACCCGGGTAGCGTCGAGCATGTCGAGGCGTGACCTGGAAACAGTGTTGCAGCCCGTGTGCACGAGAGGGAGGCGAAGCCCGATGAGCGAGATGCGCGTCGTCGGAGTGCGGGTCGAGTTGCCCGCGAATCAGCCGATCTTGCTGCTGCGGGAAACGGAGGGCGAACGGTACCTGCCGATCTGGATCGGTTCGGTCGAAGCCACCGCGATCGCGTTGGAGCAACAGGGAGTCCGTCCCGCTCGCCCGCTGACCCATGACCTTCTCAAAGAGGTCATCGGGGCACTCGGTCGCGAGCTCGAGCAGGTCGTCATCACCGATCTTCGCGAAGGTACCTTCTTCGCCGAGTTGGTGTTCGACGGCGATATCCGGGTTTCCGCTCGTCCGAGCGATTCCGTCGCGCTCGCGCTGCGGGTCGGCGTACCCATCCACGCCGAGGATTCGGTGCTGGAAGAGGCCGGGCTCATCATTCCGGACGAGCAAGAAGACGAAGTCGAGAAGTTCCGCGAGTTCCTGGACTCCGTCTCGCCGGAGGATTTTAGGGGAGCGGACACTTAGGCTAGGCCGTGTCCTGGGCCTTGGTCGTCCGCTCGAACAAGTCTGCCAGCTCCGTTCCGTAGCGTTCGAGGTCCAGCTCGGGGTCCGCCGCGAGCTGGACCGCGACACCGTCGACGGCCTGCCGGATGGCCATCGCCATGATCGCCGGCGAGAACTCGCCGAAGGCTCCCTCCCGCTGCCCTTGGGACAGTTGACGCGTGAGCTGACCGACCCGTAGCTGTTCGACCACCGGCTTGGCCATCGACCAGCCGTCCTTGTCATCGCTGTGGGCGCCGAGCTCGAGGAACACCCGTACGCACTCCGGATATGTGCCGAGAAACGCGACCTCCGAGGCAATGTATTCGCGCAGCATGCCGCTGCGGTCGGCCGGATCGGTGCGTCCCTGGGCACGTTCGGCGAGGAACCTCTCCTTGATGTCCGCGACCGTGCTCAGGACCGCCTGCATCAGACCGGCCTTGTTGACGAAGTGGTAGGAGATGAGCCGGGTGCTGCTGAGCCCGGCTTTCTCCTTGATCCGGGCGAAGGACGTCTTGGGGTAGCCGAGCTCAGCGATCGTCGCGATGGTCGCGCCGATGATCTGTGCCCGCCGGGCGGCTTCGGTGACGCTGAGGCCGAACTCGGGCTGATAGTCCACGTTTACCTGCATGAGTAAAAAATAACACGGCTGAGTAAAAGATGCACTCGGTTTCGCCGTAGTCCGGTTGGTGACCGTTGGACCCTTCTGTCAGATAGTGGACAAAGTCTCAACACGGCCTGGACGGCAGCCGCGCGTCGCGTTGACCGGGTGGCTCGCCGCGCTTACCGTCAAAGGCGGTAAATCGCCACGGTGTGATTCGCATCGTCCAGGTGTGACCGTCGCGATTGCCTCAACCGGTGCTGCCGTTCATGGGAACGCCGGGGTTTGTTCGCCGGTCACCAGACCGGACGAGGGGAGGCACGCGGTGGTCGAGGCTGGAAGTCACTCCAAACGGGAGCCGATCCAGGTCGCCGACGGTGAACAGGGCGAACTGTTCCCCGATGCCTCGTTGCCGGACGAACTGGTCGGCTACCGCGGTCCCGCAGCGTGTCAGATCGCGGGGATCACCTACCGCCAATTGGACTACTGGGCCAGGACCAAGCTGGTCGCCCCGAGTATCCGTACCGCGCACGGCTCCGGCTCGCAGCGGCTGTACTCGTTCAAGGACATTCTCGTCCTCAAGGTCGTCAAGCGGTTGCTGGACACCGGTGTCTCGTTGCAGAACATCAGGGTCGCGGTCGATCACCTGCGCGTGCGGGGCGTCCGTGACTTGGCCAAGGTCACCCTGTTCTCCGACGGCACCACTGTCTTCGAATGCACCTCGCCCGAGGAGATCGTCGACCTGCTTCAAGGCGGGCAGGGCGTCTTCGGGATCGCCGTCAGCGGCGCGATGCAGGAAATCAGCGGCACCATCCATGACTTCCCGGCCGAGCGGGCCGACGGCGGCGAGATCGAACCCCACACGCCGGACGAACTGACCCAGCGCCGCAACGCACGGCGCACGGGGTAGGCTATTCGTGTAGTCGCCGAATCCACGCGGGAGAGTCCGGGCCGCCACCATGAGCCCGGCGCCGAAGGAGCAAGTCCTCCCCGGAACCTCTCAGGCACAAGGGACCGCGTGGACGAGACGCCTCTGGAAAGTGGGTCGGCAGGTCACATCCTGCCGCCCCCGCCGACGGTGCAAGCCCGGCTCAACACACGGGTGAAACTCTCAGGCGCCCCTAACCGGGCACGGACAGAGTGGGGAGGGCCAGGACACCTGTCCCAGGCCCGACCTCACCCCGGAGGCCACCCGATGGGCACATATTCACAGGGCACGGACCGGCTCCCGCTCGCCGCACTCGAGCAGGGCACGGCGTTCGCCGATAGGCACATCGGCCCCAGGCCCGAAGAGCTGTCGCGGATGCTCGATGTCATCGGTGTCGGTTCCCTCGACGAGCTGGCCGACAAGGCGATCCCGGCTTCGATCCGCGATGCCGGTCTGTCGATGGGACTCCCGTCACCGGCCGGCGAGGCGCAGGCCCTCGACGAGCTCCGCGCGCTGGCCGCGACGAACCGGCCGATGGTGCAGATGATCGGCCTCGGCTACCACGCCGTGGTGACCCCGCCGGTGATCCGCCGGAACGTGCTGGAGAGCCCGGCCTGGTACACGGCTTACACGCCGTATCAGCCGGAGATCTCGCAGGGACGGCTCGAAGCGCTGCTGAACTTCCAGACCATGATCGCCGATCTCACCGGCCTGCCGATCGCGAACGCGTCCATGTTGGACGAGGCGACGGCCGCGGCCGAAGCGATGACGCTGGTGCGGCGGGCGGGGAAGTCGAAGTCGGCGAGGTTCGTTGTCGACGAGGACACGCTTCCACAGACGATCGAGGTGGTACGGACCCGGGCCGAGCCGCTCGACATCGAGCTGGTATTGGCCGACCTGTCCCAGGGTATCGAAGGTTTGGGGCTGGGTGGGGACTTCTTCGGCATCCTGTTGTCTTATCCGGGAGCGTCCGGCGCGGTGCGGGATCACGCGCGGGTCATCGAGGAGGCGCATGCGCGAGGCGCTTCGGTGGTCGTGGCGGCCGATCCGCTGGCGCTGACGCTGTTGCGCGCGCCGGGGGAGATCGGCGCCGATGTCGTGATCGGTTCGACGCAGCGGTTCGGTGTCCCGATGGGCTTCGGTGGTCCGCACGCGGCGTATATGGCCGTGCGCAAGGGGTTTGAGCGCCAGCTGCCCGGCAGGCTGGTCGGTGTTTCGGTCGACGCCGACGGCGCGAAGGCGTACCGGCTCGCGTTGCAGACGCGGGAGCAGCACATCCGGCGGGAGAAGGCGACCAGCAACATCTGCACCGCGCAGGTGCTACTGGCGGTCATCGCGTCGATGTATGCGGTGTACCACGGTCCCGAAGGGCTGCGCGCGATCGCGACCCGTGCCCACCGGATGGCCACGGTGCTGGCGTCGGGGCTCATGGAGGGTGGCGTCGACGTTCTGCACGGCGAGTTCTTCGACACCGTCACAGCCGTGGTGCCGGGGCGCGCGACGTCCATAGTGGACGCAGCTCGGGATCTCGGCGTCAACCTGCGCCGGGTCGATGACGACCACGTCGGCATCTCGTGCGACGAGAGGACCACTCGTGAGCACCTTTCCCTGGTGTGGAAGGCCTTCGGCGTCGCAGTGTCCGATGTGGACTCACTGGATGCGGACACGGCGGACGGTGTCCCGCCCGAGCTGGCTCGGACGACGGAGTACCTCACGCATCCTGTTTTCCACGCACATCGATCCGAGACCGCATTATTGCGCTATCTGCGGGCACTGTCGGACAAAGACGTAGCGCTGGACCGGAGCATGATCCCGTTGGGGTCCTGCACGATGAAACTCAACGCGACCGCGGAGATGGAACCGATCACCTGGCCCGAGTTCGCGGATTTGCACCCGTTCGCCCCGGCCGAGGATGCCGCCGGCCTGATGCGGATCATCTCGGATCTGGAGGGGTGGCTGGCGGGAATCACCGGGTACGACGCGGTTTCGCTGCAGCCGAACGCCGGTAGTCAGGGTGAGTTCGCCGGGTTGCTGGCCATCCGGGCGTATCACCGTGATCGGGGTGAGGGGGCTCGGGATGTGTGCCTGATCCCGGCCAGTGCCCACGGGACGAACGCGGCCAGCGCTGTCATGGCGGGCATGCGGGTCGCGGTGGTGCGGTGTGATGAGCGGGGAAACGTGGATGTCGATCACCTTCGTTCGTCTGTCGAAGAGCATCGGGATGATCTTGCGGCGATCATGATCACTTATCCGTCTACGCACGGGGTTTACGAGGACACCGTGCGGGAGGTTTGCGGGCTGGTCCATGACGCCGGCGGCCAGGTGTATGTGGACGGGGCGAATCTCAACGCGTTGATCGGACTGGCCCAGTACGGGAAGTTCGGCGCGGATGTCTCGCATCTGAACCTGCACAAGACTTTTTGCATCCCGCACGGAGGTGGCGGGCCCGGGGTGGGGCCGATCGGGGTGCGTTCGCACCTGGCGCCGTTTTTGCCGAACCACCCGTTGCAGCCGTTGGCGGGGCCGTCGACCGGGGTGGGGCCGATCAGTGCGGCGCCTTGGGGAAGTGCTTCGATTCTGCCGATCTCCTGGGCTTATGTGCGGATGATGGGTGCTGAGGGATTGCGGCGGGCTACGTTGACCGCGGTGGCCGCGGCGAACTATGTGGCCAGGCGGTTGGCTGGGTACTACCCGGTCCTCTATGCGGGACATGAGGGGCTCGTCGCGCATGAGTGCATTTTGGATCTGCGGGGGATCACCAAACAGACCGGTGTGACTGTGGACGACGTCGCGAAGCGGCTGGCGGATTATGGGTTGCATGCGCCGACCATGTCGTTCCCGGTTGCCGGGACGTTGATGGTTGAGCCGACCGAGAGCGAGGATCTCGCTGAGCTCGATCGCTTCTGTGACGCGATGATCGCTATTCGCGGGGAGATCGATCAGGTTTCGGCTGGGGTTTGGTCTGTTGTGGACAGTCCGTTGAGAAATGCTCCGCATACCGCGCGATGTGTGGCTGGGGAGTGGAAGCGGCCTTACAGCCGGGAGGTGGCGGTGTTCCCGGGTGGGACTGTGGGGAACAAGATCTGGCCCCCGGTGCGGCGGATCGATGGGGCTGCCGGGGATCGGAACCTGGTTTGCTCGTGCCCGCCGATCGAAGCTTTTGCCGAGTAGCCGGCTGTCCCCGGCTTAGCCGTGGTTTGAACGGACCTTTCCTTGCGGTTGTTGGCAGGAAAGGTCCGTTCATTGCGGTCCTGAGATATGTCAGCATCACTGTGTTTTCGGCGGCTCTGCGCGCTGACGGTTTCGTGTCGCCAGGGCGTTGGCAGGTGCGGAGGTCGCGTGTTGTGGTTGGACGCCCTGCCGCCGCGAAACCGTGGGCCTTCGGCCAAAAGAGGGCGCGCGCGGTGGTTCTTTCGCCTGCCGCCCGACGGGTTTACTGTGGTAGCTCGAGACTTGGCGGCCGCGTGTTGTGTACTAAAAGTTGACCGGGTTTGTGGTTGGCCACGCAAGTCTCGACTGGGGGGCGTGGTTGCCCACCTGGGTGGTTGCTCAGGCGGGGACTTTGTCCAGGAAGCCGTGGATTTGGGTGATTCGGTTCGTGTCGTCGAGAGCGATGACGTCGAAGCCGATGACGATGGGATCTTCGGTGCCCGGAGCCGATAGGTGCCAGGTGAAGCGGGCAATGTTGTGGTGGCCGTCGGCGTTGCCCGCCAAGGAGAATGTGAGGCCCGTGAACTGGGACTGGGCGCCGGTGATGAGCTGGTCGATGGCGTCCCAGCCTTGGATGTCGGCGAGGGGATCCACGAAGGTCGCGTCTTCGGTGAAGAGGGCTTCGACCTGGGCGCGGCGCGTGGCCGGGTTCTGGTCGTTCCAGATCGCGATGTAGGCCTCGGCGACGTGCTGGGTATCGGACATGGGGTGACCTCGTTCGTGTTGTGGGTTGGTGGTGTGTGCCGACAACAATGGCGCCCGCGAGGTGGGGGTGTCGATTACGTGGGAGGTAATGGCAGGGGGTCAGGGCGGGAAGTAGCGTTGGGGTGTGACAACGCGCGAGCAACAGCGGCCGGTGGGTCAGCTGCTTCGGGAATGGCGGGATCGGCGGCGGATCAGTCAGCTGGATCTGTCGATTTCCGCGGAGATTTCGGCGCGTCATTTGAGCTTTTTGGAGACGGGACGGTCAAGGCCCAGCCGGGACATGGTGCTTCGTCTCGGGGAGCATTTGGAGGTGCCGTTGCGAGAGCGCAATCAGTTGCTGCTCGCGGCGGGATATGCGCCGGTCTATTCGGAGAGCGGACTTTCCGATCCGGATATGACGGCGGTCCGCGAGGCTGTGCGGTTGCTGTTGCGCGGCCACGAGCCCTATCCGGCGGCGGTTGTCGACCGGGGGTGGAATTTGGTCGACGCCAATGCGGGTATCGGGCTGTTGACTCGGCGGGTGGCTCCGTGGTTGCTGGAGGCACCCGCCAATGTGTTGCGGGCGACGTTGCATCCGGAGGGCATGGCGCCGTATATCGTCAATCTGGGGGAGTGGCGGTCACATCTGCTGGGCAGGTTGCGCCGGCAGGTGGCGCAGACCGCGGACCCCGCGTTGTCCGTGCTTCTGACGGAGTTGCGGGAATATCCCTGTGACCAGGCGGTGCCGGAGGTCGAGGTGCCCGGTCCCGGAGACATCGTCATCCCCTTGCGAATTCGCGAAGGGGATGACGAACTCGCGTTTTTCAGTACTGTCGCGACTTTCGGGACACCGCTGGACGTGACCGTGGCCGAGCTCATGATCGAGTCGTTCTACCCGGCCGACGGGCCGACGGCGGACTACCTCAGGTCGCTTTGATTCCGGCGTCGGTGAAGTCCTTCTGCTGCGCGGCTTCCGTGAGGAATTCGCGGAAGGTCTGTGCGGCGCGTTGCTGGGTGTCGTCGACGCCGGTGCCCGCGAGCCCGAGGAATGGGTAGTCGGCGGAGATGGCGCTGGCGACGGACTGGGCGGGCGAGCCGACCAGTTCGGGCTTCGCGTGCTGCAGTTGACTGGTCCAGTAGGACGACTCGGGGATCCAGGCGGCGGGGAGGCCGCCGATCGTGTCCATGGCGGTCACTCCGGATAAGGCCTTGAACACCGGTTCCGAGCTGGAGGCCTGCACGTCGACATGGATGCAGTGGGCGTAGACCACGGTCTTCGCCTGGTTCCACTTCGCGGCGGCGGCAGTAACCGGCTTTTCGATCGCGGGGGCGACCAGGACCCTGATGGTCGAGTCGCCTTCGGGACAGCCGACGGCTTGGGCTTCGGCGCGGCTGTTCAACAGGCCGTCTGCCCAGTTCCAGCCGATGACCCCCAGCACGACGAGCGCGACCAGGACCAAACACGCGATCGGCCACGTGGCGACCCGGCGGCGCGGAGCGGTGGCGCTCACGATGCGGTGGCTGCCGGTCGCGGTGCTGTCGAACTTCGGCTTGGCCGGTGCGTCGGTGTCGGCGGTGATCGCGCGGTGACTGCCGGTGGTCTGGCTGGTCGACCGCGCCCCGACCGCACGGTGACTGCCGGTCGTTTCGCCGAGCCCGCGGGAAGCGGGTCGGACCGCTCGGCGGCTGCCGGTGGTTTCGCTCGCGCGCGTGGGGGACGACTCGGCCGCGCGGCGCCTGCCGGTGGTTTCGGCCGGGGAGGCGGGTTTCATCGCCGGGCGGCTTCGGAGCGCCTCTCCGGCGCGTGCCTCCGGCGGTTTGACCGCGCGGCTGCCGCTACTCGTCTCGCCGACGACCCTGGGGATCTTGCGGGTCATCTCGGTATCGCGGGGATCTTCGAATCGGGGCGCTGCGCGAGGGGGTGCGACGGGCGGGGACGTGCGGTCAGTGCGAGCCGCCCGCTGGCGTACCGGGGGTGGTGGCGGCGGAAGCTGCGGCACGCGGCGCTGCTGTACGGCGGGGGGAAACGGCGCAGGAGGTCCCGGGACGCGGTTTTGGCCGGTGGAGATGCCGTCAAAGCGCTGAGAGCGGTTCTCCGGTCGAACCGGATGGTGCGGCACGGGTTCATCATCCTGGGTGTGTCGCCCCATCGTTATCCCTTCGGTACCTGATGTATGCGGTGAGTGTGCAACAAAAACGTTATCACCCTAACAGGGTAAGGCTGACGATCAAATATATGACGCAGAGTTGTCAGGCCTTTACGTCAGCTTAATCTGTTAACAGTGATAACTGATCGCATTCCGCAATCAATTGTTCACGCAGAGGCGCCGCGCGACGCGCGAAATCAGCCTGTGCCCGGGCATAGGCGGCACGCCCTTCCGGTGTCTCGATCCGGATCGCGGGGTAGCCGAGATCGGCCAAGTCGTACGGGCTGGCCCGCATGTCGAGCACCCGGATGTCCACCGCGAGCGCGAAACAGTCGCCGATGAGCTCGGACCGCACGAACGGATCGAGCTTGTAAGACCATTTGAACAGGTCCATGTTGCCGTGCAGACAGCCCGGCTGTTCGAGCTGGATCTGGTTTTCCCTGGTGGGCCGCAGTTCGTTGCGAGGCCTGGCCGGCTCGGTGAAGAACCGGAAAGCGTCGAAATGACCACAGCGCACGCCCAGCGATTCCACCACTTCGTCGGTGCCCGGCGAACCCAGTCGCAGCGGCAACTGGGAGTGACGAACCTGGTCTGCGGGCGCGCGGTAGACCATCGCCCATTCGTGGAGACCGAAACAGCTCAGTCGTGGAGCGCGGGACGCGGTCGCTCGCAGCAGCGCCGCGACGTACTCCGCGGTCTTGATCCGCGCTTCGGTCAGCTTCGGGTCGTGGACCGCGATCCCGCCGTCCACTTCGGCGTAGCCGCGCCTGTCCAGGAAGCGCCGTGCCGACCGGCCGGCGAGCACGACGTTCTGACCCGGCTGCCAGCGTTCGAGATGCGACGGCTTGTGCGAGTAGTAGCTGAAGAGGAAGTCCAGCACGGCGTGCTTCTCGCCTCGGGAACGCCGTTCCTGATGCGGCCGGGTCCACTGCCGCATCCGCGTGGTGTGCGCCTCTTCCCGCGCCTGCCATTCGGGCTCGGTGAGGATCGTCGCCGTTCCCGGGACCATCAGCGTGCCGTCACGTGCGTGCCGTCGCGAACCGTGCCCACGTACTCCTCGACAAGGTCTTCGAGCGCGACCACACCGACCGACCGGCCGTCCGCGTCGAGCGCGAGGGCGAGGTGGCTGCGTTCCTTCCGCATGGCCGACAGTGCCTCGTCGAGCCGCGCGTCGGCGCGCAGTTCGGTAAGGCTGCGGGTCTTCTCGGCCGGGACCGTGCTCGACGGGTCGTCGTTCGCCTGGTCGAGCACGTCCTTGACGTGGATGTAGCCGACCAGTACCCCTTCGTCCGTGCGCACCGGGAAACGCGAGAATCCGGTGGAGGACACCGCGCGTTCGACGTCGCCGACAGTCGGCGAGCAGGGAAGCGTGGTGAGCTCCGCCGTAGGCACCAGGACCTCGGCGACGGTCTTCTGTACCGACGACAGCGTCTGGCTGAGCCGCTGGTGTTCGGACTGCTCCAGCAGACCTTCCCGGCGGGACTCACTGAGCAGTTCGGCGAGTTCGTCGGAGGTGTAGGCCGTTTCCAGCTCGTCCTTCGGCTCGACCTTGAACAGGCGCAGGGACGAGTTTGCGATGAAGTTCAACAGCCAGATGAACGGGTTGACGAGCTTCACCCACGCCACGTGGATCGGCACCAGCCACAGCGCCAGGCGCTCCGGTTCGGCGATCGCGAGGTTCTTCGGCACCATCTCCCCGATCAGCACGTGCAGGATGGTGATGAAGGTCAGCGCGATCGCGAACGAGATCGGGTGCAGCAGGACCTCGGGAATGTTGACGAGCGCGAAGAACCCGGCCAGCTGGTGCGCGATCGCCGGTTCGCCGAGCCGGCCGAGCAGCAGCGAGCAGATCGTGATGCCCAGCTGTGCGCCCGCGAGCATCAGCGAAACGTGCTTACTCGCGTTGATGACGATCTTTGCGCGGGTTTTGCCCTGCTCCTGCAAGGCTTCGAGACGATCCCGCCGCGACGAGATCAGGCTGAACTCGGCGCCGACGAAGAAGGCGTTCGCCAGCAGCAGCACGACGACGAGGAAGATGTAGAACCAGTCGCTCATCGGATCCGCTCCGCGCTCTTCGAGTTCGTGCTTTTCGAGTCACCGCGAGGGGCAGTCTTGGCGTCTCCGTCTCCCTCGGGAAGGCCTTCGGCCAGCCTGTGCACGTCGACCTCGGCGATGCGGTGGCGGTCCATGGTGGTGACGGTGAGCCGCCAGCCGTCGACGTCGATCCAGTCGCCGGCGGACGGGATCTTCCCGAGCCGCTCCAGGATCAGCCCGGCGATGGTTTCGTAGTCGCCTTCTGGCATCTTGAACCCGGTGACGTCCCTGATCTCGTCGTCGCGCAGCTGGCCGGAAACGCGCCAGCTGTCGACACCGAGTTGTTGCGACGCAGGGGCTTCACCGCCGTCGTGCTCGTCGCGGACATCGCCGATGATCTCTTCGACGACGTCTTCCAGCGTCACCAAACCCGCCGTGCCGCCGTACTCGTCGACGACGATCGCCAGCTGGAACCGGGAGTCGCGCAGTCGGTTCAACAGCGCATCGCCGAGCAGGGACTCCGGCACCGTCGGCACGGGACGCATCACCGAACCGATCTTGACCGTTTTCCGCTGATCGCGGGGAACGGTAAAGGCCTGTTTGATGTGGACGGCTCCCTGGACGTCGTCAAGGTCCTCTGTGTACACCGGGAAACGGGAGAACCCGGTGCGCTGCGAGATCTCGACGAGATCGTTGATCGTCTGGTCGACGGTCAGCGACTCCAGCTGCACGCGGGGCGTCATGAGTTCGTCGGCCGTGCGCTCACCGAAGCGGAGAGACTTGTGCAGCAGCTCGGCGGTGTAGGTGTCGAGCGTGCCGCTCTCCGCGCTGGAGCGGACGATCGATCCGAGTTCCTGGGGGGAGCGGGCCGAACGCAATTCCTCCTGCGGCTCGACACCGAACTTGCGCACGAGGAAGTTGGCGCTGTTGTTCATGAGCGTGATGAGCCAGCGGAACAGCGCGGAGAACCGGGAGTGGTAGCCCATCACCGCGCGGGCTGTCTGCAGTGGACGCGCGATCGCGAGGTTCTTCGGGATCATCTCGCCCAGCAGCATCGACAGCGAAGTGGCCACCAGCAGGGCAACCACCAGCGAACCGCCGCTCGCGAAGTCCTCGGAGAAGCCGATACCGGTCAACGCGGGCCGCACCAGCGAGCCGATCAGTGGTTCCGCGAGGTATCCGGTGACCAGCGTGGTCAGCGTGATCGCGACCTGTGCGCCGGAGAGCTGGAAGGAAAGGGTCTGGTGAGCTTTGTGCACGGTCTTGGACCGGCCGTCACCGACTTGGCGGACGTTCGCGTCGACCGTGCTGCGTTCGAGCGCGGTGAGCGAGAACTCGGCGGCAACGGCGAGGCCGGTGCCGATCGTCAGCAGGAGGAAGAAGACAACACCCAGGACGGATAAAAGCACGTCCATCAGGACGCACCGCCGCAGGCTGGGCGGGTCAGGACTGCGTGAAAGCCGGGTATGCCACCCGGCTTTGTACTGTCACCAGGTGACTGCGCGTCGCGCACGAAAGGGGTCACTCCTCGTAAATGGCAGTTACTGGACTGCGTGGTCGATAATAGTGGTGCACGCAATCCTAACTGGTACAGCCGCTGGTCACGCGGGGTGCCGCCACGGTGGGTCACCCATCGGCGTTCACCTGGTGGTGCTCGCCTCACTGGTGCGATGGCGCCGCACGGACTCCTCGACGAGGTCGAGCACCGGTTCCAGGTCGTCCGCCGGCAGGCCCATCGCGAGGTGGGACACCAGACCTTCGAGCACGAGCTCCAGAAACGCGGTCAGCACCTCGACGCTGACGTCGTCGCGGAGCTTGCCGACCTCCCGCTGCCGCGCGAGCCGTTGGCGGGTGGCGGTGGTGAGTTGCTCGGACCGCTCGGCCCAGCGGGCGCGGAACTCAGGATCGGTGCGGAGCCGCCGCGATACTTCGAGGCGTGTGCCCAGCCAGTCCGCCGGATGCTCGCTGCCCTCGGACAGCAGGTCGCGCATGACCTGGACGAGCCCCTGTTCGGCGACGACGTCGGCCATCCGCGCCGCGTCGTCCTCCGCGAGTGCGAGGAACAGCGATTCCTTGTCCCGGAAGTGGTGGAAGATCGCGCCGCGGGAGAGTCCGGTAGCGTCCTCCAAACGGCGTACGGTGGCACCTTCGTATCCATAGCGCGCGAAACAGACCCGCGAACCGTCTAGGATCTGGCGCCGGCGTGCGTCGAGGTGATCCTGGCTGACCCGTGGCATCCTCTGTTCTTACCCGGGTGCTCGTCCCAATGCAATCCGTACGTACGTACTGTTACAAATTGCGATCGGGAACCGGATCGTTCATCCATGCGTCGGAAGCTTTGGAGTGTTGCTGACAGCGCACCGGGGCTTGGCTAGGCTTTCAGGCCAGGTGCGAACTGGGAGAGGGGGTGCTGACGTGCTGTTCAACGAGGCTTCTGAAGCAGTACGCAGCGTCTGGGGTGACCTCACACCGCAGAAGGTTTATGGGGGCGCCACCGGGGGTGGCGGCAAGTTCGAGATGTCACCGGGGGAACTCGACACAGTCATCGCGATGTGGAGAGACGAGATCGTGAAGATCTCGGAAGACGGCAGGGCGATTCAGGAGATCGCGGCGGCATTGCGCGCGCCGGGCACCGACGACCCCAGTAAGGGATACGTCTCGGCGGGTATCACCTCCATCATCGCTTTGCAGGACCAAAACGACTCGATGTTGAAGTATGCCCAGGACTACATCAAGAAACTTGAATTGGCGAAGACTGCAACCTTGAAAGCCGACCAGGCGAACACCGAGCCTTTTGCACAGGGGACCTGACTAGTGAAGATCGCGAAAACCCTCTGGCTGGCGTGTTTGGCCGTCTCGGCGCTGTCGATGGCTGGTTGCTCGTTTCAAACAGCGGGCGCTCCTGCGCCGACGACTCAGCCGACCAGTTCGCCGGCCTCTTCGAATCCTGCGGTTCCGAAGGTCGCGCAGCCCTTGGACGTTTCGGCCTTTGTGGCCGACCCCTGTGGGCTCGTACCGCAGGACACGATGGCCGGTCTGGGCTATTCGAGCCCCGGAACGGCCCATGACAAGGCGCAATCTCCGGCCGGACCCGACTGCGGCTGGATCAATTCCGACAACGGCCGGAATCTGGCGGTGATTCTCCAGACGAACAACCGGGATTCCGGAATCGGCGGCCTGGCCGGCATCTACACCGGCCGTGACACCGGCCAACTTCTTTTGCTGGAACCGGCCCCGGACGTCATGGGGTATCCCGCCGTCTATTCCGACCGCCAGGATCGCAGGGACAGAGGTGCCTGCAATTTGGTGGTCGGTGTCGCGGATGACCTGGTTTTTTCGGTGGGTGATCAAGGTTATACGGGATCGCAGGATTCGTGTGACGCTGCGCAGCGGGTCGCGGCCGCCGTGGTCAAGACATTGAAGGAGGCCTGACTGTGGACGGTCAGCAGATTTACACCAACTTCACTGGCGGCGACACTGCCGGCCTGCGGACTGCGGCCGACCGGATCGATGCGCTCACCAAGTCGTATCTGGAACGCGCACAGAGCATCAAAGGCTTGCAGGACCGGATGAAGCAGGCTTGGACGGGTAGCGCGGCCGACGCGGCGGGAGCCGGTGCGGGGCCGCTGGAGTTGGCGTTCGTGGAGACCGCGCAGCCGCTGGACATGACCCGCGCCTCGGTCGACGCGCAGGTGTCCAGTTTCGACAGTTCTGGTCACGCAGTAGTGCCCGTGCCGCCGAAGCCGGACAAGCCGAGCCCGTGGTCGATCGGCCTGAAGTCGATGATCCCGGTCGCTGGGCCGTTCATGGCCGCCGACGACGTGAGCTCGTACCAAGAGGGGGTCGCGAAGCACAACGCGGCCAACGACAACAACGTGCGAGTGATGGACCAGTACAGCAGCGCGACATCCAGCACCCGCTCGGTGCTGCCCACAGACTTCGGGCTGTTGGAGTCCGATGGGGCGGCTATCGCGGTGAAGCAGCCTGATCCGCCTGGGCCCATCGGTCCCCTCGTGCCTCCTCCGAAGGCGACGAAGCCGAACGAGACGATCAACCAGCAGACGAACCAGCAGACGCAGAACACCGAGCAGACGACGACGAGCGGGCTGATCGAGGGCAAGGGGCCCGGTGACCCCACCATGACGCATCCCGGTGGCGTTACGACGCAGAACCCCACTGGAACCGGCGGTACCACTGGAATCGGCGGTACCACGTTGCCGACAGGGACGACCGGAGTCGGCACCAAGCCCGGCGGGACCACGGGCTTGCCGGGTGGTCAATTTCCGGGGGCGGGTAAGCCTGGCGGCGGCAAGGGCGGCGGGCTGCCCTTGCCGGACGGTGTCGTGTTCAATCCCGGCGGTTCGAAGACCGGTGTGCCTGGAACGTCGGGCCTTCCCGGCGCCGGCGGGCCGGGCGCCGGAACCGGTGGCGGCGCCAGTGGCAGGGGTGGCGCTGGCGGACGGCTATTGGGCGGCGACCTCGGTGAGAGTGCCGGCGGGCGTGGGACAGCCGGCGAAAGCAGCCGGGCGCTCGGCAAGGGCTCCGGAGTCGGCGGGTTCGGTGGCGCCGCGGGTGAGGGCGTCGCGGGGCGTGGTGCGACCGCCGGAGGTAGCGGCGCGCGGGGTGCCGGAGGTACGGGTCCGGCCGGTGGCGCCGGGCGTCGGGGCGAAGGGGACGACGACGGGGAACACCAGCGTCCTGACTTCCTGATCGAGCCGGATCCGGATGCGCTGTTCGGGACCGATCAGCGGACGACTCCGCCGGTCATCGGCGAGTAGGCGTGAACAGGCAGTGGATCGATGTGCCGGTCAGCGCGCTCGCGGCGTTGACCGAGCGCGAGCGGGTGGGCCAGCTTCATGTGACATTGCGGCCTGACGCGTTGTGGCTATCCGACGAGGACAAGGCTTCGGCGGACCAGCAGATCGAACACGCCTTGGCTGAAGCCGGGTTGGTCGACGGACGGGGGCGCACTGCCGCCGATTTTCTCGACTGGTTGCCGCTGCTCACCACCGCGTCGCTGGAGTACTACGGCTGGATGACTTCGGGGGAGGAGACCCTCGGAATTTTGGCGGCCGCTCGCGGACTGCAGGGTGTTGTGGCGGTTCGCGCGGGGGAGTGGGTCCGGGTCAAGGCGGCGGATCGGCAGCGGTTGGCCGAGGCGTTGGTCGCGGAGCTTCCTGCGATGGGGGCCGGGGGCGGGCATCCCCGGTCCGTCGCGGTTTCCACGCTGGCGGCCGCGGGAAAGGCGCCTGATCGCCGGCTCGACCCGGTGGTGTCGGACCTTGTCTCCTTGGTACAGCGGCCGGTCAGTGGCAGCGGCGAATTGTATGCGGGGCGCCGGGACGAGGTCGGGCGGTATTCGCGGGTGGAACAGCCGTTGCATTACGCGGATACCGATTGGGGCCGGTATTTCACCTATACGACCGGCGCCGGGGATGACGCCGAGGTCCATGTCGGACCGGCCGGCGCCGCGGTTCTGGCGGGTATTTTGCGGGACCTTGGTTCTGGGCTCGGGTGACGTGCCGTTGAGCACTGCTACGGGATCAGCAGGGCGGCTGGGGTGACGGTGGTGGCGGTGGTGACGCGGTTCGTGGTGGCCAGGTGGTGGCCGGTGACGCGCGGGGGCGTGCGGTCGGTGTCCCAGTCGGCGAGCAGCAGGGCGACCTTCGACTGCATCTCCGTGCGGAGGCGGAGGAATGAGTCGGCCGGGTCGGCGTCCACCTCACCGAGGAGCAGCCACCAGGCCCAAGCCGCGGCGCCGGCGTTGGCGACGAAGTCGGGGATGACGGGGACGCCCCGGGTGGTGAGGGCGGCTTCGGCGTCGTCCGTGGTGGCGGAGTTGGCGGCTTCGATGACGACCTTGGCCGCGACCTCGGCGGCGTTTCCGGCCGTGATGGCGTAGGAGATCGCGGCGGGGACGAAGATGTCCGCTTCGATGCCGAGTATGGCGTCTCGAGGGAGAACTCGGACGTCGGCGGGCACTTGGCCGCGGTCGATTTCGCCGTAGGGGTCTCGGGCGTCCAGCAGGGCGGGGACGTCCAGGCCGTCGGGGTGGTAGAGGGTACCGGCGGCATCGGCAACGGCGACGACGCGCATGCCGGCTTCGTGGAGGTACCAGGCCGCGCCGCCTCCCATGGTGCCGATGCCCTGGATGGCGACGGTGGTTTCCACGGTGTCCCAGTCCCAGGCCGAGGCGACCCCGATACAAGCCTGGGCGACGCCGTAGCCGCCGACGACGTCACCGAGCAGGAGGCCGCCGGGGACAGGGGCGTTCAGACCGGCCCGGACCCGCCGGAGGGTGCGTTCCGGATCGGCCGAACGGCTGATCGCGGCGTGGTACGACTGCTGCAGGCCGAGCGCGGCGAACACCGCGTCGATCAAGTGCTGCGGCACGCCCAGGTCCTCGGCGGTCACCCAATGTGAGTCGATCCACGGCCGCAGGAAACCGCAGAACCGTTCCAGCACACCGAAAGCACGCGGATCCTTCGGGTCGAAGTCGATACCGCCCTTCGCGCCGCCGACGGGGAGGTTGAAGGTGGCCGTCTTGTTCGCCATGCCCCTGGCCAGGTCCTCGACCTCGGACATCGTGCAGCCGGGGCGCATCCGGGTCCCGCCGGTGGCGATGCCGGAGACCAGGCTGTGCACCACGAGGTAGCCGTGGGTTCCCGTGACCGGATCGGTCCAGGTCAGCCTCATCAGCGGTTCGGCGTTCTCCACGGTCATCGCTACCCACTTCCGTCATCATGATCCGATTCGTCGAGGGTGCGCCCGGCCACGGCTGCGCGTCCAGTTAACGCTGATGCACGATTCCGTTTAGGGTTCGTACATGGAGCTTTCGTTGCACCGCTTACGAATGCTCCGGGAGCTACATCGCCGGGGCACTGTGACGGCGGCCGCCGCGTCCCTGCACTACACCGCTTCGGCCGTTTCGCAGCAGCTCGCGCAGTTGGAGCGCGACGTCGGCGCGAAGCTTTTCGAGCGACTGGGCAGGCGGGTCCAGATGACCGACCTCGGCAGGTTGCTCACCGAGCACGCCGAGCTGATCCTCGGTTCGGTCGAACGGGCGACACTGGCGCTGGAGGAGGCCCAGGAGACCGTTTCGGTACGGCTCACGGCCGGGGTGTGGGCTTCGGTCGCCGCGGGGCTGTTGCCGTCGGCGCTCATTTCTCTGGCCGGGGATCACCCCGGGATCGAGGTCAGGACCAGGGAACTGCCGCCGGAAGCCACGGCCGACGCCGTCCGTGACGGCACGCTGGACCTGTCGTTCGTGATCGGCTATTCCGACGCCCCGATGCCGTGGGACTCCGGCCTGGAGCGGGTGGTCGTCGCCGTCGAACGGCTGCACGCGGCGGTGCCGGTGGGCGCGGTGCCCGCCAGTACGGTCGCACTGGACGAACTCGCCGAGCACCCGTGGATCCTGGCCAGCCCGAAGAGCCATTTCGGGCGGGCGATGCGGGTGGCATGCCTGCGGCACGGGTTCACCCCGAAGATCAACCACGAGGTCGAAGAGCAGTCGACGGCGATGGCGATGGTCGCCGCCGGGCTGGGCGTGACGCTGGTTTCCGACCTCGGGCTGTCGTTCCGGCCACCGGGGATCGACATCGTGGCCCTCACCACCCCCCTGATGCGGACGGTTTCCATCGCCTACCGCACCACAGCCTCCCGCAGACCCGCGCTCAACCTGGTGATCGACGCCGTCCGCGCGGCCGCCGCGGAGCTCGGCCTCGGCAGCGAGTCCGCCCTGCCGTGAAGGGCGGAAACCTTACCGATCTCCTGCCCTGCCGAATGAAGGCTGCGATTGTCGTACCCCGCGTGTAGCGTCCGAAGTCTAGGTTTTTCCACGTTTCTCATGGACTGGACGGGCGGGCAGGAACATGACTGCAGTTCGGAATTTCCCGGAGAACACCGGTAATGCGGCGCGGCAGGCCACCGCCTCCAACCGCACGGCCAGGGTGCTCTCCGATCGTGCCGCGGGGGAGGCGTACGTGGCATCGGTGTGTTTCAAGCACGGGCCACCGAAGCTTCTCGGTGTCGAACTCGAGTACACGGTGCATTACGAAGACGATCCGCGAAGACAGCTCGAGCCGGACGACCTGGCTTTGGCACTGGGCCCGCACACCCCACGCACGCTTCGCCCCGATAGCCCCGCGACACCGCTACCGGGCGGCTCGCCGATGAGCCTCGAACCCGGTCTCCAGGTGGAGATCTCCGCCCTCCCGCAGCCATCGTTGCGCGGACTGGCCGACATCGTCTCCGCCGATCTCTCCTACCTCGCCGATCTCCTCGCCCGCCACGGCCTGCGCCTGGGCGAACACGGGATCGACGCCTTCCGGCCGCCGGTCCGCAAGCTGCGAACAGAGCGGTACGCCGCGATGGAACGCAGGTTCGCGCCCCGCGGCGCAGGCGGCATAACCATGATGGCCGGCACCGCGGGCCTGCAGATCTGCGTGGACGCCGGCGAGGCCGAGCACCTGGGAAAACGCTGGGCAGCGGCCCACGCCGTAGGTCCACCGCTGCTCGCCACGTTCGCGAACTCCTCCCGTCACGCCGGGCGCGAAACCGGCTTCGCCTCAGCGCGCTGGCTCGCGGTGATGAAGACGGAGGAGGCGCGCACGTACCCGGGTGGCCCGTCTGAGGATCCGGCCGCCGAGTGGGCGCGCCGGATGATGGACACGCCGCTGATGGTGCTGCCCAGGGAGAACCGACCCTGGGACGCGCCGGAAGGACTGACCTTCGCCGACTGGATCGAGCGTCGCGGCGCGGCCGGGCTGCTGAAGCGGCCGACCGAAGACGACCTCGCGTACCACCTGAGCACCATGTTCACCCCGGTCCGGCCGCAGGGATACCTGGAGGTCCGGTATCTCGACGCGCAGCCGGGCACCACCTGGCTGCATCCGGCGGCACTGTTCACCGCGCTCTTCGCGAGGCAAGCCACGGTCGAAAGACTGCTCGAAATATGTGAGCCGGTCGCGAACCGGTGGGAGTGCGCGGCGAAGTTCGGGCTCGAAGACCCCGAGATCGCCGCTGTCGCCAGGAAGGTCGTCGATCTCGGCTGTGCCGAGCTGACGTCGGTCGGCCTTCCCGCCGAGACCATCTCCGAGATCACGGAAGCCGTTCAAAAGCGCGTGCGCGTTAAGGAGTGAACCCGATGACCGCACAGATCGAAGAGCCGAACCCGCTGCGCGAGCTCAGCCCGCAAGACCTGCGAGCGCACGCTGCCGAAGCCCTGACCAGGGCCAGGGCGCGCAGTGCGGTGCTCACAGACGCCGTCGACGACGAGGACCTCGTCCGCCAGCATTCGAAACTGATGTCGCCGCTGGTCTGGGACCTGGCGCATATCGGCAGCCAGGAAGAGCTCTGGCTGGTCCGCGACGTCGGCGGGCGCGAGCCCCTACGCGGGGATCTCGACGAGATCTACGACGCCTTCCTGCATTCCCGCTCGGATCGCCCGAGCCTCCCGATGCTGGGCCCGGCCGAGGCACGCGGGTACGTCCGCGAAGTCCGGGCGAAGTCTTTGGAGATCCTGGAAAAGGCCCCGCTGGACGGCCGCAAGCTCACCGAGAACGCCTTCGCGTTCGGCATGATCACCCAGCACGAGCAGCAGCACGACGAGACCATGCTGGCCACCCACCAGCTCCGCCGGGGCGACCCGGTGCTGCACGCCCCGGCGCCGCCTGTGGCCGGTCCCGCGCGGCTGCCGGACGAGGTGTTCGTACCCGCGGGACCTTTCACCATGGGCACTTCGGCCGAGCCATGGGCGCTGGACAACGAGCGCCCGGCACATCAGGTCTTCGTCGGGGCGTACTTCCTCGACACCACGCCGGTGACCAACGGCGCGTACATCGAGTTCGTGGAAAGCGGCGGTTATGACGACCAGCGCTGGTGGAGCCCGGCCGGATGGCAACACCGGTCGGTGAACGGCATCGTCGCGCCGAGGTTCTGGCGCCGCGAGAGGGGGGGTGACATGTGGCGTACCCGGTTCGGTGCCTATGAGCGGGTTCCGGCGGCCGAGCCGGTGCTCCACGTTTCCTACTACGAGGCAGAGGCTTACGCGGCGTGGGCGGGAAAGCGGCTCCCGACGGAACAGGAGTGGGAGAAGGCGGCGCGGTACGACCCGGCGTCCGGGCGTTCGCGCCGGTTCCCCTGGGGGGACGACGAACCCCGCCCCGAGCATGCGAATCTCGGCCAGCGGCACCTGCGCCCGGCCGAGGTCGGCGCGTATCCGGCAGGTGCGTCGCCGCTGGGCGTGCATCAGCTGATCGGCGACGTCTGGGAGTGGACGAGCAGCGATTTCCGCGGCTATCCGGGCTTTTCGGCCTTTCCTTACCGCGAGTACTCCGAAGTGTTCTTCGGCCCGGATTACAAGATCCTCCGGGGTGGCTCTTTCGGTACCGACTCGGCGGCCGTCCGGGGCACGTTCCGCAACTGGGACTACCCGATCCGCAGGCAGATCTTCTCCGGTTTCCGGTGTGCCCGGGACGCCAGTGCCAGGGAAGAGGGCTCCTGACGCCATGTGCCGCCATCTGGGGTACCTCGGTCCTGCGCGCGCCCCCGCCGAGTTGATCTTCGACGCGCCGCATTCCTTGCTGCGGCAGTCCTTTCAGCCCGCCGACATGCGCGGAGGGGGGACGGTCAACGCCGACGGCTTCGGCCTCGGCTGGTACGACGAAACCGGCGAGCCGGTGCGCTATCGCCGCGCGACGCCGTTGTGGGCGGACGAAACGCTGCCGGTGCTGGCCGCTTCGGTGAAAACGCGGGCGTTCGTGGCCGCCGCACGCAACGGAACACCCGGCATGCCGGTGGCCGAGGGCGCATGCGCGCCGTTCGTGGACGGGCGGTGGCTGTTCAGCCACAACGGTGTCGTCATGGGCTGGCCGGCGTCGGTCGCCACGCTCGCCGGAAAGCTGCCCGTCACGGAGCTGTTCACGCTGGAGGCGCCGACGGATTCGGCGCTGCTGTGGGCGTTGCTGCGGGACAGGCTGCGCGCCGGTGAGGAGCCGCTGGCCGCCGTCACCGATCTGGTGGTGGCGGTCGAGCGGGCGGCGCCCGGTTCGCGGCTCAATCTGCTGCTCACCAACGGCGAGGTGATGGTCGCGACGGCGTGGACCCATTCGCTTTCCGTGCTGCGCGGAGGAGGCGCCGTGGTGATCGCTTCCGAGCCTTACGACCAGGAACCTGGCTGGGTCCCGGTGCCCGAAAGACATGCCGTCCGTGTCGAGCGTGGCGGGTTCGAACTTGTGGAAATCCCGTACAGCAACGAAGAACGGAGCGCCTGAGGCGTCATGACCGAAAACGATCTGGACGTACACCGCAGTACGGAAGACGTGACGGAGACGTTGCGTGCGGATGTCAAAGCCGGGCTCACAGCCACCCGCAAGTGGCTGCCGCCGAAATGGTTCTACGACGCTCGCGGCAGTGAGCTCTTCGAAGCCATCACGGCGTTGCCGGAGTACTACCCGACCCGCAGCGAGCGGGAAATCCTCACCAGGGAAGCCGGGGAGATCGCACGGATCACCGGTGCACACACCCTGGTCGAACTGGGATCCGGGTCGAGTGAGAAGACCCGGCTGCTGCTCGACGCGCTGACCGAGCACGGCACACTGGCCGCATTCGTGCCGCTCGACGTTTCGGAGTCGGCCCTGGCCGAGGCCACCGAGTCGATCGCCGCCGCGTATCCGAAGCTCACCGTGAAGGGCGTCGTCGGCGACTTCACCGAGCATCTGGATCTGCTGCCGGGGGAGCAGCCGCGACTGGTCGCCTTCCTCGGCGGGACCATCGGCAACTTCCTGCCGGCCGAGCGCTCGAAATTCCTCGGCTCGGTCCGTGACGTGCTGGAGCCGGGTGAGTGGCTCCTGCTGGGCACGGATCTGGTGAAGGACCGGGAAACCCTGGAACGCGCCTACGACGACACCGCCGGGGTCACCGCGGAATTCAACCGGAACGTGCTGCGGGTGATCAACGCACGGCTGGGCGCGGATTTCCCGGTCGACGACTTCAGCCACGAGTCGTACTGGGACGCCGAGTCCGAGTGGATCGAGATGCGCCTGCGCGCCACGCGGGAGATGCGGGTCCGGATCCCGGGGGCGGACCTCGAGGTGGCCTTCGCCAAGGGCGAGTACGTGCGGACGGAGATCTCGGCGAAGTTCCGTTCCGACGGTATTGCCTCCGAGCTGGCGGCCGCCGGGTTCGCCACCGAATGCTGGTGGACCGACGCGGCGAACCGCTACGGCGTGACCCTGGCAAGATCGGCGCGTGAATAACCCTCTCGCGTCGCTGGCCCGGGCACTGGGCACCCGGCCGTGGCTGATGAAAACCGCCCCCGCGGTCATCTGGGCGGACAAGAAGCTGCACCGGTTCACGAAAGGGCGCGTCAGCCTGGTCGCCATCGCCGGGCTGCCGTCGCTGCGGCTGACCACGATCGGGCGGAAAACCGGACTGGCCAGGAGCACAAATCTCCTGTTCTATCCGCACGGGGAGGAGTTCGTGCTCACCGGCTCCAACTGGGGGCTGTCGAGCGACCCGGCGTGGACGTTCAACCTGCGTGCGCACCCGGAAGCGAAGATTTTCCTGCGGGGCAAGGAAATCCCGGTCGTCGCACGGCCGGTCGAAGGCGAGGAGTACGCCGAAGTCTGGCGGCTGCTTCTCGCCTTCTGGCCGGGTTACGAGATGGAGCGCACGGCTGCCGGTCGTGAATTGCCGCTGTTCGTCCTTTCCCGGATCACTCGTTAGGTTCGGCCACCCCTCGGAGCGTTCGGGAGGAATGGCGCGAGATCGCCTTTTCGGTCTTAAGGGTCGAGTCGCGACATTATGGGCACTCGTATTGGCGTCGAGTTGGCTAGATCAGGTTTTGCTGTCAAAGTCTGAGTGAATTCCCGGTGCAAGGGCTCGATAACGGTGTGTTTTTCACGTTCGGCTCGCATACTCACTCACCGGAGAGGCCATTCGAGTGGAGGGGAGAGTGGGTGCCGGGCGCTGTGCGTACCCGCTGGGCCGTGGGTGCCGTCGCTCTCGCCGCGGTCGTGATCGCCGCGATCGCCCTGTGGCCGAACGTCGCCGTGGCGCACGATCCCGAGATCTCCGTTTCGCGGTCTTCCTGCGGCCAGGGCTGGACCGATCCGAAGCCGGGTCCGCAGACCTTCCTGCTGCACAACACCGGTTCGGTCACCGCGGAGGCGTACCTCGTCGACCCGGCGACGGGCACGATCTACGGCGAAGTCGAAGGTCTCGGCCCCGGCACGACCAGGCCGTTGCGGGTGACGCTGGGAAACGGCGACTATGCGTTCAAATGCCTGCCGGAGGAGACCGCCGCCATCGTCGGTCCGGTCTCGACGATCACCGGTGGCGACGACCGGTCGAGTCCCGCTGTCGCCCCGGTGACCAACGCGGACCTCATCGAACCGCTCAAGGCCTACCGTTCCCACGTCATCGCCGGGCTCGCCACGCTCGTGGACGGCACCGGCGCGCTGAAGGCGGCGGTCGGGCGGCAGGACCGGGCGGCGAGCGAGTCGGCCTGGCTGACCGCGCACCTCGCCTATGAGCGCCTCGGTGCCGCGTACGGCGCCTTCGGTGATTCGGACGGTGCCCTCAACGGCACCACCGGTGACGTCACGGATTCCGGGTTCACCGGGTTCCACCGGCTCGAATACGGGCTCTGGCACGGCGAAGCCATGGATGCGCTGATCCCGGTCGTGGCCCGGCTCGACGACGACGCCCATCAGCTCCAGAAATCATTCCCGGACGCCCAGGTCGATCAGGCAGACCTAGCGCTTCGCGCTCACGAGATCATGGAGAACGCGCTGCAATTCGAACTCACCGCCCGGACCGACTACGGCAGCGGCACCAACCTCGCCACGACGCTGGCCAATCTCGACGGCACGCGCGCGGTGCTCGACGTCCTGCGTCCGCTGCTGGTTTCCCGGCTCCCCGGGCTGTCCGGAGTGGACACTTGGCTGAGCCGGACGCAGGCGGCCGTCGAAGCGGCACGGCGTCCGGACGGGAGCTGGACGCCGGTCGCACAGCTCAGCCTGCCGCAGCGGCAGAAGCTCGACGGCGCGGTGTCCCAGCTGACCGAGCTCCTCGCACCTATCTCGGCGATCGCCGAGCCGAGGCGGGTCTCGTGAGCGTGAATCGCCGTTCTTTCCTGAAGCACGCCGTCGCGGGCGCCGGGCTGGCCGCGGTCAGTGTGAACACCGCGAGCGCGGTGAGTGAAAGCATCGCCTTCTTCGGCCCTCACCAGCCAGGAATCCTTCGGGCGCCACCTGGTCAGACGATCGTGGCTTCGTTCGACGTCATCGCCGAAAACCGTGCCGAGCTCACCGATCTGCTGCGCGCGATCACCGCGCGGACCAGGTTCCTGAGTGCCGGGGGAGCGCCGGCCGCGCTCGGCATCACCGCGCCGCCCGCTGATTCCGGCGTGCTCGGACCAGTGGTGCCCGCCGGGGATCTGTCCGCTGTCGTCGGTGTCGGTGCGTCCCTGTTCGACGAGCGCTACGGCCTCGCGGACCGCAAACCGGTCAAGCTCAAGCCGATGACAACCTTCCCCAACGACGCGCTCGACGCGGCGCAATGTCACGGCGACCTGAGCCTGACGCTGTCCGCGGAGACAACAGACACCGTGCTGCACGCGCTGCGGGACATCACCCGCGCGACCCGCGGTGGTATGCAACTTCGCTGGAAGCTCAACGGTTTCAGCTCGCCGCCGCGACCGTCGGGCACCCCCCGCAACCTGCTGGGATTCAAGGACGGCACGGCGAATCCGTCGGTGACCGACAGCGCCGAGATGGACCGGCTCGTGTGGGTCGGCACGGGGGAGCCTTCTTGGACGTCCGGTGGCAGCTACCAGGTTATCCGGCTGATCCGCATGCTGGTCGAATTCTGGGACCGGGTCTCGCTTTCCGAGCAGGAGAACATGTTGGGCAGGCGGCGTGACACGGGCGCCCCGCTGGACGGCGCCCAGGAGACCGACGTCCCGCAGTACGCGGCGGATCCGATCGGCACGGTGATCCCGCTGACGGCCCATATCCGTAAGGCGAACCCGCGCACGGCCGAGACCGATTCGAGCCGCATCCTGCGCCGCGCGGTCAACTACGACCGCGGCATCGACGTCAACGGGAACCTCGACATGGGCCTGATCTTCAGCTGCTACCAGCAGGATCTCGAGCGCCAGTTCGAGTCCGTCCAAACACGACTCGCCGACGAACCTCTCGTCGACTACATCTCCCCGTTCGGGGGAGGGTACTTCTTCGCCCTGCCGGGTGTTACCGGTCCGGATGACCACTACGGCAGCGCGATGCTCGGCTGATATCCCTTCCCCGCCAACAGTATCGCCAATCAGGAGGACACAGTGGACACGACAGGAGTCGGCAAGTGGCAGCGCCGACGGCGATTGCTCGCCGCCGGGGCGCTGGCTTCGGCGGCCGCACTCGCGGTCTTCAGCGGCTCGTCGGCGGCGAGCGGCGCCGGCCAGCCTTCCCGCGGGCTGCCCGCGCGGTGGCTGCCCACCGCCACGCCGATCAAGCACGTCGTGGTCATCTTCGGCGAGAACGTCTCGTTCGACCACTACTTCGGCACCTACCCGAACGCGGCGAACACCGACGGCACACCGTTCACCGCGGCGAAGCACACGCCGGACGTCAACGGCCTCGACCACAAACTGCTGACCGACAACCCCAACGCCTACGATCCGAAGCGGCTCGCTCCGAGCCAGGCGCTGACCTGCGATCAGGACCACGGCTACAACAGCGAGCAGCAGGCTTTCAACGGCGGCAAGATGGACCAGTTCGTCGAGAAGACCGAGCGCGACAAGTGCACCGGCCAGCCCGTGCTGTTCGGTGAGCCCGGCCTGGTCACCGACTACTACGACGGCAACACCGTCACAGGCCTGTGGAACTACGCGCAGCACTACTCGATGAGCGACAACTCGTTCAACACCACTTTCGGGCCCTCGACGCCGGGGGCGCTGAACCTGATCTCCGGCCAGACGCACGGTGCCCAGGCCGTCAACTCCGTTACGCACCAACCGGCTTCGGACGCCTACGCCGTCGCTTCGCCGGACAAGAACGGCGTCGGCACGGTGATCAACGATCCGGACCCGGCGTGGGACGACTGCTCCGACAAGAACCACACCGCGACCGACAACCTCGCGAGTCTGCAGGGCCGCAACGTCGGTGACCTGCTGAACGAGCGGCACGTCAGCTGGGGCTGGTTCCAGGGTGGCTTCCGCCCGACCGGCACCGCGAACGGCTACGCGGTCTGCGGCCAGACACACGCCAACGTCGGCGGCCAGGCGTCCGTCGACTACAGCCCGCACCACGAGCCGTTCCAGTACTACCCGTCCACGGCCAACCCGAAGCACCTCGCGCCTTCGTCGGTACAGGCCATCGGCCAGACCGACCAGGCGAACCACCAGTACGACACCACGGACTTCGACGCCGCGCTGAAGGCGGGCTCGATGCCGGCCGTCAGTTTCTTGAAGGCGCCGGAGTACCAGGACGGCCACGCAGGCTACTCCGACCCGCTCGACGAGCAGCAGTTCGTCGTCGGTGAGATCAACAAGATCCAGCAGTCGCCCGAGTGGAACTCGACCGCGATCGTGCTCGCCTACGACGACTCCGACGGCTGGTACGACCACGTGAGCCCGCCGATCGTAAACGGCTCGCACGACGCCACTCAGGACACGGCCCTCTGCACGTCGGTGAAGGGCACCCCGCTGGGTGGCTACGCGGACCGCTGCGGCTACGGCCCACGGCTGCCGCTGCTCGTGGTCTCGCCGTACAGCAAGGTGAACTTCGTCGACCACACCGTGACCGACCAGACCTCGATCCTGAAGTTCGTCGAGGACAACTGGTTCACCGGGCGTATCGGCGACTCGTCGTTCGACTCCCGCGCCGGGAGCCTCGGGACCATGTTCGACTTCTGGCGGCCGCAGGCCGGGACGCTGAACCTGGACCCGAAGACCGGCGCCGCCCTCCGGTAGCACCTCTCCATTCAGCGCGCTGCGCACCTTCGCGAGATGTCGACGCCCGCACCGTCGGCGGGACATGCCCCCAAAGCGGCGTTGGGGGCATCCAGTGACCCCAACGCCGCTTTGGGGGCATGTTCGCGCGCTATGAAGGGACCTTTCATCTCGAAATTCGAGATGAAAGGTCCCTTCATGTCACTTTTTGGAGCCGGGGAGACTACGCCCGGGTCATCTTCCGGAGGACGTACTGGAGGATGCCGCCGTTGCGGTAGTAGTCGGCCTCACCGGGGGTGTCGATGCGGACGTCCGCCTCGAACTCCACCTTCGTGCCGTCTTCCTTCGTCGCCGTGACGTGCACGGTCCGCGGGGTCTCACCGTCGTTCAGCGCGGTGATGCCCGAGATGTCGAAGGTCTCGGTGCCGTCGAGGCCGAGGGAGGCGACCGACTCGCCCGCCGGGAACTGCAGCGGGATGACGCCCATGCCGATCAGGTTCGACCGGTGGATGCGCTCGAACGACTCCGTGATGACCGCGCGCACGCCCAGGAGCGAAGTTCCCTTGGCCGCCCAGTCACGCGACGAACCGGAGCCGTACTCCTTGCCGCCCAAGACAACCAGTGGGGTGCCCTGCGCGGCGTAGTTCTGCGCGGCGTCGTAGATGAACGCCTGCGGGGCGCCGTCCTGGGTGAAGTCGCGGGTGTAGCCGCCCTGCACGTCGTCCAGCAGCTGGTTGCGCAGCCGGATGTTCGCGAAGGTGCCGCGGATCATCACTTCGTGGTTGCCGCGGCGCGAGCCGTACGAGTTGAAGTCCTTGCGCTCGATGCCGTGCTCCACCAGGTACTCCGCGGCCGGGGTGCCCGGCTTGATGGCACCGGCGGGGGAGATGTGGTCGGTGGTGACCGAGTCGCCCAGCTTCGCCAGCACACGCGCGCCGGAGATGTCGGCGACCGGGGACGGCTCCGGCTTCATGCCGTCGAAGTACGGCGGCTTCCGCACGTAGGTGGACTCGGCATCCCACTCGAAGGTCTTGCCCTCGGGGGTGGGCAGGGCCTTCCAGCGCTCGCCGCCGTCGAACACGTCGGCGTAGTCCTTGGTGAACATCTCCTGGGTGATCGACGAGTCGATCGTGTCCTGGATCTCCTGCGGCGACGGCCAGATGTCGCGCAGGAAGACGTCGGTGCCTTCGGTGTCCTGGCCGAGCGGCTGGTTTTCGAAGTCGAAGTCCATCGTCCCGGCGAGCGCGTAGGCGATGACCAGCGGCGGCGACGCCAGGTAGTTCATCTTGACGTCCGGGTTGATCCGGCCTTCGAAGTTTCGGTTACCCGAGAGCACCGAGACGGCGGTGAGGTCGTTCTCGTTGATCGCGGCGGAGATCTCGTCCGACAGCGGGCCCGAGTTGCCGATGCACGTGGTGCAGCCGTAGCCCACCAGGTGGTAGCCCAGCTTCTCGAGGTACGGCCACATGCCGGCCTTGTCGTAGTAGTCGGTGACGACCTGCGATCCCGGCGCCATCGACGTCTTCACCCACGGCTTGACCGCGAGACCCTTGTCGACGGCGTTGCGCGCGAGCAGCGCCGCGCCCAGCATCACCGACGGGTTGGAGGTGTTGGTGCACGAGGTGATCGAGGCGATCACGACGGCGCCGTGGTCGAGCACGAACTCGCCGCGGTCGTCGGTCTTGACCGTGATCGGGTTGGTCGGACGGCCCTCGGCGCCATTGGCGGCGGACTGCACGACCGGGGCTTCGTCGTCCTCGGCGAAGGAGAGCGAAGGCGCGTCGCTGGCGGGGAAGGACTCCTCGGCGGCTTCGTCCATCTTCGTGTGCGGTGTCGTGTCGGTGCCGCCGGTGACATAGTCTTTGACGGACTTGCGGAAGGCGGTCTTGCCTGCGGTCAGTGCGATGCGGTCCTGCGGGCGCTTCGGCCCGGCGATGGACGGGACGACGGTCGACAGGTCGAGCTCGATGTACTCGGAGTACACCGGCTCGTGCGAGGGGTCATGCCAGAGGCCCTGCTCCTTGGCGTAGGTCTCGACGAGCGCGACCTGCTCGGCGGAGCGGCCGGTCAGCTTGAGGTAGCGGATCGTCTCGTCGTCGATCGGGAAGATCGCGGCGGTGGAGCCGAACTCCGGGCTCATGTTGCCGATGGTCGCGCGGTTGGCCAGCGGGACCACGCCGACGCCCTCGCCGTAGAACTCGACGAACTTGCTGACGACACCGTGCTTGCGCAGCATCTCGGTGATGGTGAGCACCACGTCGGTGGCGGTCACGCCGACCGGGATCTCACCGGTCAGCTTGAAGCCGACCACGCGGGGGATGAGCATCGACACGGGCTGGCCGAGCATCGCGGCCTCGGCCTCGATCCCGCCCACGCCCCAGCCCAGCACGCCAAGGCCGTTGACCATGGTGGTGTGCGAGTCGGTGCCGACACAGGAGTCGGGGTACGCCTGGCCGCCCCGGGCCATGACCGTGCGCGCGAGGTGCTCGATGTTGACCTGGTGCACGATGCCGGTGCCCGGCGGGACCACCTTGAACTCGTCGAAGGCACCCTGGCCCCAGCGCAGGAACTGGTAGCGCTCGCGGTTGCGCTCGTACTCGATCTCGACGTTGCGCTCGAAGGCGTCCGGGCGGCCGAAGATGTCGATGATCACCGAGTGGTCGATGACGAGCTCGGCGGGCGCCAGCGGGTTGACCTTGTCCGGGTCGCCGCCGAGGTCGGTGACGGCCTCGCGCATGGTGGCGAGGTCGACGACGCAGGGAACGCCCGTGAAGTCCTGCATGATCACGCGGGCCGGGGTGAACTGGATCTCGACCGACGGGTCGGCGCTCGGGTCCCAGTTTCCCAGCGCGCGGATGTGGTCGGCGGTGATGTTCGCGCCGTCTTCGGTGCGGAGCAGGTTCTCGAGCAGGATCTTCAGGCTGTAGGGAAGGCGCTCGGCGCCTTCGACCTTGTTCAGGCGGAACACCTCATAGGAGGCGTCGCCCACCTTCAGCGTGTCGCGAGCGCCGAAGCTGTCCTTGCTGGCAGGTGCAGTCACGTCTAACTCCAGTGGCGGGGACTCCGCTCGCTCGTCGTTGAGCTCCGCGAGCGGCGTCCCGGGTCAGTTCGGGTGGTTGTTCGGGTGTTGTTTCGGGGTACAGCTGGTCGTTCGGCTTTAGCTGGACCGAGTGTTGCGTACCCCCACCGTAGGTCTGGATGCGGGATCGCACACCTCGTCCGACCCCTCAAACAGTACGCGTGTCCTTTTTAGAGTTCAAGGGCCCACGCTGGCGTGTCTTCGGGAGTGACGAGGAGCACGATCGCCGCGCAGGGCGTCTTGGCGGCGTCGGGCGGCGGTGCCGAATCGAAGGAAGAAAAGCGCAAAAGGTCCCCCGAATGGGGAAATGATGTGCGCGGTGCTGAAGTTTCTGATGTTGTGTCTGGTAAGTATGTGACGATAGTGACTTATAGTGTGTCGCAAGTGGAGGGTGGGTCCGTGTCGATCAGGCAGAGTGAACGGCGCGGGTTCGTGCGGCATTTCTCGTTAAAAGGCACAACCCGTGGAATGACAGTCGGAACACTGGCGCTGGCCGTCCTAATCGGAATCGTCGGGCCGGCCGTCGCGGTCCCGCCACCGCCGCCGAATCCCAGCGATTCCGACATCAACAACAGTCGCGGGGAAGCGAATGCCCGCGCCGGTGAAGTCGGAAAGCTCACCAATCAGCTGGCCGAAGCGGAACAAAGACTTTCCCAGCTACAGGACAACGTCGAGCTGAAACTCGAACAGGCCAACAAGGCCATGGTCGACATGCAGACCGCCGAGGACGAGGCCGGTGCGGCCGAGCAGGCGGCCCAGTCGGCACGGGTCGAGTCCGACGCCGCCGCCGGCGCGATCGAGCGGGCGCAGGCCGACGTCGACAAATTCGTCGCCGGGAGCTACCAGCAGGGCAGCACGATCGGCTCGATCTCGGCGTATCTGGGCGCGCCGAACCCGGCCGACCTGCTGGCCCGTGCCCAGCTGCTCAACTCGGTCAGCGGTGGCCAGCTCGACGCCATGCAGGGCATGGAGCGTGCGCAGACGGAGAAGTCCAACAAGGACTCGCTGGCGCGCAAGTCGCTCGAGATCGCGCAGCAGAAGAAGGATGCCGCCGAGCGCGCGAAGCGGAACGCCGACGCGGCGAAGAGCTCGGCCGAGCAGGCCCAGAACGCACAAGAGAGCCAGAACACCGTACTCGAGGCGGACAAGGCGACCGTCGAGCAGCAGTTGTACGAAGCCCAGTCCAAGGTCAGCGGCCTGCAGGGGCAGCGCCAGCGTTACCAGGACTGGCTCGCTCAGAAGCAGCGTGAGGAAGAGGCAGCCGCGCGGCAGGCGGCGCTGAACGCGGCGAAGCCGGTGAAGGGTGGCGGAGCGCCGTCGGGGGGACAGGGGCCGTCGGCGCCGGCGGGCGCCAGCATCGAAGCCGTGATCGCACGGGCGTTGTCGAAGCTTGGCGTGCCGTACGCCTGGGGCGGCGGTAACGGCAGCGGAGCGACCCGCGGAATCCGCGACGGCGGCGTGGCCGACCGGTTCGGCGACTACAACAAGATCGGCTTCGACTGCTCCGGCCTGATGATCTACGCCTTCGCCGGAGTCAGGGGCCTGCCGCACTACAGCGGCTACCAGTACACCTCGGGCCGCCAGGTGCCGCTGTCACAGATGCGCCGCGGGGACATGCTGTTCTGGGGCGGCTACGGCGGCATCCACCACGTGGCGCTCTATCTGGGTAACGGGCAGATGGTCGAGGCGCCGCAGTCGGGGTCCGTCGTGAAGGTCTCGGCCGTGCGGTACGGCGGGATCATGCCGTACGCGACCCGCCTGATCGGGTAACTGAAACCTGAAGGTTGCACTCGGCGCATTGACCTGCAACCCTGTGGTGACACTACAGGGCTCGGGCGGGGTGGTAGATGCAGGTGCAGCGGGACGTCGTGAGCGCTGGTGGCCCTGGCGGAGCGGGTCGCCGCGTGACCGCTCCGGTCGAGGTGCTGGCGGCGCTGGCCGACCCGATGCGGTGGTGCGTGCTCGACTTCCTCGCGGACGAGCCGAGCAGCGCGTCGGTGCTGTCTCGGCTGCTGCCGATCAGCCGGGCCGCCGTCCTGAAGCATCTCGCGGTGCTCGAACGGACGGACCTGGTTCGGCGCGACCGCGTCGGACGTGAGGTGCGGTTCTCCGTCCGCCCCGAACAGTTGACGTCGACGGCTCGATGGCTGTCGGCGACGGCGACCGCCTGGGCAGGCGGCTCGGCGCACTCATGAAGCTCACGGAGACCACCTACTCCGGAATCGTCCTCGCCGGGGGCTCGGCGCGGCGACTGTCCGGTGTGGACAAACCGGCGCTGCGCGTAGGCGGGATTTCCCTGCTGCGCCGGGCCGTCGACGCGCTGGGTGGTGCCCGGCCGGTCGTCGTGGTCGGACCCGCGCGGGACGGCTATCCGGATGTCGTGTGGACGCGGGAAGCCGAGCCAGGCGCCGGCCCGGTCGCCGCGCTCGCAGCAGGCCTGGCGGCGCTGGGGCCGGCCGCCGGTGCTGTGGTCGTCGTGCTCGCGGCGGACCTGATCGGCGTCCGACGGTCCACTGTGGACCGGCTGGCCGCGTCGGTGTCGGGTGACGGCGCGGTGCTCCTCGACGCCGAAGGCAAGCGGCAGTGGCTGCTCGGCGCATGGCGTGTCGAGGCGCTCCGCTCGGCATTGCCCGCCGAGACGTCGGGAGCATCCTTGCGACGGACTCTTGGCGGGTTGTCGATCACCGAAGTCCCCGAGTTGCCGGGCGAAAGCGCCGACATCGACACCCCTGAGGATCTCGGCAAGTTCAGCTGAGGAGGCCGCTTTACGGCCGTCATACCACCGGTTGGGTTGGCTACCGTTGCGCGCCGACGTGTCATAGAGGGCTAGTACGGTCGCACCGCACCAACGTGATCATGAGCGAGGAGATCGCATGACTGAGCCCGGCTACGCCGAAGGCGCGACCGGCCAGCAACCCGGCACGCCAGCACGGGACGCACAGTTGCTGGAACGTACGGTGTTCGAGGTCAAACGGATCATCGTCGGACAGGACAGGCTGGTCGAGCGCATGCTCGTCGGCCTGCTCGCCAAGGGGCACCTCCTGCTGGAGGGTGTGCCCGGCGTGGCGAAGACGCTCGCCGTCGAGACGTTCGCCCGCGTGGTCGGCGGATCGTTCTCCCGCGTGCAGTTCACACCGGACCTCGTGCCCGCCGACATCCTGGGCACGCGCATCTACCGCCAGGGCGCGGAGCGGTTCGACGTCGAACTCGGCCCGGTCGTGGCGAACTTCGTGCTCGCCGACGAGATCAACCGCGCGCCGGCCAAGGTGCAGTCGGCGATGCTCGAGGTGATGGCCGAGCGGCACGTCACCATCGGTGGCAAGACGTTCCCGATGCCCGATCCCTTCCTGGTCCTCGCGACGCAGAACCCGATCGAGAACGAGGGCGTCTACCCGCTGCCGGAAGCGCAGCGCGACAGGTTCCTGTTCAAGATCCTCGTCGAGTATCCGACGGCCGAGGAAGAGCGCGAGATCGTCTACCGGATGGGTGTCACCCCGCCGGTGCCGCACGAAGTGCTGACCCCGGCCGAGCTGGTCCGGCTGCAGGGCGTGGCTTCGCAGGTGTTCGTGCACCACGCCCTGGTCGACTATGTCGTCCGTGTCGTGCTCACCACCCGTACGCCGAACGAGCACGGCCTCGCCGACGTCGCGGGCTGGGTGTCCTACGGCGCTTCGCCGCGAGCCAGCCTCGGCATCATCGCCGCCTCCCGGGCGCTTGCCCTGGTCCGCGGCCGTGACTACGTGCTGCCGCAGGACGTCGTCGACGTCGTCCCGGACGTGCTTCGCCACCGGCTCGTGCTGTCCTACGACGCGCTGGCCGACGGCGTCCCGATCGACCACATCATCACCCGGGTCCTGCAGACAGTTCCGCTGCCGCAGGTCTCGGCGCGTCCGCAAGGTGGCGGCCAGCCCGTCCCGGCGGGAGTTCCGGGCCGCTAGTGAACACGGTCAAGGACGAACAGGGCGGGCGCCCTTCGTGGGCGCCCCCGGTACTTCGCGGTGAACGGCTCGAAGCCGGGCTCCGCACGTTGGAGCTCGACGTCCGGCGCCGGCTCGACGGGCTGCTCCAGGGCAACCACCTCGGGCTCGTGCCGGGGCCTGGCTCCGAGCCCGGCGAGGCGCGCCCGTACCAGCCCGGAGACGACGTGCGCCGGATGGATTGGGCCGTCACGGCCCGCACCACGACCCCGCACATCCGGGAAACCGTGGCCGACCGCGAGCTGGAGACATGGGTGGCCGCGGATCTCTCGGCGAGCCTCGACTTCGGTACCGCGCTGTGCGAGAAGCGGGACCTAGTCGTGTGCGCGGTCGCGGCGGTAGCGCACCTCACCGGCGGCGGCGGGAACCGGATCGGCGCGCTGGTCGCGAACGGCTCGGAAAGCACGAGGATCCCGGCTCGCGGCGGGCTGGCACACGCTCGTGGCCTGGTCCGCAAGATCGCGCTGACCCCTCGCGCGCCCGAAGGTGTCCGCGGAGATCTGGCGGCGGCGCTCGAACAGATCAGCAGGCCGCCCCGGCGGCGTGGTCTGGCCGTGGTCATCTCGGATTTCCTGGGTGGCACCCAGTGGCAGCGTCCGTTGCGCGCGTTGTCGGCGCGCCATTCGCTGATAGCCATCGAGATCGTGGACCCGCGTGACATCGACCTGCCGGACGTCGGCACTGTGGTGCTGGCGGACCCGGAGACCGGGAAACAGCGCGAAGTGCACGCTTCGGCGTTGCTGCGCAAGGAATTCGGCGCCGCGGCGCACGCGCACCGGCTGGAAGTGGCCAAGGAGCTACGCCGGGCCGGTGCGGCCCATTTGGTACTACGGACTGATTCGGACTGGATTGCTGACATGGTGCGCTTTGTGGTCGCGCGTAAGCGTGGCTGGTCGGGAGGCGTGAGGTGAGCCTGACGGGATTTGCCGCGCCCTGGTGGTTCCTGTTACTGCTCGTCGTCGTTGCGCTGGTCGTCGGATACGTTGCCACACAACGCATGCGACGCAAGCGGACGATGCGCTTCGCGAACCTCGAACTGCTGGAGAAGGTCGCGCCGAAGGCTCAGGGGTGGATTCGGCATCTGCCTGCCGGGCTGATCATCTTGTCGCTGCTGCTGTTCACGGTTGCGCTGGCAGGGCCGACCGCCGAGCAGAAGGTGCCGCGTAACCGGGCCACCGTGATGCTGGTGATCGACGTGTCCCTTTCGATGGAAGCGACCGATGTGGCGCCCAATCGGCTTCAGGCCGCTCAGGTGGCGGCGAAGTCGTTCGCACAGGGTTTGACGCCAGGGGTCAACCTCGGGCTGATTTCCTTCGCGGGCACCGCGACCGTGCTGGTCGCGCCGACGACGGAACGCGCCGGTGTGGTAAAGGCGATCGACAACCTGAAACTGGCCCAGTCGACGGCGACCGGTGAGGGAATTTTCGCGGCGCTGCAGTCGATCGAGAGTTTCTCGTCGGTGGTCGGCGGAGTCGACGGTCCGCCGCCCGCGCGAATCGTGCTGATGAGTGACGGTAAGCAGACCGTCCCGGAGGATCTGTACGCACCGCGGGGTGTCTATACGGCGGCGCAGGCGGCCAAGCAGGCCCAGATACCGATCTCTTCCATCTCCTTCGGCACCTCACACGGGACTGTGAGTATCGACGGCAAGGAAGTGACTGTCGCCGTTGACGACGAATCGCTGAAGGAAGTCGCCCGGATAGCCGGAGGCGAGTTCTACAAGGCGGCCACCGCCGAGGAGATCAAGCGCGTCTACGACGACCTGGGTGAGCAGATCGGCTACGAGCTCAAGGACGCCGACGCCAGCCGTCCTTGGCTGGTCATCGGGACTTTGATCCTGATGATCGCCGCCGGCGGGTCTTTGCTGATCGGACAGCGGTTGCCCTGACCTGTTGCGTGGCTGGGTCCGTACCCAGCCACCTCGTGAGTGTTTCGCGGCGTTAGAACCCCGCGAAACACTCACGACCCCTTGAAACCGTTTTGACGCCAGGCTTCGTAGACGCCGATGGCGGCGGCGTTCGAAAGGTTGAGGGAGCGATTGGTGGGCATCATGGGAAGCCGTACTCGGGTGGTGATCTGCGGTGCGTCCAGGACCTCGGCGGGAAGGCCGACGGACTCGGGGCCGAACATCAGGACATCACCGGGCGCATAGGCGATGTCGGTGTGCAACCGCGTCGCCGACGCGGTGAACGCGTAGACGTTCGCGGGCAGCAGCGCGGCCCAAGCGGCATCGAGGTCGGCGTGCACGGTGACACGGGCCAGGTCGTGGTAGTCCAGGCCCGCGCGTTTCAGCTGCTTGTCCTCGAAGGTGAAACCCAGGGGTTCCACGAGGTGCAGTTCGCTGCCGCTGTTCGCGGCCAGCCGGATCGCGGCACCGGTGTTGGGCGGGATCTCGGGATGGTAGAAGAGGATGCGGAACACCGGCACAATCTAGCGGTACTAGTGGCGACGACCCGACACCGTTCGCCGGCCGCGCTGAACCAGGATCAGCGATCAGCCGTGCAAGGTCCGGTACGTGGTGGCGGCGCCGGGGTGCAGGGGGACCGAGCCGGTGCCGATCAGCGTCCGCACGTCGAGGAACTGGGTCCCGACCGCCTGTCCCGGCACGAGATCAGCCGCCCGGTTCACCAGTACGCGAACCACCGCGGCGGCCACTTCGCCGGGCAAGGTGAGGGCGCAGACAAGCAGGTTCGCGACGCCGATCGTCGGCAGCTCGCCGACGCCCCGGTACGCCGCGGCAGGGACCTGCACCTGCTCGTACACCGACCCGTACTCGGCCCGCAGCGCCGGGAGGACCGCGCCGAGCGGCAGCAACCGGATGAGCGTGACGTTGTTCAGGTCGGCGAGCGCGGGGGTCGGGATGCCACCGGACCACAGGAGCGCGTCGATCCGCTTGTCCCGCAACGCCGCGACCGCGTCGGCCAGCAGCAGGTGCTGGGCGTTGACGCGCAACCCGGCTTTCGCGAGCAGTCTTTCGCCGAGCAGCGCGGCGCCCGAGCCACCCGCGCCGAGGGACACCGCGCGGCCCGCGAGGTCGGAGAGTGCCCGGATCCCGTCGTCGGCGCGGACCACCAGCTGCAGGTAGTTCTCGTAGACCCGGCCGAGTGCGGCGAGCCCGACGGGCCGGGGGAACGGCTCCGAACCCGCGAACGCCGTCTGCGCGACATCCGCGAGCGTGAGGGCGAGGTCGGCGCCTCCGTTCTGCAGCAGCTGGACGTTGGCGACACTCGCTTCGGTCGCGACAGCCGTGCAGTGCAGGCGCGGCTCGGCGCGGTTCAGCTCCTGTGCCAGCAGCTCGGCGAAAGCGAGGTAGAAACCGCCGCTCTCCCCGGCGGCGATAGTCAGCGTGCGCTCTTCGCCGTCGTAGGTCGTGCTCGCGCAGCCCGCCAGCAGTGTCGCGAGACCGCCGAGCAGCGCCGCGCGCCGGGTGAGGGTCATGGCCACTCCTCGGCGATCGGCAGCTCGATCCACACTTCGAGCCCTGTCGGTTCGGCTTGGCGCAGTTCCAGATGTCCGCCGCGGGAAAGGACCTGCTGGTGGGCGATGGCGAGGCCGAGCCCGGTGCCCCGGGGTGCGCCGTCGCCGCCCGCGCGCCAGAACCGTTCGGTCGCGCGGGCGCGGTCTTCGGGGGACAGCCCGGGGCCGTCGTCGCTGACGATCAGCCGTGCGACGGCTTCGTCTGTCTCCCAACGGGTCTGGATATGCGAGCAGCGCCCGGCGTAGTGAACGGCGTTGTCCAGCAGCACATCCAGGATCTGGGCCAGTTCCGACTCGGGACAGCGAACGAGCAGCGGCTCGGCGTGGCCGTCATGGGGGAGCAGCAGCGCTCCGGCCTTTTCGGCAGCGGGACGCCAGGCGTCCACCCGCTCGGCCACGACCGTCGGCAGATCGCCGGGCTCATCGGTATGGCCGGCGGCGAGCCGGGTGGCGGCGCTGTCCGCGAGCGCCAGCGCGAGCAGGCCGTCCAATAAGGACTCCAGTCGTTCGACCTCGGCCACGGTCGCGCGATAGGTGCGCCGGCCGTCGTCGTCGACTCGGACGGCGAGCGAGTCGACCCGCAGGCGTAGTGCGGCCATCGGGTTGCGGAGCTGGTGTGAGGCGTCGGCGACCAGCCTGCGCTGTTGGTCTGCCGCTTCGACGACGGCGTCCGACATCAGGTTGAACGCCGTCGTCAGTGAGCGGAGCTCCCGCGGCCCGGCGGTATCCGGGACTTGGGCTCGGTGCCCGGCCGTCACCGAGAGGACGCCCTCTTCGAGCTCGTGCAGCGGTCGGACCATCCAGCGGGAGAGCAGCACCGCCAGCGCCACGAACAGGGCGCCGACCAGTAGAGCGCCGGAGATGATCAACGCCCAGCTGTCAGCGACGTCGGCGGCCGCGTTGGTGACCGATGCCCGCAGCACGACCACCCCCGCGACGCGTGTTCCGGTGCCGACGGGACGCGCGAGCAGCACAGGATCACTCGACCAAGGGTCCAGCCTGGACGGCCCGGGGCTCGGCTGGTTGCGCAGGGTGCCCTCGACCAGTGCCAGCACGGCCGGGTCGGTCGCGGACAGTCCGCCGGTCCCGACGAGCGGCACGCGCCGCGCGTCGACCACGACGACGGCCTCCCCGTAAAGGCTCGTGTACCTGGTGGCCTCGGCCTCCAGCGCGGCGACGTCACCCGAGTCGACGGCCTGCTGGGCGAGAACGACGAACCTGTCGATGTCCGCGCTGCGCGAGATGACCAATTGCTGGGTCCGCTGCCCGGCCGTGGTCGCGAGCAGCGGCACGGCGAATGCGGCGACCACGGCGAGCGCGAACGCCACCAGCACGACCAGCAGGCGGGTGCGCACGGCCTAACCATCCAGCCGGTAGCCGAAACCGCGGATCGTGGTGATCAGCCCCGGCCGGTCGAGCTTCGCCCGCAGCTGGGTCAGATGGACGTCCAGCGACCGGGACACCGCCAGATACGCATCGCCCCAGACCTCGTCCATCAGCTGCTGGCGGCTGACCGCGGTGCCCGGCCGCGCGGCGAGCACGGCCAGCACCTCGAATTCCTTCGTCGTGAGCCCGGCGTCCGCGCCGGCGACGAGCACCCGGCGCGCGCCCAGATCAACCTCGACGTCACCGAAGTTCACTACTTCGGGTGGTGGGGGGCCCCCCCCCCCCCC
>JAVXWP010000153.1:0-3666 GCA_032230695.1 Actinomycetota bacterium | reverse complement strand
ATGGACGATCACCGGGCGAGCGCGTCGTACCGGTCGGCGATGCTCGGCCAATCGTTGCTCCGCTTCTACGCGCAAGGGGGTGTGAGCGCATGAGTTCCCTGTCGCAGCGACCGGCCCAGGCGGTCGTCGGCATCCCGATGCCACACGAGAGTGCCGCGCTGCATGTCACGGGCAAGGCGCTGTACACCGACGACCTCGTCGTACGGACCCGGGACGTGCTGCATGCTTTCCCGGTGCAGTCGCCGCACGCGCATGCCCGGATCGTGTCGCTGTAGGTGAAGCCCGCGTACGACGTACCGGGTGTGGTCCGGGTTCTCACCAGCGAGGATGTGCCGGGCGTGAACGACGCCGGGGTGAAGCATGACGAGCCGCTGTTCCCGGACGTGGTGATGTTCAACGGGCATGCCATCTGCTGGGTGCTCGCCGAGACCTTGGAGGCGGCTCGTCTTGGGGCCGCGGCCGTTGAGGTCGAGTACGAGCAGCTTCCGTCGCTGGTGAGTGTTCGTGAGGCGATTGCTGCGGGCAACTTCCAGGGCATCGGGCGGCATCTGGAGAGTGGCGACGTTGAGGCTGCGCTGGCTTCGGCACCGCATGTGTTTTCCGGTGACTTCGAGTTCGCCGGGCAGGAGCACTTCTATCTGGAGACCAACGCGGCGCTGGCGCTGATCGACGAGGGCGGCCAGATCTTCGTGCAGAGCAGCACGCAGCATCCTTCGGAGACGCAGGAGATCGTCGCGCACGTGCTCGGGGTCGCGAGCCACGCCGTGACTGTCCAGTGCCTGCGGATGGGCGGTGGGTTCGGTGGCAAGGAGATGCAGCCGCACGGGTTCGCTGCTATCGCGGCGCTTGGTGCGACGCTGACTGGCCGGCCGGTGCGGCTGCGGCTCAACCGGACGCAGGACGTCACGATGACGGGCAAGCGGCACGGCTTCCACAGCTCTTGGCGGGTGGGCTTCGACGACGACGGTCATCTGGTGGCGCTCGACGCGACTCTGACCGCCGATGGAGGCTGGAGCCTGGACCTGTCCGAGCCGGTGCTCGCTCGTGCGATGTGCCATATCGACAACGGGTACTGGATCCCGAACGTTCGCGTCGACGGCCGGATCGCGAAGACGAACAAGACTTCGCAGACCGCGTTCCGCGGCTTCGGCGGGCCGCAGGGCATGCTCGTGGTGGAGGACATCCTCGGGCGATGCGCTCCGCTGCTCGGGTACGACGCGATGGAGTTGCGGCGGCGGAACCTCTATCAATCGCAGCACAGTACGCCGTACGGGATGCCTGTTCGTCATGCCGAGCGGTTGGAGGCGTGCTGGAGCGAGGTGCTGTCGAGCGGTGCGATCGCTGCCCGGCAGGCGGAGATCGCGGAATTCAATTCTCGGCATGCGAACACGAAGCGGGCGGTCGCGATGACGCCGGTGAAGTTCGGGATCTCGTTCAACCTGACGGCCTTCAACCAGGCCGGGGCGCTGGTGCACGTCTACAAGGACGGCTCGGTGCTGATCAATCACGGCGGCACCGAGATGGGCCAGGGCCTGCACACGAAGATGCTGCAAGTGGCGGCGACCTGCCTCGGCGTACCGCTGGCCCGGGTTCGGCTGGCGCCGACGCGGACCGACAAGGTGCCGAACACCTCGGCGACCGCGGCCAGTTCCGGTGCGGATCTCAACGGCGCGGCGATCAAGAACGCCTGCGAGCAGATCCGCGAGCGCCTCGAACAAGTTGCCGGCGGCAAGCTCGGGATCAGCCCGAAGGATGTCCGGTTCGTCGACGGCACGGTCCGCGGGATCGTCTTCGACGGCGAGAGCCTGAGCTGGGAAGAGCTCGTCAATACCGCCTACCACCAGCGGGTCCAATTGTGGGCGGCCGGGTTCTACCGCACCGAGGGACTGCACTGGGACGCCAACGCGATGCGCGGCGAACCGTTCAAGTACTTCGCGTACGGCGTGGCCGCGGCCGAGGTCGAGGTCGATGGCTTCACCGGCGGCTACACACTGCGTCAGGTCGACATCGTGCACGACGTCGGCGACAGCCTCAGCCCGCTGATCGACCTCGGCCAGATCGAGGGCGGCTTCGTCCAGGGCGCCGGCTGGCTGACGCTCGAGGATCTGCGCTGGGACGAAAGTGATGGTCCGCATCGCGGAAGGTTGGCAACGCAGGCCGCGAGCACTTACAAGCTGCCGAGCTTCTCGGAGATGCCGGAGGTCTTCAACGTCCGGCTGTTGGAGAAGGCACACGAAGATGGTGCGATCTACGGCTCGAAGGCTGTGGGTGAGCCACCGTTGATGCTCGCCTTCTCCGTACGAGAGGCGCTTCGGCAGGCGGCGGCCGCGTTCGGACCGGCGGGGACGAGTGTGGATCTCCCCTCGCCTGCCACGCCCGAAGCTGTTTATTGGGCATTGGAACGAGCACGGAGTGGGGGGTGACTGACGAGATGGAGTGGATGAAGGCGGTCCAGCGGCTCCGCGAGCAGCGGCGGCCCGGCGTACTGGTGACGGTCATGTCGGTTCGTGGACACGCGCCTCGCGAAGCCGGAGCCAAGATGGTGGTGGCTGCAGAGGAAGTCTGGGCCACGGTCGGCGGCGGCAACCTGGAGTCGGTCGCGATCGAGCGGTCGCGGTCGATGATTGCTGCTGGGACGGTCGAGCCGGAGGTGCTCGACTTCGCGTTGTCGGACAAGGCGCCGTACCAGCACGGGGTTCAGTGCTGTGGTGGCGAGGTGCGGCTCTTGCTCGAACCGCTGCCGGTTGTGCCGTCCGTGGCGATCTTCGGCGTCGGGCACGTCGGCTTCGAGCTCGCCCGGATCCTGGCCCGGCACGACATCGAGCTGCACTTGGTCGACTCGCGACCCGACCAGCTGACTCCCGCGCGCCTGGCTGTTCTTGACGACGCTGTCGCCGGCGTCCACGTGCACCCGGTGCCGGTGCTGCCCGAGCTGGTGATCGCCGAGCTGCCGCCGGGCACCCATGCGTTGGTGATGACCCATGACCATGCCGAGGACGCCGCATTGTGCGACGCGACTCTGCGCAACGGGCAGCTCGCCACGATCGGCCTGATCGGGTCGAGTGCGAAGTGGTCCCGCTTCCGGCGCAAGCTCGCCGAGGACGGTCACTCTTCTGACGCGATCGGCCAGATCGTCACGCCGATCGGGCTGTCCGACCTACCCGGTAAGGAGCCGGCCGTCATCGCGGTCAGCGTGGCCGCCTGGCTGCTCCAACTGTTCGTTGCCGAGCGCAACTCCGCGCCGGTTCACCGTGAGGCAAAAGCATGACCCTGTTCAGAGGCACCTTCCTCGATACCCCGGACAACCCGTTCACGGGCGGCACCCTGCGCGTCGACACCGACGCCGCGCTGGTCGTCGTCGATGGGGTGATCATTGCCCGGGGCCCGTTCTCGGAGATCCGCGGCGCGCACCCGGCCGAGCACATCGTCGATCTCACCGGCGGCCTGGTGCTGCCCGGGTTCGTGGACACCCACGTCCACTTCCCGCAGATCCGGGCGGTCGGTGGCATGGGCATGCCGCTCCTCGAATGGCTCGACAAGTACGCGCTGCCCGAGGAGGCGCGGATGGCCGACGCCGCCTACGCCTCCAGCGTCGCCGACGAGTTCGTCCGAGGCCTCGCAGCCGCCGGAACGACGAGCGCACTGGTCTTCGGAGCGCACTTTGTC
>JAVXWP010000107.1:0-14128 GCA_032230695.1 Actinomycetota bacterium | reverse complement strand
GTTGGGGGCATCGAGTGCCCCCAACGCCGCTTTGGGGTAACTTTTTGCCCCCGCTGATGGCTCGAATCAGACGTGTTCGGAGATCTCGACGGCGGTGGTTCCTGGGTCCAGAGCCTCGAAGATGTGCGGGACGTCGCCCGGGTAGGTGATGTAGTCGCCGGGGAGGAGCTCAACCGGGTCTTCAGTGATTCCGACCAGCGCGCGACCCGTGCTGAGGACGATGTGTTCCACCACGCCGCTCATATGGGGTTCGGAGCTGCGGGGGCGCCCTGGTTCGGCGGTGATCAGGTACAGGTCGCGGCGGGCGTTGGGCGGGCAGGCGCTCAGCACGGTGGCGGTGTAGTGCGCCTGCTCAGAGAACACCGTGGGGCCTTCGCCTGAGCGGATGACCTGGACCCGAGGGCGTTGCGGTTCGACGAGCCGAGCGAACGGCACGTCCAGGGTGACGCTCAGCGCCCACAGCGTCTCGACGCTGGGGTTCCCCGTGCCGGATTCCAGCTGGGAAAGTGTGGACTTCGCGATGCCCGCGCGGCGGGCGACCTCGGTCAGGGAGAGGCCCGCGCGGGTGCGTTCCCGGCGCAGGGAGGACGCGATGACGCCCAGGGGGGCGCCGCCTTTGGCCTGCTCAGCTGGCATCGTTCGCTCCAGACATCGTATTGTTCGGTTTGACGAACCACTCGATCGTGTTCATTATATTAGTCATGCGTTCGATATGGCGAACTTTGGATCGCGATCTGGCCAGGGACATCGGGCTGGTCTGTCTTGCCGACTGCATTGTCGGCGTCTCCTACGGTGCCATCGCGGTGGGCTCCGGCTTCCCGATCTGGGCGCCGATGCTCCTGTCGCTGGTGGTGTTCGCCGGCGCGTCGCAGTTCATGTTCATCGGGATCGTGGCCTCCGGCGGCAACCCGATCGCCGCGGTCGTGGCCGGGCTGCTGGTCAACGCCCGGCATCTGCCGTTCGGCTTCGCGATCGGGGACGTGCTCGGCAAGAGCTGGGCGCGGCGGCTCGTCGGCACTCACCTGATGATCGACGAGAACGTCGCGTTCGCGCTGGCTCAGCGGGACGCGGACAGGCGGCGCGCGGCGTACTGGGCCTGCGGGATCGGGCTGTTCGTGTGCTGGAACGCCGGGGTCGTCGCCGGCGCGTTCGCCGGAACGGCCATCGCCGACACCAGCGCCTTCGGGCTCGACGCGGCCTTCCCCGCGGTCCTGCTCGCGCTGGTGCTGCCCGCGCTGCGGGACAAGGCCACCCGGCTGCCGGTGGCGATCGGTGTCGTCGTCGCGCTGGCCACCACGCCGTTCCTGCCCGCCGGGCTGCCGGTCCTGCTCGCGCTGGTCGGCGTGCTCGCCGGGATCGCGGCGAAGGATCCCGAACGCGAAACCGAGGGGGCTCACTGATGGAACCGCTCACACTGATCATCGCGACCGTTGTGCTCGGCGCCGGTACCTTCGCTTTCCGGTTCGCCGGGCCGGTACTGCGCGCCCGCGTCACGCTGTCCCCGCGCTCGGAGCGGCTCATGGCCACCGCCGCCGTGGTCCTGCTCGCCGCGCTCGTGGCCATCACGGCGCTGACCGACGGTCACGAGTTCGCCGGGTTCGCCCGCCCGGCCGGGGTGCTGGTCGGCGGGGTGCTGGCTTGGCGCAAAGCGCCGTTCGTGGTCGTCGTGCTCGCGGCGGGGGCCACGGCCGCGTTGTTGCGCGTCGTTGGCGTGCCCTGACGCCTGGTGATCAGCCACGACGCATAAGCTGTGGCGAAGTCTTTCGGGAGGTCAGGTGTCGGCAATGCGGCCAACGGTCGGTGTGCTTGCTCTGCAGGGTGACGTGCGGGAGCACGCCGCGATGCTGGAGCACGCCGGTGCGCGGGTGCTGCCGGTTCGCCGCTTGAGCGAGCTGTCCGAAGTGGACGGCTTGGTGCTGCCCGGCGGCGAGTCGACCACGATGTCGCGGTTGCTCGAGTCCTTCGAACTGCTGGAACCCCTGCGCGCGCGGATCGCCGGCGGCATGCCGGCGTTCGGTTCGTGTGCCGGGATGATCCTGCTGGCCAAGCAGGCGCTCGACGGCAGGCCGGATCAGCAGCAGCTCGGCGGGCTCGACATCGTCGTGCGCCGCAACGCGTTCGGCCGCCAGGTCGATTCCTTCGAGGAAGACCTCGAATTCACCGGGTTCGACGGGCCGCCGCTGCACGCGGTGTTCATCCGCGCCCCGTGGGTCGAGAAGGTCGGCGACGGGGTCGAGGTGCTCGCCCGGGTACCGGACAGCAAGGCAGCGGGCGACGCGGCCGATAGGATCGTCGCCGTTCGGCAGGGGGCAGTGCTCGCCACCGCGTTCCATCCGGAGCTGACGGGGGACGAGCGGGTACACCGGTTGTTCGTGGACATGGTGCGCGAAGCCGGTTCTCAAACGATGGAGGAGAGATGAGCGGCCACTCCAAGTGGGCCACCACGAAGCACAAGAAGGCCAACCTCGATGCGAAGCGCGGCAAGCTCTTCGCGAGGTTGATCAAGAACATCGAGGTGGCGGCCCGTACCGGCACCGGTGGTGGGGACCCGGAGGGCAACCCGACGCTCTACGACGCCATCCAGAAGGCGAAGCGCAACTCGGTTCCCGCCGACAACATCGAGCGGGCCCGTAAGCGGGGTGGCGGTGAAGAAGCCGGCGGCGCCGACTGGCAGACGATCACCTACGAGGGTTACGGCCCGAACGGTGTCGCGGTGCTCATCGAGTGCCTCACCGACAACAAGAACCGTGCCGCGATGGAGGTGCGCACCGCGCTCACCCGCAACAACGGCTCACTGGCCGACCCGAACTCGGTGGCGTACATGTTCGACCGCAAGGGCGTCGTGCTCCTGCCGAAGAGCGACATCAGCGAGGACGACGTGCTGATGGCCGTACTGGACGCCGGTGCCGAGGAGGTCAACGACGCGGGGGACAGCTACGAGATCGTCTCCGAGCCGACCGACCTCGTCGGGGTGCGCAAGGCATTGCAGGAGGCGGGTTACGAGTACGACTCCGCGGAAGCCAGCTTCGTCCCTTCGGTCAACGTCCCCCTGGACGCCGATGGCGCGCGCAAGGTCTTCAAGCTGATCGACGCGCTCGAAGACTGCGACGACGTCCAAAACGTTTACGCGAACTTCGATGTGTCCGATGAGGTCATGGCAGAGATCGATTAGTACCGGAGAAAAAGCTGGGCCAAATGCTGGGCGTGACGGCCGCCGTACGGCAGAATGACGGCCGTGACGACCGAAGCGACCGATGCGATCACTTCCGAGGACCTGCAACTCATCGAGTGGATCGAGGCGCAGGCGAAGGCCCGGGGTAACGCGGTCATCTCGGTTCCCAGTGATGACAACGGTTCTGGCTACAGCTTCACCGCGTGCGCGTGGGCGCTGCACGGTGTGCCGGAAGCCGTTGTCGTCGGCTTGCCAGAAGAGATGGGCCCGGTTCTGCTCGACGCCTACGTCGACCGGGCGGCCGCCGGGGTGGTCTTCGAAATCGGCAAGCAGTACCACGACTTCTTCCAGGGTGTCCCAGTGGTCTTCGAGCGGGTGACCAGGGGGCATTACCTGGAATACTTCGGCAGTGCGTTCCTGGTGTACCCCGAGGGCGATTTCCCGGCGGTGCAGCTCATCGTGGCGACCCCCGACGGGAAGTGGCCGTGGGAGCCGGACGCGCCCGAGGGATTCGCCCAGTGGCAGCCGGTGCTGACCGAAAGCGGCCTGCCGGAGAGCTGGACCCCGGGCGTCGACGGTCCCTAACTCATCTCGCGGATTTCCGGTGCGACTGAGGGAAACTGCGCGCACAGCGTTGCGGCGTCGCCGAATTCCACCGACTCGTCGGTGTAGGGCGGCACGACGATCGTGCCCAGCAGGCTCCACTCGCCGAGCGTGACGGTGGTCTGCCAGACTCCCGCCGGGACGACGACCTGCGGCCGTTCACCGGCGGCGAAGTCGATCCCCAGCACCGGCCGGGTCACCGTGCCATCGGGGTGCAGGAGCAGCATTCGAGCGGCGGCACCGGCGTGGTAGGTGAAAATCTCGATGCGGTCCAGCCGGTGCAGGCGGGAGAAATCGGGCGCCACCACCAGGTAGTAGATGGCGGAGACGTCGTCGTCGCGCCAGCTCTGGGTGAACAGGCCACCTTCGATCGGCAGCGGTTCCAGTCCGAGTTGTGCCGCGATCTCCTGGGGATTGCGCATGGCTCCATCCTGCCGGACTCGGCGAGTCTGCCGCCGAGGCGAGGACACGGCCGGTAACCTGCTCCTCGAACTGGTGTTCGGCGAGGAGGACTGCGTGCGGGTATTCGGGGTCGACCCCGGTCTGACAAGGTGCGGGTTCGGCATTGTCGACGGCGGAAAAGGTCGCACTGTCGCCTGTGTGGCCGTCGACGTGATCCGGACCCCTGCCGACGCCGATCTGGCGGTGCGACTGCTCGGCATTTCCGACGCGGCGGAGCGGTGGATGGACACCTACCAGCCCGAAGCCGTAGCGGTGGAGCGGGTCTTCGCCCAGCACAACGTGAGCACGGCGATGGCCACGGCGCAGGCCGGTGGCGTGGTCGCGCTGGCCGCAGCCAGGCGTGGGCTGCCGGTCGTCTTCCATACGCCCAGCGAGGTCAAGGCCGCGGTCACCGGGTCGGGCCGGGCGGATAAGGACCAGGTCACCACCATGGTGATGCGGCTGCTCGGGCTCGAAGAACGCCTCAAGCCCGCGGACGCCGCCGACGCGCTCGCGCTGGCCATCTGTCATCTTTGGCGAGAGCCGATGCGCGCCCGGCTTGCGGAAGCCGAGGCCAGGGGTGCGGAGCTCGTGCGCAAGCACAAGGCGCGTCTCGCGGCCGCGGCGAAGGAAGCCAACGCGGCGAAGCGCTCCGCTCCGGAGTCGCGCTCCGGCGACATGATCGCGGTCGCGCGCAAGGCTCCTAAAAATAAGGGGATAGTTCGATGATTTCGTCTGTGCGCGGTGAAGTGCTGTCCATCGGGCTCGACCATGTGGTGATCGAGGTCGGCGGGGTCGGGCTCGCGGTGCAGGCGACGCCGTCGACGCTGGCCACGCTGCGCCGCGGCGCGGAGGTGCGGCTGCACACCTCGCTGATCGTCCGCGAGGACTCGCTGACGCTGTTCGGTTTCGCCGACGCCGACGCGCGCGAGTTGTTCGGCCTGCTGCTCACCGTGTCCGGCATCGGCCCGCGGATCGCGATGGCCACCCTCGCCGTCCTCGATCCGGACAAGCTGCGGATCGCGCTGGTGGAAGGCAATATCACCGTGCTCACCCAGGTTCCCGGCATCGGCCGGAAGGGCGCGGAGCGGCTCACTCTCGAACTGCGGGACAAGGTTACGGCGGTGCCCGGTGCGGGCGACGGGATCGTTGCGGCCACCGGCACTGGCGCGATTCGTGCGGAGGTGGTCGAAGCGCTCGCCGGCCTCGGTTTCCCCGCGAAGCAGGCCGAACTGGCTGTCGATCAGGTGCTCGCGGCAGACGACGCCGCGACAACGGCGACCGTCCTGCGCGCGGCGCTCGCCACCCTCGGCCGTAAGCGCTAGGGCCCGGGCGTGGACTATGAGCAGGTGGATTACGAGACCGACGACGAGACGCTCTCGGCGCTGATCCAGACCGGTGAGCGTGAGGTCGAGACGACGTTGCGCCCGCAGAAGCTGGCGGACTTCGTCGGGCAGCCGCGCGTGCGCGAGCAGCTCGAACTGGTGCTGGAAAGCGCGCGGCGGCGCGGGGTGCCGCCCGATCACGTCCTGCTCTCCGGGCCGCCGGGGCTTGGCAAGACGAGCATGGCGATGATCATCGCCGCCGAGTTGAACGCTTCGCTGCGGATCACGTCCGGTCCCGCGCTCGAACGCGCCGGCGACCTCGCCGCGATGCTCTCCAACCTCGCTCCCGGTGACGTCCTGTTCATCGACGAGATCCACCGCATCGCGCGCCCGGCCGAAGAGATGCTGTACCTCGCGATGGAGGACTTCCGGGTCGACGTCGTGGTCGGCAAGGGTCCGGGTGCGACCAGTATTCCGCTGGAGATCGCGCCGTTCACGCTGGTCGGAGCCACGACGAGGTCCGGGGCGCTGACCGGCCCGCTGCGGGACCGCTTCGGGTTCACCGGCCAGATGGAGTTCTACTCCGATGACGAGCTCCACCTTGTCGTCAAGCGCGCGTCGGAGATCCTGGGTATCCGGATCGAGGATGACGGCTGCGCGGAAATCGCCAGGCGATCGCGCGGGACGCCCCGGATCGCCAACAGGCTGCTGCGCCGCGTGCGCGACTACGCCGAAGTCCGCGAAGACGGCCTGGCCACCAGGGCGGTCGTCCGGGCGGCGCTCAAGGTCTACGACGTCGACGAGCTCGGCCTGGACAGGCTGGATCGTGCGGTGCTCTCGGCGCTGGTGCGTTCCTTCGGTGGTGGTCCGGTCGGTGTTTCCACGTTGGCGGTTGCGGTTGGCGAAGAGCCAGCTACCGTGGAAGAGGTATGCGAGCCATATCTGGTCCGCGCGGGTATGCTCGCCCGCACTCCGCGTGGCCGGGTGGCGACGGCGGCGGCCTGGGAGCATCTCGGTCTGCAGGCTCCGGCCGGTTCCATCTCCGACGCCGGCCTTTTCGACGCGGTGGCACCGGGTCAGGATCAGGCGTGACCTGAGCGTGACGAAAAGCGTGGCAAGAGTGCACGACGAAATGCGCTGACCAGTACGGCGCTGAGGGAGACCGGTGCTGACGTTTTCGCTGGCACCTGGCACACTCGACAAGGCAGATCTACCCAAAACCGGACGTTTCGCCGTCCTGCGGCGTCCGTCGAATGGAGAATCATGAACCAGTTATTGCTGCCCCTGCTCCTCATGCTCGTTGTGGCGGTCCCGCTCGTGATGGGTTCGCGCAAGCAGAAGCGAGCGGCGGCAGCGCAGCAGGAACTGCAGAACGGGCTCGCCGACGGTGACCGCGTGATGACCACTTCCGGTCTTTACGGCACCGTCGCCGACGCCAGCAGTGAGACCACTATCGACGTCGAGATCGCCCCGGGCGTGGTGACCACCTGGCTGCGCCAGGCGGTCCGCGAGAAGGTTCAGCCGGAGGTCGTCGGCGAAGACTCGCTGGACTCCGAGGTCGAGGACGACGCCAGCTCGCTCACCGAGACCACCCCGGTCGTCGAGGTCGAGGACGACAAGGAGAAGTCGACCGCTCAGATCGCGCCTCCGCTGGAGCACGGCAAGAAGTAGCTCTGCCGCTAGGGCACACCCCGCGGATCCGCGCCGGATCCGTACTGGTGTGGGGGTAACGCCGGGCTCACGCAGCACCGAGTAGTGTCTCGGTGCTGCGTGCGTGTCCGTCGTCATAGTGGTGCGCGCAGAAGCTTCAAGAACATGAAGCATTTTCTTCGCCGTGTTGGTTGCAAGACGTAAGCCCATTGGGGAACCCCCAGTACGAGGAGACCGAAGCACCGTGGCATCACCGGCCGGGCATCTCCGCCCGGGACGCTATCTCGCCTTTTTCGCCCTGATCATTGTCGCGCTGTACTCGCTGGTGTTCTTCACCGGCGACGGCAAGCCGACGCCCAAACTGGGTATTGATCTCCAAGGTGGTACCCGGGTCACGTTGACCGCGCGTACGCCGGACGGTGGAACCCCCACGCGAGAGTCCCTCGACCAAGCACGCCAGATCATCGAGACCCGGGTCAACGGGATCGGGGTCAGCGGCGCCAAGGTCGTCCTCGACGGGAACAACGTTGTCATCACCGTCCCCGGTGAGCAGGGCGACCAGGCCAAGAACCTCGGCAAGACGGCGAAACTGGGCTTCCGCAAGGTGGTACAGGCGGTCCCGGTGACGCCGGTCGCGCCCCCTGCGGTCGCGCCCACTTCGCCGACGCCTACGCCAGGCGCATCGTCGAGCGCTCCGCCGACGTCCACGACGCCGCCCGCCGGTGGTGGTGGCGCACCTGGTGCCGCTCCGGCCCAGCAGCCGACGACGCCCACGGCTCCGCCGAGCAGCTCGACCACGCCTCCGCCGCCCGCGCCCGACGGCTCCATCGATGCGCAGGCCGCGCAGGAGATCCAGGCCGCCCAGGCGATCCGCCAGAACCCGGCGCTGATCCCGGCCGACCCGTCGGACCAGACCGCCACCGCCCTTGCCGCGCAGGCGCTGCAGCAGGCGATGGACTCGATCACCTGTGCGCCCGGGGCCGTCGATCCGCTGGTCGGCAACGACGACCCGAAGAAGCCGCTCGTCACCTGCGACACCAAGGGCACCGAGAAGTTCCTGCTCGAGCCGGAATTCATGCCCGGTACCGACATCAGCAACGCCAGTTCAACCTACGACACGCAGCGCGGCGGTTTCGTCGTCAACCTGTCGTTCAACAGCGAGGGCACCAAGATCTGGGGTGACTTCACCTCGGCGAACACCGGCCAGCGCGCCGCGTTCGTGCTCGACACCGAGGTGGTCTCGGCGCCGAACATCCAGACCGCGATCCTGGACGGCAACACCCAGATCAGCGGCAGCTTCACCCAGGCAGAAGCGAAGAACCTCGCCGACATCCTGAAGTACGGCTCGCTGCCGCTGTCGTTCACGTCGTCGGACGCGACCACGGTTTCGGCCACCCTGGGCCTGGCTTCGCTGCAGGCCGGCCTGATCGCCGGTGCGATCGGTCTCGGCGTGGTCTTCATCTACTGCCTCATCTACTACCGGCTGCTGGGCCTGCTGACGATCCTTTCGCTCGGGTTGGCGTTCTCCCTGGTCTACGCGGTGCTGGTGCTGATCGGACGCGGGATCGGGTACACCCTCGACCTCTCCGGTGTCGCCGGCCTGATCATCGCGATCGGGATCACGGCCGACTCGTTCGTCATCTACTTCGAACGGCTCAAGGACGAGATACGGGAAGGCCGGTCGTTCCGCTCCGCGGTTCCGCGTGGCTGGGTCCGGGCACGGCGGACGATTCTGGCTTCCGACGGCGTGAGCTTCCTGGCCGCGGCGATCCTGTTCTGGCTTGCCGTCGGTGACGTCAAGGGCTTCGCGTTCACCCTCGGCATGTCGACGGTGCTCGACCTCGTGGTCGTGTACCTCGTCACGCATCCGTTGGTGGCGCTCGTGTCCAAGTCCAAGTCGAAGATCCTGTCCAATCCGAAGTACCTCGGTCTCGGTGCGGTCCAAGACCTCAGTTCGTCCCGAAAAACCGTGAAGCCCGCCGTCGGCGCGACCGTGAAGGAGGCCTGACATGGGAGTCGAGGATCTCGGAACGGACGCACAGTCCGTGAACACCCCGGTCAAGCCCGCCAAGAGGGAAAGCGCGTTCCGGCGGCTCTACGTCGGTTCCGGTGTGTTCGACGTCGTCGGCCGCCGCAAGCGCTGGTACATCTTCTTCGGCGCCCTGGTGCTCGTCTGCATCGCGTCGATGTCGATCCAGGGTTTCAAGTTCGGTATCGACTTCGACGGCGGCACCCAGATCCAAATGCCGGTCAACGGCTCGAAGGGTGAGATCACCGAGCAGCGTGCCAAGGATGTCTTCGCGCAGGCGCTCGGCAGGCAGGCCTCGGAGGCGCAGCGGGTCGGTGCCGGCAGCTCGGCGACCATCCAGCTCCGCTCGGACACGCTGGACGCGGCGGACGTCTACAAGGTGAAGCAGGCGCTGTTCGACCAGCTCGGCCCGATCGGTTCCGATGGTCAGCCCAGCGTGCGCGCGATCAGTGACAGCGCGGTGAGCGCGTCCTGGGGTGGTGAGATCTCGCAGAAGGCCCTGCTCGCGCTGGGTGTCTTCCTGCTCGCGGTCACCATCTTCCTCGGGATCTACTTCGACATCCGGATGGCCGCGGCGGCGTTGATCTCGCTGCTGCACGACATCGTGGTGACCGCGGGTATCTATTCGCTGGTCGGGTTCGAGGTGACACCGGCGACGGTGGTCGGCCTGCTGACCATCCTCGGGTTCTCGCTGTACGACACGGTGGTGGTGTTCGACAAGGTCAAGGAGAACACCCGCGGTCTGCTCGGCCTGAGCAGGCGGACCTTTGGTGAGGCGGCCAACCTGGCGCTGAACCAGACGCTGATGCGGTCGATCAACACCGCCATCATCGCTCTGCTGCCGATCCTCGGCCTGCTGGTGGTCGGCTACATCCTGCTCGGCTCCGGCACGCTGCAGGACCTCGCACTCATCCAGCTGACCGGAACGCTCGTCGGGGTGCTCTCGTCGATCGCGCTGGCCACGCCGCTGCTGGTGGACCTGAAGATGATGGATCCGAAGTACAAGCAGCAGGCCCAGCGCGTGATGAACCGGCGCGCCGGCCAGGCGCGCAAGGCCGCGGGCAAGGCGCAGGCCTCGGGCGAGGACACCTTCGACGCCACCGACGACGACGCGCTCGACGCCGAACTCCGCAAGGAGAAGGCCTATGCGGCGGCGGCCAGTGTGCCTGCCCGCCTGCAGAAAGCCAGGCCTCAGGGCAAGCCGTCGGGCAAGCGCAAGCGCTAGCACCAGAAAGATCGGGCTGGACATCGATATCGAAACGGCCCTCGGCCTGATCAGTGAGGTTCCGGACTTTCCGGAGCCTGGCGTCCTGTTTCGCGACCTGACGCCGTTGTTCGTCAGTGCCGAGGGCTTCGCCACCGTGGTGGAATCGATGGCGGGCATGCTCGACCCCGAGGTCGAGCTGCTCGCCGCCGTCGAAGCCCGGGGTTTCCTGTTGGCCGCCGCGGTCGGTTACGCCCGCGGGATCGGTGTCGTGCCGGTCCGCAAGCCGGGCAAGCTGCCCGCGGTGGTCGGGCGGGTCGATTACGCGCTCGAGTACGGCACAGCGAGCCTGGAGCTGCCCGCGGGCGCGGTGCGGCCGGGGCAGCGGGTCGTGGTGATCGACGATGTGCTGGCCACCGGTGGCACGGTGGCCGCGGCCTGTCAGCTGCTCGAAGGCGTCGGCGCGGTGGTCGACAGCGTGCTCGTCGTGCTGGAACTCGCCGCGTTGAATGGACGTAGCGCGCTTCCCGGGCGAAAGCTGCATACACTCCAGGTCTGCTGACCCCGGGTGGCCGTGGCGACGGGCCGGAGACGCGGAGAGTTACCCTTGTGGTTCCAGAACACCGCGCGAGCAGCAGGAGGTGCGGGTGAGCCAGGAACTCGATTCCGTCGTGCCCGCCAAGGACAAGCCTGAGCCGCGCCCGGCTGCTGCCGTCGCGGTGCCGGTCAAGTCGAATGGCCCGGCACCGGCGCCGTCCGCCACCAGGCGGGTACGGGCCAGGCTGGCCAGGCGGATCACGGCCCAGCGGGCGACCTCGGTCAAACAGGTCCTCGAACCGCTGGCCGTCGTCCACCGCGAGCTGCACCCGAACGCCGACCTCACGCTGCTCCAGCGCGCCTACGACGTCGCCGAGGAGCTGCACCGCGATCAGCGGCGCAAGTCCGGCGACCCGTACATCACGCACCCGCTCGCGGTGGCCACGATCCTCGCCGACCTGGGGATGGACACCACCACGCTGGTGGCCGCCCTGCTGCACGACACCGTCGAGGACACCGGCTACTCCCTGGAGACGCTGAAGGCCGACTTCGGCGAGAAGGTCGGCGAGCTCGTCGACGGCGTCACCAAGCTGGACAAGGTCAAGCTCGGTACGTCGGCCGAAGCGGAAACCATCCGCAAGATGGTCATCGCGATGGCCCGTGACCCGCGTGTGCTGGTCATCAAGCTCGCCGACCGGCTGCACAACATGCGCACCATGCGCTTCCTGCCGCCCGAGAAGCAGGCTCGGAAGGCGCGCGAGACCCTCGAGGTCCTCGCCCCGCTGGCGCACCGGCTCGGCATGGCCACGGTCAAGTGGGAGCTGGAGGACCTCGCGTTCGCCATCCTGCAGCCGAAGAAGTACGACGAGATCGTGCGGCTGGTGGCCGACCGGGCCCCGTCACGGGACACCTACCTCCGCAAGGTGATCACGGACCTCACAGCCAGCCTGGTGGGCTCACGGATCACGGCCAAGGTCGAAGGCAGGCCGAAGCACTACTACTCGATCCACCAGAAGATGATCGTGCGCGGCCGCGACCTCGACGACATCCACGACCTGGTCGGCGTCCGCATCCTGGTCGAGGACGTCCGCGATTGCTACGCCGCCATGGGTGTCGTGCACGCGGGCTGGCAGCCGGTGCCCGGCCGGTTCAAGGACTACATCGCGCAGCCGCGGTTCGGCGTCTACCAGTCGCTGCACACCACGGTGATCGGTCCGGACGGCAAGCCGCTCGAAGTCCAGATCCGGACCTACGAGATGCACCAGACCGCGGAGTACGGCATCGCGGCGCACTGGCGCTACAAAGAAACTCGCGGCACCCACGGTAGTAATCCCAGTGCCACCGCGAACGCCGTAGAGGTCGACGAGATGGCGTGGATGCGCCAGCTGCTCGACTGGCAGCGTGAAGCGGCGGACCCGGGCGACTTCCTCGAATCGCTGCGGTACGAGCTGGCAGCGCGCGAGATCTTCGTGTTCACCCCGAAGGGCGACGTCATCACGTTGCCGGTGGATTCCACGCCGGTCGACTTCGGGTACGCGGTCCACACCGAGGTCGGGCACCGCTGCATCGGCGCGCGCGTCAACGGCAGGCTCGTCGCGCTGGAGCGCAAGCTTGAAAACGGCGAGGTCATCGAGATCTTCACCTCGAAGGCCGAAACCGCGGGCCCCAGCCGTGACTGGCTGCAGTTCGCGGCCTCGCCGAAGGCCCGCGCCAAGATTCGTCAGTGGTTCGCAAAGGAACGACGCGACGAAGCCATCGAGGGCGGCAAGGACGCGATCACCAAAGAGGTCCGCAAGGTCGGACTGCCGATCCAGCGACTGGTGTCCGCCGAGTCGATGGGCGCGGTCGCGACCGAACTGCGGCACGCCGATATCAGCTCGCTCTACGCCGCGGTCGGCGAGGGGCACACGAGCGCGAAGCACGTCGTCAGCAGGCTCGTCGCGCTGATCGGCGGCGTCGACGAGGCGGAGGAGGAGCTCGCCGCGCGGGCCACCCCGTCCACGGTGACGCGGCGGCGCGGTTCCAACGACGTCGGTGTGGTCGTCAAGGGCGCGAGCGACGTCTGGGCGAAGCTGGCCCGGTGCTGCACCCCGGTCCCCGGCGACGAGATCCTCGGGTTCGTCACCCGCGGTGGCGGCGTGAGTGTGCACCGCACGGACTGCACCAACGCCGGCGACCTGCAGGCGCAGCCGGAGCGGCTCGTCGAGGTCGAGTGGGCGCCGTCGGCGTCTTCGGTGTTCCTGGTCGCAATTCAGGTCGAGGCGCTCGACAGGCACCGGCTGCTGTCCGACGTCACGAAGGTGCTGGCAGACGAGAAGGTCAACATCCTGTCGGCGTCGGTCACCACATCGAGGGACAGGGTCGCGGTCAGCCGGTTCACCTTCGAGATGGGCGACCCGAAGCACCTCGGTCATGTGCTGAAGATCGTGCGCAACGTCGAAGGTGTGTACGACGTGTACCGGGTCACCTCTGCTTCGTGACGGTCGCCCGTTGGACCTAGGGTTCCGGTTATGACTGATGGGCTCGAATTCGTCCGCGACGGTGAAGTCGCGCGGCTGACGTTCGCCAGACCGGAGAAGAAGAACGCGATCGCCTACGGTATGTGGTCGGCGATTCCGGAGATCGTGGCGGAGGCCGAGAAGGACCCCGAAGTGAAGGTGCTCGTGCTCACCGGCGCCGGCCAGGATTTTTCGGCGGGCGCCGACATCAGTGAGTTCGCCACGCTCCGGTCGTCGGCCGAGGGCGCCGCCGCTTACGACGAGGCTGTGGAGGGCGCTGTCCGGGCGTTGACCGGTCTGCGCAAGCCGACCGTGGCGATGATCCGCGGCAACTGCATCGGCGGCGGCTGCCAGGTCTCGGTGGCGTGCGATTTCCGGTTCGCGGCCGGGGACGCACGGTTCGGCATCACTCCGGCAAAACTGGGGATCGTCTACGACTTCGTTTCGACGCGCCAGCTCGTGTCACTCGTCGGCCCCGCGCACGCACGGTATTTGCTGCTGTCCGGCGAGCTGATCCAGGCCGGCCGGGCGCGGGAAATCGGGTTGCTCAACGACGTCTTCGCGCCCGAAGCACTCGAGGAGTCCACTGAGGCCTTTGTGCGGACGCTGTGCTCGCGTTCGCAGTTCTCGATCCGCGGGATGAACCGGATCATCGAGAAGATCCTTGCG
>JAVXWP010000063.1:0-58013 GCA_032230695.1 Actinomycetota bacterium | reverse complement strand
GAGGCGGGCACGCTGCTCGGCCCAGTGCTCGGGCGTGACCGAGAGGGCGAGGTGGTGCAGGCCACCGAGCACTTCGGCGTACGGGCCGAGGTCGAGTCCTGGCAGGTCGAAGAACGCGACGGCGTTGCCGTTGCCGACATCGAAGAAGAAGTGGCTGGAGCCCGGGTAGTCGCGGTTCTCGAACAGCTCGGTGAGCGGGAAGCCCAGCAGTCCTTGGTAGAACTCGATGGTCCTCTCGACGTCGCTGGAGATCAGCGCGGTGTGGTGAATGCCACGACCCAAGGTCGCGGGGCGCTCGTCGGCGGGGCGCAGGTGGCGCTCGCGGATCTGGTCGCGGGTTGCGCTCAGTGTCGCGACGGCGGTGGTGTCGAGAGGCATAGCGTCACGTCCTTGGATCTTTTCGGCTGATGAGCTTCACGCTACGCCGACATTCTCTCGCGGGCAAGAGGTTTGCGCGCAAGATGTTGTCAGCGACGGCGCAGGACACTAGGCACCGGTATTTGTCGCCAGATGCCTGTCCGCGGTGCGCGCGATCGCGTCGATCAGGCGGGGCCAGAGCGCGCGCGGCATGTCGTGTCCCATGCCGGGGACGATGTCGAGTTCGGCGCCCGGGATGGCCTTCGCCGTCGCCCGGCCGCCGGAGACGTGCACGAGCGGGTCGCGTTCGCCGTGGATGACCATCGCCGGGATCTTCAGCTTCCGCAGCGCGGGTGCCCGGTCCCGGCTCGAGACGATCGCGGCGAGCTGCCGGATCGTGCCAGAACGGTTGACCCCGCGGTCATACGTTCTCGCCGCGCGGTCGCGCATGCGTTCCTCGTCGAACCGGTAGCCGGGGGAGCCGATGATCCGGAAGGTCCGCACCAGGTAGGCGAGGTACGCCTCGCGGGTTTTCGGCGCCCGGCCGAGCAGCATCTGTGCGGCCCGCGCCGTCGGCCTGCCGACGTGGCGGCCACCGGTGGTCGACATGATCGACGTCAGCGACAACACCTTCTCCGGATGGGTGATCGCGAGGGTCTGCGCGATCATGCCGCCCATCGACGCCCCGGCCACGTGCGCGGCCGGGATGTTCAGCTCGTCGAGCAGGGCGGCGGCGTCATCGGCCATGTCCGTCAGCGCGTACGGCGCCGAGCGCAGCAGATACGCGGCGGGCGCGTACACGCGGCCGCGCATCTTGCTCGACCGTCCAGTGTCCCTGTTGTCATAGCGGATCACGAAGAACCCACGCCCGGTCAATGTCCGGCAGAACTCGTCGTCCCACCAGATCATCGGGCCGCCGAGGCCCATGATCAGGAGCAAGGGCCGGTCCGAACGGTTTCCGAAGGTTTCGTAACAGAGCACGACCCCGTTGACGCGTGCCAAGGTTTCGGTCATCGTCACCCCCCGATCTTCGCTGTTCCGCCCACCAGGAATTCCGCCCAGACTAGTGGCTCTCCACGCGATAGGCCCGCGCCTGGATTTCGTACAGTTCGTGATAAAGCCCGCCCGATTCGAGCAGTTCCCGGTGGGTTCCTTCCTCGATCAACCTGCCCTTCTCCAGCACCAGGATCCGGTCGACGTTCTTGATGTTGGCAAGGCGATGGGTGACCAGGACCGTGGTCCGTTTACCGCTGGCCGTGGTTGTCGCGTGCTGCAGCCCGGCGAACACCCGGGCCTCGGCCTTCGCGTCCAAAGCCGCCGTCGGTTCGTCGGCGATCAGCAGCGACGCGTCCCGGTAGATCCCGCGCGCGATCCCCATTCGCTGCCACTGCCCACCGGAAAGATCCTGGCCGTCGTTGAACTTTTTCGAAAGTATGGTGTTTTCCTTGAGTGGCAGCGAATCCAGCACTTCGTCGGCGCCGGATGAGGTAATGGCCTCCCGCCACGCCAGTTCGCCCGGGTCTTCCCGGCCGAGCCTGCCGACTGTAATGTTCTTCGCCGCCGTCATCGGCCACTCGGCGGGCTCCTGTGCGATGACGGCGATGTTCTCGTGCACCGAGTTGAGGTCCACCTCCGCGAGATCGACGTCATCCCAATGAACGGAACCCGACGACGGCGGATACAACCCGGTGAGCAATTTCCCGAGCGTGGTTTTGCCCGAGCCGTTTTCCCCTACCAGTGCGATGACCTCACCACGCCGGATGGTGACCGAGATGTCCTTCAGCGCGGCGGTTTCCTGCCCCGGATAGCTGAAGGAAACGCTATCCAGCCGGATTTCCGCCGGGTTCTCGGGTGCGGTGATCTCCGACGGCGGGGGCCGGCGCTGCTCGGATTCGGCGAGCAGCCTGTTGTAGAAGCTGATGTAGAACGAGTCCTCGTACAGAAAATTGATCGAGCGCATGGTGTTGGACAGCGCGTTCGACGCCGTCCGCATCGCGAGCACCGCTGTGCCGGCCAGCGCGAGTTCCATCTGCCCGAAATAGAGGAGCAGGCCCAGCACCACGTACGCCAGCGCGGTGCCGACACCCGCCGCGGCGCGCCCGGTGAGCCGGACCAGATTGCTTCGGTGCGCGAGCTTGCTTTCCTCGCGCATCAAACTTTCGGTGATCCGGCGGTACTCGCCGAGCAAGGGTTCCTGCAACGTGAACGCGTGCCGCTCCAGGGCGAGTATGCGATAGGTGGCGACTTCCTCGACCACGGATTTACGGATGTTGCGGCCCACGGTGTCGAGAAAATGCTGGTAATTCAGCTTCGCCACCCGCGCCGACGCCCAGCCGTCGGCGATTGCCGCGAGCAGGAGCACCGGCGCCAGCCACGGATTCAGCAGTCCCGCGGTGAGCATCGAAGCCAGCAGCGCGACTGTCGACGCCATGAGATCCGCGAGGTGCCGCAGGCTCGTCTCGATGGACCGGACGCCGTAGCGGGCGCCCTGACGGGCCAGTTCGTGGAAGTCGGCGTCCTCGAACGCGAGCAGGCTCACGCGCACCACTGCGGCGGTGACCTCGTCGTTCGCGGCGCGCACGACCTGCGGTCGCAACGCGCCTTCGACGGCCGCCACCGCGGTGTCGAGTAGCGCTCGTACCGCGTACGAAGCCATGACCACGGCTATCGAGGGCAGCGAATCCAGCACGCGCTGCGGTGTCGGCCCGTCCTGCAACAGCGAGGCGAACACGTTCGCCGTCGCCAGCAGACCGAATGCCGTGACACAGCCGGAAATCACGTGCACGATCCCCGCGAGCACGGTCAGCTTCGGGGAGGTGCGCCAGGACAGCCGCACCACGACGGCGATCGCCGTCGGCAGGGTGCGGACGGCCTGCTTGAACCCAGCGGCGACCACTCGCTGGTCCACGGTGGCCCACTCGGGCATTTTGATGTTCTCGACCCCGATCAGGGGCTCGGACGATTGCACCTCTTTGTCCTACCCGACCTCACCGACAGTTTCCGACCGCTAACTCGGCAGAGTCCGATCCTCGGTGAAATGGACACTGTCGGGGAAAATGGATCGCATGAGCAACGAAGCACTCGTCGAGGAGCTGCTCGGCAAGATGGACCTGGACACGAAAACCCGGCTGCTGGCCGGGCAGGACATGTGGACGCTGCCGGCGATCCCGGAGATCGGGCTGGGGTCGCTGGTCATGTCCGATGGGCCGGTCGGTGTCCGCGGGGTGCGGTGGTCGGCCGAGGATCCGTCGATCGCGTTGCCGAGCCCGACAGCGCTGGCCGCGACCTGGGATCCGGAGCTGGCAAAGCGTGCGGGAGGGCTGCTCGCGCAGGAGGCCCGGCGCAAGGGGGTGCACGTGCTGCTCGCGCCGACGGTGAACCTCCACCGCAGTCCGCTGGGAGGACGGCATTTCGAGTGCTACTCGGAGGATCCGCTGCTGACCGGGGTGATCGGTGCGGGATTCGTCGGCGGGGTGCAGGCGGGCGGCGTGGGGACCACGGTCAAGCATTTCGTGGCCAACGATTCGGAGACCGAACGGCTGACGGTCGACGTCAGGGCGAGCGAACGGACCCTTCGTGAGCTCTACCTCGCGCCCTTCGAACACATCGTGAAAACGGCCCGGCCGTGGGGAATCATGGCCGCCTACAACGGAGTCAACGGCTCGACGATGACCGAGCACGACAGGTTGCAGAATGGCGTCCTGCGCGGGGAATGGGGGTTCGACGGGTTCATCGTGTCGGACTGGTTGGCGGCGAGGGACACCGCGGCGGCCGCGAACGGCGGGCTCGACATCGCGATGCCGGGGCCGCAGACGGTGTTCGGGGAGCGGCTGGCCACGGCTGTCCGGGCTGGTGACGTGGCTGAGGACGTCGTCGACGCGATGGTCCGGCGGGTGTTGACGCTGGCAGCGAAAGTCGGCGTGCTGGACGGCGCTCCGGCTGTTCAACCATCCGAAGTGGACACCGATGGCCTTCCTCGAGAGCTCGCGGCGCGGTCGTTCGTCTTGCTGCGTAACGAGAATCAACTGCTGCCGCTGCGGGCTCCGGAGCTGCGCAAGGTGGCGTTGATCGGCGCCGCCGCCGACGAGCCGCGCATCCTGGGCGGTGGTAGCGCGACTGTGTTCCCGGCTGAGGTCAGCTCGCCACTGGACGGCTTGCGCGCGGCGTTGCCCGACGGCGTCGAGCTGACGTACTCACTCGGCGCGGATCCGCGCACCACGCTGCATCCGGCGTCGGACGGGTTCACGCTGCGGGCCGTCGCGCGCGGTGCGCAGGGGGAAGAGTTGGCGTCATTCCCCCTCGCGGAGGGCAGCGTGAAGTGGATCGGCACGGTGCCGAACGAGGTGGACGGGCAGCGGTTGCGCAGCGTGGACATCGCCGGGAGGTTCACGCCGGGCTCCACGGGTTTGCACACGTTCGGGCTGACCGGGGTGGGGGAGCTGAAGCTGGTCGTCGGCGGTGAGGTCGTGTTCGACGGCTCGAACTGGCCGACGGGTGACCTGGTCACGGCGATCATGTCGGTCAGTGAGCTCCGGTTCGAGGTGCCCTTGACCAGCGGTGAGCCGGTCGACGTGGTGCTGTCGTACACCTTGCCCGCGCGGCCGGAGGGCTTCGGCGACGGTGATTTCACTTGGATTTCGTTCGGCCTCGGGTATGTCGACCCCGTGCTCGACGCCGACTTGCTGATCGAGCAGGCCGTGGCCTCGGCGGCGGAATCCGATGTCGCGATCGTCGTGGTCGGTACCACCGAAGAGGTGGAGAGCGAGGGCTTCGACAGGCGGTCGCTCGCGCTGCCCGGTCGGCAGGATGAGCTGGTACGGCGGGTCGCGGCGGCCAACCCGCGCACGGTCGTCGTGATCAACGCGGGTTCGCCGGTGGAGATGCCGTGGGAGGTCGACGCTGTGCTTCTGACGTGGTTCCCGGGGCAGGATGGGGGGATCGCGCTGGCCGATGTGCTGCTCGGGGCGGCGGAGCCGGGCGGGCGGTTGCCGACTACCTGGCCGGTGCGGATGGCGGACTGTCCGGTGCTGCGCGTCGACCCGGAGGGCGGGGTGCTGCCGTACGACGAGGGCGTGTTCATCGGGTATCGCGGCTGGGAGCGGAGCGACAGCGAGCCGGGGTACTGGTTCGGACATGGGCTCGGCTACACGTCCTGGCAGTATCTTTCGGCCGTTCTCGACGGTGGCATGGTGCGGGTCAGTCTGCGGAACGCCGGCGAACGGACCGGTCGTGAGGTGGTGCAGGTCTACATGTCGCCCGTTGGAGTGGATCTCGAGCGCCCCGCGCGCTGGCTGGTCGGGTTCGCCTCCGTGGAAGCCGAACCCGGCGTCACTGTCGAGGTCGACGTCCCCGTCTCCGCTCGCGCCGCCTCCACCTGGACCCGCGATGGCTGGCGCCAACTCACCGGCGGCTACCTCCTCGAAATAAGCCACTCCGTACGCGACCCGCGCCTGACCCTCCCCATCGCCTACTAGGGCGTGTCTTGTGGGTGAGCACCCGGATGGGTGATCTTTGGGGAGGGGGAGGGTGGACGTGGTTGGCTGGGAGGTCGCCACCTGCGGCGCTGAGGGGTTCTCCGGTGATCACCATCTACAGAACATTGACGTGCGCGAATTCTTGTGTAGACAATTGGGTGTGGCCTTCCAAAATGTCGTTACGTTCGATCGCCATCCCGACTCCTATCGGCATTGGCGCATCCGGATCGACGGCGAAGTCGCATGGCTGGAGCTGGACGTCGACGAGAACGGCGGCCTGGTCCCCGGCTACGAGCTCAAGCTCAACTCGTACGACCTCGGCGTGGACATCGAGTTCTACGACGCCACCCAGCGCCTGCGTTTCGAACACCCAGGCGTCCGCACGGTGGTGGTGACCAGCGCCAAGGACAAGGTCTTCTGCGCCGGTGCGAACATCCGCATGCTCGCCGCGTCCTCGCACGCGTGGAAGGTCAACTTCTGCAAGTTCACCAACGAGACGCGTAACGCCATCGAGGACGCCACGGCCAACTCCGGCCAGACCTACGTCGCCGCGGTGAACGGGACCTGCGCCGGCGGCGGTTACGAAATCGCGCTGGCCTGCGAAAAGATCCTTTTGATCGACGACAACTCCTCGACGGTCGCGCTCCCGGAAGTGCCGCTGCTCGGCGTGCTGCCCGGCACCGGCGGCCTCACCCGCGTGGTCGACAAGCGCCGCGTTCGCAAGGACCTCGCCGACGTCTTCGCCACCCGCTCGGACGGTGTGAAGGGCAAGACAGCCGTCGAATGGCGCCTGGTCGACGAGCTCGTGCCGCGCCCCGAGTTCCGCGAAACCGTCGCGAAGCGAGCCAAAGAGATCGCCCTCGACAGCACCCGTCCGCTCGGCGCGAAGGGCGTCGAACTCACCCCGCTGCACTGCGAGGTGGCCGGCGACGGCCTGCACTACTCCCACGTCAGCGCCGCCTTCGACCGCGCGCTCGGAACGGTCGCCATCACCGTCAGTGGCCCCGAAGGCGAGCCAGGTGACCTGCATGAGCAGGGCGCCGACGGCTGGCTGCTCGCCATGACCCGTCAGCTCGACGACGTCATCCTTCGCTTGCGCACCAACGAACCCGAGCTCGGCACGTGGGTGCTTCGCACCGAAGGCGACCCGCACAAAGTGCTCGCGCACGAACGGGCGGTACTCGACGCGGAAGACTGGCTCGCCGGAGAAATCGTCCACTACTTCAAGCGCACCCTGAAGCGTCTCGACGTCACGAGCCGCAGCCTGATCGCCCTCATCGAGCCGGGCAGCTGCTTCGCCGGTCTCCTGTTCGAGCTAGCGCTCGCCGCGGACCGCCAGTACATTTTGGACGGTCCGCCGATCGACGACGAAGACAGCGACGAACGAGCCTCGATCACGCTGTCACCGGCCAACTTCGGCGTCTTCCCGATGGGCAACGGCTTGTCTCGCCTCGAATCGCGCTTCTACCAGGAGGACGACCACATCTCCTGGCTGAAGCGCGAAGCCGAGCTGTCCGCCACCGAGGCGAAGGAACTCGGCCTGGTCACCGACGCGCCGGACGATCTCGACTGGGAAGACGAGATCCGGATCGTGCTCGAAAGCCGTGCGTCGTTGAGCCCCGACGCGCTCTCCGGGATGGAGGCGAACCACCGGTTCGTCGGCCCCGAAACCATCGAGACCAAGATCTTCGGCAGGCTCGCCGCCTGGCAGAACTGGATTTTCGTGCGGCCGAACGCTTCGGGTTCCGAAGGTGCCTTGCGTCGCTACGGCACCGGTCAAAAAGCTGTCTTCGACGACAAGCGGGTGTAGGGAAAATGCCGGAAAAGATCGATTACGACGCCAAGATTCCCAACAACGTCAACCTGGCTGGTGACCGCCGCCTGCAGCGGGCGCTGGAGGGCTGGCAGCCGAAGTTCATGAACTGGTGGGGCGAAATGGGCCCCACGCTGGAGACCCAGGGCGTGTACCTGCGCACCGCGGTCAGCGTCGGCCGGGACGGCTGGGCGCATTTCGACCACGTCAACGTGCCGGACTACCGGTGGGGCATCTTCCTCGCCGAGCGAGACGTCGACCGCAGGATCGCGTTCGGCGAACACCGGGGTGACCCGGTCTGGCAGCAGGTGCCCGGCGAGTACCGCTCCGAGTTGCAGCGCCTGATCGTCATCCAGGGCGACACCGAGCCCGCGTCCGTCGAGCAGCAGAAGCTCCTCGGCCTCACCGCGCCGAGCCTGTACGACCTGCGCAACCTCTTCCAGGTCAACGTCGAAGAAGGCCGCCACCTCTGGGCCATGGTCTACCTGCTGCACGCCTACTTCGGCCGCGAAGGCCGCGACGAAGCCGAGGGCCTGCTGCTCCGCAACTCGGGCAGCCCCGACGCACCGCGCATCCTGGGCGCGTTCAACGAGGAGACCGCCGACTGGCTGGCGTTCTACATGTTCACCTACTTCACCGACCGTGACGGCAAGTATCAGCTCGGCACGTTGAAGGAGAGCGCCTTCGACCCGCTCTCGCGGACGTGTGAGTTCATGCTCAAGGAAGAAGCGCACCACATGTTCGTCGGCACCACCGGTGTCGACCGGGTGGTCCAGCGCAGCGCCGACCTGATCCGCGAGCACGACACCGTCGACATCGCCGCGCACGGCGGCATCCCGCTCGAGATCATCCAGAAGTACATCAACTTCCACTACACCGTCTCGCTCGACCTCTTCGGCAGCGAGACCTCCACCAACGCGGCGAACTACTACACCGCGGGCCTCAAGGGCCGCTGGCTGGAAACCCGGCGCAAGGACGATCACAAGCTCACCGACGCCGCCGCCACGCTGGAGAAGCCGCGCGCGGACGGGACCTGGGGAGCCGAGGAACTGCAGGCGATCCTGCTGCTCAACCTCGACCTGCGCGGCGAGTACATCGCCGACTGCCAAACGGGGGTGAACCGCTGGAACAAGATCCTCTCCGAAAGCGACATCTCGTACAGATTCGCGCTGCCGCACCCTGGATTCAACCGCGAAGTCGGCATAAACTCCGGCCACCATGTGACACCGGACGGCACCATTGTGGACGAGCAGACCTGGCAGGCGAGCAAGCGGAAATGGCTGCCCACGACCGAAGACCTGACCTTTGTGCGCTCGTTGATGCAGCCGGTTTACGAGCGCGGCAAGATCGCCAGCTGGGTGGCGCCTCCGCGCCAGGGGATCAACGGCAAGCCGTTCGACTACGAGTACGTGTACCTCACGTAAGGGGCGCGCAGTGACCGTTCCGCCAGTTGCCTTCAACGCGGCCGACTACCTGCTCGGCAGGCACGTGCGGGAAGGCCGTGGCGACAACACCGCGGTGGTCTCGGTGCGGCGGACGCTCAGCTACGCCGAGCTCGACGCCGAGGCGCTGCGGGTCGCCGCGGGGTTCCGGCGGATAGGCGTGCGCCCGGAGGAACGGGTGATGCTGTGCATGGTCGACGACGTCGAGCTGCTCACGGGCATCCTCGGCGCGATGTACGCCGGCGCGGTGCCGGTCCCGATCTCGACCATGGTCACCGGCCTGGAGCTGGGGAAAGTGCTCACGGACTCGCGTGCTCGCGTGCTCTGCGTGTCCGGTGAGTTCGCGGCGCAGGCCTCGATCGCGGTCGACCTGGCGCCGGAGGTGACCGACGTCGTGCTCGACCGGGCGCAGGCGGCCGAGCTGCCGGCGAAGGTCCGGTCGCATTCCTGGGCCACCCTGTCCGCAGTGGATGATCCCGATTTCGCTCCACATCGGACCTGGGAGGACTCGCCTGCGCTGTGGCTCTACACGTCCGGTACCACCGGTCAGCCGAAGGGCGCGATGCACCGGCATGGCAGCGTCCGCGCGGTCTGCGAGACCTACGCGAAGGAAATCCTCGGCACGACCGAGGAGGACAGGTTCCTGTCCGTGCCGAAGCTGTTCTTCGCCTACGGCCTCGGGAATTCGGCGTTCTTCCCGCTCTCCGCTGGTGCCACCACGCTGCTGGAACCGGCAAGGCCGACCCCGGCACTGATCGCCGCGCGGGTCCGCGCGGACAAGCCGACGCTGTTCTTCGGGGTCCCCACCTTCTACGGCGCCGTGCTGGCCGGCGACATTCCGGACGACACCTTCGCGTCGGTGCGCGTGGCCGTGTCGGCCGGCGAACCGCTGCCGTCGGTGCTGTTCGAGCGGTTCCGGGACAGGTTCGGGGTGGAGATCCTCGACGGGATCGGGTCCACCGAAGCACTGCACATCTTCCTGTCGAACCGGCCGGGGCAGGTCCGGCCGGGGAGCACGGGCGTGGCCGTGCCGGGCTACGAAGTCCAACTCCGCGACGAGTCCGGCGAACTGATCGACGGCACGGGCAAACCCGGTGAGCTCTACGTGTCCGGGCCGTCCACCGCCACCGGCTACTGGGCCCGCTACGAAACCACGAAACTGGTTTTCCAGGGCGCTTGGCTCCGGACCGGCGACAGCTATGTGCGCAACGACGACGGCACGTACACCTGCCTCGGCCGATTCGGCGACATGCTCAAGGCGGGTGGGATCTGGGTGTCCCCGGCCGAGGTCGAGGAGCGGCTGCTTCAGCACCCGTCGGTCGCGGAAGCCGTGGTGGTGGCCGCGCCGGACGGCGACGGGATCGACAAACCGGTCGCCTGTGTGGTCGGGATGTCGGACCACACGATCGACCCGGATGAGCTGATCGCGTTCTGCCGCGCGGGCCTGGCCTCGTTCAAACGTCCGAGAGGGATCGTCGAGCTTGCCGAACTGCCCAAGACGGCGACGGGCAAGATCCGGCGTAACGTGATCCGGGAAATGGTCCGCGACTCACTCCAGGTGGTGCAGGCCCCCCGATGATCGACGGCGAATTCATTGTCGACGCCCATGTCCACGTCCCGAGGCTCTCGACGCTGAAACCCGCGTGGTTGGAGTGGGCGCGCGAGTTCTCCCGGGGACATCCGTGGCGTTCGGCGTACGACGACGACGGCGTTCCCGTCCCGGAGAAGCTGGACGCCCTGTTGGAAGCAGAAGGTGTCGACAGAGCTCTGCTGTTCTGCGAGTACAGCCCGCGGGCCACCGGGATTCAGCCGATCGAGGACAATCTGCCGCTCGTGAAGTTCAACCCGACCCGCTTCCGGCTGGTCGCCAGCGTGAACCCGCATCTGCACCACCCGCTCACCGCGGAGGTGGAACGGCAGCTCGGCCTCGGCGCGGTGGCATTGAAGATCCACCCCGTGCACGGCGCGTTTTCGCCTGCCGACAAGGAGATGTACCCGGCGTACCAGGTGTGCGCCGAGCGTGGTGTGCCGGTGATCCTGCACTCCGGCGTCAGCAGCTTTCCCGGCGCGCGGGCGAGTTTCGGCAACCCGGAGCTGATGGCGGATGTCGTCGAGGACTTCCCGGACGTCCAGTTCGTGTTCGCTCATGGTGGCCGCGGCTGGTGGTACGACGTCGCCGCGTTTTTGGCACTCGCCAAGGACAACGTGTGGCTCGACCTCGCCGGACTGCCGCCGAAGAAGCTTCCGGAGTACTACGCGCGCTTCGACTTCACCCGGCTGGCGGGGAAGTTCATCTTCGGAACGGATTGGCCCGGTGTCCCGGGCGCGAACAGGAACGTGCGTGCGCTCGCCAAGCTCGGCCTGCCCGCCGAGGTCCTCACCGGCATCTTGTCCGGCAACGCCGCGAAACTTTTCCCCGGCCTTGGTGTGTAGGACCGTACCTAGACGACCTGGTGCAGGCAGAGAACATTGCCTTCGGTGTCGGTGAACCAGGCGGCCCGCTCGCTGCCCATGGTGGCGATGTGCCGCTCGGTCTTGAGGTCTTCGCTGTCGTAGTCCTGGAATCGGACGCCCTTGGCTTCGAGGTCATGGATCTCGGACTCGATGTCGCTGACCTCGAAACTGAGCGCGGTGTTCGAGCTCTGCCGGCCGGCCTCCATCGGGCGGAGGCCGATCGCGCCGGCACCTGCCTCGAAATACAGTGTCCCGTCGCTGCCCGCACCGCTCTTGCGCAGTCCGAGGGCATCGGCGTAGAAGTGCCCGGCGCGCTCGGCGTCGGCCACCGGAAGCATGGTCGTGATCGTCGTCTTTGTCAGCATCCGATCATCATGCGCGCGACGGGACCGCCGGTGTGTCGGCCGGACGGGCCGACTTTTTCACCGGGGGAGGCTGTTGCTCTCGCGCAGTGTGCGCATGGCGTCGGCGAGTGACCGTGAGGCGTCGGGGCCGAGCGGACCGAGCACCGTCCGGCGCAGGATCTCGGCGCAGGCCTCGCGGGCGCGGTTCGCGACTTCCAGTCCGTGCTCGGTGAGCGCGGCGAAAGTGACGCGCCGATCGTCCGGGCTGGGGACGCGGCAGACGAGGTCTGCGGCGACAAGCCTGTCCGCGACCTTGGTGAAGCCGCCGCTGGAGAGCGCGGCCTCACCCGCGAGCCGGGTCATCGGCATTCGGTGGCCGGGTGAGCGGACCAGCCGGATCAGGATGTCGAAGGAGGCGGGTGCGAGCCCGAAGCGCTCGGCGATCTCGCCCATCAGCTTGTCCTGGGTCGCGAGGTAGCCCTCGATCACCAGGCCCCACCAGGTGACGATCTCGTCGTCATCGGTTCCGGGGTCGGGTGTGGTCGTCACGGCGCCAGCGTACCCGATTCTCTCACTGGAATATATCTTGCAAGCAAGAGGTTATCCGGGATAGCTTAGTGAGACCGGTCAAAGGAGACGAAATGTCGATCAAGACCAGCGGCTTGCACCACGTCACCGCCATCGGTGGCGATCCGCAAGGCAATGCCGACTTCTATCTGCGAACGCTCGGGCTGCGGCTGGTGAAGACCACCGTCAACTTCGATGACCCGGGCACCTACCACCTCTACTACGGCGACCAGTCCGGTAAGCCCGGCTCGCTGATGACCTTCTTCCCGTGGAAGGACGCGCCGCGCGGCCGCCACGGCAACGGCCAGGCCACCACCACGTCGTTCTCCGTGCCGGAAGCTTCGATCGGCTGGTGGAAGCAGCACCTGTCCGCCGGTGGTGTCGAGACGAGCCAGATCCGCAACGCCGACGACGAGGACACGCTCACCTTCCGGGACCCGGACGGCCTCGAGCTCGCGCTCGTCGCGCACCCCCAGGGAGACCCGCGTGACCCGTGGGACACCGCGCTGGTGCCCGCACAGCACGCCATCCGCGGGTTGCACTCCGTCACGCTGTCGGTGTCCAAAGAGGACGCGACCGCCGGGATGCTGACCGACGGGCTGGGTCTGGCGTTTTCCAGCCAGGAAAGCAACCGGTTGCGCTTCTCCGCCGGTGAGGGTGGCCCCGGTGCGCTGGTCGACGTCCTCGTGACGCCCGGCGCGCCGCGTGGCCTCGTCGCTGCGGGCACGGTCCACCACGTGGCGTGGCGGGCGCCGGACGAGCAGACCCAGGCCGCGTGGCGCGCGGAACTCGTCGACAAGGGCGTGAACGTGACGTCCATTTTGGACCGCCAGTACTTCCGCTCGATCTACTTCCGTGAGCCGGGCGGCACACTGCTCGAAGTCGCCACGGACGCGCCGGGCTTCGCGATCGACGAGCCACTTCTGGAACTCGGCCGCGCACTGAAGCTGCCGCCGTGGCTCGAGCCGAAGCGTGAGGACATCGTCGCGATGCTGCCGAAGCTGAATCTTCCGGTCGAGAACAACCCGGAGCTGTCGTGAACGCGTTGACGCTGGACCACAAGTTCGTCGAGGGTGACGCCGGCGCCCCGGTGTTGTTGCTGCTGCACGGCACCGGCGGTGGCCCGGACGACCTGGTCGGCCTGGCCCGTGAACTGAGCCCGAGGTCGGCCCTGCTGGCGCCGGTCGGGCCGGTCTCCGAACACGGCGCCCCGCGCTGGTTCCGGCGGCTCGCCGAGGGCGTATTCGACTACGAAGACGTTGTCGAGCGGGCCGGTCAGCTGGCCGATTTCGTTGCCAAGGCAGGGGAAACCTACGGGCTGACCGGCCGCCGGCTCGTCGCCGTCGGGTTCTCCAACGGTGCCAATATCGCCGCCGCGCTCACGCTGCTGCGCCCCGATGTGGTGCGCGAGGCCACGCTGTTCGCCTCGATGATGCCGCTGCCGGAGTCGCCCGCGCTGGACCTCACCGGCACACGGGTGTTCCTGTCCAACGGGGAACGCGACGCGATGGCGCCACTCGACTCCAACGACAAGCTCGTGGCGTCGCTGCGGGACCACTCGGCCGAGGTGACCACCCACCGGCACCCCGGCGGGCATCAGATCACCCTCGACGGCGTCGAAGCCGCGAAGACCTGGCTGCACACCTGAGCCGTCCTAGCCGATTCCATCGCGAGTCGAGACTTGCGTGGCCACCACAAACCCGGTGCGCTGCGAGTGCAGTCCGTGTACGCCTGAGTGCAAACTGCGGCACAGGTCGAGCTTATTAATTTACAAGGAAAGCGAATCGCAGTAGCGTCCCCGGTATGGAGATAAGAATCGCCGGGGACGCCACCGCGCTCGCGGAGTTGAATCAGCTTCTTTATCTGGAGGACGCGGGAACCCATGATCCGTTTACCGATATCGAAGCGGCACGCGACGACGCGATGAACTATTTCACCGCTTTCCTCGCCGAGGAATCCACTGCAGCTTTTCTTGCGGTGGAAGATGGAAAGGTCGCCGGTTATCTCGCGGGGCGGGTCTTCGGCAGGAGTCTCCGGCGGAAGGTTTCGACCGCGGAGCTGGAAAGTATCTATGTGCGGATCGAATTCCGGAATCGCCGCGTCGGTACTCTGCTGGTGGATTCCTTTTTCCACTGGGCGGAGGAAAGGGGTGCCGAACGGGCGGCGGTGACGGCTTACTTCGCGAATGAGTCGGCGCGCCGTTTCTATCGGCGTTTCGGTTTCGAGTCGAAGAGCGTCACGCTCGATATGGCGTTGTGATTCAGTCCTTCGGGGTCATGAAGGACCACAGCCCGCCCTCGGGGTCACGCGCGCTGTATTCGCGGACGCCGTATGGCATGTCCGTCGGCGGGTAGACGATGTCCGCGCCCTCGGCGACGGCCCGTTCGTGGTGGCTGTCGACGTCGTCGACCATCACCGCCGTCATGCCCGTCGACGCGCTGAGTGATTTCGGCGAGGCCAGGCCGAATTTCGGCGAGACCTGGTGCAGCCAGATGACGCCGTCTCCCGCCTGCAACTCGCCGTGGACGCAGCGGCCGGTGTCGTCCCGCTCCAATCGGCCTTCACCAAGGCCGAAGACACGAACGAGGTAATCGTGCGTCGCGGCGATGTCTTCGTAGACCAGTATCGAGATCCGGCGTTGCACAGTGCTGTCGAGCATGACCATCTCCTCCATCGTTTCGAAGAACTCCGCCGTGGTCGGCGGGTCCTCACGCGCCAGTGACGCGACCATCTCGGCCAGCCGCTGCCGCAACCGTCCGCTGACGACCAGCTTGTGGTCCACCAGTTCGAGGTGCCGGCGCATGGCGGGTTCGAGATCCCAGCCCGGGTCGTCTAGCGCGCGGCCGATCTCTTCGAGCGGCATCCCGATCCGCCTGAGCAGGCAAATGCGGTAGAGCCGCCGCACGTCGTCGTCGGCGTAGACCCGGTGGCCGCCGCTGGTTCGGTTCGACGGACTCAGCAGGCCGATCTGGTGGTAATAGCGGACCGTACGGACGGTGAGCCCGGACGCGCGGGCGAGTTCGCCGACCTTGAATCCGCCGTTGTCTTGTCCCATGGAGATGACGGTAGGACCTGACGTGGCGTCAGGTTCAAGGTTCCGGGTAGGAATGGACCCATGGACGCACTCGAGGCCTGGTCGGCGCAACTCGCGGGATGGGCAATCCCGGAGCACATCCTGGCCGCAGCACCCGAATCGCCGTGGGTCCTGCCGCACGCGGTGTTCGTCCGGCGCGCCGACAGGCATCTCCGTACCCCGTCGGGCGCGACCTACGAGCAGCTCACCAAGGCCCTGGTACCCGGTGGAACCGTGCTGGACGTCGGCGCCGCGGCCGGTGCGGCGAGCCTTCCGGCGGGTGAGCTGATTTCGCACATCACAGCCGTCGACACGAACGAGGCGTTGCTGGCCGAGTTCGGCGAACGGGCCGGTGCGATTCCGCATCGACTGGTCCAGGGCCGCTGGCCGGACGTCGCCGAGCAGGTCGATCCCGTGGACGTCGTGGTCTGCGGGCACGTTCTCTACAACGCGCCGGACCTCGAGCCGTTCGTCGAGGCGCTCACGTCCCGTGCGCGGCGCCGGGTCGTCGTCGAGACCGCCGAAATCCACCCGCTGACCACGCTCAACCCGCTGTGGCTGCGGTTTCACGGCATCACGCGTCCGGCAGGGCCGACCGCGGATGACGCTGTGGCGGCGCTGCGGCAGCTGGGTCTCGATGTGGAGGTCACGCGCTGGAGCAAGGCCGCCGCGCCCGAATACCAGCGTTTCGGCGAGCTCGTCGACGTCACCAGGCGGCGGCTTTGCCTTCCTCCGGAAGCCGAAGAAGAGGTGGCCGAGGCGCTGCGTGAGATGGGTGTCGACTCCCGGACGCCCCCCGATCTCGGTTCGTCCGGACGGGACGTGGTGACCCTGAGCTGGGCGGGCGTTCATCCATTCGAGGATTGAAGTCAGCGGTGAGGGCCAACCGGGTTGACAATCGATGCATGACTCACGCCCAGGACGGCAAGCACGCGGTGTCGCGCTCAGCCGAAGACGTTCACGTTCCGGCGCAGGAGTCCGCTGAGGACCGCCTTCCGCCCGCGCCGCCTGTCGAGTTCGAGCCCGCACCGCCGGCTCCGGCCAGGAAACCCCGGCCCACGCGGGTGAGCGGCACTTGGGTGGCCGTCATCATCGCGCTGCTGGTGCTCATCTTCCTGCTGATCTTCATCCTGCAGAACCTCGACACCGCGTCGGTGCACTTCCTCGGCATGTCCGGCAGCCTGCCGCTCGCCGTGGCGATGCTCTTCTCCGCGATCGCGGGCGGCCTGCTGGTCGCGCTCGTCGGCGGTGCCCGCATTCTCCAGCTCCGCAAGGAAACCAGAAAGGCCCGCAAGGCCGTCCGCTAGCCCCACTCAGGGAAAATGTCGACACTTTCCCCAAGTCCCACCCAGAAAAGTTGTCGACATATTCGGGGGTTTTGGGGCCAGGAAAGTGCCGACCGGGGCGGTCAGAGGGCGCCGAGGAGGGCTTCGCAGGTGTCCGGGTCGCCGGTGGTGGTGAGGCGGGAGCGGGCGTCGGCTAGGCCGACGGTGCCGGTGCGCACGCGCCAGAGGGTGTGGGAATCGGTGGTGACGCCGGCGTAGGGGGACCGGGGAGGCGGGCGATGGTCGAGGATCCAGTCGTCGGCGGTCCGGGTGGCGGACCACGTACCCCCCGAGGAACCCGTGACGGTGACAGACACGCGCTTTCCTTTGGGGGCGGGGATGTCGCGCAGGGTTTCGGGGAGTGAGCGCAGGAGTGTGTCGACTACTGGGGCGAGGAATGCGGGCTCGTCGAGCAGGGGGATGTCGAGGGCCTCGCGGATCAGCTGCTGCCGCACCCAATAGCCCGTGTACTCCCTCGCGGTCGTCAGCCAGACCGGCACACCGCCGCGCACCTCGTCCGGATCGGCCTTCTTCCACAGATCGACCAGCTGCCCATTGCAGTCCACCAACAGCGCGAACAGCACTTCCGGCGATAGCTGACGGCACGCGACGAGCCACTCACCACCATCCGGCGGGCTGTCGTGGCCGTCACGGTCGCGAGACAGGCGGCGCAGCTTGTCGCCGAGGATGCCGGCGGCGAGGTCGTGCACAGGCTGGCTCCACGGCTCGGAGCCGAGCACGTCGATCAGCGCCTGTTCCTCCCTGGCGAGTGCGGGGAGGATGTCCAGCGGCGGGCCCCAAGGCGACTCGGTCATGCAGCGATTCAACACCCGGACGGTCCATCGAACAGATCCACCAGCCACGGCCTACTCACAGGTAGCATCAGCGCCACATGAGGGAGGTGACCGTGAGCTCGGACGATCGCATGCTCGGTGCCGGTTCCAGTGACCCGCAGCCGAACCTGGCGCAGCGCGCAGTCGGGCTCGCGGGGTGGGCGGCGCGAACGGGCTACTCGTTCGGCAAGCGCCTGCCCGGCGTCGACACCGCGGAGCGCGGTCTCCGGCAGGTGGAGCGCCAGGTGCTGGGCGAGCTGCGCAAGCGCCTGGACGAAGTCGACGACCCGTACTACGCCGCGCTCACCGCCGCGTCGACGATGAACCGCCCGACCACCAACGGCTACAAGCCGAACAGCGCGATCACGGTGGTTCCCGCTCGCGACGGCCACGCCGAGCCGCTGCGCGCGGCGATGGCCGAGCTGCTCAACCGGTCCATCGGCTTCGGCCGCGAAAAGGCCAAGGAGTATCTGTACGCGATCATTCTGCGGCAGCTGACCCCGGACGAGGCTCGCATCCTCTCCGCGCTGTCCGGCGGCTCGCCGTTCCCGCTGATCGACGTCGCCGAGCGCACCAGCCTCGGTGGCGCGGGCCGGATCGTGCTGCGGAACGCCTCGACGGTCGGCAAAGCCGCCGGGGTTTCCCTGCTCGACCAGGTGCCCAGCTACCTCACCCGGCTGATCGGGCTCGGGCTCGTCGACATCGACGAGGAAGCGCCGTCTCTGGAGCCGCAGTACGAGATCCTGATGACCGACGAGATCGTCCGTCAGGCGGAGAACTCGGTGAAGCGGGTCAAGTTCGTCCGGCGGACCGTGCACATCTCCAGGCTCGGCGCCCAGTTCTGGGAAGCCTGCGACCCGACGGCCCCTTGACGCCGCCGTGGGGGAGATCCTCGACGACTTCGCCATGCACTGGCCCCTCTACGTCTCCATTCCGATCGTCGCCGCGCTGATCGGCTACACCACCAAGCTGGTCGCCATCCGGATGATGTTCCAGCCGCTCGAATTCGTCGGTATCAAGCCGATTTTCGGCTGGCAGGGCATCGTTCCCCGCCGCGCCGCGCGGATGGCCGGCATCGCTGTCGACACCATGACCCAGCAGCTGATCAAGCCGGCGGAGATCATGGCGCGGCTCGATCCCGAGCGCATCGCCAAGGAACTCGAAATACCGTTGCACGCGGCCGTCGACGAGATCGTTCGTGACGTCGCCGGCCACTACCAGGCCGGGCTGTGGGAATCGTTGCCCATCCGGGTGCAGGCTGCGGTGATCCACCGCGTCCAGGCCGAAGCACCGAAGATGATCGCCGCGGTGATGGAGGCGATCAAGCACGACGTCGACAACGTCTTCGACCTCAAGGACATGGTTGTCACCAGCCTGGTCAAGGACAAGGCCCTGCTGAACCGTATTTTCTCCGAGGCCGGGCGAAAGGAGTTCCAGTTCATCGCGCGGGCTGGGATCGTGTTCGGCTTCCTGATCGGCGTGATCCAGATGGTCACCTGGGTGCTGTTCAAATTCCCGCTGATCATGCCACTGTTCGGCTTGTTCACCGGCTGGTTCACCGACTGGCTGGCGCTGAAGATGATCTTCGTGCCCCGGCAGCCGAAACGCTATTTCGGCATTTTCGTGTGGCAGGGCCTTTTCCTGAAGCGCCGCGCCGAAGTGTCCGAGGCATACGGCTCGCTGATCGCCAAGGAGATCATCACCCCGCACAACGTGCTCGACGCCGTCCTGCGCGGCCCGCTGTCGGACAGGGTGCTCGGGCTTATCCAGCGCCAGATCGACGCGGAACTCGGCAAGCAGGTCAACTTCGCGAAGCCGCTGGTGGTGTTCGCTGTCGGCAGCAGGCGCTATCAGGACATGAAGCTCAGTATTTCGAGGAGCATCATGGACCGGTTGCCGGAGACCATGCGCTACATCGAGGACTACGCCGAAGACGCGATGGACATCCGGAACACGTTGGTGAACAAGATGAAGGCCCTCGAACCCGAGGAGTTCGAGGGCCTGCTGCGGCCGGCGTTCCAGCAGGACGAATGGATCCTGATCGCCACCGGTGCCGTCCTCGGTTTCTGCGTCGGCGAGGCACAAGTCCTGCTGCTGGAACACTTCGCATCTTGAGCCCAGGGCGTGCGCACCCCCAGCGCGTGCACGCACCGGACCCGGCGACGGGCTACGGGATGGGCTCGACCTGGATGAAGTACTGGGCTGTCTCCGTCGCGCGTACTTCGGCGTGCCCGACGCTGCCGCCGTAGACCAGCCACCATCCCGGCGGCGGGGTCATCCGCATCTCGTACTCACCGACCGGCAATCCGTTGACCTCGAACTTGCCGTCCCGATCGGTGTGGACAGTGACGATGCGTTCGATGTCGTACAGCCCGACGAAGGTGAGTTTGAGGCCTTCGAAGGCCTCTCCCGGATCGAGCCGGTCGTTGTCGTTGCTGTCGTAGAGGCTCTCGCCTTTCAACGTGCCGGTGGCGCCGGGCACCGAAGCGCGGGCGGATCCGCTGTTGTTTGACGGGTCGTAGTCGCCGTTCTCGGCGGTGAATCCGTAGGCGATCTTGACCCGGCCGACATTGGCCGAAGCCGCGGGCACGATGCCGCGAAGGACCACAGTGACAGTTTCGCCCGCCCGGATCGTGATTCCTTCGCCGTAGCCGATCCCACCCCAGTCGGTGATCTCCAGCTCCCAGGAATCACCGGCGCCGCCGCTGTCGTTGGCCACCTTCACCGCGTCGACCGGCCCCCAGTTGCTGAACTTGTAGCTCACCGCGGCCGTTTCCCCCGGCTCGTAGGTGAGTTTGTCGAATCTGGTGGACACCACGCCCACGTTCGGCACGTCCGCGGTGGTGCGTGGCGCCGCGGACGCGGGCACCACGGCGCCGAGCAGCGCTGTGGCGCCGAGCAATCCGACGGCGAAGGACTTTCGAAGCTTCGTCAACGTTTCCCCCTGGTTTGAAACTCGCATTCCTGTTGCGAGTACGCAGGAGGTTCGACCACCGTTGCCCCAGTCACCCGAACGGCCTAGTGTCGCGGCAACCGGATCGTGCACACCGTGCCGATGTCGACAGTGCTCGTGACGGTGAGCGAACCTTCATGCGCCGCAACGATTTCCCGCGCGATAGCCAATCCGAGCCCGCTTCCGCCGGTGCTCCGGCTGCGTGCGTTGTCCGCCCGCCAGAACCGATCGAAGACGTGCTCCAGGTCCTCCGGTTCGATCCCGCTGCCGGTGTCGGCGACTTCGATGACGACGTCGTCCTGTTCGATCTGCGCGCGCAGTTTGATGCTGCCGCCGGCCGCCGTTGCCCGCATCGCGTTGGTGAGGAGGTTGCCGATGACCTGGCGGAGCCGCTCGGGGTCGCCGTCGATGACAGGCCGCTGGTAGACGTAGACCTCCAGGTGCAGGCCCCGGCTTTCGGCCGCCGCGCTGTGGGCGGTGCGGATGGTGTTGAGCAGCTCGCCGGCGTCGAGCCGGGTGCGGTGGTAGATCATCGTGCCGGACTCGGCAAGGGCGAGATCCTGCAGGTCGTCGATGAGCCGTTGCTGGAGCAGGGCTTCTTCGTACAGGGAAACGAAAAGCGCGTTGTCGGGCTTGAGCACACCGTCCTTGAGCGCTTCCAGGTAACCGCGGATATTGGCCAGCGGCGTCCGGAGTTCGTGCGCTATGTCGGCGACCATGTTGCGCTGCTGTTCCTTGCTCGCCTGCAGGGATTCGGCCATGCGGTTGAACGAGGTCGCGAGCTCCGACAGCTCGTCGTGCCCGCGCACCGGCACCCGTTCGGTCAGGTCCCCGGCACCCAGGTGACGTGACGCCCTGGTGAGGGTGCCGATCGGCTGCAGCACGCGGCGGCTGAGCAGCACGGTTCCGAAGATGGCGATGATCGCGACCAGCGTGGCGACGATGAGCGCGGGCCACGGCGTGATGGTGGCCTGCGGCCTGTCGCCCACCCCGACTGAAAGGAACAGCACGGGTGGCAGGACAGGTTTGCTGAGCTCGCGGAAGACCTGCTGGAGGCACTCGGGGGCAGGTGCGGCGGGGACGAGGAGGTTATCGGGGGTCCCATCGGGACTTGCCGGCCTTGTCGTGCTGGTGATATCGGACTGCGGGGGCGGCGCCGATGTGGTGACGACGACCTTCGAGGACGCGTGGCAGCCATCCACCAATTTCAGCACCGGCCCGGGAATCACGCCGGAGTACTGATGCAAGGAGGATTTGGCCAGGCATTCCTTGTAGCTGGGCTCGGCCGTCATCCGGTGGTAGTCGGGGGTGGGTGTGCCTAACGCGGAGCGCACCGCAGTGAGCTTCCCGCCGAGAACGGTGATGCAGGAGGTGAAGTCCAGGTCACGCTGGTAATCGAGCAACGCTTGGGCCAGCTCGGGAACGCCGCCGGTGGTGAAGGGAGGATTCGGCCGGGGATCGACGACGGTTCTGGCCTGCCGCGACACCGGCCGTGCCCGGCCGCCGCTCAGGATATCGCTGTCGGCGACCACCTCGCCGGTGTCGGTGGTGAGCTGGATCCGCTGGCCCGTCCGCTTCGCCAGCGCTTCGACCGTCGGGCCCACCCCGTCCCAGTTCTTGCTCAGGCCACCGAAATCGGCGATGCGGCCTTCAATGGTGCCGATGTCCTGCTCCGCCACCACCGCGGAGTTGGTGACCTGCTGGGTCGCCTGCCGAACGGTGAGCAGCGCGGTGGCACCGGCGGTAAGACTGATGACGATCGCGATCAGCAGCGCGATCCGCGCGCGGAAACCGCTGGCCCAGCGCCGGAACCTCACGCCTGTGGCTCGCTGAATTTGTAGCCGCGCCCCTGCACGGTCAGGACGTACCGCGGCCGCGACGGGTCCTTCTCGATCTTGCGGCGCAGGTTCATCACGTGCGCGTCCACGGTTCGTTCGAGCACGTGGTGGTCGAAGCCGAACACCTGCTCCAATATCTGCGCGCGGGTGAACGGCCGGCCCGGTTCGGTGGCCAGCGCGTGCAGGATGTCGAACTCCTTGGCGGTCAGGTCCACCTGCCTGTCGCCGATCCACGCCTCGAACTTGACGGGGTCGATGCGCAGTTCGTCGGCGATCACCGATGCCTTCGGGTCGACGGTCTTGCCCGCCCGGCGCAGCAGCGCCCGCACGCGGGCCGCGAGTTCCGGCGGGCTGAACGGTTTGGTCATGTAGTCGTCGGCGCCGAGGTCGAGCCCGAGCAGCATGTCGGCCTCGGTCGACCGCGCGGTCAGCAGCAGGATCGGCACCGATGACTCCGCCCGCAGGATGCGGCAGACGTCGAGCCCGTCGACGCCGGGCATCATCACGTCGAGGACGATCAGATCCGGCTTGCGGGAGCGGGCCAGATCCATCGCGGTCCGGCCGTCGCCGGTGACCAGCACGCTGTGTCCCTCGCGCTCCAGGTAGACCCGGATCAGGTGGGCCTGCTTGGGGTCGTCTTCGGCGACGAGGATGCGCGAGCTCATCATCCAAGTCTGCCTTGTGGGCGGTCCCGCACTGTGAAGAAACGATGAAGCGGCGATCCGGGCGGGATGAATTCGCTCGTCCAGGGGAGAGCGCACCGCCATCGCACGGCTTCTTCTTCGTTTCTTCATCGCTGCCTTCCTAGCGTCGTCCGGTGCGAGCAAAGAACACTTCGGCGCAGTGGATCTTGAGCATCGGGGTCGGTGCGCTCACCGCCGCGGTGCTGACCGGGATGGCCGTCCGGCCCCCGGTGACACAGCCGGCAGCCTCGCTCGCCGTGTCCACCGGGTCATCGCCGTCGCCGTCGCCGTCGCCATCACCGTCACCGGTGCCATCGCCGTCGGCCGAGCCGTCGGTGGCACCGTCGGCCACGCCAACGGTGCCCGTGGCCTCGGCCGTGGACCTGAAGACGTCCGGCGACTGGTCCTGGGCGTTGCGGAACACGAAGACCGGCGAGGTCATCGGCTCGTCCGACAAAGCGACTTTCACCAACAACACCGAGTCGATGATCAAGGCGTGGATCGCGACGGACTACCTCATGAACATCGAGGCGACGGGGCGGACGCTGCCGGCCGCCGACAAGGAACGGCTCCGCAAGATGATCCACCTCAGCGACGACGACGCCGCCCAGTGGGCGTACGTCAGCCGCGGCAGTGACGCCGTGATCAGACGGCTGATCACCACCTGCAAGTTGCAGGACACAAAGGTGACATCGGGCTGGTGGTCCAAGACGCAGATTTCGGCACGTGACGCGGCGGCGATGGGCGCGTGCGTGCTCGACGGCGACCTGCTCAGCCCGGTCTGGCACGACTGGCTGCTCGACCAGATGCAGCATGTCGACCCGTCCAACGCCTTCGGCATCTCGCAGGCACCCGTCTTGGCCGGGACGGACGTCGCCGTCAAGAACGGCTGGACCCAGCATTCGACGCCCGATGGGGAGATCTGGGCGGTGAATTGCCTGGCGGTCTGGGGTGACTGGTCGCTGGCGGTGCTGACGAACTATTCCGCCGAACTCGGCCTTTCCCACGGCGCGGACATCTGCAAGACCGTCACGCAGCAACTGTTCGCCAACGATTCATGAGCGTGCGCCCCAAGCATTGGTTCGGGTGCCCGCATCCGGTCTAGTCTGCGATGTTCCTTCATTCGCGGGCGGGAGACATCGTGGCCGAGCCGAGTCGAGCCCTTTGGCCGCAGGAGATCCGGATCGCCATGACGATGACGGGCGGCTCCAGTCTCGCGGTGTGGATGGGCGGGATAGCCACCGAAACCTCACACCTGCTGCGGACTTCGAGGTCCGTCGAACCCGTCGGGACGTACCGGAAACTGCTGGATCTGCTGAACACGACGGTCTGCGTCGACGTGTTGACCGGCACGAGCGCGGGCGGTGTCAACGCGGCTTGTCTTGGGCTCGCCGAGGCGTACGGGTCGACGCCCGGAATCCTGCGGGACACCTGGATCAAGACGGGTTCGCTCGAATCCATGATCCGCGATCCCTCCGAGCACGAGCCGCGTTCGCTGCTCAACGGCGACAAGGTGCTTCTCGCCGGGATCGAAGACGCGCTGCGACAAATCGTCCGTGCGGGCAAGGAACCGCTCGCGGGCGATCCTCCCGACATCACCGTGCTGCTCACCGGCACGATGATCGACGGCGAAACCGTCCGGTACGACGACGCGCTTGGCAACCTGGTGCGGGACAGCGAGCATCGGCTGCTTTTCCGGTTCGACGGTCCGTTGTGGACCAGAAGGGTGATCGGCCCGCTCGCACTGGCCGCCCGCTCGACGGCGTCGTTCCCAGGGGTGTTCGAGCTTTCCCTGCTGCCGGTGGGAAAAGCCGGTCCGGACAGGCTGCACCCTGACCTTGCGAACTACACCGACGTTGCCCGGTCGCATTGGCTCACCGACGGCGGCGTACTACTCAACAAGCCGCTGCGGCCGGCGTTGCGGGAGATCTTCGAACGCCGGTCCAGCCAGGACGTCCGGCGCCTGCTGCTTTACGTCGTGCCGACCGGGGAGAGCGAAGCGAGCCGGGTCGACGTCGACCCGGCTGACCCGCCGCTGTTGGGCAGTGCGCTCGGCCGCGTCGTGTCCGCGGTGATGAACCAGAGCATCAGCGCCGAACTCGAAGACCTCACCAGGCACAACGACGCAGTGGTCCGGACCCGTGGCACGCGGGTTTCGCTCGCCGCTCTTGCGTCCCGCGGTGACACGCAAACCCTTGTGGACCAACGACTCATGGACGACTACCGCGACCGGCGCGTGCAGGAGGACGCCACCGCGCTCGTGCGTGAGGCGACGCGGCGGCTCGACCGCGTCGACGCCCTCCTCGCCGGGGAGCAGTGGGCGTCCGGCATGTCGAGCACGTTGCGAGCGGTCGCCGTCGAAGGGCTGCGGGACAGCCTGCCGGCCACACCACCGACCGACGACTGCGATCTCGCCGATCTCGCCGCGTACCGCACAACCGCGTTGGACGACGCCGTCGCCACCGGGCTGCAGCTGGTGAACGCCGGTTTCCGGGTGGCGCCGAACCTGGCGCAGGTAAAGCAGCTCAACACCGGCCGGAAGAAGCTGCACGACGCCCGGCGCACGGCCGCCCGTACGGAACGGCTGGCCGCCTGGGTCGCCAAGCAGGACCCGCCCGCGAAGGGTGTCTCGCTCGCGAACTGGATCCGCTCGCTGGCCGAAAGGTGGGCATCCCTTGGCGAGCAAGGAAAACTGGCCGAGGCCTGGCCGCTGGTCGCCGCGGCGATGCGCGAGTTGGGCCCGGTCCTGCGCGCGTTGGCGGCGGCGGCGCCGGACCCCAAGCTGCCGCCCGCGCTCCAAGTCGGTCGAGCTGAAGCCGTCGAAACGATCACTACGCTGCTGAACTGGCTCCGGCTTCCCGCCGCCGGGCCGAGCATCCCGGATCCGGCGCTGTACGGCCGGTTGCTCACGCTCCACGTCGCCACCCGAGGGCTGCTCGCGCAACCGCCGTCGGTGGATCAGCGGGTCGACCTGGTGCAGGTCACCGCCGATTCACGCAGCCTGCTCGACATGGAGAGGCAACACTCGACCGACAAGCTCACCGGGATGCAGGCCGAGTACTTCGGTGGGTTCTATAAGGCATCGTGGCGCGCCAGCGACTGGATGTGGGGGCGGATCGACGCCGCCGGGTGGCTGTTGCAGTGCCTGCTCGACCCGGCGCGGTTACGGCTCCTGCCCCGGGCACGGGTCAAAGAGACCTTCGAGGTGATCGGTTGGCTGCCGCCGCGTGCCGAAGACGGACTGGAGCCCGCTGAGGTCCTGGCGTTGCTGAAACAACTGGCTGAAGAGTTGGCCTTCCTCGGCCTCGACGCCCAGTTGAACCCCACGGACGACAGCGGCGCGGACCTGCCCACCAGCATGCCGCTGACCGCGATGGTGCTCGCGCGGTCACGTCAGCTGGAGATCGCCCACGAGGAACTGCCCGTCGTGGCGCATCACGCGACGGAAGACGCCGACATCGCTAAGGGCAACGGCGAGCCATCCGCGAGGTTCCGCGAGCTGATGAAGACCCCGTTGAAGGAAAGCGACACGCAGTACGCGTTCCAGACCTGTCAGGTCTCGGCGGAGACCCTTCAGGGCGAGCGCGGGTCGATGCTGCTCACCAAGACGCTCATCAAGGCCGGTGCGGCCGGGATCAACGCCGCAGCCGGAGCCGCGCCGATGCCCGCTTCGGTCAAGCCCGCGGCCGCGTTCGCGCGGGCCACAGGCCGGTCGGCCTGGTGGATCGCGCAGGGCGTGGCCAAGCTGGGCGCACCGTGGAACTTCTTGGCGGCGGTGATCACCGCGGTCGCCGCGCTCATCCTCGGCGGCCAGGCCGACGCCGTCCTGCAGTGGATCGGGCTGCCGATAGCGGCGGGTGCGGTGGTATTCCTGCTGGTCAGCATGTTTTCGCTGCAGAAGACCTGGCGGATGGTGCTCACTGTCGTCGGCGTGGGAGTGGGCGCGTGCCTGCTGTTCGCCGCGTTCATCCCGCCGGTCCGTGAGCACCTGTTCACCTGGCTCGCCGCGCTGATGACCGGCTGGCGGGACGGGAAGGCGCCGGTGTGGTGGCTGGTCGTCTGCGCACTTCTCATCCTGCCCGCGGTGACCACACCGATCGCCGGGCTGTGGCGCCGGATGACACGCAAGCCCGCCAATCGCGGTTAAATGGTTACGCTGTGTCGCCGCGTGGTTTGCCGGCTCGCGTGCAACTTGCAGATGGAGGATCTCGTCGTCGTGTCCAGAACAAGGCGAATTACACGCACGCGTCCCGCACGAAACGTTACTGTAACTTTCATCACGCGTGATTCTGCGTCTTCGCAGGTAGCCAGCCTGCCGCCGATCGAGTGGGCTGGCCTCGGTATGCCCGTCTGTTAGCTTTTATAAACATGTCCGGAAAGCACTTGATCGAATCGCCGACCAAGGCCGATGGCGCCGCCCTGTGGCGAATCGCGCGAGATTCACAGAAGCTTGATCTGAACTCGCCTTACGCGTATTTGCTGTGGTGCCACGACTTCGCCGATAGCTCTGTCGTCGCGAGAGTCGAAGGCAATGCAGTCGGCTTCGTGATCGCGTATCGCAAGCCGGCGGCGCCCGACACCGCGTTGGTGTGGCAGGTCGCGGTCGACGCTTCACAGCGCGGTAAAGGCCTGGCAGGAGCCCTGCTGGACGACCTGTTCACCAAGCTTGCCGGTCAAGGCATCCGCTATCTGGAGACCACCGTGACGCCCGACAACGCAGCGTCGATAGCGCTGTTCGGCTCGTTCGCCAAACGGTGGAACGCGGCCATGGAAAGCGCGGAACTCTTCAGCACCCAAGATTTCCCGGACGACGGCGACGGCGCCCACGAGCCTGAAGATCTCTATCGAATCGGCCCGCTCGAGCGCCAATAAATCGTCCTTTTACTCGAAAGCGAGCACAAATCCATGAGCATCTTCGAGGAACTCGAATCCGAGGTCCGCAGTTACAGCCGTGGCTGGCCGGTCGTGTTCGACCGCGCCCAGGGCAGTCGCATCTACGACGAGAACGGCAGGCCGTACCTCGACTTCTTCGCCGGCGCCGGCGCCCTCAACTACGGGCACAACAACCCGGTCCTCAAGAAGGCGCTGATCGACTACATCGCGCGCGACGGCGTCATCCACGCCCTCGACATGTTCACCGTCGCGAAGCGTGACTTCCTGGAGACGTTCAACGAGATCATCCTCAAGCCGCGCGAGCTCGACTACAAGGTCGTGTTCCCCGGCCCCGGTGGCGCGAACGCGGTCGAGGCCGCGCTCAAGCTGGCCCGCAAGGTGACCGGCAAGGAATCGATCATCAACTTCACCAACGCGTTCCACGGCATGACGCTGGGTGCGCTGTCGGTGACGGGCAACTCGATGAAACGCGGCGCCGCGGGTATCCCGCTGGTCCACGCCACACCGATGCCGTACGACAACTACTTCGACGGCGCGATGCCCGATTTCATGTACTTCGACAAGCTGCTCCAGGACTCCGGCAGCGGCCTGAACGAGCCCGCCGCCGTGATCGTCGAAGGCGTGCAGGGCGAGGGCGGCATCAACGCGGCGCGGCTCGACTGGCTACGCGGCCTCGACGAGCTGTGCAAGCGGCACGACATCCTGCTGATCATGGACGACGTGCAGATGGGTTGCGGCCGCACCGGCGCGTTCTTCAGCTTCGAGGACGCGGGCATCAAGCCCGACATCGTCTGCTTGTCGAAGTCCATCAGCGGGTACGGCCTGCCGATGGCGTTGACGCTGATCAAACCGGAGCTCGACGTCTGGGAGCCGGGCGAGCACAACGGCACCTTCCGTGGCATCAGCCCCGCGTTCGTCACCGCCACCGAGTCGCTGCGCACCTACTGGCGGGACGACGAGCTGGAGAAGTCCACGAAGGCCAAGGGCGAGCGGATCGGCTCGGCGTTCAAGGACATCGTCGAGGCGTACCCGGAGTCGAACCTGGTGGGCAAGGGCCGCGGGCTGGCGCGCGGACTCGAATTCGCCAGCGGTGAGCTGGCGGGCAAGGTCTGCGCGGCGGCGTTCGAGCGAGGACTCTTGATGGAGACCTCCGGCCCCGACGGCGAAGTCATGAAGCTGCTTCCTCCGCTGACTCTCAGCGAAGATGAGCTCACCGAGGGACTCGCCATCATCGACGAGTCCATCAAGTCCGTTTTACGATAAGGAGACCGCTTTGCTCGTCCGCACCCTCGACGACGTGACCGACACCGACGCCGACATCAAGACGGAGAACTGGCGCAGCAAGAGAATCATCCTCGCGAAAGAGCGCGTCGGCTTTTCCGTCCACGAGACCACGCTGTATGCGGGCACGGAGAGTTTTTTCTGGTACGCGAACCACGTCGAGGCCGTGTTCATCGTTTCCGGCGAGGGCGAGATCGAAGACCTGGCGACCGGCGAGATCCACCAGCTCAAGCCCGGTTCGCTGTACCTGCTGAACAACCACGACAAGCACAAGGTCCGGCCCACAACCGAGATCAAGTGCGTTTGCGTCTTCAACCCGCCCGTCACCGGGCGCGAGGTACACGACGAAAACGGCGTGTACCCACTCATAACTGAGTAGGAAAGGCACGAGGAGGAGAACAATCTTGACGGTCATGCACACCACCCGGGTCGATGACAGATACCCGACCCGGATCGAGGGCGAACCGAAGTTGCTGGACCGCACCGACCCGACGGTGTGGGGCACCGAAGGAGACGGCCCCATCGACGCGGCCACACTCGCCGGCCACGACGCGCGGGGGTACTCCATCGTCGAGGGCCTGCTGTCCCCGGCGGAAGTACAGGGATACTGGCAAGAACTGGTCCGGCTCACCTCGGACGAAAAGGTCAAGGAAGACGAGCGGGTGATCGCCGAGAAGGCGTCCGGCGAAGTCCGCTCCATCTTCGACGTCCACGAGCTCAGCAGCCTGATCGGCGAACTCGTCCGCGACCCCCGCGTCCTCGACCGGGCCCGTCAGATCCTCGGCTCGGAGGTCTACATCCACCAGAGCCGCGTGAACTACATGCCGGGCTTCAAGGGCTCCGGGTTCTACTGGCATTCGGACTTCGAGACCTGGCACGCCGAGGACGGCATGCCCAAGCCGCGCGCGGTGAGCTGCTCAATCGCGCTGACGGACAACTACGCGTTCAACGGCGGCCTGATGGTCATGCCCGGCTCGCACCGGACATTCGTCCAATGTGCGGGCGTGACCCCCGAAGACAACTACAAGAATTCACTGAAGGAACAGGAAATCGGCGTCCCCAGCCAGGCAAACATCACAAAAGCGGCGGCCGAGCACGGAATCGACCAGTTCACCGGCGCCGCCGGATCGGCACTGTGGTTCGACTCCAACATCATGCACGGCTCCGGCAACAACATCACGCCGTACCCGCGCTCGAACATCTTCCTGGTCTTCAACAGCGTCGAAAACACGCTGGTGCAACCGTTTGCGGCCACCAAACCGCGGCCGACGTTCATCGCCGGGCGTGACTTCACCCCGTTGAAGAGATGATCTTTTGACGGCGGGTCGGCTGTAGCCGGGTAACCGCACCCTGTTACCTTGACGCCACCGCACAGGTTTTGTTTGCCTGTGCCGGATATGTTGCCGAAGACCGCACGGGTTCTTGCTCGGGGTGAGCCCCCCGCGTAGCCGGAAGCAACAGCACCACCGAGTACGGCCCACGCCACCAGATCGGGACTGGTGGCGTGGGCCGTACTCGTGTTGGTTATGGCGCGCTCACGCGACTGTGTTGCTTATGGCGCGCTCACGCGACTTCGCCGCCAGGTCGCGACTTCGCGTGGTATGTCCGGTTTGGTGCGGAAGGCGACCTGCCGCCAAAGTCCCGTAGGCCTTCGGCCAAAAGAGGGCGCGGCACTTCAAGGGATCAAAAGACTTTGGTCACCTTCGCCGTGCTCACCTTCGCCGTGGTCGCGTTAGCCGTGGTCACCTTCGTCGTGGTCACCTTTGCCGTGGTCACCTTTGCCGTGGTCACCTTCGTCGTGGTCACCTTCGCCGGGCTCAACGAGATGTCGGCATCTCGTGACCTTTTACTGTGGGCGCACGTGCATTTGCACGGGACTGGGTGGCTATTTGCCCTGTTGAACGGGGTTCAGGGTAGGTTTGTGACTCCGGTTGGGGGAGATCGGGGAGGTGGCCAGTGGACCGCGGCGAAGGGGACGTTCTCGACAGGAAAGCCCGGGTACGACTATTGGGGCCGGTGCAGTTGCTGGCGGGGTCCCAAGTGGTGCCCGTCGGCGGACCCGCGGTGCGCGGGCTGCTCGCGTTGCTGGCTCTGGAGGCCAACAGGGTCGTCGGCGTCGAGGAGATCATCGACGCACTGTGGGCGCATGATCCGCCGGCGACGGCAAGGACGATCGTGCATGGGAACGTCTCGCATCTGAGACGGGTGCTTCGATCGCTCGACGACGAGAGCGCGCAGATCCTCACCGCCCCGCCGGGGTACCAGCTGAGCGTGGATCCGCAGCAGATCGACGTGCATCGCGCGCGCATGCTGATGGATCGCGCGGCGACGGTCGAGTCGGAGCGCCGGGCCGAGTTGCTCAGTGAGGCCTACGCGTTGTGGCAGGGACCGGTTCTCGCGGGCGTGCCGGATTCGATCCGGGCGCCGGAGCTCGAAGAACTACGGGTCGCGGTCCATGGCGCGCGGGTCGACGCGGATCTGGCCATCGGCAGGCATTCCGAGCTGATCGTCGAGCTCAGCCCGCTGGTGCGGGTCAACCCGTTCGCGGAGCGGACGGTCGGGCAGCTGATGCGGGCGCTTTACCACGCGGGCCGGCGTGGGGACGCCCTTGAGCTGTACCAACAAGTTTCGGCGCGGGTCGTCGAGACGCTGGGCATCGATCCGGGGACCGAGCTGCGGCGGCTGCACGACAGGGTGTTGAACGACGACCTCCGCGAGCCACACGAAGCGGTCGAGGTCGCGAGCGGCCCGGTCGCGGTGTCGCAGCTCCCGGCAGCGGTACCGAGCCTGGTGGGGCGGTCCGACGAGCTGGGCTGGCTCGACCAAGGACTGGTGCGTGCCGAAGCCGGGGAAAGCGTCGTCGCGGTGGTCACCGGCAGCGCCGGGATCGGCAAGAGCGCGCTGGTGGTGGCGTGGGCACATCAGGCAGCGGCGAGGTTTCCGGACGGCGTGCTGTTCGCCGGGCTACGCGGGTTCGATCAGCATCAGGCGCCGCTCGAAGCCGCCGACGTGCTCACGCAGTTCCTGCTGGGGCTCGGCGTGGCGACCAACGAGATCCCCGAGCACGTCCACGAGCGCGTCGCGCTCTACCGATCCCTGATCGCGAATCGTCAGATGCTGGTGCTGCTCGACGACGCGCGCACAGCCGAGCAGGTGCGGCCGTTGCTGCCGCCGGGTGCGCGGTCGATGACCGTGGTGACCAGCCGGTCGCGCCTCGACGGCCTCGCGGTGTCCCACGCGGCGAGGCAGCGAGCGCTGGGCACGCTTGCCCCGGACGCCGCTGTGAAGCTGATCGAAGAGCTGGCCGGGCCGTCGAACTACGACCTCAACCATGCCCTCGCGAGACTCTGCGGTTACCTGCCGCTCGCGCTCCGCATCGCCAGCGCCCGGCTCGCCGCGGGTCCACAGTGGACAGCCAAGGAGCTCGTCGACGAGATGAGCAACGAGCGCACCCGACTCGCGGCGCTGGACGTCGACGGTTCGGAGACCAGCGTGCGGGCCGCACTGGACGTGTCGTTCCGCAGGCTGCCGCCGAAAGTGGCCAGCACGCTGCGGCTGTTCGGTGTGCTCACCTGCGCGTCGGCTGGGCCGTTCCTGGTCGCCGAGCTGACCGGCTCCAGCGTCGGCGAAGCGCGTCGGCGTCTCCGCACGCTCGCCGGCCACAACCTGCTGACCGAAAGCGCCCGAGACGTCTTCAGCCCGCACGACCTCGTCCGTCTGTACCTGCGTGACCTCGCCGAGAGCGAGCTGACCCGCGCGGAGCGGGAAGCCATGCTCGCCGGTTCGGTGCGCTACTACCAGGCCGTCGCCGACAAAGCCCGGCGCAGGCTGCTGCGGATCGTCGATCCGCTGGACTTCGCCGGACTGCTCGACGACGAGCGCGCGCCGATGTTCACCCGGTTCGACCACGCGCAGAGCTGGTTCGAGGCCGAGTGGCCGAACCTGCTCGCCACGCTGGAGGCCGCCGCGGCCGCCGGCCTGCACGACGACGTCTGGAAGCTGGCCAGGATCGTCCACACCTACCGCGTGGTGTGCCCGCTGTGGGACGAGTGGACGCGGCTGGTGGAGATCGGCGTCGCCGCGGCGCAGGCGTCGGGCAGTGAACTCGGCCGGTGCTGGATGCTGATCTCGCGCTGCGCGGTGGCGCTGACCTTCGAGCGGTCCGAGGGCAGCCTGGCCGACGCCGAAGCCGCACTCGAAATCGCCACGGAGCTCGGCGACGCGAGACTGGTGGTCACGGCCGAAATCCACGTCGGCTGCGCGCTCACGCTGAGCGGGTGCTACGACGAAGCGATCGCGCGGCTGAGCCGGGCGGCGGAGGAAACCGAGCTGACCGGCGACCACGCGCTGCGCGGACAGGCGCTGAACAATTGCGCCGAGGCCGAGAAGCGGGCCGGGCGGTACGCCGAGGCCATCGCGCATCAGCTGGCTTCACTGGAGGTCGATCGCAAGCTCGGCGACCACAGCTACGCGGTTGTTTCGCTGAACAACCTGGCCGAGTCGAACCTGAGCCTCGGTGAGCTCGAAGAAGCCGAGCGGTACGCGCGGCAGGCCGTCGACCTGACCAGCAGCCGCCAATTCACCCTCCAAGAGGGGGTTTCGCGATCGACCTTGGCCCGCACGCTGCGGGAAAAGGGCGATTTGACCGCCGCTGACGAGCAATTCGCGCTCTCGCGGGAGCTTTACGACAGGGTCGGTGGCCGGCGGTTAGCGGATTCTTAGTGCCGTTCGCCCAGTCGGGCGTACTGTCCAAATCGGCACCGATCGGGTCTCAGGGGAGAGGCAGTTGCGCGGTCGTTGCTGCTTTTCACGCTTGTACCGGGCAGCGGTCCTGGCGTGGATCGCGAAGAGTCGACACGAGCGGCTCGTAGGCGACCGGTCGGCGTGAATGGGGAGCGTCGGCCGGCCGCCAGGCCGCTTCCGGTGAGCATTCAGCCGACTTTGGCCGTGCACAGCGCGATGGTGGGGCCGGTGTTCTCCGCGACCGTCTCGCCGTCGACCAGCAGGCTGCACGTGATCGTGTTGGACAGGCTCGAGCTCGTGTTGTCCGCGGTCAGCGCTACCAGGTACGAGCCCTTGTTGTACGACGCCTGCTGCTGCCAGGCGTCCGTGCTCGCCGGCGTGCGGGCCGTTTGCTGTTCACCGATGTTGCCGTACCGCACGGACGCGCCGCCGGTTGAGGTGACGACGAATTCGACGGTGTGGCGGTCTCCGCTGACGGCCGGGATATGCAGGCCATCGGCGCCCGAGTTCATTTCGGCCCGCAGGTACCAGGTGACGCAGAGAGCCACCGCGACAACGGAAACCATTATTCCCACGAACGAAATGCCTCTGTTACCTGCGCCTGCCTTCGCGACATCGCGGAGCGAGGCCACCGAAAGCACTATTCCCAGTACGGAGAAGACAATTCCGAGAACGAGCACGAGCAAAGTGTCAAATCCTAGTAGCGGCACGAGCGCCACTGCTAGTCCTACCAGCGCGGAGGCCAGCCCGATTGCGCCGAGCCGGCTCTTCGGCGATCGAACGCGTCTGGACCTATTGTGTGATGTCTTCGGCACATAACGTGCAGGGGGGTGCGACCGGCTGTGCGGAAGGTCGGTGGTCATGCAGGGAGATTCGCACTTCGATCGGCCGCCGTTAAGCACGTGGGAACCACTGAATGCCGATGTTGAATGAATCGTTATCTTGATGCCGGAATGACACGGAGAAGCCGCGTTAACCGGTACTAATTACCCGACATTGCGGTGACCATTCGCCGCATTATTGATTGAAAAGGTTAATTTCCGGCGTGATCTCGAGCAGTTCGTGCACCGGGCGCCCGCGGCGCCCGTCGATGGTGGTGGTGCGCACGACCCGCAGCCGCGCCGTCACCGGCCTGTCGAGGTTTTCCTTGATCTCGTCGAGCAGGTCCGGGGCCACCGCGCCCTGGATGGTGCCGCCGCCCTCCCGCTCGAGGTAGAAGATCCGGCGCCGCGTGCGGACGCCGTCGAGCCGACCGGCCACCGTCTCGTAGCCGACGGCCTCGCGGGATTCACGAAGGCTGCCGTGCAGGATGCGAGCCTGTTCGGTCGTCATGCTCCGCGTGACCTCTTCGCCGGAGGTCGGCGTCAGCGAAAGGCCGATACCGGCGTTCTTGGTGACCGCGGTGACGATGTCGCTCACCGCGTTGCGCACGGTGTCCCGCTGCAGCAGCACCGCGTCCAGCGCGCCGTCGTCGGAACCGTTGGCGGGCAGGAAGTCGCAGAGTTCCTTGACGGCGCGCTCGGAGAGGCTCTCCAGGCCGTCGTGGATCAGCGCATCTTCCATCGCGGGCTCCGGGAAGCCGAAGAAAATCGCGTTGCCTGCCTGGCCGCGCTGGATCAGGGGAGCCTTGTCCCTGTCCGCGGGCTGCACGATGGTCACTTCGCCGGACGGGTTGCGGACGATGTGCCCGATCTTCGCCGTGGCGTCCTGCAGGGCGCGGCTGATGTCGGAGAACGTGTACGCGTCGAGATGCGTCGAGCCGATGACCGAAACCTTCAGCAGCGGCGAGCGGCTCGTGCGCTCGAACTTCGCGTACGCGGCCATCGCGGACGCGCGAGCGAGGTCGTCGAGCCAGGTGCCGCCGGGGATCTCGTCGGCGATGCGGCGGAATTCATGCATGAGGTGTCACCAGACCATTTCCGGGAAGCCGCGGCCGCCCTCGGTCCAGACGTCTTCCCAGATCTCCTCGTCGCCGGGGCGGCAGAGGAAGCCGTCGAGCATGCCGCCAACGGGCTGGACCTGGTCGAGGTACATCGCGGGCTGGCCGACGATGACTCCGCGCAGTGTCAGCAGGCCATACATCGCCGAGCGACCGGTTTCGTCGAGCCGTTTGAGGGTGCCCCAGTCGTCAGGGATGAGCACGACGTCGAGGCCCTGCGGCACGGACTGGGTGCGGGCGATGAACGCGCCGCCGACCCAGGCACGCCCCGACGGGATGATCCGCCTGGCGACACCCAGATAGCTGTTCAGCGCGCTGAACAGCAACTCCCGATCGTTCTGGTGGGGTGCGTCGAAGACGAGGCGCTCGTATACATCGGCGAGGTCGGCGGAATGCCGTCCGGGCGGGAGGAACTTCTCCGCTGTCCAATGCGGGAGCGCCATCCAGCCTCCTAATTTCCCCCGGGGGCCACGCTCCCGATCACAATCCGTAGCCGAACCTACCAGGAGGGGGAGTCAGAGGCCTCGACCAGGTCGGTGCTCCGCCGGTGGCCAGTCCTCGGCCCGGGGCCACGCCGGTTCCTCGCCCGCCTTGTCCGCTTCGCGTTGTTCGCCGGGAGGCCACTCGATCGGTGGCAGCATTCCCTGGCGGTGGCCGGTTCCGACGCGCTCGTCGGGGTCCGACGGCCATTCGAGCGGCGGGCGCGGCGGGTACGCGGGCTCGGGTTGCTGGACATACGGATCCTCGTAGTCGTCCCGTTCGGAGTACGGCAACACGTCGCCGTACTCCGGTTCCGGCGCGGGTTCCGGCTCGGCGTGACGGTTCCCGCGGGACAGGAACAACGCGGTCACCCCCACCCCGAGCGCGAACGAGAGCAACATCCACAGCCAGATCTGCCCGAACAGCCAGAGCATGGGACGGCCCTCCTATCTGACGGTGATTTCCACGCGGCGGTCTTCCCCACCGGTGCCGGAACGCGTGTCGCCGTAACCCTTCGATGTGACCCGTGCCTCCGGCACGCCATGGGTGACCAGCAGTTTCGCCGCCACCTTCGCGCGGTTCTGGGACAACTTCAGCGCGGCCTGCTTGCCACCGGGCCCGCGCCCGACGTAGCCGTCGACCTGGATCCTCGGGGTGAACGGGACGGCGGAGACGAGCTCGGCGATGCGCTGGGCCGCTTTTTCCCCGTCCGGGGTGAGTTTGTCGCTGTCCGGTTCGAAGCTGATCGGCTGCTCGGCGAGCATGCTGTCGATTTCGGCCTGCAGCCCGGCCTTGTTCGTGGGCGGCGGGGCCGACGACGTTGTCGGCGGCGGAGCGCTCGAACTGCTCGGTGAGCTGGGCGTGCTGGGAGGCCCCGAAGTGGTGCTCGGCGCTGGCGCGGGGACCGCTCCGGCTTCGACCGTGGTCAGTCTCACGCCGTCGACACCGCGAACCGTGTCCGCGGCTTGCTGCGCCTTGTCCGCGGGGAATCCGCGCAGCGTGGCGTCCCGGCCGTTGAACGTGACCTGGCCACCCGTGAGGCCCGCGCCGGCCAGCGCGGCCTGCGTGCGTGAGGTCAGGTCCGACTCGATGCCGTCGGCCGCCTGCCACATCGCAACCCCCGTCAGCGCGGCCGTGACCAGCAGCGCGATGGGAATCAGCCAGAGCCGCTTGCGTGCACCGGACATAAAGGAACTGTAGGTCGTCCAGGGCCGCTCGGCGAGTTGTGTTTGTGAGGCAGTGTTTGTTGGCGGCGCGCGATCAGGTTCGCGTGACAGTGTTTGTTGGCGGCGCGCGATCAGGTTCGCGTGACCAGGGCGTGACATCGGAGGTACGGCGTGACTGTGCTGGGGGCGCCCTGCTCCCGCGAACCTGGCCTTCGGCGAGCGCGCGCGGTGAAGACTTCCGGCCGTGGGCGGCCGGAAGTCGTGGTGAGTGGGCCTAGGGAAAGGGACTGCGGTGGTTGGGTGTGGGGGTGGCTCGTGAGTGTTTCGCGGGGTTTAGAACCCCGCGAAACACTCACGAGGGCTGGGTCGTGAGGTGCGGTTAGAAGCCTGGGTTCGGTGTGCGCGCGCGGTGAAGTCGTGGTGAGTGGGCCTAGGGACTTAGGGCCCGTGTGCGTGGATTTAGGGACTTAGGGGATTGGGGGCTGGGTTTGCGGAACAGCGCTAGCTGGTGAGTGTCCCGTGAGTCGTCGGAGCCACGGCTGGGGCGGGGACGAAGTCAGTGGTGACGGAAGGCGGGTTGGGGACGAAAGGTGCCAGTTCGGGGCGCTTCGGCGAGAGGCCGTCGCCCATGGACTCGCCCCTGAGGTGGCGGCGGATCCACGGCAGCAGGTGCACCTTGGTCCACTCGAGATCCGATCGGCGCGAGGTGATCCACGTGCTGTGCTCGTCGCTCTCCGGCCACGGCTCGCGCCAGTCGCCGTCGATCGGTACCTCCAGCACGGACGCGGCCCGCAGCGCGATGCGGCGATGGGCCTCCGGCGTGAAATGCAGCCTGTCGCCGCTCCAGGCACGGCGGTCGTGCAGTGCTTCCATCGCCCACAGGTCGACCATCTTCGCGCCGTGCCTGTGCGCGATGGCCCACAGGTGGGCGTTGTAAATTCCCACTTTGCCGCGGAGAACGTGCATTACCGAAAGCTGTTTCGTGTCCGGCCCATTGAAGATCATCACCTGTATTCCGGCGGCGCGGAGTGTGGCTACAGCGGCTTCGAACTGTTCGGCGACCGCGTCGACATCGGCGCCCGGCACGATGATGTCGTTACCACCGGCACACATGGTCACCAGGTCAGGACGGGTTTCCAGAACAATCGGCAGCTGTTCGCCGACAATTTCCGACAGCATTTTCCCGCGCAGCGCCAGGTTTGCGTAGTGAAATCCTGACCGCCCCCCGGCGAGTATCTCGGCCAGCCGGTCCGCCCAGCCGCGAAAACTCCCATCGGGCAGCCCGTCATTCAGGCCTTCGGTGAAACTGTCCCCAATTGCCACATAGCTCTCATATCCATACACGCTGTGTCCCCTTCCGGCCGCGCCCCGGGTATTACTTGTACTCCCCAAACAACAGCCGAACCCGCCTCCGCAATCCCGGTTTCGGCCACCAATCGTTCAACCGTGCGACTCAGTCTCTTACCTTGTCGGCCGTGAGTGCACCTCCATTACTGCCCCTCACCACGTCGAGTGCGAAATTCCGCTCGGCTGCGCGGCGAACCGGCAGGCGGTGTGGCGAAAGTCTCGGTCGGTGGGCCGCGGGGAGGCGGCTTCCGGCAGGCTGTCGGAGTGACCGACGAAGCCGCGCCCGCCCGTGAGTCGCTGGCCAGCATCCTCGGTGGTCGCCGAGGGGCGATCGACGCCAGCGTGCCGCCCGCCGCATTCGTGGCCGGATGGCTGATCGCCGGTCAGTCGATCGGGTGGGGCGCCGGGGTGGCCATCGCGGTCACGGCGGCGCTGGGTGTGTTCCGGCTCTTCCGCGGCGAGAAGGCACGCGCGGTCGTGGTCAGTCTCGCGATGGTGATCGCGGCCGCGCTGATCGCGCTGCAGACCGGGCGCGCGGAGGACTTCTTCCTGATCCAGTTGCTGTCCAATGTCGCCAGTGCACTGCTGTGGGCGGCGAGCATCGTGATCCGCTGGCCGCTGCTCGGCGTGATCGTCGGGCTCATGCTGGGGCAAAAGACGAAGTGGCGTCAGGACCCGGTGCTGCTCCGCGCTTACTCGCGAGCCAGTTGGGTGTGGGTCTTCGGGCAGTACACGCTGCGAGTGCTGGTGTACGGGGCGCTCTGGTGGAGCGGGCAGGTCATCGCGCTCGGCGTTGCCAGGACGGTGCTCTCCTGGCCGCTGGTCGCGCTGACCTTGGCCACAAGTGGCTGGGTCCTCTACCGCGCGCTACCGGACGACCACCCTGGCCTTCGCCTCACCGCGACCGACGATCGCGGTGAGGACGAGGACGACACGAGGGCATAAGGCGGCCCCCGGCGAGGGGGGAGGGTCCGGGGGCCGATTGCTACGTTACCTGCCGGAGGCCGGTTCGTGCGACGTTTTGGTTTTTCTGGACCAAAGTTCTCCAATACGATCTCAGCGCGCGGGCCGGACAGCGGCCTCCCCGAACGCCTCCACCGCAGCGAGCCAAGCGGCGCCGAGCACGCCGTCCGAGCTCGTGAGGACGTCCAGGCCCGACAGGGCGTCCCGCACCCGCGCACCGACCGGACTCGTGGTGCCGAGCACACTGCCCACGAGGACCACCGGAGTGGTTTCGGCCGGTTCCCGACAGGCCTGCGCGATCCCTACCAGTGCTTTCGCCGCGCGGTCGATGATTTCGCCTGCCACGCGTTCACCGCGCTGATCGGCCGCGCTGACGAGCGGGGCGAACTTCGCGAGCTGCACCGGAGCCTCGGCGTTGGCCCGGGTGATCAGCCTGCCCCAGACGTCCAGGCGCTCGGCGTCGGGCAGGTCCTCCGGTAGGTGAATGTCCAACGCCTGCTCGAGTACCGCGGCCGGGAGCCCGTTCAGCGGCCCTCCATCGCCGAGCGCGTCGAGCGTCGCGCGGATGGCTTCCCGGCCGAGCCAATAGGCCGAACCCTCGTCGCCGAGCAGCCAGCCGTACCCGCCGGCATTGGACACCAACCGCCGTTTCCGGATCTTTCCGGCGATCGAACCGGTGCCCGCGATGAGGACGGTCCCGTCGGCCGCCGATGTCGCCGAAGCGAAAGCGGCCTCCGCGTCACTGGCCACCCGCACCCGGCCTTCGAGCCCGACGCGTGCCCACGCCTGCTCGAAGAAAGCCGCGACCGCCGGGTCGCTCAGCTTGCTCGCCCCGGCCATACCGATCACGCAGGCGATTCCCTCTTCCGGGTCGAGCCCGGCGGTGGCCGCCGCGATGGCGTCCGCGATCTGCGCCGCAGCCACCTCCGGTGGATGCGAGTTGGGGTTGGCGCCGCCAGCGCGGCCTGTCCCGAGCACCGCGCCCGCGGCATCCACCGCGAGCGCCCGCGTTGAAGTGCCACCGGCGTCGACGCCGATGACATATCCCGTTTCGATCGGCTTCGTCACCGCGTCTTGGTCACTTTCTACTTGTCCGTCGGGTGAGTCGGCTATCGCGTTTTGGTGACCTTCAACAGACCAGTCGGGCGGTCCGGGTCGCCGCCGCGGGCGAGAGACAGGCCGAGCGCGATCCGCTGGACCGGCAGGATCTCGAGGATCGGCGCCAGCTCTTCGACGGTCGACGCGACGTTGATCTTGAGCGCCGCGGACACCTCGGCAGAGGCCGAACCGACGGCGAGGACGTCCGCGCCACGGCCGCTGACGACGTCGAGCACCTCGTGCATCGCCTCGCCGCCCTTGCCCCGGCTCGTCACCGCCAGCACCGCGGTGTCGCCGTTGACGGCCGCCACCGGACCGTGCAGCAGGTCCGCGCCGCTGTACGCACGGGCCGCCAGGTAGCTCGTCTCGGCCAGCTTCAACGCCGATTCGAGCGCCGTCGCGTAGGAGTAGCCACGCCCGGTCGTCAGGATGCGGTCAACGAATCGATAACGGTCTACCGCCCGCTGGACGCCTTCGACCGACTCGTCGAGCGTCTTCTGTGCCAGCTCACCGAGGCCTTGCGCGTCGGCTCCCTTGCCGCCACGGACCGCGTCGATCAGCAGGTAGAGCGACAGCAAGGTGGCCGAGTAGGTCTTGGTCGCGGCTACCGCATGCTCGACACCTGCGCCGATGCCGACGGCGAGCTCCGAAGCGGCGGCCAGCGGCGACGTCTGGGTGTTGCAGACCGAGACGGTGAGGGCACCCTGGCTTCGGGCGGTCTCGGTGATCTCGATGAGGTCGGGCGAGCCGCCACTCTGGCTCACCGTCAGGAACAAAACGTCCCGCAGGTCGGGGCGTGCGCCGTATAACGTGGCCGTCGACGGTGACACCAGGCCCGCAGGGAGGCCCAGCAGTACCTCGATCAGGTACTTCGCGTAGATCGCGGCGTGGTCGCTCGAGCCACGGGCGGCGAGGAGGACAAAACGCGGCGGACGTTTCGCGATAGCTTCCGCGACCTCGGCGAATTCGGACTGGCGCTCGACGATGCTCGCCAGCACCGAGGGTTGCTCGGAAATCTCGGCAGCCATGTGCTCGCCGGGTATCGGTTCCGGAACGGTCATCTTGATCCTCTCCATCGGGGCTGGTGCCCCTCGATAAGGTCTAGACCAATGCTAGCGCGAGCGACCCCCCAAGGGGGAAGAGTACGTTTCCAACCGGGGAAGTCGCGCATTTAGTGGGAAAGCTTGAGGAGTCGGACATGTTGGATACATCCACCGCCGGTGAGGCAGGAGCGGCGGCCGGAATACGTGGTCAGCGGGAACCGAAGTACTGGGCGCTCAAGCAACACCTGCTCGACCTGCTCGACGCACTGCCGCCGGGCGCGCCCATCCCGACCGAGCGGGCACTGGCCGGCGAGTTCACTGTGTCGCGTACCACTGTCCGCCAGGCACTCGCGGATCTGACCGCCGAGGGCAGGCTCCACCGCGTCCAGGGCAAGGGCACCTTCGCCGCCGAGCCCAAGCTCGCGCAGCGGCTGCAGCTGTCGTCCTACACCGACGACATGCGCGCCCAAGGCCGCGAACCGTCGTCGAAACTGCTCGAAATCGAAGAGATCCCGGCCGAGGCCGACCTCGCGAAGCTGCTCGGCATCCGCGTCGGCGCGAAGGTTCTGCGCTTGCGCCGCCTCCGGCTTGCCGATTCCGAGCCGATGGCGCTGGAGACCACCCACCTGCCGCTCGCCAGGTTCCGTGGGCTGCGCAAGCACGTTTCGGCAGGTGGATCGCTATACGCGGTGCTGCGGGAGCACTACAACGTCGAGATGGAACGGGCTGAGGAGACCATCGAGACCGCACTCGCGGGTCCACAGGAAGCCGAGCTGCTGGGCGCCGACGTCGGTATGCCGATGCTCTTGCTGTCCCGGCACTCGTTCGCCATCGACGGCAAGCCGGTCGAGTTCGTCCGCTCGATCTACCGCGGCGACCGGTACAAGTTCATCACGACACTCACCCCGTAACTTCAAAAGATTCTGACGGTGGTCACTTCGGCCGCGGTCGGTTTAGGCGTGGGAGGGTGGGTCGGTGAGCGCACCAGCACCGGCCGGGGTCGAGTGGGGGACGCCGGTTGCGCGAAAGGTGCTGCTGGTCACCTTCCTCGTGTCGGGCTTGGCTATGATCGAAGGGACCTTCGTCACCGTCTCCCTGCCGAGGATCGGCGTGTAGTTTGACGCGTCGGTCTCTGGCCTCCAATGGATCCTCGATGGCTACCTGCTTTCGCTCGCCGCCCTGATCCTGGTCGCCGGTTCGCTCGGAGACCGCTACGGCCGCCGCCGGATGTTCATGATCGGCGTGATCTGGTTCGGCGTCGCGTCTGTGCTGTGCGCGGCGGCGGTGTCCACCGAAATGCTCGTCGCGACCCGCGTCCTGCAGGGCATCGGTGGTGCGCTGCTCACGCCCGGCTCGCTCGCCATCCTGCAGTCCGCCTTCGTCCGGCACGACCGGGCGCGCGCGATCGGCGCCTGGTCGGGCCTCGGGGGCATCGCGGCGGCAGCCGGGCCACTGGTCGGCGGGCTGCTCGTGCAGCTCTGGTCGTGGCGACTGGCTTTCCTGATCAACCTGCCGATCGCGATCGTCTGCGTGGTACTGGCCCGCAAATACGTGCCGGAATCCCACGACGAGCAGTCCGGCGGCCACCCCGACTTCCTGGCCGCCGCGATCGGCGCCCTCGGGCTCGCGGGCATCACCGGAGCGCTGGTGGAGGCACCCGTGCGGGGGATCGGCGATCCGATCGTGGCGATCGCCGGGATCGCCGGACTGGCGTGCCTGGTTTGGTTCGTCCGCATGCAGCTGGGCTCCGGCGACCCGCTCGTGCCGCCGGAGCTGTTCCGCGACCGGACGTTCACCCTCGCCAACTGCCTGACCTTCGCCATGTATGCCGGGCTGGGCGGCGTGATGATGCTGATGGTCATGCAGCTCCAGGTCTCGCTGGGCTACACGCCGACCGCGGCCGGACTCGCCGGGCTGCCCCTGACGGTCATCATGCTCCTGCTTTCGGGGCGTTCCGGTGCGCTCGCGCAACGGATAGGCCCACGCGCGCAGCTGGTCGCCGGGCCGATCGTGGTCGGGGCCGGCATGCTGCTACTGCTCCGCGTCACACCCGGCGCGTCGTACTGGGGCGCGGTCTTCCCCGGGATCGTCGTGTTCGGGCTCGGGCTGGCCATCGTCGTCGCGCCGGTCACGGCGACCGTGCTGGCCGCCGCGCCCGACAGGTACGCCGGAGTGGCTTCCGGCGTCAACAACGCGGTCGCCCGATCGGGTGGACTTCTGGCGATCGCCGTCCTGCCCGCCGTCGCCGGGCTGACCGGCGCCTCGTACACCGACCCGGCCGCGCTGACTTCGGGCTGGCAGACCTCACTGATCGTGTGCGCCGCATTGGCCATCCTCGGCGGGCTGATCGCGCTGGGCATCCACAACGGCGTCCTGGGCGTCCCCGATACCGAGGCTATTGCCCCCCAACCGGGTGAATGTCTGCACTGTGGTGTGGACGCGCCGCCGACGCATGTCCGCCCCACGCACGCGGTTTAGTGATCACGATCGCAACCACTACTCGCTGAGCAGGTCGACGAGGGTTTTCGGGTCGAGATTGCCGCCGGAAACGACCGCCACGGTCTTCCCGGAGGGCAGTTCGTCGCCGTGGAAGAGGTACGCGGCGGTGGTGACGGCGCCGCTCGGCTCGGCGACCAGGTGAGCCTTGCCCGCCAGCGTACGCACGGCCGAGCGGATCTCGTCCTCGGTGACCGTGATGACGCCGTCGAGCACGGCCTTCAGGTGCGCGAACGTGAGTTCGGACGGCTGCGCGCGCAAGCCGTCGGCGATGGTGCGCGAGCGCCGCTCCATGGTCCACGTGACCTGCTCACCCGCACGGAGGCCCTCCGCGGTGTCTGCGGCCAGTTCCGGCTCGACGCCGTAGACCTTCGCGCCCGGGCACAGTGCCCGGATCGCCGTGCCGACGCCCGAGGCGAGCCCGCCGCCGCTGACCGCGACCAGCACCACGTCGACGTCCGGCAGGTCCTGGGCGATCTCGAGGCCGGCGGTGCCCTGCCCGGAGATGACGTCCGGGTGATCGTAGGGCGGGATCAGCGTCATGTTCTCGGCTTTCACCAGCGCGTGTGCCGCGGCTTCGCGCTCGGCTGTCGGCACCTCGACGACTTCGGCACCGTGGGCCGTGGTCGCCTCGACCTTGACCCGCGGCGTGGTGTCGGGAACGAAGATGACGGCGCGCACGCCGAACCGCTTGGCCGCATACGCGACGGCCTGCGCGTGGTTCCCGCTCGAGTAGGCGACTACGCCGCGTGCGCGGGTGAACTCGTCCAATGCGGCTATTGCGTTGTACGCGCCCCGGATTTTGAACGCGCCAATTTGTTGGAGATTTTCGGGCTTGAGCCACAATTCACCGCGGGTAGCCCACCCTTGGGGGAGCAGGGGCGTGCGGACGGCGACACCCGCTATCCGCTTCGCCGCGACGTGAATGTCGTCAATGGTCACCAGGTTCATGTTCTTAGTATGTCAAGGAATCTTGAGTTAAAAAGTGTCCTTTGTGGACATGGGGAGTGTTACTGCTCACGATCGGACAACGAAGGGAGTGTCTCGCACGCCTTACACGTTGGATGCGGGAGACGTTTCGGAGGCGAGCAGATCGGAATCATGGTCGAGGAGATAAGAAATGCTCCGGTGGAGAAGCCGGAGAAGGCAGGCATCAAGATCGCGTCGGTGGTCGCTGCGGCACTGGCCGCCATCACCGCCGCGCTGCTGGGGTCGACGCTGGGCGTCGCGGGCACGGTGCTCGGTGCCGGTGTGGCGAGCGTGGTGACCACCGTCGGCGGCGAGGTGTACCTGCGGTCTCTGCAGCGGACGCGCGAAGCCGCGCAGCGCGCGAAGGCGTTGGCCGTGCTCGGCGCCAGGCGTGCCGGGGTGAAGGAACCGGACCCCGCGATCGTCGAAGACGAGGCCGAGGAGGCCAAGAGCCGCTGGAAGCCGCGCTGGCCGCTGATCATCGGCACCAGTCTGGTCGCGTTCGTCATCGCGATCGTGTTCATCACCGGTTTCGAAGGCGCGACCGGTAACACGATCGGCGGCGGCGAGGGCACCACGATCGGCAAGATCGTCGGCGGAAACAACGGCGGGGCCCCGGCGAACGCGCCGACGACGCCCACGACGTCCGACTCCGCGCCCAGCGACACGCAGTCCGACACCCCGACGGCCACACCCTCGACGTCGACCACCACCGTCACGGCCCCGCCGAGCACCTCGGCAACGCCGCCGACCACCACGCCCCCGCCCTCGACGACCACTCCGCCGCCCGCCACCACGGCCACCCCGACCCCGACCGGCTCGTCCCCCTCCCGCGCCAACTAGAGCGTGTCCTGTGGATCTTGTTCAATGAGATTCGTGACCCGCTCTAACCGGTGGTAAGGGCGAGGAGGGCGCGGGCGGCGGCGGTGGGGTCTTCGGCGTCGGTGAGGGCGCGGACGACGACGATCCGATCCGCGCCGGCCGCGAGCACCTCGGGCAGCCGTGCGAGGTCGATCCCGCCGATCGCGAACCAGGGCCGGTCCGTCCCGAGTGCGGCCGTGGCGCGCACCAGGTCCAACCCGGGCGCCGAGCGTCCCGGCTTGGTCGGTGTCGGCCAGCAGGGGCCGGTGCAGAAGTAGTCGGCGCCGTCCTCGATCGCCGCGTTCTTCGCCTGCTCCACCGAATGGGTGGACCTGCCGATCACCACGTCATCGCCGAGGATCCGCCGCGCCAGCGACACCGGGATGTCGTCCTGCCCCAGATGCAGCACGTCCGCGTCGACGGCCAGCGCGACATCCGCCCGGTCGTTCACCGAGAGCAGCGCCCCATGCCGGGCGCAGACCTCCGCGATCACTTCCAGCGCCGCGATCTCCTGTTTCGCTTCGAGGGTCTTGTCGCGCAGCTGCACGATCCCGACCCCGCCCGCGAGCGCCGCGTCGACGAACTCGGCAAGATCGTCACGTTCCGTGCGCGCGTCCGTGCACAAATACAGCCGTGCGTCCGCGAGTCGTTTCCGGATCTGTTCACCACTGAGACCAGGCATGGCGGCGACGTTACCCGCGCGCTACGGTGGTGGGGTCCGCACGGGAGCCCGAAGCACGGGCTGAGAGGGAGCCGATACCGCTCCGACCGTGGAACCTGATCCGGATCATGCCGGCGCAGGGAGCGAGATCCCTATGAACGAGAATCGTGTAGCAGTCGTGGGCGGCGGGGTCATCGGCCTGTCCATAGCTTGGCGTGCCGCCACCTTGGGCCACCGGGTGAAAGTCTTCGACCCCAACCCCGGTCGGGGAGCGTCCTGGCTCGCGGGTGGCATGCTCGCGCCGGTCACAGAGGCATGGCCGGGCGAAGACGACGTGCTCAGGCTGGGCGAGGAATCGCTACGCCGGTGGCCGGACTTCGCGCGTGACCTGGCCGCTGAGGGGTTCGACCCCGGGCTGTCCGAAAAGGGCACGCTGGTCCTCGCGCTGGACCGGGCCGACACCGGGCATCTCGACGTCCTCGCGGGGTACCTGCGGTCGTTGGGCCGATCGGTGGAATCACTGACCGGCAGGGAAGCCCGCCGCCTCGAACCCGGCGTCGGCGGCTCTGTCCGAAGTGGCCTGTCGGTGCCCGGCGACCTCGCCGTGGACAACCGGAAGTTGTTGCTGGCCCTGCACAAAGCCGCCGATCAGCGCGGTGTCGAGTTCGTCGCCGAAGAGGTGACGGACCTGGCATCGCTGCACGCTGACGCCGTGGTGATCTCTGCCGGAGCCTGGAGCGGGCGGTTGCATCCCGCGCTGACCGGCGGCGTACGCCCGCTCAAGGGCGAAATCCTGCGCCTGCGCCCGCGCCGAGGCTGCCTGCCGCCGCCGCAACGCACCGTGCGAGCCGTCGTCGAAGGTCGTCCGATCTACCTCGTGCCCAGGTCGGATGGCGAAGTCGTGCTCGGAGCGACCCAGTACGAAGCCGGTTTCGACGAGACGGTGTCCGCGCGTGGTGTGCGTGAGCTGCTCGAAGGCGCCGAACGGGTCTTCCCGAGCATCGCCGAGTACGAGCTCGTCGAGATCGCCGCGGGGCTGCGGGCGGCGAGTGTCGACAACCTGCCGTTCATCGGCGAGGTGGCCGATGGTGTTTTCGCCGCCACCGGGCACCACCGTGGCGGCGTGCTGCTCGCCCCGGTCACCGCCGACGCGATCACCGCCCTGCTGGCGGGCGAGCCGCCGCCGGAACACGTGGAAGCCGCCCATCCCCGTCGTCTCAACAGTTCGGAGCGAGTCTGATGCAAGTCCAGATCAACGGTGAGTGGCGCGATTTCCCCGACGACTCGACGGTCGCGCAGCTGGTCCGAGAGGTCGGTATCCCGGAGCGCGGAGTGGCCGTCGCGCTCAACGGCGAAGTCGTTCGACGCGGGCAGTGGACCGAAACCGTGGTGGCCAGGGGCGCCCGGATCGACATCCTGACGGCGGTGCAAGGTGGTTGAGAAAATGGGCGCGACAGACGATTCCTTGTCGTTCGGCGAGCACAAGCTGGACTCCCGGCTGATCATGGGGACCGGCGGCGCTACCAACCTTTCCGTGCTGGAGCGCGCGCTGGTCGCGTCCGGCACCGAGCTGACCACCGTCGCGATGCGCCGCGCCGACGCCGAGGGCGGCTCCGGTGTGCTGGAGTTGTTGCGGCGCTTGGGAATCCGGCTGCTGCCGAACACCGCCGGCTGCCGGACGGCCGCCGAGGCCGTGCTCACCGCGCAGCTCGCACGTGAGGCACTCGAAACCGATCTCGTGAAGCTCGAAGTCCACGCCGACGACCGCACGCTGCTGCCCGATCCGCTGGAAACCCTGGAGGCGACCGAGCGGCTCGTCGCCGATGGTTTCACCGTGCTCGTCTACACCAACGACGACCCGGTGCTCGCGCTCCGGCTCGAAGAAGCGGGCTGCGCGGCCGTCATGCCGCTGGGCGCGCCGATAGGCACCGGGCTCGGCATCCGTAACCCGCACAACATCGAGCTGATCGTTTCGCGCGCGGGTGTGCCGGTGATCCTCGACGCCGGTATCGGCACGGCGTCCGACGCCGCGCTCGCGATGGAGCTGGGCTGCGACGCGGTCCTGCTCGCGACAGCCGTCACCCGAGCCGAGGATCCGGAGCGGATGGCGTCCGCCATGCGGCACGCCGTCACCGCGGGGCGTCTCGCCCGAGGGGCGGGGCGCGTTCCACAGCGATTCTGGGCCCAAGCGTCGAGTCCGCCACGCTAGGGCGTCTCGGAAGTCCGTGACCTTCTCGACGGGCCACGAACTTCCGGCGCAGGACACTAGGCGCGCCTTCACACGGGACCAGGGGGGGCGCCACGTATGGTTGACGACACTTTCCCCGGCCGGTCAGCGCCGGGGTTCATCGCCAACGCGCACAGAAGGAGCTGACGATGACCACGTCATCGGCTCAGGACGTTTCGGGCAGATTGTTCCTCGCGGTGGGCAGGCTTTCCCGGTCGCTACGCCAGGCCGGAATCCCTGGCCCAGGCCATGGCGCGATCTCCGCATTGGCGACTCTGGTCACCTACGGCCAGATGCGGCTCGGCGACCTGGCCGCCAAAGAGGGCGTGGCCGCGGCGACGATGTCACGGATCGTGGCTTCACTGGTCGAATCGGGCTACGCCAGCCGCGAATCCGATCCGATCGACAGGCGCGCCTGGCTGGCGACGGCCACGAACGACGGTGAGCGGCTCATCTCCGGCGTGCGGTCGACCAGGGTGCAGGAACTGAACAAGCGTCTCGACCGGCTTACACCGGAGCACCGCGACGCGCTCGCCAACGCGTTGCCCGCCCTGGAAGCCCTCATCGCGGACGAAGAGCGCTAAGCCGGGGAGGGTTTCACGGCTCCGGGGCGAGCCGCCAGAACGCCGAAACCGGGCCGACCTTCGCGCCCATCGGATACGAGTTCTCCACAGCGTTCTGCACGAACCACTTGGCGTAGCGAGCCGCTTCGACCATCGGCATCCCGCGGGCGAGCCCCGCGGTCAGCGCGGCCGCCATCGTGTCGCCGGCGCCGTGGGTGTGCGGCGTCGGACAGCGCGGGCCGGGCAGTTCCACGAACGTCGAGCCGTCGAAGAGCAGGTCGACGCACTCCGGATCTTCGACCAGATGCCCGGCCTTGACGAGCACGTATTTCGGCCCGAGGCGCCGCAACACGACGGCGGCCTGGTGCATCTGGTCGCGATTCGTGACGGTCATGCCCGTCAATAGCCGGACCTCGTCGAGATTCGGCGTCAGTACGGTGGCCCGCGGCAGCATTTCGTCACGCAGCGCGGCCAGCCCGGCGTCGTCGAAGAGTGGGTGTCCGTGCATGGACGCGGCGACCGGGTCGACCACGAACGGCACCTTCAGATCCCGTCCGATCTCGGCCTCGTCGCACGCCGCGGCGACGGCGCGGATGATCTCCGCCGACGCGAGCATCCCGGTTTTGGCGGCGTGGACACCCATGTCCACCGAGACAGATTTGATCTGCCCGGCGACGATGTGTGGCGGCAGGTCGGAGCGGTCGTGGACGCCGAGGGTGTTCTGGACGGTCACCGCCGTGACCGCGACCAGACCGTGAACGCCGCAGGTCAGGAAGGTGCGCAGGTCGGCCTGAAGGCCCGCGGCACCCCCCGAGTCCGAGCCGGCGATGGTCAGTGCGGTCGGTGGTCTGAAATTTTCTGCCATGAAAAAAGTTCGCGCTCCCGACGGTTGGTCTAGTCCATTTGGTCCCGAGGTCTTCACTGACCGGCAACCCTGTTGGCACAGTGTGAGCCGACGACATTTCTTTGGACAACACTGCTTGGTCGGTGAAAGGACCATGATGAGATTCTCCTCGGCAGCTTTCGTGATCGGCGCGCTGGTGGCGGGTTCGCTGATGACCACCACGGCGGCGGGCGCGGACCCGGCAAAGATTTCCGGCTCCACGACGGTCGGTGTCCACAACACCTATGACCCCGCCGCTTACGACTACCTCGCGCGGGCTCTCGACGCGGGCTCGTCCTTGATCGAACTGGACGTGTGGCCGAACTCCATCACCCACGAGTGGAAGGTCAGCCACAGCGACCCGCTGGGCAACGCGAACAACTGCGTCGCGGCGTCCTCCTCGGCCGATCTCTACACGGGCGGGACGAACAAGAACCTGGAGTACTGCCTCGACGACATCCGCGTCTGGCAGCAGGCGCACCCGGACCGCGGGCCGATCACGATCAAGATCGAGATGAAGCCCGGTTTCTCGGACAACACCGGCATGGGCCCGGACGAGTTGGACGCCACCATCCGCGGCCATCTCGGCGGCCGGGTGTTCCGGCCCGCCGACCTGCTCGGCGGCTACTCGACGCTGGACGAAGCGTCCAAGGCGGACAACTGGCCGTCCCGGTCTTCCTTGAACGGCAAGGTGATGATCGAGGTCATTCCCGGCACGGTCGAGGAAGGGAACCCGACGGACACGCTCCGGACCGACGTCGAGTACGCGCGCTACCTGGTGAACCTCAAGAACGCCGGCAAGCTGGGCGACGCGCAGATCTTCCCGACCGTGCACGGCGCGGCCGGCGGGGACCCGCGTGACAAGTACGAGGCCGCGTTGAAGCCGTGGTTCGTGGTCTTCGACGGTGACGCCAACACCTGGGTCACCCAGACCGGCCCGTGGTGGTTCGACGCGAACCACTACTTCCTGGTGATGACCGACGGGCAGAACGTCGCGCCCGCCATCGACAGCCGCAATCCGACCGTCGACCAGGCGAACCAGCGTGTCGCCGAACTCGCCAAGCAGCACGCCTCGGTGGTCACCGCCGACTGGGTCGGGCTGACTTCCGTGCTGCCGCAGGTCCTGCCGCGCGGCTGACGAAGTACCCGAAGGCCACCATGAGGGCATTAGAGTCCCTCATGGTGGCCTTCAGCGCCCACGTGACTGAAGCGCGCGGGGTCGCCGAAAGCTAGCCGCCCAATACCCAGAATGGCGAAACCGGGCCGACACCGGCACCGAGCGGGTACGCCTCGGCGACGCACCGCTCGATGAACCGCTTGCCCTCGGCCACGGCGTCAGGCATGTTCGCGCCCTTGGCCAGCGATGCGGTGATGGCCGACGCCATCGTGTCGCCGCCGCCGTGCGTGTTCTCGGTTTCGTACCGCGGACCGGACAGCTCGATGTAGTCGGTGCCGTCGGAGAGCAGATCGACGCACTCCTGGCTCTCGTACATGTGCCCGCCCTTGACGAGCACCCAGCCGGAACCGAACTGCAGCAACGCTTTCGCCGCTTCGCGCTGAGTGGCCTTGTCCGTGACGTGCACGCCGGTGAGCAGCCGCACCTCGTCGAGGTTTGGCGTGATCAGGTTGGCGCGCGGGAACAGTTCGGTACGGATCGCCTCCAGCGCTTCCGCTCGCAGCAGCGAATCGCCGGTCATGGAGGCGGCCACCGGGTCCACGACGAACGGGACCTCGGTGCCCTGTCCGATGTGGACTTCGTCCAGCGTCTTGGCGACGGCGTAGATGATTTCCGCCGTCGCCAGCATCCCGGTTTTCGCCGCGTCGACGCCCATGTCACCGGCCACGGCCTTGATTTGGGCAGTGACTGTCTCGGCGTCGATTTCGGTGAAACCCTGAACTCCCAAGGAGTTCTGCACGGTGACCGCCGTCAGGGCGACCAGGCCGTGCACCCCGCACGCGAAGAATGTGCGGAGATCCGCCTGGATGCCCGCACCACCGCCGGAATCCGAGCCGGCGATGGTCAACGCGGTGCGAGGTGTCGTGGTCATGCTGTCGTCAGTGGCAAGTACACCTTGTTGCCCTTTTCGGCGAACTCTTCGGACTTCTCGGCCATGCCGGCTTCGATCGCTTCCACCGTGGTCAAACCGTTCTCTTCGGCGTACTTGCGCACGTCCTGGGTGATGCGCATCGAGCAGAACTTCGGGCCGCACATCGAGCAGAAATGCGCTGTCTTCGCCGCTTCGACGGGCAGGGTCTCGTCGTGGAACGACCGCGCGGTGTCCGGGTCGAGCGCCAGGTTGAACTGGTCTTCCCAGCGGAACTCGAAGCGGGCCTTCGAAAGTTCGTCGTCCCATTCCTGTGCGTGTGGGTGCCCCTTGGCCAGATCGGCGCTGTGCGCGGCGATCTTGTAGGTGATCACGCCCGTTTTGACGTCGTCGCGGTTCGGCAGGCCGAGGTGCTCCTTCGGCGTGACGTAACACAACATCGCCGTGCCGTACCAGCCGATCTGCGCGGCACCGATGGCCGAGGTGATGTGGTCGTAGCCCGGCGCGATGTCCGTCGCGAGTGGACCGAGGGTGTAGAACGGCGCCTCGCCGGTGAGCCTTTCCTCCAGCTCGACGTTCTCCTTGATCTTGTGCATCGGGACGTGACCGGGGCCCTCGATCATCACCTGCACATCCTTGGCGCGGGCGATGTGCGTGAGCTCGCCGAGGGTTTCGAGCTCGGCGAACTGGGCGCGGTCGTTGGCGTCCGCGATCGAGCCGGGACGCAGCCCGTCGCCTAGCGAGAACGTGACGTCGTACTGGTGCAGAATGTCGCAGAGCTCTTCGAAATGCGTGTACAGGAACGATTCCTTGTGGTGCGCCAGGCACCACGCGGCCATGATCGCCCCGCCACGCGAAACGATTCCTGTGACGCGCTTGGCCGTGAGCGGGATGTACCGCAGCAGCACGCCCGCGTGCACGGTGACGTAGTCGACACCCTGCTCGCACTGCTCGATGATGGTGTCGCGGTAGATTTCCCAGCTGAGCTTTTCGGGCTCTCCGTTGACTTTTTCGAGTGCCTGGTAGATCGGTACGGTCCCGATCGGGACCGGCGAGTTGCGGATGATCCACTCGCGGGTCTCGTGGATTCGCTTGCCGGTGGAGAGATCCATGATGGTGTCGGCGCCCCAGCGGGCGGCCCACACCATCTTGTCGACCTCTTCCTCGACCGAGGACCAGACCGCCGAGTTGCCCATGTTGGCGTTGATCTTCACCAGGAAGTTCTTGCCGATGATCATGGGTTCGGTCTCGGGATGCCTGCGGTTGGCCGGAATCACCGCCCGCCCGATGGCCACCTCGGATCGGACGAACTCCGGATCCATCCGCTCGCGGGCGGCGATGTACTCCATTTCGCGAGTGATGACACCCGCTTTCGCCCAACCCAGCTGGGTATTGTGTTCGCGGCCGTCCACCCAGCCGGCGCGCAGCCGATGTAGTCCATTGTGGACATCGATATTCGCGTCCGGATCCGTATAGGGACCGGAAGTGTCGTAGACGTCGAAGTGTTCGCCGTTCGTCAGCGCCACCCGGCGGGCGGGAACCCGGAGGCCGGATTCGGTGTGGTGGTAGACCTTGCTGGAGCCGGTGATCGGGCCGGTGGTGACCTTGGGCTGGATATCGGCACTCATGGAATCGGCAGAGTTCTCGAGCGTGGTCAAAGGAAAGCACTCCCTACGCCGGCATTACCCGGTCAGGTTCATGCGGTCGGTGGCGCCGTAGACCCCTAGAAAGTCCCAGCCACCCTCTCAGCCCGCCATAGCGCGAGCTCCCGCGGTGTGTGTTCGGTTGTCTCCTGACCATGCCACGACTGCGCCCAGTACTCAACCCCGCGGGCAGACCGTCACACCAGCAGTGTCATGCCAGTAGGTCAGCCGACCAGTTCGGCGGGGGTGGCGTAGACGTCGACCATCGCGCCGTTGCGCAGCACGGTGATCGGCAGCGCGGTCCCGATGACCTCCCCGAACAGCTGGCGCTGGATCCCCTGCGCGTCGGCGATCCGTTCGCGGCCGACGGACAGTACGAGATCGCCGTTCCGCAGGCCGGCGCGTTCCGCGGGACCGCCGGCGACGACCTCCATCACCCGCAGCCCCGCACTCTGCCCGGTCCGCTCGGCGACATCGTCGGGCAGCGGTGCCGGGACGCCGACCACGCCGAGATACGCCCGCTGAACCCGGCCTTCGACCAGCAAGGTGTCGATGATCCGGCGAGTTGTCGCTGTGATCGGCACGGCGAGCCCGAGCCCGATCCCGGCGACGGCCGTGTTGATACCGACCACCCGCCCGGTCGAATCCGCCAGCGCGCCGCCGGAGTTGCCGGGGTTGAGCGCGGCGTCGGTCTGAATGACGTCCTCGATCACCCGGGCCATCCGTCCTTGCCGCACCGGCATGGCTCGGCCGAGCCCGCTCACCACACCCGCGGTCACCGAACCGGAGAACCCGAGCGGGCTCCCGATGGCCACCACCAGCTGGCCGACGACCAGCGTTCCGGCGTCGCCGAGCAGGGCGGGCGCCGGAGTTTCGCCGAGTGAGCGCAGTACCGCGAGATCCGACAGCGGGTCTGCGCCGACGACGTCGAAGTCGACTTCGACGCCGTCGGAGAAGGTTGCGACGCCGTACCGGCTCCGGCCGACCACGTGGGCGTTCGTCAGCAGGTGCCGGTCTTCGGTGAAGACGACGGCCGAGCCGCCGCCGTTGCCGAGCCGCACGCTCGCGACGTGCGGGGTCACCGTGGCGGCGACAGTGCTGACCACGCGTGAGTACGCGTCCATGGCTTCGGATTCGTCGGGCATCCGGCACCGCCTTACCTGATTACACCGTTTCACCAACTTCAAGTGTGCACCCGTTTCGATCGGGTGATGGGTCCGTTCGCTCGCGGCGAACCACCGGATCGGGCTAGTACCTGGGAAGAAATTCACGACATACTTTGCGTCGCTTCCGCAATGCCGCGGAACCGGGCTTCCTTGGGGTGAAAGATGCGAAAGATTCTGCTGCCGACCCTCGCCGCGCTGCTGGTCACCGGGCTGATCCCCGGCATGGCCGCGGCGGGCGGTGGTGCGGCTCCCGGCGCTCCCGGAGCGCACCCGTCCTGGCTACCGGCGAACAAAACCGGCTTCGGCACCGCGCGCGACAAGGCCAGCAACATCTGGTTCACGCTGCAGGGGGGTCAGCTGTCCGAGGTCTACTACCCGGACCTGTCGACGCCGAGCATCCGCTCGCTGAACTTCGTCGTCACCGACGGCCGGAGTTTCTCCTCGGTCGATTCCGCCGCGCGCTCGCAGCAGGTGCGCCGGACCAGCGACGACGGGCTGACCTACGAGCAGACGATCACCGACGACCAGCGCCGCTGGAGCTTGCGCAAGACCTACGTGACCGACCCGGCGCGCGACTCCGTCCTGGTGAGCGCAGATTTCACGTCACTGACCGGGAAGCCGTACCAGCTCTACGCGGTACTCGATCCGGACCTGACCAACAACGGCGCCGACGACTCGTCGCGCACCGACGGCGATGCGCTCATCGCCCGTGACGGCGCCATGGCTGCCGCACTCGCCGCCAAGCCCGCGTTTACGAGTACCAGCAACGGTTTCGCGGGCGCGTCCGACGGCATCACCCAGCTCGAGAAGTCGTTCGAGCTCAACCCGTATTCGAGCGCGGGCAGCGGCAACGTGGTGGTCACCGGGCAGACGGCCGCCGACGGCGTCCGGTCACGGCATGTCGAGCTGGCCATCGGCATGGCGAGCGGGGAGCGCGCTGCGCTCGACACCGCACGAACGTCGCTGCGCCAACGCTTCGACGACGTCGAGCGTTTCTATGACACGGGCTGGCGGCGCTACCTCGACGGCGTCAAGAACGTCCCGGCGTCGGTCAAGACCAAGAACGAACAGGATCTGTACAAGGCGTCCGTGCTGATGCTCGCGGCGAGCGAGGACAAACTGCACCCCGGCGCGTTCATCGCGTCGCCGAGCATGCCTTGGCGCTTCGGCAACAACGATCCGGAATGGTCGCCGTCCGGGACGTATCACCTGGTCTGGCCGCGTGACCTCTACCAGATCGCGACCGGCCTGCTGGCCGCCGGCGACAAGGCCGCCGCCAACCGGTCCGTGGACTACATGTTCGGCACGCAGCAGCTTCCCGACGGGCACATGCCGCAGAACTCGCACGTGGACGGCACGCCGTATTGGACTTCCATCCAGCTGGACGAGACCGCGCTGCCGATCGTGCTGGCCCAGCAGCTTGGCCGCACCGACGCCAAGACCTGGTCGGGCGTGCGCAAGGCGGCCGAATTCCTGTTGTCCTACAAGGCCGAAAACGGTTTGGCGTCGCCGTACACCCAGCAGGAACGCTGGGAGGAACAGGACGGCTACTCGCCGTCGACGATCGCCGCGGTGATCGCCGGCCTGGTCTGTGCCGCCGACCTGGCCAAGCACAACGGTGCCGCGGCCGACGCCCAGCGCTACCTCGCCGTCGCGGATTCCTTCAAGGCCAACCTTTCGGCGTGGACGGTCACCACGAACGGCCCGTTGTCCGCGGACCCGTACTTCGTGCGGCTCACCAAGGACGGCAACGCCAACGCGGGCACCACCTACAACCTCGGTAACTCCAGCGTCACCGCCGACCAGCGCGCCGTCACCGACGCCGGGTTCCTCGAACTCGTGCGGCTCGGCATCTACTCGGCCGATGACCCGGTGATTCGCAACAGCATCAAGGTCACCGACGCCGACATCGCGTTCACCACACCGACCGGCCAGTTCTGGCACCGCTACACCAAGGACGGCTACGGCGAACAGGCCGACGGGTCGCCGTGGGACTACACCTTCCCCGCGGGAAGCCGCACCACCTATGGACGGCTGTGGCCGCTGCTCGCGGGGGAGCGTGGCGAGTACGACCTCGCCAACGGCGACAACGCGACGGCCGCGCGCAGGTTGCGCGACCTCGGCCGGGTCGGCAGCTCCGGCGACACCATGCCGGAACAGGTCTGGGACGAGAACTCACCTTCGAGCCAGACGGGGTTCCCCGCCGGGACGCCGACGCAGTCGGCGACCCCGCTGGCCTGGACGCACGCGCAGTACGTCCGGCTGGCTTGGGCCGTGCAGACCCAGACGGTGATCGAACAGCCTCAGGTGGTCCGCTGCCACTTCTTGGGCTGCTGAGCCTGGGGCGCGTGGGTGGGTGGCTCGTGAGTGTTTCGCGGGGTTCTAACGCC
>JAVXWP010000053.1:0-3073 GCA_032230695.1 Actinomycetota bacterium | reverse complement strand
ACGCCGCCGGCGGCTGGGTTGAAGGCTCGGTGGGGGCCTTCGTCGCCGCATTTGGCGCAGTCGGCGAAGGAGGGGGCGTAGCCGGAGATCGCCAGGGAGCGGAGGAGGAAGGAATCCAGGACCAGGGCCGGCTCGCGTTCGCCATTTGATAGGACGCGGAGGGCGCCTGCCAACAAGAGGTGTTGTTGGGTGGCGGGTTCCTTTTCCTCTACTACCAGGCGGTCCGCGGTCTCGAGGAGGACCGTGCCGGTGGTGTAGCGGGCGTAGTCGTTGACGATGCCTTCGCCGTACGCCGAGATCGAGACGGCCTGGGTGACCACGTCGAGGGTGCGGCCGGTCGCCAGTTGCAGGTCGACGTGGCTGAACGGTTCGAGGCGGGCGCCGAAGCGGGACGACGTACGGCGGACGCCCTTCGCGACGGCCCGGATCTTGCCGTGCGTGCGGGTCAGGAGCGTGGCGATGCGATCGGCTTCGCCCAGTTTCTGGACGCGGAGCACGATCGCTTCGTCACGGTAGAGCGGCACCCGGCCAGTGTCTCATCAAGCCGAAGCGCGATTGAGGTACTCCGCCAGTCCCAGCGGTGGGTGTCCGGTGATGTCTTCGACCGCGCTGCTGACCTCGCTGAGTTCGCCGCTGGCGATCGCCGCGTACGACGTGACCCAGCCGGCCACCTCCCACGCGGGCGCCCCGAAGGATTCGCGGGAGCGGTAGGCCTCGTCGAGGGTTTCCGGCTGATAGCGGATCGGGCGAGACCACGCGTCGCTGAGGACGGCGGCTGCTTCGGCGAGGGTGAAGGCGGTCGGGCCGGTCAAGTCGTAGGTCATCCCGGAATGCGACGAGGAAACAACCACCCGCGCAGCGACATCAGCGACGTCCTGCCGGAACACCGCGGCGACCCGTCCGTCACCCGCCGGCCCACGGATCACCCCGTCCTCCCCCGCGAAGCCCGGGATGAAGTCGAGGTAGAGGTTGTCGCGCAGAAACGTGTAGTCGATACCGGTCCCCAGGATGTGCTGCTCCGTGTGCCAGTGATCGCGCGCGAAGGTGAAGGTCGCGTTCGGTGCAGCCCCGACGAACGAGGTGTACACGATCCGCCGTACGCCGGCCGCCACCGCCGCATCAACCGTTGCCTTGTGCAAGGAGACCCGGTCGGCCGACTCGGAAGCGCTGACCAGCAAGAGCGTCTGCACGCCATCCAATGCATCAAGCAGCGCGTTCTTGTCGCCGTACGCCGCCTGCGCCACCTCCGCGCCGGCCAACTCCGGAGCCCGCGCAGGATCCCGTACGACGAGCCGCTGGGCGACCCCGGTCTCAGCCAGCTGCCGCGCGACCCGCGATCCCAACTGCCCGGTCGCCCCGGTCACCCCGATCAGCCCGGGAGACGCAGCCAAGTCAGCGCCCACTTCGACCTCCACCGGGCTGAGCTCCGGCTCGAGATTGTCGGCGCTCATTTCTCCACCATCTTCAAAGCCCCTTCGCCGTAACGCTCCCCCGCAACAGCATCCGGCGGGAACGCCTCGTCCAGCGCCGCGAGCTCCTCATCCGTCAGCGTCACATCCACCGCACCGAGATTCTCCGCCAGGTACTTCCGCCGCTTCGTCCCCGGGATCGGCGCCACGAAGTTGCCCTGAGCAAGCAACCAGGCGAGCGCCAGTTGCCCGGCGGTGACACCCTTCGCAGCAGCCAGCGCCCGCACCTTCTCCACCAGGTCCAGATTCCGCTGGAAGTTCTCGCCGCTGAACCGCGGCAACCCACGTCGCATATCGTCCGGGGCGAAGTCGTCCGGCGACTTGAGCTGCCCGGTCAGGAACCCACGCCCGAGCGGGCTGAACGGGACGAACCCAATGCCGAGCTCACGCAACGTCGGCAGCACCGCGGTCTCCGGGTCGCGCGTCCACAGCGACCACTCACTCTGCACAGCACTGATCGGATGTACTGCGTGGGCCACGCGAACGGTCTCCCCCGACACCTCCGACAACCCGAGATACCGAACCTTGCCGGCCTCGACCTGGGAAGCCATCGCCCCGACGGTCTCCTCGATCGGCACCTGCGGATCGCGGCGATGCAGGTACCAGAGGTCGACGTGGTCCACCCCGAGCCGCTGCAGCGACGCGTCGAGGGCAGCTCGCGCGTACTCCGGGGTGCCGTTCACCACCGTCGGCATGGCACTGTTGCCGGCGCCCCACTGGAAGCCGAACTTGGTGGCGAGCACCGCCTCGTCACGGCGGCCCGCGAGCGCGCGGCCGACGAGCTCCTCGTTCGCGCCGTCGCCGTACACGTCGGCGGTGTCGATGAAGGTGCAGCCGGCGTCGAGGGCGGCGTGCACGGTGGCGATCGACTCGGCTTCGTCGGCGGTGTCGCCGTACGACTGGGACATCCCCATGCAGCCGAGGCCGAGACTGGAAACGGTCAGTTCTCCGAGCTGGGATTCACGCATGCCCCGAACTTACCGGTGCCGCGCCGACAGAAAACGACGGGTCCACCAACACGCAGCGTAGTCACGGCTCTCCGCTGCGCAGCCTCTACTGCCTCAACAGGCATCTCCGGCAACAACTTCGTGTCATTTCGGCCCTCCAGAACCTCAACGACCCGCGGATTCGTATCGTCAGGCAGATCAGGTGTCCGCGGGTTCCTGGGGGGTCCAGTCCAATGTTTCTACGGCGCGCCCTGCGCTATCGCTCTGCCCAGGCCCTGGTGCTGACCGGGGTCTCCTTACTGATCGGGACGTGTGCGGCGTTCGCGCCGTGGTTCGCCCGCGCGGTCGAGCAGACGGTCACCACCGAGACGCTGCACACCCAGCGCCAGACCGCCGCCTGGCAACTGGAGGCGACGCCACCGGCTGCTTCGGGCACGGCCGTGACCAAGGCACCTGAGGACCTGGTCCAACTGATCCCGGCCGACCTGAAACCACTGTTCAGCAAGCCGCTCTACGGCCAGACCGTGGACCTCGAATGGCGACTCCCCACGGACGATTCCAGGGACCTCAAGGCCGCCAGGATGGCTTGGCGCGACGGGTACTGCGGCCAACTGGTGCTGACCGCGGGGCGTTGCCCCCAGGGTCCGAACGAGGTCG
>JAVXWP010000043.1:0-4019 GCA_032230695.1 Actinomycetota bacterium | reverse complement strand
AAGAGCAAGCGGCTGTACGACAAGGGGCTCGTGAACCTCCCGGACTGGCGGATCACCTGCTTCTTCACCGGCAAGGGTTTGCGCGGTCGCGGAGTCGCTGACGCCGCACTCGGTGGCGCACTAGCTGAGATCGCGCGCCTGGGCGGTGGCACGGTCGAGGGCTACCCGGAGGAGACCGACGATCGCAAGGTGTCGGGATCCTTCCTGCACACCGGCCCGATGTCCGCCTTCGAGAACCACGGCTTCACCCGCACCCGCCCGATCGCCCCCCACCGCTGGGTCGTCACCCACACGGTCGACCCGTCAATTACAGCTATCTGATCGAGTTCCACCCATCCGGTGGGTCGACCGTCCCGAATGCCCCACGGTGCCGCTGGTGATCCAGGTCACAGTATCTGCGATCGAGTCGCATCTGCGCCGGGATCTCCGGCGTGACGGAGCGAAGGAGGGACAGTCATGAGTGACGCAACACGTCGCGGTTTCCTGGTGTTCGCGGGGGCGGGGACCGCGGCCGCGGTCGGCGCTCTCGCGGGGCCGAAGCTGTTCGGCGATGAGGCCAAGGCGGCTGCGGGTACGCCGTTGCAGCCGGCCGAGCTGGCGCACGCGGAGTCGTTCGTCGTGCACGTCAAGGATGTGAAGAAGGGTGAGCTGGCGATCCTGGTCGGCGACCGGGAAGTGCTGGTGACGGATCGCGAACTCGCATCCCGGCTGGCCGGAACGGTGGGGGTCTGACATGTCTTCGCATCGCGAAGCACCGGAGATCTCGAAGGACCCGGTCGCCGACAACACCGACGTGTACGCGTTCGTGAGCCCGGACAAGCCGGACACGGTGACGCTGATCGCCAACTTCATCCCGTTCCAGAACCCGTACGGCGGGCCGAACTTCTACGAGTTCGGCGACGACGTGCTGTACCAGATCCACATCTCCAACGGGGGTGACGGCAAGGCGGACATCAGTTACCAGTTCCGGTTCCATGCCGAGATCCGGAACAAGAAGACGTTCCTGTACAACACAGGTCCGATCACGTCGATCAAGGACACCAGCTGGAACCGGCCGCAGTACTACTCGGTCACCCGGGTCGAGAACGGCCGGTCGCGGATCCTCGCTCGGGGCCTCAGCGCGCCTCCGGTGAACGTGGGCGTGCGTAGTACGCCGAACTACGCCAAGCTCGCCAAGCAGGCGATCCACACCTTCGGCACGAACCGCAAGGTTTTCGCGGGCCAGCGCGCTGATGGGTTCTTCGCGGACCTCGGCAGCATCTTCGACCTGGGCACGCTGCGCCCGTTCCAGATGGCGCACCTGATCCCATCGGCCGCTGCGGTGGGAGTCAACGGGTTGCAGGTGTCCAACGTGCACACGATCGCGCTGCAGGTGCCGATCAGCGACCTGACCCGCGACGGCAAGACACCGAAGGACGTGATGGATCCGAAGTCCGTGATCGGGGTCTATGCGTCCGCGAGCCGCCAGCAGTCGAAGATCCTCGACGATCTGCTCGGGATTCCGGTCTGGCACGGGCCGCACAAGCAGGTCTCGCGGCTGGGGAACCCGTTGTTCAACGAGGTCATCGTGCCGATGGCGGAGAAGGACAGGTGGAACAGCAGACCGCCTTCGGATGACAAGAAGTACGCGCAGTACGTGACGAAGCCTGAATTGGCAGGGTTGCTGCCGGTGCTTTATCCGGGGGTGTTCCCGAAGCTGGCGGCGTACACGAAGCCACGGGCGGACTTGGCGGCGATTCTGCTGACCGGGATCCCGAAGGGCGTCGTACCGGGGTTCCAGAACTACACCGGGCCGGTGCAGGCCGACATGCTGCGGCTGAACGTCGCCGTACCGCCGTCGAAGTCGCCGAATCCGCTCGGCCTGGTGGCGGGCGACGCGGCCGGATTCCCCAACGGACGCAGGGTTTTCGACGATGTCGTGACGGTCGAGATCCGCGCTGTCGCCGGGTTGACGATTCCGCTCGTCGATCCGTCGTACACGCCGGATGGCGCTGCGTCCGCGGTGCGGGACGGTACGTCGAACACGAACTCGGACTACCTGAACGCGTTCCCGTACCTCGGTACGCCGGCCGGTGGTTACCAGAGCAAGCCCGGCGTACCGGCCGTGTCATGACGCTGTCGAACGCGGAGGAGAATCCGCACGCCGGCAAGGGTTCGTCGGTCCTGCTCGACATCGGCGACGACGTCGGCGCGATCGTCCTCACCCTCCCTCCCGAACTGGAGGACACCGAAATCGAACGCCGCCCGGTCGAACTGGGTAGTGCCGGAATCGAACGTCGGCCGGTCGGTCGTGCGAGTGAGGCGATCGAGCATGGGCACGGCCACGGGCATGGGCCGGGGGAGCACCACCACGGTTACCCCCACGTGGGCGTGGTTCCCCGCCCGTCGCCCGAGGGCGAGCTGATCTACTCGGCCGTCTTCTTCGAAGTCCCCGAAGGCACCTACACCCTGCACGTCCTCCCCGACGGGCCGGTCCGACTCACCGTGACGGTGATCGGGGGCACGGTGACCGAAGCAGCCTGGCCGCAGTAAACAAAAGACCGTCGGGACAGTAGCCGCTGCTGTCCCGACGGTCGGTGTGGCGTGGGTCACGTCACAATTCCTGCCTCGCTGTCGTCGGGTAGTCGTCCGGCAAGCGTGTGGAGGGAATGGCATGAGCTCATCGTTGGAAGACCTTCGTCGTGGCTTTGGTGGAGAGATCATCGAGCCCGGGGGAGCGGAGTACGAAGCGGCCAGTGGGTCGGTGTTGGTCGCGGGGAGTCCGGTGGTCGTGCTGCGGCCTTCGACTGTGGCCGACGTCCAGAAGGCGGTCCGGTTTGCTGCCGGCTCGGGGCTGGAGCTGTCGGTGCGCGGCGGCGGTCACGCGTTCGCCGGGTTCGGCACGAACGACGGCGGGGTCGTGATCGACCTCAGCAAACTGGCGAGTGTCGAACTCGTCGACAAGGAACGTCATCTCGTGCGGATCGGCGGCGGCGCGGTCTGGGGGCAGGTCGCGGCGACCCTGGCGACGCACGGCCTGGCGATCTCGTCGGGCGACACCAAGAGCGTCGGTGTCGGCGGCCTGACCTTGAGCGGCGGGATCGGCTGGAAGGTCAGGAAGTACGGCCTGGCCGTGGACAATCTGGTCGCCGTCGAGCTGGTGACCGCCGGCGAAGAGGTCGTCAGAGCCAGCGTGGACGAGAACCCCGAGCTGTTCTGGGCGATCCGCGGTGGTGGCGGCAACTTCGGGATCGTCACCGCGTTCGAGTTCGAGGCGCACCCGACGACGGAGGTCTTCCACGGCAAGCTCACCTTCCCGGCGTCCGAGGCGGCCGGCGTACTCCAAGGCTGGGCGGACTACCTCCGTACTGCGCCCGAGGAGCTGACGTCGACGGTCACGCTGGCCAACCCGTTCACCGGCGGGCCCGAGGCGCCGGTCGAGATCCTGGTCGCGTTCGACGGCGACTCGGCGGAGCGTGCGAGCGAGGTGATCGACCCCGTCCGCCGCCTCGGCACGGTGCTCGCCGACACCGTCGTACTGAAGCCCGTCGCGGACACCCTCGAAGAAGGGTTCGCCCCGCCGCCCGGCATAAAGATCGTGAACCGGAGTGCCTTCGTCGCCACGGAGTCCGTGCCCGAGGTGCTCGAGATCCTCGCGGAGGTCGGCGCAGCGGAGCGGTCGCCGATCCTCGCCGTCCGGAGTCTCGGCGGAGCAGTCGCCCGGGTCGCCGACGACGCCACGGCGTACGCGCATCGTCAAGCGGAGTTGATGGTCCTGATCACCGTTGTAGGTCCGGCCCTGGTGGCCGAGGCCGCGCGTCCAGGTCTGGACGCGATCTGGGCCCGCCTCGCCCCTCACGTCAGCGGCGCCTACGCAAACTTCCTCGCCTCGGCCACGGAGGAAGACGTCGCCGCGGTCTATCCCACGGAAACCTACGACCGGCTCGCGGCGATCAAGAGCCAGTACGACCCAGGCAACCTGTTCCGCCGCAACCACAACGTCCGCCCCCGGTAGTACGTCATACTGCGCGCCCCGCCTG
>JAVXWP010000033.1:0-45481 GCA_032230695.1 Actinomycetota bacterium | reverse complement strand
TTCTAACGCCGCGAAACACTCACGAGCCACCCACCACTCGCCAGTGGGTCAGTCGGGGGGTTCGGGGATGGGTTCTTCGCCTAGGTCGTTGCCCAGCTGACCGTAGACATCTTTGTTCCCGCCGGATTCTTTCTTGCTCTCCTCGGTGGGAAGGTCGCGGTTGAGAGCGCCGGGCAGCTTGTCGGCCAGTGGCTGCTCGTCCTCTTCCTCGTCGACGCGGGCGGAGTCGTGTTTTCTCATACTCCCGGCATACCCGTTTTCAGCTCGCTTCACCACCGCAGGCCTCCGCCGCCGCGCGGACGCGCAGGTGCTCCAACGTCTCGCTCTGCTTGAGCGCCCGCTGGGTCAGCCCGTCCAACTGCCCGGAATCGAGCCGGGTGTCGACAACGGCGCGCGCGAGCAAGGTCCGCCAGCCCGCGGCTTTCCCTTCAACTCCGAGTCGCATTGCCTCGAGTTCGACGAGCCGGCTCAGCGGTGACCTCGTCAGTAGATGACCGTTCAGCTTCAAACGAGCGGCTTTCTCCGCCGCCCAGGCCGCCCAGACCTTGTACTGGCGGACCGGGACGGCAAGGGTGGCCATGATGGCGAGCAGGGTCTCGCGGTCCTCGGCGATCTCGTCCGCGATGCGTCCCAGCACGCCGCCGGACCACTCGTTTTCCGCGCCTGCCAGGCGTTTCGCGAGGTCAACGCCGCCGGTGGCACCAGCCAGATGGTCGTTCAGGTAGATCCCGAGCAGAACGTCCCGCGCTTCCATGATTCCTCCCATTTCCGGAGGAATACCCATTCGGGCACAGCCAAACCAGTAATGGCCCGGGTCACCGTGGCACCTCAGGCGGCGCGGCGCTTGGACGACTTCTCTGGCGGGCTGCCGTCGAGCATCGCCAGCAGCAGCCCTTCACGCGTCGACCACGGGCAGATCGCGACGCGGCCGCCGGACACCGTCAACAGCGCCTCGGCGACGATCGCCCCGGCGAGCGCCTGGTGGGCCCGGACGCGGGAGATCCCCGGCAGCTCGGCCCGGCGTTTGGCAGGCAGGACCGCGAGCCGCGGGATCCAGCGTCGCAGGTCTTCGAGCAGCAACTCGTGGCCGACGTCCGGGCCGCCGCGTTGCGGGCGGGCGCCGGCCAGCCTGGCCAGTTGTCCCAGCACCTTCGAGCAGCCGACCGTACGGTGGTCGCGGATCAGCGGTGTCACGTCGCACAGCGCGGCGCGGACCTCGTCGAGCACGTGTTCGCGCAGGGCGCCGATCCGTTTGCTGGAGGCGACCTCGTTCGGCAGCCAGTCGCGGGTCATCGAGCGCGCACCGAGGCGCAGCGACCGGGCGAATCCGGCCTGTTCCCCTTGGCCTGCGGCGAGTTCCACGGTGCCACCGCCGATGTCGAGGACGAGGAGCGGGCCGGCCCCCGCGCCGTACCACCGGCGGGCGGCCATGTATGTCAGCTCAGCCTCACGACGGCCGGACAGGAAACACAGCTCGGTGCCCGTGGCGCGCGCGACCTCGGCGACGACCTCGTCGGCGTTGCAGGCGTCCCGGATCGACGACGTCGCAAGCGGGTAGACGTCGGAAACGCCGTGCTTGGCTGCGATGTGGTTGGCAACCTCGACAGCCGCCACAATCGCGGCGACCCCGCTCTTGCGGAGACGTCCGGATGCGTCGAGCTCCCTGTCGAGCCGGAGCTTCGTCTGGTGGGTGAGCACCGGCTCGAGCGGCGACCCGCCGCGTTCAAGCACAACCAGCCGAGCGCTGAACGAGCCGACGTCCAGCACTGCCACCTTCGAACCCGCGACCCCGCGTCGCACAGCACTCACTTCCACTTCATCTCCGAATCCCAGTCGGGATAGCCTTTCACGGTCGCATTCAAACCGTTCAGGCGTTTTCCAGCGTCCGACGAACCGTGACACGAAGTCCCGAATGCGTAACCCGAATGGGCGACCAGCCTGTTCAGGACGAGAAACACAGTAATACATGCCCAGCGTAGCGACGATTTCGAGACAACAGATCACCCGTGAAAACGGGTGCGCGTGACCGGCAGGCCCGAGCTTGGCAGCCCGGCTGCGGTGGCAGGTGCCGTGATGGTCACGCCGGCCGGGGTGGTCATGGTGGTGACCCTCGTCGCTCCGGCCGCCCCCATCATAGTCGGCCCGGGCGCCGCTCCGGGCGCCCGAACGGTGACACCTGCCACGACGTCGACGAACTAGCCGATCAGGCCCTTGAGCTCCCGCACGGCGGCGACACGGCTTTCCCGGCCCGGCTGCAGCGGGTTCACGACCAGGGTGGTCACGTCGGCCTCGGCGAACGCGGCCAGCCGTTCCTTCACATACCCGGCCGGGCCCACCAGTGAAATCGCCTTGATCAGGTCGACTGGCACGGTGGCCGCGGCTTCTTCCTTCTTGCCGTCGAGGTACAGGTCCTGGATCTTCTTCGCGGCCTCTTCGTAGCCATAGCGGACGGCCAGGTCGTTGTAGAAGTTCTTTCCCCGCGCGCCCATCCCGCCGATGTAGAGCGCCAGCTGGGGACGCAGCTGGTCCAGCAGGTGGTCGACGTCGTCGCCGATCGCCAGCGCGGTCCCGATGACGGTGTCGAGCTCGCCGAGTTCCGGGTCGCGCTTGGCCTTGCCCTCCGCCAAGGACGCACCCCAGACCTCCGCGGCCTTCTCCGGGTGGAACAAGATCGGCTCCCAGCCCTCCGCGAGTTCCGCCGTCAACGCGACGTTCTTCGGCCCGATCGCGGCCAACACGATCGGGATCCGCGGCCGGACCGGATGGTTGATCAGTTTGAGCGGCTTGCCGAGGCCGGTGCCCTCCTCGGCGGGCAGCGGGATCTTGTAGTACTTGCCGTCATGGACGACCTTTTCGCGGCGCCACACCTGGCGGCAGATCTCGATCAGCTCGCGCGTGCGGCCGAGCGGCGCGTCGTACTTCACGCCGTGGAAACCCTCGATGACCTGCGGACCGGATGCGCCGAGACCGAGGGTGAACCGGCCGCCGGAGACGAAGTCGAGGCCCGCGGCGGTCATCGCCGTCAGTGTCGGCGTGCGGGTGTAGATCTGGAAGATGCCCGACGCGATCTCCACGCGATCTGTCTTCGCGGCCACGTAACCGAGCTGGCTCACCGCGTCGAACGAGTACGCCTCGGGGACGAACACGATGTCGAGCCCGACCTTTTCCAACTCGACGATGTCCGCCACGCTCTCGGCGAAACCCCCCGCGTAGCTGATCTGGGTACCGATCCTCATGTTCCAGCCTTTCGCCAACGTGCGCTCACAGCCCGTAACCCTTGCTGGCGCGCAGCACCTCGCTCGATCATGCCACTCGACCCCTCGTCAGCCGCGTCACCGCGGAATATGTCGACCTTGCCCGGCTGGGTATCAGCACGCGGGCAGCACTCTTCCGCGCACCTCACCGAAGCCGATCAGGCTGCCACCAGGGCCGGGCGCGGTGGCGCTGATGGTCACTTCGTCACCGTCCAGCAGGAACGTGCGCTGCGTGCCGTCCGGCAGGTCGAACGGCTCACGCCCGCCCCAGCCGAGCTCCAGGAACGACCCGCGCTGGTCGCGTTCCGGGCCGCTGACCGTGCCCGACGCGTACAGGTCGCCGGTGCGCAGGCTCGCGCCGTTGACGGTCAGGTGTGCGACCTGCTGCGCCGCCGTCCAATACTGGGTCGCGAACGGCGGACTGGACACGAGATATCCGTTCAGCCGGACCTCCATCGCCAGGTCGAGGCCCCACTTTTCGTCGTGCCGCAGGTACGGCAACGGCTCGGGATCCTGGGGAGGCGACGCGACCCGCGCGTGTTCGAGCGCGTCGAGCGGGACGATCCACGGCGAAATCGAGGTCGCGAACGACTTGCCGAGGAACGGCCCGAGCGGCTGGTACTCCCACGCCTGGATGTCCCGCGCCGACCAGTCGTTCACCAGGCACACCCCGAAAACGTGGTCCGCGAACGACTCGATGCCGACTGGTTTGCCTTGCTCGGACGGAACGCCGACGACGAAACCGACCTCCGCCTCGATGTCGAGACTCCGCGAAGGCCCGAAAGTCGGCACGTCCTCGTTGCGCGGCTTGCGTTGCCCGCTGGGCCGGGTGACCTCGGTGCCGGACACGACGACCGTGCCCGCGCGACCGTGGTAGCCGATCGGCAGCTGCTTCCAGTTCGGCATCAGCTCGTCGTCGGCTCCGCGGAAGATGCGGCCGGCGTTGATGGCGTGGTGCTCGCTGGAGTAGAAGTCGACGTAGTCCGCGACCTCGAACGGCAGATGCAGCCCGACGGTGTCCAGCGGCGCCAGATGCGAGCTGACGAGCTCGCGGTGCGCGGGATCGGTGAGCCATTCGGTGACCCGCGCGCGGACCTGGCGCCAGACGGGTCGCCCCGCGGCGAGCAGCGGGTTGAGCGTCCCGTCGCCGAGCAGGTTCGCGAACGCCTCACCTGCCTGCTCGGCCGTCGCGAACAGATCCAGGACGCCGTCGCCGATCGCGACACCGACGCGTTTCGGCTCGCCGTTACGCGAAAAGACGCCGTAGGGCAGGTTTTCCAGGCCGAACCCGGTGTTTTCGGGCAGCTCCAGCCACGTACTTGCCATGAACTTGTTCTCCTTCATGGAGTGATCAAACTGTCGCAACCCAGGCGGCGACAACGGCTTCGAGCACAGGTAGTGGCAGGTTCCCGCTGCCGAGCACGACGTCGTGGAAGGCACGGATGTCGAACTTTTCACCCAGCGCCACCGTCGCCTCGGCCCGGATCCGCTCAATTTCGAGGCGCCCCACCATGTACGACAACGCCTGGCCCGGGTTCGCGGCGTACCTGTCGATCTCCGCCTCGATCTCCATCGGCGCCATCGGCGTGTTGTCCCGCAGGTAGTCGACAGCCTGCTGACGACTCCATCCCAGCGCGTGTAACCCGGTGTCGACCACGAGCCGCCCGGCACGCATCGAATCCTGTGTCAGCATGCCGAACTTGGCGACGTCGCCGGAGTACAGCCCCATCTCGTCGGCGAGCCGCTCGGCGTAGAGGCCCCAGCCCTCGATGTAGGAGTTGATGTCGGCTATCCGGCGCAGCAGCGGCAGTTCGGTCAGCCCGAGTGCGGTGCTGAGCTGGAAATGATGCCCTGGAACGGCTTCGTGGAAGGCGATCGCCTCGCCGGCGTGCCGGGGCCGCTTGTGCGCGTCGAAGGTGTTGGCGAAGTAGATACCCGGCCGCGAACCGTCGAGGGCAGGCTCGAAGTAGTACGCGATCGTGCCGCCTTCGGCCTCCGACTCGGGGACAGCGCGCACCTCGCATTTCTGCTCCGGAATAGTACTGAACCATTGCGGGGAAACGGATTCTGCGCGGGCGATCGTCTCCCGCGCGGACTCCAGCAGCTCGTCGCCGTCCCGCCAGCGCAGCGCCGGGTCGGTGCGCAGTCGCTCGAAGATCTCCGCGAGGTCCAAGGTGCCGAACACTCGCGCGCCGAGCTCGCTGTACTCGTCGGCAAGCTTCGCGATGAGGTCGAGCCCGGTGTCGTGAAGATCCTGCGCGCTGCGTTCGGTGGTGGTGTGCACGCGGATCAGCGCGGCGTACTTCTCGTCACCGCCGGGAAGCCAGCACAGGCCGGGCTTGTCCTCCGGCAGGCCGTGCGGTTTGAGCTCGGTGACGAGGAAATCGCGGTAGCGCTGATAAGCCGGGCGTACGACGTCGGCGAGTAGCCTGTCCCGTTCCTGTTCGAATCCTTCGACCTCGACGGTAGCCGAGATACGCAGCGGATCGCCGTCGGGTTCGGCGAGATACCGGTCCAGGTAAGCGACTCCAGCGTCGATGAGGAACTCGGGCGGGATCAGTCCGTCGGCGAGCGCACGGCGGTGCCGCGCGTTCAGGGTGTCCAAATAGGACGGCAGGGCGGCCAGCCTGGAGAGGAAGCCGCCGGCCTTCTCCTCGTCGTTCAGCGAAATGATCGGCAGCCCCACCAGTAACTGCAGGGCAGGGGAAGACAATCCGTCGCTGACCACGAACTCGATCGTTCGCGAATCGATCGCGTCCACCGCGGCCTTGGCTTGCTGGATCACGACGTCGGCCGTCACCGATTCCTGTGCGGACAGCGTGCCCGCCCGGAGAGTCTCGGCCCGGGTGACGAAGTCCAGCAGTTCCGCGCGACGGGCCTGTTCGGCTTCGAAACTCAAGTCCGGCAGCAGGTCGTGGTCACCGGGGAGGCCGTAGATCGAGGCGCGCCAAGGCTGCGCCTTGAACCACGCGTCGATGTACTCGTCCGCCAGTGCGTCGATCCCGCTCATTTGCCGGCCACCCATTCCGCCACGACCGAGTCGAGCACCGACAGCGGCAATGCGCCGCCACCCAGTACGAGATCGTGGAATTCCTTGATATCGAAGCGTTCTCCCAGCGCTTTCTCCGCGGTTTCGCGAATACGCAGGATCTCCAGTCTGCCGACCATGTATGACAACGCCTGACCGGGAAACGCGATGTACCTGTCGATCTCGGCCTCGATCTCGACCAGTGCCATCGGTGTGTTCTCCGCGAGGAAGTCCACCGCCTTCTGGCGGCTCCAGCCCAGTGAATGGAGTCCCGTGTCGACCACGAGCCGCCCGGCGCGCATCGAATCCAGGGTCAGCATGCCGAGCAGCGCGACATCGCCGGAGTAAAGGCCCATTTCATGGGCGAGACGCTCGGAGTAGAGGCCCCAGCCCTCGACGTAGGCGTTGAAATCCCCGATCCGGCGGAGCAGCGGCAGGTCGTCGAGACCGAGTGCGGTGCTGAGCTGGAAGTGGTGCCCGGGAATGGCTTCGTGGAACGCCATCGCCTCGGCCACGTGCTTGTGGCGCTCGGTCACTTGGTGGGTGTTCGCGAAGTAGATGCCGGGGCGGGTGCCGTCCGACGACGGCTGCATGTAGTACGCGGGCGGGGCCGCAGGCGCCGAATCCGCCGGGACGGCTTCGACCTTCCACTCCTGCGGCGGGATCCGCCCGAACCACGCGGGGGCGGCCTCATCGGCCCTGGTGATGGCGGCGCGGGCGCCGTCGAGCAGCTCCTCCGCGCTCGTCCAGCGCAGGGCCGGATCGGTGCGGAGCCGTTCGAAGATCTCCGTGAGGTCGTCGGTGCCGAACACCCGCGAGCCGATGTCCCGGTATTCCCGGGCGAGTCGCCCGATGATCTCGAGTCCGGTGGCGTGCAGGCTTTCCGGCGTCCGGTCGGTGGTCGTGTGCTTGCGCGCCAGCCTGGTGTAGATCTCCTTGCCCTCGGGCAGCCAGCACACGCCGGGTTTTTCCTCGGGCCTGCCGTGTGGCGCGATTTCGGCGATCAGCGCGTCGCGGTATGCCGCGAACCCCGGATGCACGACGTCCCGCAGGACCTCGGCGCGGCGCTGCTCGAACTCGTCGTCCGGCGCGGGCTGGCGCAGCAGCGGGTCTCCGGCCGGGTCGGCCAGGTATCGGTCGATCTGCGCGATCGCACCTTCGACGAGCGGGGCGACCGGCAACAGGCCGGCCGCGACGCCGTCGCGCAACCGCTGCAAGGACTGCTGCAGGAAGCCCGGGATGGCGGCGAGCCTCTCAAGTTGCGCGGCGGCATCCTCGGGGCCGGTTACCGGGATCATCGGCAGCGAGGTGAGCAGCCCCGCGGCCGGGGAGACGAACAGGCCGCTGATGTTGAATCCGGCCCAGTGGGAGCCGATCTCGTCGAGGGCGCCCTGTGCCTGGTTGATCAGCACGTCGCGGGTCACCCGATCCGGTGCGCTCAGCCCGGCCGGATCCAGCGCGCCGGCCCGCTCGATGAACCCGGCCAGTGTCGCCCGGTACGCCTGCTCGGCTTCGGCGCTGAGATCACCGAGCCCGGTCCTCGACGAAGGGATGCCCAAGAGCACCGGCCAGAGCGGCTCGGCGTCGAACATCGCTTCGACGAACTCGTCGGCAAGGGTGGCCACTTCGGTCATCGTTCATCCCCATAGGTCGGCGACTGCGGTGATCCCAACCCTAGGGCCTGCGCCGGAAGTTGGCGCCGGAGAACCACGGGCGGCCTTCGGCGCGGGCGCTCGAGCGAACAGGTAGCGTTCGCGGGGTGGCCGTGACCGATCCCGTGGATGCCCGATTGCTTGCCGCGCTGGCCGAGCTGGGTAAGACGGCCGTCCACGAACTCGCCGCGAAGGTCGGGATGGACCCTCGTGAAGTCGCATACCGGCTGGTCGCGCTGTCCGGCAGCGGGCTGCCGCTGCTCGTCGGCGTGGAGAGCGACCCGAACGGCCTGCGTGCCGCACTCGGTGCGCCCTGGCCGGGCTACCAGGCTCCGCCTCCTCAGCCCAGGCCTCCGCAGGCGACGCCGTCCGGTCCGTACAACGTGCAGGGCACGCCGTCCGGCCGCTACGCCCCGCCCCCGCCGATGGCCCGCCCGCCCGCTCCCCCGCAGCAATACCCGCCGCCGCCACAGCCGGACCCGGTGATGAGCACCTGGGGACCGCCACAGACGGCGTCCTGGGCCCGCGGCGACGAGAAGTCACCCGGCCCGGTCGGCAAACGCGGCCGGACCGGCGACACGCTGGAGACGCAGGGCTTGGAAGGCGAGCAGCTCACCGTCGGGCTCCTGGAGGTCCAGGACCCGGCGGACTTCCTGTTCGGCGCCGCCGGATACCGCCTGGACGAGGGCGAACGTGCCGTCGTCGTGCACACCGAGATCACCAACCGCGGCGGTACCCCGTTCGTGTCGCTGCCGGACAACTACCTCGAGCTCATCACCCACGACGGCAAAGCCGTCGGCAAGGCACCGGTGTCGCTCACGTCGAGGCCGCCGCACAGGATCGGCGTCCAGCCGGGCGAGACCCTGGGTGGTCACACCGTCTACGTCCTCCCCGACGCGACCAAGGTCGTCTCGGTGCGCTGGAGCCCGCGCCCCGAACCCGACGAACGCACGCTCACCTGGTCCATCGAGGACTGACCGCCCCACTCCCCCTGCGAACTGGCCGTGAAGGCCACATCGAGGGACTCTGAGTCCCTCAATGTGGCCTTCACGGGTCTTGGCTCAGTTCTCCGAGCGAAGGATCTTCAGCGCCTTCGCGAGGTCGTCCGGAAACTCGGTCTCGAACTGGACCCACCGGCCGTCGGACGGGTGGTGGAAGCCGAGCGTCCGCGCGTGCAGCCATTGGCGGGTGAGGCCGAGCCGCTTCGCGAGCGTCGGGTCCGCGCCGTAGGTCAGGTCGCCGACGCACGGGTGGCGCATCGCCGAGAAGTGCACGCGGATCTGGTGCGTGCGGCCGGTCTCGAGCTTGATCTCCGCCAATGACGCCCCGGGGAACGCTTCGACGACCTCGTAGTGCGTGATGCTCGGCCGCCCGCCTTCGACGACGGCGTAGCGGTAGTCCTGACGGGGGTGCCGGTCGATCGGGGCGTCGATGGTGCCGCGTGTCGGGTCCGGGTGACCTTGGACGAGCGCGGTGTAGCCCTTGTCGACGGTGCGTTCCTTGAACGCGCGCTTGAGCATCGTGTACGCGTGCTCGCTCTTCGCGACGACCATGACCCCGGTCGTCCCGGCGTCCAAGCGGTGCACGACTCCCTGACGCTCGGCGGACCCGGACGTCGAGATGCGCAGGCCCGCAGCCGCCAGCCCACCGACGACGGTCGGGCCCGTCCAGCCGGGGCTCGGGTGCACGGCGACACCGACCGGCTTCGAGACGACCACGATGTCGTCGTCCTGGAACACGATCGCCATCCCCGGCACCGGCTCGACGACGACCTCGTTGTGGTTGACCGGCTCGGGCAGCGTCACTTCGAGGATCCCGCCGGCCAACAACCTGTCGGACTTGCCCGCGGGCTTGCCGTCGATCAGGACGTCACCGGCAGCGGCGAGCTCGGCCACGGTGGTCCGCGAGAGGCCGAGCAGCTTGGCGAGACCAGCGTCGACACGCATGCCCTCCAGGCCGTCGGGGACGGGCAACATTCGGGCACTCACTGGGAATCCTCGGCCTTCACTGGGTTCTTTACATCCTTTGTGGATCGGCCGTCGTACTCCTTGCCCAGCAGGGAGAGCAGCACGATCAGCACCCCGCCGACACAGATGGACGAATCGGCGACATTGAAGATCGGCCAGGCGTCGCCGTTCGGCGCGAACACCGAGATGAAGTCGACGACGTGCCCCTGGAACGGCGACGGCGCCCGGAAGATCCGGTCGACCAAGTTGCCGAACGCCCCGGCCAGGACGAGCCCGAGACCGATGGCCCAGCCGACCGAGCGCAGGCGCCCCGCCAGCCAGATGATGGCGATGACCACAGCGGCGGCGACGATCGCGAGGATCCAGGTCATCCCTGTCGCGATCGAGAACGCGGCGCCACCGTTGCGGACGAGCTGGAAGTAGACGAGCCCGCCGAGCACCGGGACCGGCTCACGCTGCTCCAGCGTGGAAACCACGATGATCTTCGTGACCAGGTCCGCCGCGAAGGCCAGCACGGCGACCAGGAACACCAGGCCGATGCGCCGTTTCGGCAGTTCGGGCTCGGCGACCGGCTCGGGTTCGGCGACCTGGGCCGCCACGGGGGCGGTCTCTGGCCGCGATTCGGGATCGGTACTCACCCCTCCATTGTCCACTGGCCCTGCTCAGGCCGTGTCGGCGGAGGGCGGCCGGTGCGTCAGGAGCGCCGCGAGCGCGCCCGCGAGCATCACCGCGGCGGGCACGAGCAGCGCCGCGGACCCGCTCGTGAAGACGACCACGACCAGTAAGAAGGCCGCGGTGACCGACGCCAGCAGCCTGCTGCGCTCGAACCACGCGAGCGCCAGCAGGCCAAGGCCCGGGACCAGCGCTTCCGCCGTCTGCGGCAGCAGCGACACGAGCCAGCCGTAGACGGCGAGCGGGCAGAACATCAGCGCGATGACGATCGCCGCTCCCCGGCCGGTTCCCAGCCGGAAGTACGCCCACGCCGCGCCGCCTGCCCCGAGCAGCGCGAACAGGCTCATCACCGTCCCGAGCATCTCGCGCCCATCGCCGTGCGACGCCATCCCATCGGCGACCACCTCGGCGACGGGCAGTGCGAGCAGCCCGCCGACGGTCACCGTGATCAGCTTGCGCCAAGGCCGGGGCGTCGCGGCGCGAACGGCGTACCAGGCCACGGTCGCCACGAAGACCAGCGCGACCAGGTACGACCAGTAGTCGGTGTGCTGTTCGAGGACATGGAAATTATCGGTGGACACTCGCGTCACGGCGACGGCGTAGGCGTGAAGTTCTTGTTCCATCCGATAGCCGGAACCGGCCGGATTCAGCAGCGGAAACGGGCCGCCGGCGTTTCCGGGTGATACGAGCGCGAGCCCGATCAGCACGAATCCAAGCAATGCCAACGGAAACCAGAACGCAGGCCGCTTCCCCATGGCGGGAAGCGTAGCGGGTACGCCGAGCAAGTGTTATCGATGGGAAGGCCAAATATGGCGGGTCGTGGATGTCTTGAACGGCGGGTTGAGGACATCGCCGGTCAGCCACCCACCCACCGGAACGCCCTCCACCTCCGGGAACTTGCCTTTCAGCGCAGGAAGGAAGGCAGTTCGCGCGGGTCGTCGATCGGCGCCCAGCGGCCGTCCTGCTTGGCGTAGGTCCAGCGCGCGCCCCTGGCGACGATCTGGCGCAGCGCCAGCACCAGCCGGTCGATGTGCTCCTCGGTGGTTCCGAGCCCGAGGCTGACCCGAACCGCTTGCTGTGCCTCCGAACCGGTCTCCCGGATGAGCCGTCGCGTCGCGATATGCGCGCAGAACGCGCCGTCCCGCACGCCGATTCCGTACTCGGCCGACAGGACCGCGGCGAGCCAGCCGGGCTCGAAACCGTCCAGCACGAAACTGACCGTGCCGACGCGTTCGACGGCGGCGTCGAACAGCCGCAATTCCGCGAGTCCCGGGACCGCCGCCAGCCCGCGCTGAAGGCGTTCGAGCAAGGTGACTTCGTGGGCGGCGACCTCGTCCCACCGGGCGGAAAGCTGCTCGCAGGCGACACCGAGCGCATACACGCCAACGGTGTTCGGCGAACCGGCTTCATGCCGCTCCGGTCCGGAGTTCCAGACGACACCGAGCTGATCACCCTCGCCGGTGACGACCTTGGTCGCGCCGCCGCCGGTCAGGTACGGCTGCGCGGCGCGCAGCCAGTCGGCGCGGCCGATCAGCGCGCCCGCCCCGAAAGGCGCGTACAGCTTGTGCCCGGAGATCGCCACGTAGTCGACGTCCAGTTCCCGCAACGAAATCCGGCGGTGCGGGGCGAGCTGCGCACCGTCGAGCGCGATGCGGGCGCCGTAACGGCGGGCCACCGCGGCGATCTCCTTGACGGGCAGCAGTTCCCCGGTGACGTTGGACGCGCCGGTGATGACGACCAGCCGCGGTCCTTCCGGGCAAGCCGCGAGCGCACTGTCCACAGCGGACACTGCTTCGAGCCGGGTGCGCGGCGTCGGCACGCGGTGGACGTTGCGGCCCTTCCACGGCAGCAGCGCGGCGTGGTGCTCGGTGTCGAACACGACGACGGAAGTGTTGCGGGGCAAGGCCCGCGCCAGCAGGTTGAACGAATCGGTGGTGTTGCGGGTGAACACCACGGTGTCACCGGAACGCGCGCCGACGAAGCGCCGCAGCACGTCGCGAGTGCGCTCGTACAGCTTGGTCGACACCTGCGAAGCGAAGCCCGCGCCACGGTGAACGCTGGCGTACCAGGGAAGGAACTCGTCGACGGCGTCACGCACCGCGTCGAGGCAGGGCGCGCTCGCGGCGTGGTCCAGATTCGCGTAGCCGACCTGTTCGCCGGTTACCAGCGGCACCTGCAGACGTGAGCCGACGACCGTCGGAAAGCCTTGCGGCGCAAGGCATTCGACAGAAATGGATTCAAGAGCGAGAGTCATGATGTCTCCTCGGCGGTCCTGGGGACCCCATGAGGGATCCGCGCTTGCCCACCACCCTTTTCGGGATGGGCCAGGTCCTCACCCGGGGCACCCCACCGCGGAAGGAGGGTTGCCGGCCAGCAAGCCGGGGCTTGATGCTGGCACTCGTGACCTGCCGGAGACGTTAGCCGACGATTTGTCCCTGCGCGACCCCCTTCCCACGAACTGAGACCCCGCTCACCCGGCCGAGGGTAGGCGCCTCGCTCCGACGCCAACCGAACCGGGACAGCCTGGCGCGACACGAGAGGGGCGACATGCCTGGATTGAACGACATCGGCTGGTTCGAGATCGGCACCGAGGTTTGTCAGCTCATGGTGAGCTGATAGACGATCCCCTGCGGTATGTCGAGATCCTCTCTGGTGCGTGGGCGAGGCGCGATCAGCCTTCGTAGCGGAAGCGGCCGGGGAGTTGGGTGACATGGCCGTCGCGCACCCTGGTCGCGGTGCCGCTGTACTGCTCGACGCCCTCGGTGAACAGCCAGCCGCCGATCGTCTTACCGTCGACACTCTCACCGAACGCCTCGGCCAATTGCCCGGACACCTGCGCGTACGACATGCCGCTCCAGTTGCCGGACGCGATCGCCGAATCGCTGCGCGCGGAGGTCGTCATCGCGGGGAGGGTCCACAGGGTGAAATGGACGTGTGCGCCGGTCGTGCTGCCACCGCACGGCAGGGCATTGCCGATTGAACCGAGCACGGTGCCGGTCTCGACCTGTTGACCGTCAGTGACGACGATGCCCTCCATGTGGTAGTAACCGGTGCGCAAGCCACCTTCGTGGTCGATCGTCACCCAGTCGCCGCCGGCACAGTGCTGCAGATGCGCGACGCCGGGAAGCGGCGCCCGCACGGTCTTGTCGGTGGGGGTGAAGTCGATGGCGTTCTTGACCCCGCTGCTGCCGTTGTCGGAGTGGATTCCGGCGGAATAGACCTGCTGACCGGCCGCGAAGGGCAGACCGATCGCCGGGAAGGTGGCCGCCTCGGCGGCGGCGGGCAGGCCGAGCATCACTCCGGCGAGCATGGCCGTGGCGGCACCGACGGCACCGAAGCGCGCGTGGAACTTTGTCACTCTGGGCTCTCCCTACTATGCAGGGTTCACCCGTTTGGAGGTAACCCGAATGAGCGCACAGTAAGCCATATGGAGCACACGCAGAACACACAGAGATCTATTACCAGTTACCAGATAGCCCTCAGTCACCAAACCCGTACGCAGAGCTAGTGTCCGGACTCGCCCTTCCAGCGGGCGAGACGCCCAGCGCGGTCGACGGCACGCAGTCGCTGCTCGGCTGTGTTACGGGAGGATTCGGTGGTGACCACCAGCAGCTGATCGTGCTCCTGCAGCCGAGTGGTCTTGAGCGGGGTGAACCCGGCGCCGTCACGGACGATGAGGCTCACAGTCGCACCTTCGGGCAGCCGGAGCTCGGACAGATAGACGCCGTGCATCTTCGACCCCCCCTGGATCCGGACCTGGAGCAGCTCGGCGCCCAGCTCGTCCAGTGGCGCGACGTCGACCTCGATCTCCTTGGCGCTGGAATCGCCGGACAGCTTGAGTCGCTTCGCCAGCGGCCCCAGCGTCGCGCCCTGCAGCAGTGTGAGCACGATGACCAGCACGAACACGGCATCCACCAGCCGCTCGGCCCCGGGGAGCTGCTGGCCGAGTGGGATCATCGCAAGCACGATCGGCACCGCACCGCGCAACCCCGCCCAAGACAGGAACACCTGTTCTCGCCAAGGCATCTTGAACGGCGCCATGGAGATCAGCACCGAGATCGGCCGGGCGAGCAGCAACACGACGGCGCCGGCGACCAACCCCGGCACGATCGAGGTGAGCAGCCGCTCCGGCGACGCGAACAAGCCCAGCAGCACGAACAGCCCGATCTGGGCCAGCCAGCCGAGCCCTTCCGCGAACGACAACGTGTCCGAGCGGTGCGGCAGCCGCGAGTTCCCGAGAACCAGCGCGGCGACGTACGTCGCGAGCAGCCCGGACGCGTGCGCGAACTGCCCACTCGAGTACGCGAGCACGCACACCGCGACCGTGGCCACCGGGTACAGACCGGTCGCCGGGAGCGCGGCCCGGCGCAGCGCGGCCGCCCCGGCCCAGCCGAAGACCAGCCCGATGGCGAGTCCGACACCGAGTTCGTAGACGATCAGCAGTGGCAGCGTCCAGTCCACTGTGGTCCCCCCGGCCAGCACGACCACGGCGATGTACGCCGGCGCGTCGTTGATCCCGGACTCGAGTTCCAGCGCGCCGACGATCTTTTTGCCGACGCCCAGTGTGCGCAGCACCGAGAAGACGGCCGCGGCGTCGGTCGACGCGAGCACCGCGCCCCACAGCAGCGCCATCCGCCAGTCGAGGCCGAGCAGATAGTGCAAGGCGGTGCCGGTGATCGCGATGCTGACCCCGACGGCCACTGTGGACAGTGCGATTCCCACGCCCAGCGAAGGTTTGACCTCCTGCCAGCGTGTGGTCAGGCCACCTTCGGTCAGGATCATGACCAGCGCGGCCAAACCAAGAGACTCGGTCAGTGTGGGATTTTCGAACTGTACGCCGAATCCGGCCTCACCTATCAGGACACCGATCGCCAGATACAGCAACAGCGACGGCAGACCGAGCCGGGTCGAGACACGGACGGCCAGTACGGCGACGAGCAGAACCGCCCCACCCGCACCCAATACGAGCGGAAGCTGATCCATTTCGCCTCCAGTCCCGGTCGCTTGGTGAGGACTCAGGATAGTGAGGAGATGGCGCTCACCCGTCAGTGCACTAGGAAAACTCGGACAACTCGACACCAAGGCGGGCCAACGGCTCCCGCGCGGCGGGCAGGATCCGCACCACGCGATGCTCGTCGCGGCTCACCCAGCCTGCCGCGACGGCACGCGAAAGTACTGACGCGGGAACCGCTCCGGCGAGATGCTCGCGCCGCTCCGTCCAATCGAGACAGTCACGCAGCAGTGGTCGTCTGGTCCCCGCCGGGACACCGATTCCGAGCTCCCCCAGTACTTCCCGCCCGCGGCCGGTCAGCGCGAGGCCGTCCCCGGTGTCGACCAAGCCCGTACGCAGCATGCCATCGCGAAGGGCGACCCCGGCCGTTCCGGCCAAGTGGTCATAACAGGTCCGCGCGTACTCGAGTTTCCTGACTCGCAACGACGACCGGAGCCCGCTGACCGGACGGTGTTCGGCGTGCTGCGCCAAGTGCTCGATCAGCTCCGCCACCCTCGGGTCCGCGATCCGCACGTAGCTGTGCCGCCCCTGTTTGACACTCGCGACGAAACCCGCGTCCCGTAGCCGCGAAACGTGCTCGCTGGCAGTCGAGGCCGCGATGTCCGCCACGCGGGCGAGTTCGCCGACAGTCCACGCGCGGCCGTCCAGCAGTGACAGGCACATCGCCGCCCGGCTGGGATCGGCCAGCACGGCGGCGACCTCGGCCAACGCGATTGTCTCCATCAGTCCAAACTAGAGCGTGTCTTCGAGTGCCGACAGATCACAGCCCGGCGAGGAACTTCGCCGTCACCGGCAGCGCGGGCGTCGACGAGTTCGAGCCCTCCAGCAGCACCGCGAACGCCACATCGCCCTTGTAGCCGACGAACCAGCCGTTGGCCTTGCTCAGGTCGGAGTCGCTGAACTGGGCCGTCCCGGTCTTCCCGGCGACGTTCCCGCTGCCCCGCAACGCCGTCGCGGTACCACTGGAAACGACCTCCGCCATCATCTTCCGCAGCGAGCTGGTGATCCCCGCCGGCGGTGCGCTGTACTTCGTGGTCACGGTCGTGGCGATGCCGTGCCACAGCTTGGGCGTGATCGTCTTGCCGGAAGCGGCGGTGGCGGCCATCAATGCCGCGCCGAACGGGCTGACCTGCACCGTGCCCTGGCCGATGCCGTCCTCGACCTGCTCGGTCTTGCTCCCGTCCGCCCCGACCTTGCCTGCCTCGGTGGAAATCCCCGGGATGTCGAAGTCCGCGTTCAGCCCGAACTGGTCCGCTGCCTGCTTCAAGCCGGTGGGCGAAAGATCCGAAGCCAGCTGCGCGAACGTCGTGTTGCAGGAAGCGGCGAACGCCGAGTGCAGCGGTAGCGGCGGTTTCTCGAACCCGGCGTTCTTGATCGTCCGAAGGCCGATTTGTGCCGAGCCGGGACACTCCAGCACCGTGTCCGCGGTGACGCCGCTCTGCTGCATCGCGGCCGCCGCGGTGACGATCTTGAACGTCGATCCGGGCGCATACTGCCCGCTCAGCGCCTTCGGGGTGTCACCGGCCGCGGCGTTCTGCGCGACGGCGAGGATGTCGCCTGTCGACGTCGAGATCGCGACGATCATCGCCGATCCCTTGGCCCCGTCCACCGCCGCCTGCGCCGCCGCCTGCGTCTTGACACTCAGCGAAGACGTCAGCGGCTTCGCCTCGGTGCCTTGCTTGCCGAACAGGACGTCGAGCTGCTTCCCTGCCGCGTCGAGACGCACGATCGAGAAGGACGATCCCGCGGCCGTCCCCTGCTCTTGCGCGACCTTGCGGAGACCCGATTGGAGCAGCGGGGCCGGATTTCCCTCGGCGGCCTGGAACGAACCGGTGACCAGCGGCTTGCCGTCGCGATCGACCACGGCGGGCTGATCCGACACGATGCCCACCGCCAGCCGCTGCCCGGCCTCGAGCCGGGGATTCACCAGTGCGGGCGTCCAATGCACCTGCCAGTTCTGGCCGGTGCGCACCAGCTCCATGGTGTTGTCGTAGGTCCACGCCTCGGACGCGCTGAACGTCCACGTCATGGTGAACGTGCCGGTCGTCTTCGTGGCGTCGCCCGCCGCCGGCGCGAGCCGGGCCAGGGTGGCCACGAGCTTGGCCTGCTTGAGCGAGGTGCGGGTGTCCGTGAGGGCCGCCGTCGCGGCGGCCACGTCATCGGTCACCGTAGCGGCGCCCGACACTTGGTTGTCCGAAAAAGACTTCAGGAAAGTGGTCGCGATTTCGGTCGGACCGGGCACAGGCTTCGCACTGGCGACCGAACCGCCCTCCGCGGACACCGCTTCCGGCGTCGAACCCCCGTTGAGCAGCAGCACGGCGGCCACCAGAACGGCGACGAGAGCGGCCGCTCCGCCACCGAGGATCCATCTTTTCCGGGCAGGATTCACTTTTTCGTTCTCCCCCAAAGCATCAGACGCGTAACCGCGCACCCGGCTCAGCTTGCCGATCCTCCGGCCAGCAAAGCCACCCCAGGCGAGAGAGTAGCAAACCCGAAGCACTTTCGTGATCAGTTTTTCCGGGCCCATCCGGTGGCATGAATGGACCTTTTCATCTCACTCTGTAGAAGGCACAGCTTGAGAATAAAGATCCATTCATGCCACTTTGCCGAGCGCTACGCCTTGACGACCCGCACGGTCACCTTGACGCCCTCGCCGACCGCCCCCGTGGACCCGCCATCGACGTCGTCGTAGGACACCGTGAAAGCCAGCGTCTCGGCCGCGATGAACTTCTCGTGCGCCTGCGCCGCCTTGACGACCTCGTCCGGGGCATCGACGGTGAGGTCGATCCGGTCCGCGACGTCCAGCCCCGCGTCACGCCGGGCCTGCTGCACGACCCGCACGAGGTCACGGGCCAGGCCCTCGGCCGCCAGCTCGGCGCTGACGTCGGTGTCCAGCAGCACCAGACCGGACCCGCCGGGCAGCTCAGCGGCCGCGCCCGAGTCCTTCGCGACCAGCCGGCGCTCGTACTCGCCGTCGACCAGCTCGATCCCGGCGGCGACAACGGCGCCGCTCTCCGACGTCGTCCAGTTGCCCGACTTGACCGCCTTGATCACGTGCTGCACGTCCTTGCCGAGTCGCGGCCCGGCGGCCCGCGCGTTCACCACGACCTCGAACCCTCCGTGCGCGGCGACGTCGGTGGTCAGCTCGACCTCCTTGACATTGACCTCGTCCCGGATGATGTCGCTGAACGCCAGCAGCGTCTCCGCGTCGCCGGCCGCCACCAGCAGCCTGGCCAGCGGCAGCCGCACGCGCAGCTTGTTCGCCTTGCGCAGCGACAGCGCCGACGACGCGACCTGGCGCACCCTGTCCATCGCCGTGACCAGCGCGGCGTCGGCGGGCAGCTCGTTGGCGTTCGGCCAGTCGGTGAGGTGCACGGAGCGACCGCCCGTCAGCCCGCGCCACACGACCTCGGTGGTCAACGGCAGCAGCGGCGCCGCGACCCGCGAAGTCACTTCGAGCACCGTGTGCAGGGTGTCGATCGCGTCCTGGTCGCCGGCCCAGAACCGGTCGCGCGAGCGACGCACGTACCAGTTCGTCAGTACTTCCAGGAATTCACGGACGATGCCCGCGGCACCCGCGATGTCGTAGGTGTCCATCGCGAACTGGACGTCTGTCACCAGTTCGTGTGTTTTCGCGAGGACGTACCTGTCGAGGACGTGCTCGGAATCGATCCGGAAGTTGCCCTCCTTGCCGTCCGCGTTCGTGTACAGCGCCAGGAAGTAGTACGAGTTCCACAGCGGCAGCACGGCCTGGCGCACCGAGTCGCGGATGCCCTTGTCGGTGACGACCAGGTTCCCGCCGCGCAGGATCGGGCTCGACATCAGATACCAGCGCATCGCGTCGGAGCCGTCGCGGTCGAAGACCTCGTTGACGTCCGGGTAGTTGCGCAGGGACTTGGACATCTTCTGCCCGTCCGAGCCCAGCACGATCCCGTGCGAAACACAGGCCCGGAACGCCGGGCGGTCGAACAACGCCGTCGCCAGCACGTGCAGCAGGTAGAACCAGCCGCGGGTCTGGCCGATGTACTCGACGATGAAATCGCTCGGGTAGTGGTGCTCGAACCATTCGGCGTTCTCGAACGGGTAGTGCACCTGCGCGTACGGCATCGAGCCGGAGTCGAACCAGACGTCGAGCACCTCGGGCACGCGCCGCATGGTCGCGTTGCCACTCGGGTCGTCCGGGTTCGGCCGGGTCAGGTCGTCGATGAACGGCCGGTGCAGGTTGTCCAGCCGCACGCCGAAGTCGCGCTCCAGCTCGTCGAGCGAGCCGTAGACGTCGGTGCGCGGGAAGTTCGGGTCGTCCGACATCCACACCGGGATCGGCGTGCCCCAGTAGCGGTTGCGCGAGATCGACCAGTCGCGCGCGTTCTCCAGCCACTTGCCGAACTGGCCTTCCTTCACGTGCTCGGGATACCAGGTGATCTGCTGGTTCAGCTCGACCATCCGGTCCTTGAACTGGGTCACCGCGACGAACCACGACGAGACGGCGCGGTAGATCAACGGGTTGCGGCAGCGCCAGCAATGCGGGTACGGGTGCTCGTAGGTTTCGTGGCGCAGCAACACCGCGCCCTGGCTCGCCGCGGCACCCGTGCCGTTCTTGAGGTCCTTGATGATGTTCGGGTTCGCGTCGAACACCTGCTGGCCCTGGTAATCGGGCACGGACATGTCGAACTTGCCCTGCGAGTCGACGGGCGTCACCGGGACGATGCCGGCCGCGTCGGTGACGACCTTGTCCTCTTCACCGTAAGCGGGGGCGATGTGTACGACGCCCGTGCCGTCTTCAGTGGTGACGTAGTCCGCTGACAGCATGCGATGCGCGCCCTCCCGCCCGACGAAGTACGGGAACGGTGGCGCGTAACGGATTCCGAGCAGCTCGGCACCGACGTAGCGTGCGACGACGGGCGGCTCCTCGCCGATTTCCTTGCTGTAGGCGCCAACGCGTGCTTCGGCGAGCAGGAACCGCTTGCCGTCGTGCTCGACGACGACGTACTGGACCTCGGGGTGCACCGCTGTGGCAAGGTTCGACGGCAACGTCCACGGCGTGGTCGTCCAGATCAGGAGGTAGGTGCCGTCGAGCGCTGAATGCTCTGCTCCATTTCCTTCGATTCTGAATCCGACCGTGACGGCCGGATCCTGGCGGCTGCGGTAGACGTCGTCGTCCATCCGGAGCTCGTGATTGGACAGCGGGGTCTCGTCACGCCAGCAGTAGGGCAGGACGCGGTAGCCCTCGTACACCAAACCCTTGTCCCACAACCGCTTGAACGCCCAGATCACCGATTCCATATAGGTGACGTCGAGGGTCTTGTAGTCGTTGTCGAAGTCGACCCAGCGCGCCTGGCGGGTGACGTACTCCTGCCAGTCGCCGGTGTAGCGCAGCACGGATTCGCGGCAGGCCTCGTTGAACCTGTCGATGCCCATCTCGTCGATCTCGGCTTTTTCGGTGATCCCGAGCTGCCGCATGGCTTCCAGCTCGGCAGGCAGGCCGTGGGTGTCCCAGCCGAAGCGGCGCTCGACCCTCTTGCCGCGCATGGTTTCGTAGCGCGGCACCACGTCCTTCACGTATCCGGTGAGAAGGTGCCCGTAGTGCGGCAGGCCGTTGGCGAACGGCGGGCCGTCGTAGAAGACGAACTCGTTGCTGCCGTTGGGCCCGGCGTCGCGTGCATCGATGCTGGCTTGGAAGGTGCGATCCGACTCCCAGTACGCCAGCACGGCCTCTTCCAGCTTCGGAAACGACGGCTGCGACGGGACCTGGCCGGCCGCTTCGTCGCCGAACTGAGCCTTGGGGTACATCGGTGCGCTCCTCGCGGTTCGTCGCTCTCGTATGAGACCACCGGCATCGGCCGGTCATCCACACGGGGACGAGACGCCACCGTTTCCGGCCGCGTTCCGCGGTACCACCCCGCTTGCCCGCGATCTCCTGCAGGCCACTCGTTCAGTGGCTGTAACGGGCCACACCCGTCCGGTTCTACTGCGGGACCTTGCTCCTTGACGGGAACACGGCCCGGTTCTTCCGGAGGCTCCCCGGTGATGGCCGGATCATTGCCTGCTGTGTCCAGGTTAACCCCCCGCGTCAGCGGCGGTTGCAACGACCTGCCGCTCGATCGCGTGAGTCCCCGCTCGACCACCTGTCGACATCTGGTGGGTTACTTGATTTTGGTTCGGTGCTTCGCGGCGAGCTTCGCGTCCGGGCCACATCGGACACACGGTGTGAAGCCGAGCTGGCGGGCTTCGGAGACCTCGATGGGGATCGTGTCGCGCTCGGCCAGCCACACACACTCGACGAGGTGGTAACGCGGGTACTCGTCGACGACGACCACCTGATCTTCGAGTTCCGAAACGACCAGCAGATCCGCCGCGTCCGTCTCCTCTTCGCCGGGATCACCGTCACTCTTGGACCGGGCAGGCGAAGCGTCCTCTTCTTCGACGTCTTCGGCGGACCCGTCCTCGGTGTCCTCTTCCAGCACCGGCACGATGATCGCCGTCGACGACGAGTCGAGGTCGCCGGCGGCTGGCATCAGCTCGGTCTGCTCGGCCGGAGTCTCCCCGGGGTCCGACGGCTCCCCGTCGGCCTTCTCCGTTTCGTCCTCCTCGGCGGCCGCTTCGTTGTTCGGCTGCTCTGTCGGCCCGGCTTCAGAGCCACGCCGCTTCGACCTCCGCCGCAGCCAGTCGAGCAGCAGGATCAACCCGGCCAAAACCGACAGAACCACGGAAACCCAAGCCCAGACGGTGTTCGCCGTAAGGAGGGCCGTGACCAGCAATCCGAGCGCGGCCAGCACGAAGACGAGGACGATGAAGAGCACGGTGAATTACAACACGGACGGCAAACGAAAACGGTTCCGACCCTCCCACGGGGAGTGTCGGAACCGTCTCAGTCCGTATTGATCAGTACCGAAGAGCCGTACTTCCTAGCCGGCCTCGGCCCGAGGACCGAACGAATAGCCTTGACCGCTGTTGCCGGCACTTCCACTACCGGCACCGGCCGCCGACTGGCCCGAGGAAGAGGACGCCGAGGCGGGGGCCGCGGACCCCCTGTCGTCGAGCTCACGGAGCTGGGACTCGAGGAATCCACGCAGACGAGTGCGGTATTCCCGCTCTATCGTGCGCAACTCCTCGATCCGCTTGTTCAGCGTGCCCTTTTCCGCGTTCAGGCTGTTCATCGTCTCGGTGTACTTGCGCTGAGACTCGCGCTCCATCGTGGTCGCCTTGTCGCGCGCCTGGCGCTCCAAGGTTTCCGCCCTGGTCCTGGCGTCGTTCAACATGGTCTCCGCACGCGTACGTGCCTCGTTGACCATGGAGTCCGACTTCGAGCGGGCATCGGAGAGCAACTGCTCGGACTTGGTCCGGGCCTCCGCGAGCATGCCGTCGGACTCGGTCTTGGCTTCCGCCGTGAGCCGGTCGGCCATTTCCTGGGCAAGTCCCAGCACCTTGGCTGCCTGAACGTTCGGCTCGCCGTTGTCCGCACCCACCATCGGGTGCGACTGGGTCTGTTCGAGGGCCGACGCTGGCGGAGGCACCGGCGCCAACCTGCGGCTCGGCTCCTCTCGCATCGGAGGCGGCGGCGGAGCATTGGAAACGCTCACCTTCGCCGACTCGAGCTCGCCGCGGGTGGACTCGAGCTCGGCATCGAGCTGTTCCACCTGCTGCCGCAGCTCGTTGTTGTCCTCGATCAGCCTGGCAAGTTCGGTCTCCACCAAGTCGAGGAACGCATCTACCTCGTCCTCGTTGTAGCCCCTTTTGCCAATAGGAGGCTTGCTGAACGCGACGTTATGCACGTCAGCGGGGGTCAACGACATCAGATCACCTCACGCACTCCATGGCCTGCAGGTCCACCCAGGTTCCCCGATCCATCACCCGGGCATGGCAAGTTGCATCGCTATGAACACAACCAACAGCAGAACCATAATCGATAAGTCCAGTCCGACGCCGCCAATCCGCACCATCGGGATGATCCGCCGGACCAATCGGACCGGCGGGTCCGTCACTGTGTAGATGGTCTCCAGCGTTACCGCAACCCCTCCGGCGGGGCGCCACTCACGCGCGAACGCGCGAACGAGCTCAATGACGATACGCGCTGTTAGCAAAATCCAGAACGCAAACAGGACGTACCAGACGACAAGCCAGACCGCTTCCACACGTTCACTCTGCCATGGGTCGTCCTGAAACATGCAGCCGGATGGGCGTGTTCGTCTCCGCGAGTCGAATTTCTCACTCTCGGGAACTCCGCCGCGCTCAGTTCCGGAGGAACAGACCGCCCTCGGCGATGCGGCGCCGATCCTCGGCCGTCACGTCGACATCGGGTGGTGAGAGCAAGAACACTTTGTTCGTGACCTTGTCCATCGACCCGCGCAACGCGAACGCGAGCCCCGCCGCGAAGTCCACGAGACGCTTGGCGTCCGCGTTCTCCATCTCGGTGAGATTCATGATCACCGGGATGCCTTCGCGGTAGTGCTCGCCGATCGCCCGCGCCTCTGCGTAGTTGGTCGGGTGCAGCGTGGTGATCCGGCTCAGCGGATCGCGAACGGGCGGCCTCGCCTGCTCCGGGACGGTGCGCAACCGGGCGACTGGCTCCGGTTGCCGATCCACGGCGAGTGCGCCGTGTACGGCGGACTCAGGGGCCAGCGAGGCCCTGGTGCGGGCGCGAACAGGAGGCTCGTCGTCGAACTGATCGGCCGCGCGATAACGTCCCCTGGTACGCGCCGGCTGCTCGTCGTACTCGTACTCGTCCTCGTCGGCGTAGCCACGACGGTAGTCGTCGTCGACGTCGTAACCGTCCTCATCAGCGGGAACCATCCCGAAGTAGGCCTTCAGCTTCTGCAGCGCGCTCATGCCTTCTCCCTAGCCGTAGCCGCTCCCCGCACCGTGCTACCCGGCTCGGCGCGAAAGAAAACACAGTGCATACGAACAGCGCCGCCGGGCGTACTCCCTACGGCGAGGCTAAACCGCGCCCGCCGAGCAACGCGGTTCCGACACGCACACAGGTCGAGCCATGCGTGATCGCCTGTTCAAGATCACGGCTCATTCCGGCGGAGAGTTCACTCGCCTCCGGAAAATTTTCGCGAAGCGACGAGCTCGCCAGGGCAAGTCGCCCGAATGCACCATCAAGGTCGGATTCGAGGGGCGCGACCGCCATCAGGCCACGGAGGCGTAGTTCACCCGATCGAGTGACATGATCAGCCAGGGAGTTCACCTCGGCGAGTGAGCAGCCGCCTCTGGCGGGATCATCGTCGAGACTGACTTGGAGGAGGACGTCGAGCGGCCGTTCCCGCTCGCCCTGATCCCTCGCCGCGTGAACACCCTTCGCGAGGGCATCGGCGAGCCGGGCCGAGTCGACCGACTGGATCTCGTCCGCCCAGCGCGCCACCGAACGAGCCTTGTTGCGCTGAAGCCTGCCGACCATGTGCCAGCGCAGCGGGGCCCCAGGGCGCAGCTCGGCGACCTCGTCGACCTTCTCCGAGGCTTCCTGGTCCTTGTTCTCGGCGAGGTCGCGCACGCCGAGGTCGGCGAGCAAGGCAGCGTCGAGCGCGGGAAAAGTTTTCGTGACAGCCAGTAACCGGACGGTGTCCCGTGATCGTCCGGCGGCGGCGCAGGCGGCCGCGACCCTGGCTTCGACGGCCGAGAGCGCCTCCGCGAGCTCAGCGCGCCGACCTTCGGTCACGGCTCGATCCAGGTAACAGCCGCGATTCGCCCGGTCGTACCGTCGCGCCGGTAGCTGAAGAGCGTTTTGTCCTCGACCGTGCAGCGCGGGTCGACGCCGATCTTGCCGACGCCCAGATCCGCGAGCTGACGCCAAAGACCCGCTTTCAGATCCAACCCCGGTGTCCCCTTGCGCGTGCGGCACGCGCTACCTGGAAGGTGCTTCTCGACATCGGCGGCCATCGCGGCGGGCACCTCGTAACAGTCGCCGCAGATCGCCGGGCCGAGCAGCCCCTCGATCCGATGCGTCTGGGCGCCTGCGGACCGCATGGCCTCCAGCGTCTCCGGCACCACCCCGACCCGTGCGCCGACCCGGCCCGCGTGCACCGCGGCCACGACGCCCGCCACGGGGTCGGACAGCAGGATCGGCACACAGTCGGCGACGAGCACCGCCACCGCGAGCCCCGGCCGGGTCGTCACCAACGCGTCGGTCATCTCGGCCGGGCCGGACTCGGAGCCGTCGACGATCGTGGCCGTGCGGCCGTGCACCTGTTCCATCCAGGCCACTTTGGACACGCCGAGCTCAGTGGTCAGGCGCTTGCGGTTGGTCTCGACGTCAGCCGGCTCGTCACCGACGTGATCCCCCAGGTTGAACGTGTCGTACGGCGGCCGCGACGCGCCGCCTGCCCTGGTCGTGACCACCCGACGAACCCGCAAGATCCGGCCCTCCACTCACCCGTGTTTGCTCCCCCCGGAGCCTATCGATCCGTTCGGTGCCGCCGTCACCCCAGGCGCCCCACCAGCCCCAAAACGGGGGATCAAGGGACCTTTACTGCCGGAAAACGATAGTAAAGGTCCCTTGCTACCGCTTTTAGGGGCCGAAGGTGAACGTGCCTCGGGTTCTTCGGAGGACGAACCCGGACGTGACGAAGGGGCCCTTCCTCTCGAACGATGAAACAACGAGAGCAAGGGCCCCTTCGTGGCGCTCGAGGCGGGGCAACTACCGGCGCATGAACGGAGGAACGTCGACTTCGTCGTCGGACGGGTCGTCGTGGACGGGCAACGCGCGCTGGGGCAGGCTGCCCTGCGGCGCACCGGTGCCGCCGCGGGACGGGTAGCCGCCGCGGCCGGCCGCGCTGCCCTGCGGGAGGCCGCCGGACATCGAGCCGTTGCCGCCCGTCGAGCCCACCGGGGTGTGGCGCGGCGGTGCGACGGGGTAGCCGTTGCGGGTGTGGTCGCCGGCGGTGCCGGTGTTCTGCTGGCTCTGGACCGGTGTGGCGCCGGTGCCGACGTGACCGGACGTCGCCGACGCCGTGGAGCCACGGGATCCGGTGCCGAAGGTCGACGGGTCGATCTTCTTGTGCGTCGGCGCGCCGTCGTCGAATCCGGCGGCGATGACGGTCACGCGGACCTCGTCGCCGAGCGAGTCGTCGATGATCGTGCCGAAGATGATGTTGGCGTCGGGGTGCGCGGACTCCTGGACGAGCGAGGCGGCTTCGTTGATCTCGAACAGGCCGAGATCGGAACCACCGGCGATCGACAGCAGCGCACCGTGCGCACCATCCATCGAGGCCTCGAGCAGCGGCGAGTTGATCGCCTTCTCGGCGGCCTGGATGGCGCGGCCTTCACCGCGGGCACTCCCTATTCCCATCAACGCGCTGCCTGCCCCGGACATCACACTCTTGACGTCGGCGAAGTCGAGGTTGATGAGCCCGGGCGTGGTGATGAGGTCGGTGATGCCCTGCACACCGGAGAGCAGCACCTCGTCGGCGGAGCGGAAGGCGTCCATCAGCGAGACGCCGATGTCGCCGAGCTGCAGCAGCCTGTCGTTCGGGATGACGATGAGCGTGTCGCACTCGTTGCGCAGCGCCTGGATGCCGTCCTCGGCCTGCTTGCCGCGGCGCTTGCCCTCGAAGGTGAACGGTCGGGTGACCACACCGATGGTCAGCGCACCGAGCTTGCGGGCGATCTGGGCGACGACGGGCGCGCCACCGGTTCCGGTGCCACCGCCTTCACCCGCGGTCACGAACACCATGTCGGCGCCCTTGATGACCTCTTCGATCTCTTCGCGGTGGTCCTCGGCCGCTCGCTGCCCCACCTCGGGGGCGGCGCCGGCGCCGAGGCCACGGGTCAGTTCCCGGCCGATATCGAGTTTGACGTCGGCATCGGACATCAGCAACGCCTGAGCGTCGGTGTTGACCGCGATGAACTCGACGCCTTTGAGGCCGACCTCGATCATGCGATTCACGGCGTTGACGCCGCCGCCACCGATGCCGACGACCTTGATCACCGCAAGGTAGTTGTGCGGGGGAGTCATCGGGGTCCGCCTTCCTGGTCGTGATTGTCCATGCTGCCTAATCGGATCGCAGAGTTCTGCCGCCTCCAAAACTCTCGACCTAAACTTAAGCCTTAGAGTTATGTCAACTACCGACGTTGAAACAGGACCGTAAGCACCAACGGCGTTCTAATCCAGTTGCCACGCCGCGTGTCGCACCAGTGTTTTCCCAAAAACCTGTTTTGCCCCAACATTTTCTCCGGAGTACACGAAAGTGCCCCGCAGGATGTCCGGCGAGGCACTTTCGAGGCTGTCGCTATGCGGGCATGTCCATGCTCAAGATCACTCGATCCAGAGACGGAAGACCGGTCGGCGAACCACCGCTCTGCTCCACCGTCAGCGCGACGCGGTTGGCCCCGTCGAGACCGCCGGCGACGAGCAGCGACCCGTCCCCGGCACCACCGGAAATGAGCCCCGCGGATCGCGGCTGGCCACTCGCGCTGAGCATCCAGGCCTGGTAAATGCTGTTCGGGGGCGGCAGCGGCAGTTGCGTGCCCATCACCATCAGCTTGTTCAACGACCGTGACATGACCACGGTGCCACCGCCGCCGATGGAGGCGGCGCCGTGCGCGGCGACGACGTCCGGGGCGGCGAGCAGCTCCGCCACCGGCAAGAAACGCTCGTCGGCCTGCGCGGCGCGCTCCTGCGCGGCCGTCAGCCGGCTCTGCGTGTTCAGCGCGATCCCGCCGAACACCCCCGCCAAGACGAGGCCGATCACGGCCGCGGCCGCCGTCAGGCCGAGTGCCCAGCGAGGGACCCGTGCCCGGCGGCGCGGCGTCCCGAGCCGCTCCGGCGCCGCGAGCGGCGGCTGCTGCCGCGTCACATGGATCTCGGCCAGCACGCGCTCCTTGAGCCACGCCGGCGGGTCTTCGGCCACCGCGGCACCGAGCTTGGCCGCCGTGGCACGCAGTTCCCGCACCTCCTGCGAGCACGACTCGCATTCCCCGAGGTGCCGCTCGAATTGGGCCCTTTCGTGCTCGCTCAACGCGTCCACGGCGTAAGCGCCGGCGAGCGTGTGCATCTCGGACGACGTCATGCTGTCACCCCCAGACAATCCCGCAGCCGGATGAGTCCATCCCTGAGCCGCGTCTTGATGGTTCCCTGCGGCGTCACCAGCACCTCGGCGACCTCGCGATAGGTGTAGCCCTGGTAATAGGCCAGCATCACCGACTCGCGTTGCAGTTCGGTCAGATTCGACAGGCATTTGCGGACCTGCTGCCGCTCCCACCGGGCGGTGACCGCTTCGGACACCTCGTCGAAGGGACGCGACCGGGAGGCCTCGAAAGTGGCCTTCTGTTCCCGGTCGGTGCTCGCCCGCGCGGAGCGCACCCTGTCGACGGCGCGGCGGTGGGCGAGGGTCATCGCCCAGTTCATCGCGCTCCCCCGCTCGGGTGAGTACCGGGTCGCCGTGCGCCACAGCTCCACCAGCACCTCCTGGACGACCTCCTCGGACTGCGCGACGTCGCGCAGGACTCGGCGGACCAGGCCGAGGATCGGCCCGGCCAGCTTTTCGTACAGCAGCTCGAAAGCCCGCTCATCGCCTTTGGCGACGGCGACGAGCAACATCTCCGCGGTGGGCCCGGTGTCCTCGGGCGGGGGTACGGAAGCGACTCTGCGCGGACGCGCCGGCTCATCCATTCAACTGTCCTCCGACGGCCTCGGGTGCACGCGGGGTGAGCGGCGCTTTGCGCAACCACAACACGACACCGTGTTTGCGGATCAGGGCGGAAACCCGCTGTGGCAGCAGCGGGCGTGACAGCAGCATCCGGACCAGCCACCGGCTGTCGGCGGGGCGCCGGACGCCACGCAGTGTCGCGGTCAACGGGGTCTCGCCGTTCTGTCTCAACGCGACGGTGACAGCCAGCTGTGCCCCGGGCCGGGGAACGTGCATCCGGTACTCCCCCTCCATCGTCTGGAACGGGGAGACGTAGAACTCCTTGCCCACGCTCGCGTTGCCGCCGGCGTCCGGGTGGAGCAGATAGGCGTGGCGGCCATGGTAGGTGTTGTGGACTTCGGCGATGACGCACACGACTTCGCCGGACCGGTCATGACACCAGTAGACGGTGATGGGATTGAACACGTAGCCCAGCACCCGGGCGCCGGCGAGCATGAGCACTTGACCGCCGCGGAGGTCGATCCCGCGCTCTCCCAGCCAAGCGTCCACTTTGGACCGGATGCTCGCCGGGCCGGACTCCGCGAAGTGGTCTTTGCCGTCGAACCGGGCGAATGGCTTGAGCCACCAGGAAAGTTCCGGCGGCGCGTCGAGGTCTATCAGCCACAGGTAGATCCGGTGCGTGAAGGAGTGCGGCGGGTCGATCCGCCGCACATGGGCCACAGTGGACTCGTAGAGCGCGCTCACCATTTCACGCCGAACGACTCGGCGGCGCGAACCCCGGAGGCGCACCCGTCCTCGTGGAAACCCCAGCCATGGTAGGCGCCCGCGAAGGCGACGACGCCGTCGTTGAGCTCCGGCAGGTGTCGCTGGGCGGCCACGGATTCCGGCGTGTACACCGGGTGCTCGTAGTTCATTTTCGCGATCACCGATTCCGCCGGCGGCGATGAGCCCGGGTTGAGCGTCACCACATACGACTTGGGTTCCTCCAGCCGCATCAACCGGTTCAGGTAGTAGGAAACCTTTACCGAACCATCATGCGCTCCGCACCCGGAAGCGGTGAAGTTCCAGCCGGCGCGGGCACTGGGCGCCTTGGGCAACACGGCGGAGTCCGTGTGCAGCCAAGCCTCGTTGGCGCTGTAGCGAAACGGTGCGAGCGCCGCGCGCTCGGCCTCGGTGGGCTTGGCCAGCAGCTTCAGCGCCTGGTCGGCGTGAGTGGCGACAACCACCCGATCGACTGAATGCGGGGTGTCGGCGTCGTCGCGGATCTCGATCCCGGCACCGGTCCGGCGCACCGAGCGCACCGGCGTCGACAGGTGTACCGCGGTCAGCTGCTTCGCGGCCAGCTGGACGTACTCCCGTGACCCGCCGACCACCGTGCGCCAGCTCGGCGAATCGCCGAGCGAGAGCATGCCGTGGTTGCGCAGGAACTCGAACAGATAGCGCGCCGGGTAGCGCAGCGTGTCGGCCCGCTCGGCCGACCAGACCGTGGAGACCAGCGGCAGCAGGAAGTGGTCGGCGAAGTACTTCGTGTAGCCGCCGATCGCCAGGAACGCGCCGATCGTCACGTCCCCGGCGTCCGCGTGGCTTAGCACCCGCTGCGCGTGGGCGTGGAAGCGCCTGACCTCGGTGAGCATCCGCAGGTACCTGCCGCGGGCGAGATTGCGGGGCTGGGTGAACATGCCGCGCACGCCCTTGGCCCCGGCGTACTCGAGCCCACAGCCGTCGCAGCGGATGCTCATCGACATCTCCGTGTCCTGCGTGCTCACGCCGAGCTCGCCGAACAGCCGGAGCAGGTTCGGGTACGTGCGCTCGTTGTGCACGATGAACCCGGAGTCGACGCCGATGGTCCCGCCGTGCGCGCTGGGCACGTCGTGGGTGTGGGCGTGCCCGCCGAGCCTGTCGTCCGATTCGAACAGCAGGACGTCGAAACGCCGCTGCAGGAGGTAGGCGGCGGTCAAACCCGCCACGCCGCTGCCGATGACGCCGATGCGTTGTCCGTTGGTCTGCACGATGGTGTTTCGAGGCTGCGGGTCGTTCGGATTGGAATCAGTGGTGGCGAGCGCAGACCAATCCGTCCCCGGGCACGCGGCGAATACCCGATATGACGACTCCTCACCTCGCCAGTTTCGTCGAACGCCTGCTCGGCGGCCCCTTGCCGGTCGGCCTTCGCATGTGGGACGGCACGCGGTCCGGGCCCGCCGACGCGCCGACGGTCGTGCTGAAGAACCGGCGTGCACTGCGCTGGCTGCTGTTCTCACCGGGTGAGCTCGGGCTCGCCCGCGCCTACGTGTCGGGTGACGTCGACGTCGAAGGAGATCTGACGGACGGGCTACGCCGCGTGTGGGCGTTGACCCGGTCCGAAGCGCTGCGGACGGCCAAGGTGGGCCCGCGTGAGTGGGCAGAAGCAGCGAAACTGACGGTGCGCCTCGGCGCGATCGGGCTGCCGCCCAAACCGCCCACCGAGGAGGCCCGGCTGTCGGGTGTACTGCACAGCCTGCGCCGCGACAAGTCCGCGATCGCGCACCACTACGACCTCGGCAACTCCTTCTACCAGCTGCTGATGGACGACTCGATGGCGTACTCGAGCGGCTACTGGACGTCCGACGAACAGGGGTACGGGCTGGAGCGGGCGCAGTGGGACAAGCTCGAAATGATCTGCCGGAAGCTCGGCCTGCGACCGGGCATGCGGCTGCTCGACGTCGGCTGCGGCTGGGGATCGCTGCTGATCCACGCCGCGAAGCACCACGGTGTGGTGGCGACCGGGGTCACGCTGTCCGCGCGGCAGGTCGAACACGTCCGGGGCCGCCTGGCGCAGCACGACCTCGAAGACCGGGTCGAGGTGCGCCGGCAGGACTACCGCGACCTGGCCGGTGAGCCGTTCGACGCGGTGGCGTCGATCGAGATGGGCGAACATGTCGGCGAAGCCAACTACCCGGCGTACACCTCGACGCTGTTTCGGTTGCTCAATCCGACCGGGCGGCTGGTGCTGCAGCAGATGTCGCGCGGGCAGGTCGCGCCCGGAGGCGGGGCGTTCATCGAGCGGTACATCGCGCCCGACATGACTATGCGGCCCCTGAGCCACACACTGGCTCACATCGAGGCCGCCGGCTTCGAAATCCGCGAAGTGCACGCCCTGCGCGAGCACTACGTCGCCACGGTCAGGGCCTGGGCGGAGACGCTCGAACGCCGCTGGGAAGACGCTGTCGCGCTGATCGGGGAAGCCGGGGCCAGGGTGTGGCGCCTCTACCTCGCCGGCGGGGCGCTCGCCTTTGAGGAGAACCGGATGGGTGTGGACCAGATTCTCGCGGTGCGACCGGCCGAGGGAGGGCTCAGCGGGATGCCGGCCACCAGGCAGTGGGCATGATCGGCGTCAATCTGGCCCTGACCGCGGGGGTGGTGCTGGTGGCCATCGCCGTCACGTTCGGCGTGGCGCGGCTTCGACGTCGTTACGACACCATCGACACGTTCTGGGGGCTCGGTTTCGCGATCGTCGCGCTGGTGACGTTCGCCGTCTCGGACGGGAACCTGGCACTGAGGCTCGCGGTCACCGCGCTGACGGTGATCTGGGGCGTGCGGCTGTCGCTGCATCTCCACCTGCGCAACCGCCGGCTGCCGGAGGACCCGCGCTATGCCGACATGGTCGAGCGCGCCGGGGAGAACCCGGGCCCGCGGATCTTCGTGCGCGTGTACCTCGTGCAGGCCGGGGTACTGTGGTTCGTTTCGCTGCCCGTGCAGGTGGCTCAGTATTCGAATGGTTTCGGCGTCACGGCGTGGCTCGGCATCGTCGTCTGGCTCGTGGGCTTCGGCTTCGAAAGCATCGGCGACGACCAGTTGCGCCGGTTCAAGGCCCACCCCGGGAACAAGGGGAAGGTCCTCGACACCGGTCTCTGGCGCTATACACGGCATCCGAACTACTTCGGCGACGCGTGCGTCTGGTGGGGCCTGTACCTGCTCGCATGCACGAGCTGGCTCGGCGCGGCGACGATCCTTTCGCCGATCGTGATGACGTATACGCTGGCCAAGGGCACCGGGAAACCGCTGCTGGAAAAGGGCATGCGGAACTCGCGCCCCGGGTACGCGCGCTACATCGAGCGGACGAGCGGGTTCGTCCCGCTGCCGCCGAAAAAGGGCGTCACTCGCCAGTAGCACCGTCCGTCAGCTCGCGCAGCAGGTCGAGGTGGCCGGCATGGCGGCTTGTCTCCTCGATCATGTGGATGAGCACCCAGCGGACACTGACCTGACGATCGCCCCGGAACGGGAACACGGCGTCGAGGTCCAGCTTGGCGACGATTTCGCGGCTGACTTCGCATTGCGCCTCGTACTCGGCGAGGACCTGACTGATCGGGGTCTTCATGGCCTGGCGGAATTCGGCGTCTGGATCCTCGGCCAGCGCTTCCTTCCATTTGTCCTCCCGGTCGTCGAGGACCAAGCCGAACCAGTGATCCTCGACAAGGGTGAGATGCCCGACGAGGCCGGCGATGGTCGTCAATTCGCTGGGGACATGGGAGGCGCGAGCCTGCTCGTCGGTGAGGCCCGCGCTCTTCCAGACGACCGTGGCGCGCAGGAAGTCGAGGAAGCCGTTCAACTGGGTGCGCTCGTCGCCCGTCATCGGGGGATCTGGGCGTTTTGGTTCGGTCACGAGCGACAGTGTGCCGGTCGGCACCGACAATCCACGATCCAATTAATTACCTTGTGCACGATGTAATCGCGGGCTATGTTAATCGTATGTCGTCGTCCGGAGATGAGCAGCTACTGCTCGAGGAGCAAGCTTGCTTCGCGCTCTACGCCGCTTCCAGGGCGGTCACCGACGTGTACCGGCCCCTGCTCGCCGACCTCGGCCTGACGTATCCGCAGTACCTCGTGCTGCTGGTGCTCTGGGAGCGCGACTCCCAGCCGGTCAAGGACATCGCCGAGGCGTTGCAGCTGGACTACGGCACGATTTCCCCGCTGCTCAAGCGGCTCGAAGTGAACGGGCTGGTGACCCGTCACCGGCTCGCTTCCGACGAACGCAGTGTCTCGATCAGCCTGACCGAGAAGGGCACGAGCCTTCGTGCGCGCGCCACCGCGCTCCCTTCGGTGATCGGGTGCGCGCTCGGGCTGGACAACGCCGGGCGGCGGGAGCTCGTCCGATCCCTCAAGGTGCTGACGTCGTCGGCACTGGCCAGCAGAAACCCTCAGGAGGCGCAAAATGACAAGCCGTGACGCCACGACCCATTGGGAAGGCGGACTTCAGTCGGGCAAAGGCGAGGTCACCCTCGACTCTTCGAACGCCGGCTCGTTCTCCGTATCCTTCCCCGCCCGCATGGGCAACCCGGACGGGCAGACCAGCCCGGAGGAGCTCATCGCCGCCGCACTCTCGTCGTGTCTCGCGATGAACCTCTCCGGCGTGCTCGGATCGAAGAAGCTCGTCGCCGACTCGATCGACGTCAGCGCCGAAGTCACCGTCGTCCCGACCGGCGGCGGACTCGAAATCAGCGGCATCGCGATCACCCTGCGCGCCAAGCTGGACGGCGTCACCGCCGACCAGTTCGCCGAACTCGCCGCGACCGCCAAGGCGACCTGCCCGGTCTCGAATGCCCTCGCCGGCACCACCATCACCCTCGACGCCGCCCTCGTCTGAGTGCAATCTGCGCACACGTGCGTGCAACCTGCGCGCACGTGTGCGCATTCTGTGCCGGCACGATCCCCCCAGGGATCGAACACGGGGAAACACTTCACCTACGCAGACTGCACTCGGAGCTAAGAGACGGTGGGGAGTTCGGGACTGGAGACGTCGTAGTTCTTGCCCTCGCGGGTGAGCAGGGCGGCGAGGACCTTGGCCTTGCGGTCGGTTTGCAGGGCGTTGCCCCAGCGGACGTTTTTTCCGTTGGTGAGCACGAATTCGACACTGCCGGGGGTTTTGGCGGTCGCGGTGGTGACCTGTTTGAGCAGCTGCGACGGGATGACGCCGAGGACGAGGGTGACGGCCTTGGTCACCGGGTCGTCGGCGGACACCTTGGGCAGCTTCAGTTCCGGCAGGCCGGCCGGTTTGTCCTTGAGTGTCTTGTAGACGACACCGCTGCCGTCGACGAGGTGGTAGCCGTCCCCACCGGGGCCGCTGTTGAAGTACGCGATCGGCGTCCGTTCGGTGATGGTGATCTCGATGGTCGACGGCCACGAGCGCGAAACCTCGACCGTCGCCACCCCCGGCATCGTGGCCACCCGGTCCCGGATCTCGTCGGTGCCGACCCGCAGCATCGGCTTGAGCTCTGGCACCGCTGCCATCGCACGTACCTCGTCGGCCGACATGCTTTTCGTCCCGATGACGTCCACGGACTTCACCCCCAGGAACGACGTGAAGAGCACGACGTAGACCAGCCCGATGATCGTCAGCAGGCTCAGCAGCGCGACCCAGCGTCGGCGCATCTCCTTACGCCGCACGGGCCGTGTGCTGGTGCGGGCCCGCTCGGTCGGCGTGCGCCGTCCCCGCCGGTCGCGCGGCGGCGGGAGACGCTCGGGCGGTGGTCGGCGGTCGGGCCTGGTCGTGGTCACCGGCTATCCCTGCTCGTTGCGCCGGTCCAGCTCCGCCAGGATCTCGGGGCCGAGCTGAGTGACATCGCCGGCGCCCATGGTGACCAGCAGGTCCCCCGGCTTCAGGATGTCGACGGCCAGTGTCGCGGCGGTGTCGAACGCGGGCTCGTAATGCACTGTGGCGCCGACGATCTTGTCCGCGATCAGCGCACCGGTGACGCCGGGTTCGGGTTCCTCGCGGGCGCCGTAGACATCCAGCACGACAACCTCGTCGGCCAGTGCCAGGGCCGCCGCGAACTCGTCGGAGAACGCCTTGGTGCGCGAGTACAGGTGCGGCTGGAACACGACGACGACACGGCCCGCACCGGCTGTCTGGCGGACGGCCAGCAGCTGCGCGGCCACTTCCGTCGGGTGGTGGGCGTAGTCGTCGTACACCCGGACGTCTCCCGCGCGGCCCTTGAACTCGAAGCGCCGCCGCACCCCGCCGAACGCGGCCAGCCCTTCGGCGAGTCCTTCCAGCGGCGCGCCCAGCTCGAGCCCGGCCAGTAGCGCACCCACGGCGTTCAACGCCATGTGCTCACCGGGAACCGCGACCTTGACGTCGATCTCCTTGTCCGACAAGGCAACGCGGACGAAACCGCCGTCGGGTCCCGGCGTGAAGTCGAGCACGCGCGCGTCCTCGGCACCGGTGACCGTGCGGCCGTAGCGGCGCACGCGGATCCCGGCCGACGAAGCGTGGTCGGCCAGCAGCGCCGCCGGAAGGTCGTCACCGCAGACGATCAGCACACCGCCCGGCTCGATTCGCCGGACGAACTGCTCGAAGATGTCGACGTACGCCTCGGCCGTGCCGTGGTGGTCGAGGTGATCCGGCTCGACGTTCGTCACGACCGCGACCGACGGTGTGTACGCCAGGAACGAGCCGTCGCTCTCGTCGGCCTCGGCGACGAAGATCCCGCCATCGCCGTGGTGCGCGTTGGAGCCGGACTCGTTGAGGTCACCGCCGATCGCGAACGACGGGTTCAACCGGCAGTGCTGCAGCGCGACGGTCAGCATCGACGTCGTCGACGTCTTGCCGTGCGTACCCGCGATGCACGCGACGCGGTGGCCTTCCATCAGCCCGGCCAGCGCCTGCGCGCGGTGCAGCACGGTGATCCCGCGCTCACGCGCCGCCACCAGCTCCGGGTTGGTCTCCTTGATCGCGGTCGACACGACGACCGCGGACGGCCCGCCCTCGAACGCGTCCAGGTTGCCCGCGCTCTGTCCGATCGCGATCACCGCGCCCTGCGCCCGCAGCGCCAGGAACGCGCGGGAGTCCTTTGCGTCGGAACCGGAGACCCGCGCCCCCCTGGCGAGCAGGATGCGAGCGATACCGCTCATCCCGGCACCGCCGATACCGATCAGGTGCGCTCGTCGCAGCACCTCGGGAACTTCGGACACGTCACTCAGTTCAGACACCCGCAGCCTCCAGAACGATTTTCGCGAGCAGCTCATCGGCTTCGCGATGCCCCAGCCCGATCGCGGCGGCACTCATTTTCGCCACCCGATCGGCGTCGACGACGAGCGGGACGACCAGCTCGGCCACCTTGGCCGCGGTTAGCTCCCCGTCGGACACCATCAGCGCCGCACCCGCGTCGACAGCGGGTTGTGCGTTGGTCGCCTGCTCGCCGTTTCCGTGCGGGAGCGGGATGAACACCGCGGGCAGGCCGACGGCGGAAACCTCGGCGACGGTCATCGCGCCGGAGCGGCACAGCACGACGTCGGCCGCGGCGTAAGCCAGATCCATCCGGTCGAGATACGGCACCGGGAGGTACACGGGGCGGCCAGGGAACTCCTGGACCACCAGTGTGTTCTTCGGTCCGTGCGCGTGCAGGACCCCGATGCCGGCGTCGGCCAGGTCCTTGGCTGCGGACGACAGCGCACCGTTGATCGACTGTGCCCCTTGGGATCCGCCGAAGACGAGTAGTGTCGGCGCGTCCGGGTCGAGCCCGAAGAACTCCCGCGCCTCGGCCCGCAGCGCGGCCCTGTCGAGCGTGGTTATCGACCGCCGCAGCGGGATCCCCACCACTTCGGCGTTCGGGAGCGGCGTCCCGGGCACGGCGACGGCGACCCGCGAAGCGAACCGCGCGCCGACCTTGTTCGCCAGTCCCGGCGACTGGTTCGCCTCGTGCACGACGATCGGCACCCGCCCACGCGCGGCCAGATATGCCGGGAGCGCCACGTAACCACCGAACCCCACGACGACGTCCGCGTGGACCCGCTCCAGCACTTCGCGGGTCCGCTTTACGGACTCGCGGACCTTCAACGGCAGCCGGAGTAGCTCGGGGGTCGGCTTGCGCGGCATCGGCACCGGCGGGATCAGCTCGAGTTTGTACCCGCGCGCGGGTACCAGCTTGTTCTCGAGTCCTCGCTGCGTGCCGAGCGCCACCACGGTGGCGTCGGGGCGAAGCCGCATCACCGCGTCGGCGAGCGCGAGAGCTGGTTCGATATGTCCCGCGGTGCCACCTCCGGCGACCACGACGGTCGGTCCCGCACCAGCCGCAGCTCGCCCGGATCCCTTGACCGGCTTGCTCACTATCTCCCTCTCCGTGTTGCCGTGCCGCGCCGGGCGGTGCTCCTGGAAGTACCGCCCCGCGCTGTGCTTCGCCTGCCCGGTTCCCGGACCGACCTGCGGCGTTCCTGAGCCTGCGCCGGACGGGCAGCCCTCGGGGCCGGCCTGGCCGCCGCTTTCGGCGAGGCACCACGACCCGTGCCCTTGCGCTTGGCGGGCGGGCGATACGGGTCGGGTGCCGGAAGCCTCAGCAGGCGTCCGAATTTACCCGGCCCCTGCGAACGCAGTGCGGCCACCGCCTCCGGTTCGTGCCGGGCGGCGTTCGCCAGGATGCCCATGATCAGCATCGTCACCACGAGCGAGGTGCCGCCGTAGGACACCAGCGGCAGCGTGACGCCGGTGACCGGGAGCAGGCCGACGACGTAACCGATGTTGATGCCCGCCTGTGCCACCAGGAAAACGGTCAAGGTGCCGGAGACGATCCGGATCCACGGGTCGAGGTTGCGGGTCGCTATCCGCAGGCCGACGATCGCGATGCCGGCGAACAGGCTGAGCACCACCACGCAACCGATGAAACCGAGCTCCTCGCCGATCAGGGCGAAGATGAAGTCGTTCTGCACGTTGGGCAGGTATCCCCAGTTCGACTGGCCCTGCCCGAGACCCTTGCCGAACAGGCCGCCGTCGGCGAGCGCGTACTTCGCCTGGTTGGCCTGGTAGGCGTCGCCGCTGGTGTCCGCCGTCGGCGAGAGGAACGAGAGCACGCGATCGAGGCGGTAGCTGGAGATCAGCGCGAGCACCACGGCACCGGAGATCCCGCCCGCGAACAGCACACCGAACAGCCTTTTCGGCGCTCCGGCGAACCAGAGCAGCCCGAGCAGCACCACGGCGAGGGTGATCGTGCCGCCGAGGTCCGGCTGCATCATGACCAGCGCGAACATCAACAGCGCCACCGGCACCACGGGCACCAGCAGATGCCGCCACTGGTTGATCACGTTGTACTTGACCACCAGGATGTGCGCGCCCCAGAACGCCAGCGCGACCTTGCCTGCCTCGATCGGCTGAAACGAGAAGAGCCCGAGCTGGAACCAGCCCTGCGAACCGTTGATCTTGGAGCCGAGCGGGGTGAGCACCAGCATCAAGAGGCCGAGACACAGCACCATGGCCGTCGCCGACAGCTGCCGCACGCGGTTCAGCGGGACCCGGAGCCCGATCCAGAACACCACCGCGCCCAGCGCGACGAAGATCAGGTGCTTCTTGAACATCGAGTAGACGCCCTGGCCGGTCAGCGGGTCCACCGAAGCGACCGACGACGCCGACAGCACCATCACGATGCCGATGACGGTGAGCAGACCGGTGATGGCGAGCACCAGGTGGAACGAGGCCAGCGGGCGGGAGAGCCACGCCGTCAGCGCGGTGCGGACGGCGACGAAACCACGCTCGGTGCGCTCGCGGCGACGGCGTTCGGGGCGCTCGGCACGCTCCGTCCTGGCCTTCCGGACGTCTTCGACCGCGGTCACGGTTACGCCCGTCCGTTCGCCAGTGCCCGCACCGCTTCGGCGAACGCGTCACCGCGCTGGGCGTAGTCGCGGAACATGTCCAAGGAAGCCGCGGCGGGGGCGAGCAGCACGACGTCACCGGGACGCGCCATCGCACCGGCCGCATTAACTGCCGCAGTCATGACCTCATCGTCACCCGGAAGGAGGCGGTGGACGGGTACATCCGGCGCGTGTCGCGCAACAGCGGCGGCGATCACGGGTGAATCGACGCCGAGTAGCACAACCCCGCGGAGCCTGCCGGCGATCGAGGCGACCAATTCGTCCACCGAAGCGCCCTTGAGCTGGCCACCCGCGATCCAGACGACGTCGGTGTGCGAGCCGAGCGAACCGGCGGCGGCGTGCGGATTGGTGGCCTTGGAGTCGTTGATATAGCGGACGCCGCCGATTTCGGCGACCTCGACAGCGCGGTGCGGACCGGGCTGAAACTCGCGAAGCCCTTTCGCCACCGAAGCGGTGTCGACGCCGTACGCGCGCGCCAACGCGGCCGCGGCGAGGGCGTTGGAGACGTTGTGCGGACCGAAGGGCCGGACGTCGCCCAGCTGCGCGAGCTCTTCGGCGTGATGCACCGGGTCCGGGACGAAAGCGCGGTCCACCAGCAGGTCTTCGACGAGCCCGAGCTCACCCGGGAGCGGGGAAGTCAACCCGAAACCCACGAGCACGGCGCCTTCGGAGGCGTTCTCCTCGGCCAGCCGCACCGACCAGTCGTCGGCGAGGTTCCGCACGACGGTGGCCGAGCGTTGATGGATCTTGCCCTTGTCGGCCGCGTACTGGTCCATCGAGCCGTGCCAGTCGATGTGGTCCTCGGCGAGGTTGAGCACCACCGACGCCTTGGGCGCGAGGGTGTTCGACCAGTGCAGCTGGAAACTCGACAGCTCGACGGCGAGGGCCTCGTGCCCCGCGAGCACTGCGTCGATCACCGCGAAGCCGACGTTTCCGCAGGCCACGGCGTCGACACCGGCGGCGCGCAGCATCGCTTCGAGCATGCCGACAGTGGTGGTCTTGCCGTTGGTGCCGGTGATCGCGAGCCAGATCGGCGGGACTTCCCTCGACTGGCCGACGCGCCACGCCAGCTCGACGTCGCCGATCACCTCGATGCCCGCCTCGGCCGCCGCGACGAGCAGCGGCGAGGACGGGCGCCAGCCCGGGCTGGTCACGACGAGCGAAGTGCCTTCGGGTGGCGCAACCAGGCTCGGAGCCAGCTCGGCGCCGAGGCCGTCCAGCTCCGCGAGACGTCCGGTGTTGCCGTCGGTCACGGTGACCTGGGCACCCATCGAAACGAGCGCCCTGGTCACCGACTTGCCGGTCACTCCGGCACCGGCTACCAGTACCCGCGATCCGGCGAGTTCCACCGCTTAACCTCCGACGCCGAGTTGTTCGCTGTAGAAGAGTCCGAGCCCGAACATGCAGCAGATCGCCGACAGTAGCCAGAACCGGATGATCACCGTGGTTTCGGCCCAGCCGGCGAGCTCGAAATGATGATGGAACGGCGCCATGCGGAACAGTCTCCGCCTGGTCGTCCGGAAAACCGCGATCTGCGCGACCACCGAGATCATCTCGACCATGAACAGCCCGCCGATCACGATGGCGAGCAGCTCGGTCTTGGTGGTCATCGACAGTCCCGCGACGAGCCCGCCGAGCGCCAGTGACCCGGTGTCGCCCATGAAGATCTTGGCCGGTGCGGCGTTCCACCAGAGGAAGCCGACACAGGCGCCGGTGGCCGCGGCGGCCACCACCGCGAGGTCCAGTGGATCTCGCACGTCGTAACAGGCGGCCTGCGGCGTCTCCGCGCAGCTGAGGCGGGCCTGCCAGAACGAGATGACCACGTAGGTCGCCAGCACCATCGCCGCGGCGCCACCGGCGAGACCGTCGAGGCCGTCGGTGAAGTTGACCGCGTTCGACCAGCCGGAGATCACGACGTAGCAGAAGATCACGAAGACCACCGACGGGAAGGTGATCAGCGTCAGGTCACGGACGTAGGAAAGGCTTTCCGATGCCGGGGTCAGGCCGCGGGAGTCGGCGAAGTTGAGCGAGAGCACCGCGAACGCGATGGTCACGACCAGCTGCCCGACCAGTTTCGCGGTCTTGTTCAGGCCGAGGTTGCGCTGCTTGCGGATCTTGATGAAGTCGTCGAGGAAACCGACGATTCCCAGTGCCACCGCCAGGAAGAGCACCAGCAGGCCGGACATCGAAGGCCCGCCGCTGTTGGAGTTGCCCATCCAGTTGATGAGGTGCGCCACGAAATAGCCGACGACCATCGCGATCAGGATCGCGACACCGCCCATCGTGGGCGTACCGCGTTTGGACTTGTGCCCGGCCGGGCCTTCTTCGCGGATCTCCTGGCCGAAGCCCCGCCGTGAGAACACCCTGATCAGATAAGGGGTCAGCAGGATCGAAACCAGCAGGCCCGCAGCGGCCGCGATCAGGATGCTGATCACGCGTCACCACCGTTCGCGCTGTCGGAAGAATTCGAGGAGGGGAGAGCAGTTTCGGGGGCGAGGAGTGCGTCGGCCACGCGCCACAATTGGGCGACCTTGGAGGCTTTGACCAACACGACGTCCCCGGGTTGGAGCTGATCATGCAGCAACGCGGTGGCCGCATCGGCGTCGGGTACCAGGATCGACTCCTCGCCCCACGAACCTTCTTGCGTGGCACCGTGATGCATGGCCGCAGCACCTTCACCGACGACGACCAGCTTGCCGATGTTGAGCCGCACGACGAGCCTGCCGATCTCGTCGTGGGCGGTCGCCGCGTCATCGCCGAGCTCGCCCATGACGCCCAGGACGGCCCAGGCGCGGCGTTTCGTGCTCATTGAGGCCAACGACTTCAGGGCGGCCCGCATGGACTCCGGGTTGGCGTTGAAGGAGTCGTTGACGATCGTGACGCCGTCGGGCCGGGTGGTGACCTCCATGCGGCGCGCGGACCGTCGCTCCACAGTGGAAAGCCGCGCGGCGACCTCGTCGACTCCTGCGCCGAGCTCGAGGGCGACAGCGGCCGCGGACAACGCGTTGCCGACGTGGTGTTCGCCGTGAAGCGGTAGCTGGACGTCCGCTTCGCCCGCCTGCGTGACGAGCCGGAAGGACGCGCGCGCCTGGTCGTCGAGCTCGACGCCGACCGCGCGCACGTGGGCCGAGGCGCTCTCGCCGACGCCGACGACCCGCGCCCGGGTGCGGCTCGCCATCGCGGCGACGAGCGGGTCGTCGAAGTTGAGGATCGCCACGCCGCCCGCTGTTTCTGAAGGCAGCGCCTCGGCGAGTTCGCCCTTGGTCTTCGCGATTCCTTCCCGCGAGCCGAACTCACCGACGTGCGCGGTGCCGACGTTGAGCACGACACCGATCCGCGGCGGCGCGATGGCCGCCAGCTCGGCGATGTGCCCGGGTCCGCGGGCCGAGAGTTCCAGAACGAGGTGGCGCGTGCTCGTGTCGGCCCGCAGCGCTGTCCACGGGTGGCCGAGCTCGTTGTTGAACGAGCCGGGCGGCGCGACCGTCGCGCCCAGTGGTTCGAGCATCTGGGCGATCAGGTCCTTGGTCGAGGTCTTGCCGGACGAGCCCGTCACGCCGACGACGGTCAGGCCCTTGCGCGAGAGCTCGATAACGACGTGACGCGCCAGCTTGCCCAGCGCGGCCAGCACCGCCGCCCCGGAGCCGTCCTTGTCGCCGGCGAGCGCGACCGACCGCGCGTGGGCCTCTCCCTCGGCCAGCGGCGGCACGATGATCGACGGCGCGTCCACTTCGCGGGCGGCGAGCACCGCGACAGCCCCCGACTCGATGGCGTTGGCCGCGAAGTCGTGGCCGTCGACGCGCTCACCGGGCAAGGCGAGAAAGAGACTTCCCGGCGTCAGCGCGCGGGTGTCGAACTCGACGCTCCCGGTGACCTTCGCAGCGGGGTCCGCCAGGTGGAGCCGCCCGCCGACGATCTCGGCAATCTCGGCCAGTGCCAGCTCGATCACTCATTCACCCCGTGAAGATTTCTGATGGCGGCCTCGAGTTCGTCACGGTCGGAGAACGGGTGCACGATCCCGTTGACCTCCTGGCCGGTCTCGTGGCCCTTGCCGGCGATGAGCACCACGTCGCCGGGCCGCGCGAGCGAAACGGCGTAGGTGATGGCCTCGCGCCTGTCGGCGATCTCGACGATCTCGCCGCCCTGGGCGGGCCCGACCGACCGCGCGCCGGACAGCATGGCGGCCCGGATCGCCGCCGGGTCCTCGGAGCGCGGGTTGTCGTCGGTCACGATGAGTACGTCACTTCGCCGGACCGCGGCCTCCCCCATCATCGGGCGCTTGGCGGTGTCCCGGTCGCCCCCGCAGCCGAGCACGGTGATGACCTGGCCCTCGGTGCGCGCACGCAGCGCGTCGAGCCCCTGGGCCACCGCGGCGGGCTTGTGTGCGTAGTCGACGACGGCCGTGAAGGGCTGGCCGAGGTAAACCCGCTCCATGCGGCCAGGCACCTCGACCGCGGCCAGCCCGGCCACGATCTCCGCGGTCGTGACGCCGGTCGTGTCCAGGATCGCCGCCGCCAGCAGCGCGTTCGCGACGTTGAACGCCCCTGGCAACGGAATCTTCGCCTCGGTGGCCACCCCGTCCGGCCCGTGCATCAGGAAGGACTGCTCGCCCGTCGGGAGGGCTTGTAGGTCGGTGGCCCGCCACGTGGCATCCACGCCCGTCTCGGTCGACACCGTCACCGTGTGCGGCGTGACCAGCGCCTGTCCCCAAGCGCTGTCGACCACGACGACCTCGGTGGTCGACCGCCCGTCGAACAGCAGCGCCTTGGCGGCGAAGTACTCCTCCATGTCGTGATGGAAGTCCAAGTGGTCCTGCGAGAGGTTCGTGAACGCCCCCACCGCGAACCTGGTCCCGTTGGCGCGACCCAGCGCGAGCGCGTGGCTGGAGACCTCCATGGGCACGTGCGTGACGCCCTGCTCGACCATCACCGCGAGCAGCGCCTGCAGATCCGGCGCCTCCGGCGTGGTGAACCCGCTCGCCAGCCGTTGCCCGGCGATCCGCGTCTCCACGGTCCCGATCAGGCCGGTGGTACGTCCAGCCGCGTGCAACCCGGCGTCGACGAGGTACGCGGTGGTGGTCTTCCCAGCAGTACCCGTGACACCCAGCACCGCCAGTTTGAGGGACGGCTCGCCGTAAATCCACGCCGCCATCGACCCCAGCACCCCACGGGGATCCGGGTGCACGAGCACCGGGATGCCCGAATCCCGCAATGCCGGACGCTCGGCCCCGGCCTCGTCGGTCAGCACCGCGTAAGCCCCGGCCGCGATGGCCTGCCCCGCGAAATCGGCCCCGTGCGCCCTCGCACCCGGCAACGCCGCGAACAGGTCACCCGGAAGGACATGCTGAGCACGCAGCGTCGCCCCAGTCACGGCCAGCCCGACGGCGTGGGAATCGCCGATCAGACGCGCGTCAGCACGGGCAACCAGCGTCGCGAGCGGCACAGGTTCGATCCTGATCGGACGTGGCGGTGCGGCGACGGCCTTCACCGGGCTGTCCGGGACCTGCGCAGGCCCTTCTTGGTTGACAGACACAGCAACGGAGGTTACCGGCGCGGCATCAGGGTGAGAGAACGCGGTGGTGCCAACACGCCGTGTGATCACGACCGTGGTAATGGACGCCCACACACAACTCCGGCCACGCGCGTGCCTTCGGGTGCCCCCAGTTGTCCGTGAAGGCCTCTTTGAGGGACTCTGAGTCCCTCA
>JAVXWP010000016.1:0-52786 GCA_032230695.1 Actinomycetota bacterium | reverse complement strand
GACGGACGGGGAAATCAGAACTCCATACAGAGGGCACTCGCCTGCATTCGCAGATCGACGTGCCGGCGCCACACCAGGGCGACAGGAGAGGACATGAGCGAAATACTCTTGTGACAGGTGCTTACTGTCAATCTCGTGATCAAAGAATGGGATGCTTCACTATCAGGTGACTTTCCCACGCTGTGGACGCATTTGCCACATAATTTTAGGCTAGATGGGTGATTGAGTCCCAAATCGTCCGATATGTGAGAAGTGGGCGTAACTGTACGTCGCCAGTCGGCTGAACAGGTCCCTGGTTCCGTGATCATTTCGTTATGGAATCCCGGGAACTCCACCCTTCCTTACTCACGCGCGAGGAGTTGGACCCGCCCCGCTGCCCCACTCCTCAGCTCCGCTAGCCCATCTGCCCGACTCGACTCCTGACCAGGGCGTTCGCGTTTAGCGGGCGAAAAGCGAACGCCCGGGTCAGGGTCGGATTCCCGCGGTGCGGCGTCCGGGGGCGCGCGGTGGGGGCGAGTGGGCCGGCTCGGCGGCGTCGCGGGCGCGGCACGGGTGGACATCGTCCTCCTGGCGCCGCCCTGTGCTACCTGGGCCGACGGGAAGCGCGAGGACGATTAGCCCGCTAAACGCAGCGTGCGGGGCATGCAGAGAGCCCCCGGTCCGTGGGGACCGGGGGCTCTCTGGGGGTAAAGCGGGTGGAGCGGGTGGGTGGTTAGCGGAAGTCGCGACCGAAGTCGTAGTCATCCAGCGGGACCGCCGCACCGGTGCCGGTACCGAAGACATCCGGGGTGTAGTAGCCGTCGTCGTAGGACGGGATGGCGTACGCCGCCACCCGGGCCTCCTCGGTCGGCTGCACCTGGATGTTGCGGTACCTGTTGATGCCCGTACCGGCCGGGATCAACTTACCGATGATGACGTTCTCCTTCAGACCCACGAGCCTGTCGCTACGGCCGTTGATGGCCGCGTCGGTCAGGACTCGGGTGGTCTCCTGGAACGACGCCGCCGACAGCCACGAGTCCGTGGTCAGCGAGGCCTTCGTGATCCCCATCAGCACCGGGCGACCCGAAGCCGGCTCGCCGCCTTCGGCGACCGCGGCACGGTTGCGCGCCTCGAACTTGGTCCGCTCGGGCAGCTCGCCCGGGAGGAAGTCCGTGGACCCGTTCTCGATGATCGTGACCCGGCGGAGCATCTGCCGGACGATCACCTCGATGTGCTTGTCGTGGATCGACACACCCTGTGCCCGGTACACCTGCTGGACCTCGTCCACGAGGTGCATCTGCGCCTCGCGGGGGCCCATCACGCGGAGAACCTCGTGCGGGTCCGGGGTACCTTCCAGCAGCTGCTGGCCGACCGCCACGTGATCGCTGTCGGCGAGCGGGCCGCTCGGGGTGTTCGCGAGCCGCTGACGCTTGGACAGCTTGTCGAAGACGATCTCTTCGCCACCGTCGTCCGGGATCAGCGTGATCTTCCAGAACCGCTCGCTCTCTTCGATGCGCACGCGGCCATCGACGTCGGCGATCGGCGCCTTGCCCTTGGGGACACGAGCCTCGAAGAGCTCTTGCACCCGGGGAAGACCCTTGGTGATGTCGTCACCGACGACGCCACCCTGGTGGAAGGTACGCATCGTGAGCTGGGTTCCCGGCTCACCGATCGACTGCGCCGCGACGATACCGACGGCCTCGCCGACGTCGACCAGAAGACCGGTCGCCATCGAACGGCCGTAGCACCGCGCACAGACACCGACGACCGACTCGCAGGTCAGCACGCTGCGGACCTTGACCTTGGAGATCCCGCTCGAGACGAGCTTCTCGATCGCCGGGTCACCGACGTCGTCGTTGCGGTTGAGCACGACGTTGCCCTGGGCGTCCACCGCGTCCTCGGCGAGGCAGCGCGCGTAGACGCTGGTCTCGACGTGCTGGTCGCGCAGGACCTTGCCGCCGCCGATGTCCTCGCCGACCACCATGGAGATGCCACGGGTACCGGCGCAGTCGGTCTCGCGGACGATGACGTCCTGCGACACGTCCACCAGACGACGGGTCAGGTAACCCGAGTCGGCGGTCCGCATCGCGGTGTCCGCGAGGCCCTTACGGGCACCGTGCGTCGCGATGAAGTATTCCGCCACCGACAGGCCTTCACGGAAGTTGGCCTTGATCGGACGCGGGATGTACTCACCCTTGGGGTTCGACACCAGGCCACGCATACCGGCCAGCGACCGGACCTGCGTCATGTTGCCCGCCGCACCCGACTTGACGATGATCGAGATCGGGTTGTCGTCCGGGAAGTGGGCTTCCATGACCTTGGCGACGTCTTCTGTCGCCTGGGTCCAGACCTTGACCAGTTCGTTGTTGCGCTCGGTGTGCGAGAGCTGTCCACGCTGGTACCGCTTCTCGACCTGGTCGGCCTTGAGCTCGTACTCGTCGAGGATGCCCTGCTTCTCCGGCGGCACCACGACATCGGAGATGGCGACGGTGACACCGGACCGGGTGGCCCAGTAGAAGCCGGCGTCCTTGAGCCTGTCGAGCGTCTGCGCGACCTGCGTCATGGAGTACCGCTCGGCGAGGTCGTTGACGATCAGCGCCTGGCGCTTCTTCGGCATCGGCTCGTTGATGAACGGGTAGTCCGCCGGGAGCAGCTCGTTGAAGAGCACGCGACCGAGGGTGGTCTCGGCGAGCCAGGTCTTGCCCGGTCCCCAGCCCTTCTCGGCCAGCGCGGCTTCGTCGGCCTTGGCGGGCTGACGGTCCTTGATCCGGATCTTCACCGGCGCGTGCAGGCTGAGTGCCTTGCGGTCGAAGGCCATGATGGCCTCGGCCGGCGAAGAGAACGCCTTGCCGGCGCCCTCGGAGCCCTCGTCCAGCCGGGTCAGGTGGAACAGACCGGTCACCATGTCCAGACGCGGCATGGCGAGCGGGCGGCCCGACGCCGGCGAAAGGATGTTGTTCGCCGAGAGCATCAGGATGCGGGCCTCGGACTGCGCCTCCGCGGAAAGCGGGAGGTGCACGGCCATCTGGTCACCGTCGAAGTCGGCGTTGAACGCTTCACAGACCAGCGGGTGCAGCTGGATGGCCTTGCCTTCGACCAGTTGCGGCTCGAAGGCCTGGATACCCAGGCGGTGCAGGGTCGGTGCGCGGTTCAGCATCACCGGGTGACCGGTGATGACCTCTTCGAGCACGTCCCACACCTGCGGGCGTGAACGCTCGACCATGCGCTTGGCGGACTTGATGTTCTGCGCGTGGTTGAGGTCGACCAGCCGCTTCATGACGAACGGCTTGAACAGCTCGAGCGCCATGTCCTTCGGCAGACCGCACTGGTGCAGCTTCAGCTGCGGACCGACGATGATGACCGAACGGCCCGAGTAGTCGACGCGCTTGCCGAGCAGGTTCTGACGGAACCGGCCCTGCTTACCCTTCAACAGGTCGGACAGCGACTTCAACGGCCGGTTGCCAGGGCCGGTGACGGGACGGCCACGGCGGCCGTTGTCGAACAGCGCGTCGACGGCCTCCTGCAGCATCCGCTTCTCGTTGTTCACGATGATCTCGGGCGCGCCGAGGTCGATGAGCCGCTTCAACCGGTTGTTCCGGTTGATGACGCGGCGGTAGAGGTCGTTCAGGTCGGACGTGGCGAACCGGCCACCGTCGAGCTGGACCATCGGGCGCAGGTCCGGCGGGATCACCGGGACGGCGTCGAGGACCATGCCGCGGGGGTCGTTGCCGGTGGCCTGGAACGCCGCGACGACCTTGAGCCGCTTGAGCGCGCGGAGCTTCTTCTGCCCCTTGCCGTTGCGGATGGTGTCGCGCAGGTGGTCGGCCTCGGCGGCCACGTCGAACTCGGCGGCCAGCTTCTGGATGGACTCGGCGCCCATGCCACCGGTGAAGTATTCGCCGTACCGGTCGATGAGCTCGCGGTAGAGCAGCTCGTCGGCGATCAGCTGGCGCACGTCCAGCTTGACGAAGGTGGTCCAGACCTCTTCGAGGCGGTCCAGCTCGCGACCGGCGCGGTCACGCAGCTGACGCATCTCGCGCTCGCCGCCTTCCTTCACCTTGCGGCGGACGTCGGACTTGGCGCCCTCGGCCTCCAGCTCGGCGAGGTCGGCTTCGAGCTTCTGCGCCCGTGCCTCGATGTCGGCGTCACGCTTGGCTTCGAGGTTCTTGCGCTCGATGCCGATCTCGTTCTCGAGGGTCGGCTGGTCGTTGTGCCGCAGCTCGGTGTTCACGCCGGTGATCACGTAGGCCGCGAAGTAGATGATCTTTTCGAGGTCCTTCGGCGCCAGGTCGAGCAGGTAGCCCAGCCGGGACGGAACACCCTTGAAGTACCAGATGTGCGTGACCGGGGCGGCCAGCTCGATGTGGCCCATGCGCTCACGGCGGACCTTGGCGCGGGTCACCTCGACGCCGCAGCGCTCACAGATGATGCCCTTGAAGCGGACTCGCTTGTACTTACCGCAGTAGCACTCCCAGTCCCGGGTCGGGCCGAAGATCTTCTCGCAGAAGAGTCCGTCCTTCTCGGGCTTCAGGGTGCGGTAGTTGATGGTCTCCGGCTTCTTGACCTCACCGAAGGACCACTGGCGGATGTCGTCAGCGGTAGCAAGGCCGATGCGGAGCTCATCGAAGAAATTGACGTCCAGCACGTCTTTACATCCCCTTGGGGTTGATTCGACTAAGAGGGGTTGGCGTTGGGGCGGGCGCCCACGCTAAGCAGGCGCCCGCCCGTCACACCGTCAGTGCACGACGTCGTCCACCGAGGGCGACTCGTTGCGCGACAGGTTGATGCCGAGGTTGGCGGCGGCGCGCTCGAGGTCCTCGTCGTCGGAATCGCGCATCTCGATCGCCGCACCGTCGCTGGAGAGCACCTCAACGTTCAGGCACAGCGACTGGAGCTCCTTCAGGAGCACCTTGAACGACTCCGGGATACCCGGCTCGGGGATGTTCTCCCCCTTGACGATGGCCTCGTACACCTTCACGCGGCCGACCACGTCATCCGACTTGATCGTCAGCAGTTCCTGCAGCGTGTATGCCGCGCCGTAGGCCTGCATCGCCCAGCACTCCATCTCACCGAAGCGCTGGCCACCGAACTGTGCCTTACCACCCAGCGGCTGCTGAGTGATCATCGAGTACGGGCCGGTGGACCGTGCGTGGATCTTGTCGTCGACCAGGTGGTGGAGCTTCAGGATGTACATGTAGCCGACGGCGACCGGGTACGGGTACGGCTCGCCGGAGCGGCCGTCCAGCAGAGTGGCCTTGCCGTTCTGCTTGACCATGCGCTCACCGTCGCGGTTCGGCTTGGTCGCGCCGAGCAGGCCGGTGATCTCGTCTTCCTGGGCGCCGTCGAACACCGGGGTGGCGGTGTTCGTGCCCGCGTCGACGTCGAAGAGCTCCTGGTTCAGGTTCTTCGACCAGTCCGGGTTGCCCTCGATCTTCCAGCCCTGCGAAGCGAGCCAGCCGAGGTGCAGCTCGAGCACCTGGCCGATGTTCATCCGTCGCGGCACACCGTGCGTGTTCAGGATGATGTCGACCGGGGTGCCGTCCTCCATGAACGGCATGTCCTCGGCGGGCAGGATCTTGCCGATGACACCCTTGTTGCCGTGGCGGCCGGCCAGCTTGTCACCAGGCTGGATCTTCCGCTTCTGGGCCACGTAGACGCGGACCAGTTCGTTGACGCCCGGGGGCAGCTCGTCGTCGTCCTCGCGCGAGAACACGCGGATGCCGATGACCTTGCCGGTCTCACCGTGCGGCACCTTCAGCGAGGTGTCGCGGACTTCGCGGGCCTTCTCACCGAAGATCGCGCGGAGCAAGCGCTCTTCCGGCGTCAGCTCGGTCTCGCCCTTGGGCGTGACCTTGCCGACGAGGATGTCGCCGTCGCGGACCTCGGCACCGATCCGGATGATGCCGCGCTCGTCGAGGTCGGCCAGGACCTCTTCGGAGACGTTCGGGATGTCCCGGGTGATCTCCTCGGCGCCCAGCTTCGTGTCGCGGGCGTCGATCTCGTGCTCCTCGATGTGGATCGACGTGAGCACGTCGTCCTGCACCAGGCGCTCCGAGAGGATGATCGCGTCCTCGTAGTTGTGGCCTTCCCACGGCATGACCGCCACGAGCAGGTTCTTGCCGAGCGCCATCTCACCGTTCTCGGTGGACGGCCCGTCGGCGATGACCTGGCCCTTTTCGACCCGGTCGCCCTCGTTGACGATCGGGCGGTGGTTGAAGCAGGTGCCGTGGTTCGAGCGGCGGAACTTGTACAGTCCGTAGCTCTTCCGGGTGCCGTCGTCGTGCATGATCGTGACCAGGTCGGCGGAGAGTTCCTCCACCACACCGGCCTGCTCGGCGACGAGGACGTCACCGGCGTCGATCGCGGCACGCAGCTCCATGCCGGTGCCGACGAGCGGCGCCGAGTTGCGGAGCAGGGGCACGGCCTGACGCTGCATGTTCGCACCCATCAGGGCGCGGTTCGCGTCGTCGTGCTCGATGAACGGGATCATGGCCGTCGCGACCGACACCATCTGGCGCGGCGAGACGTCCATGTAGTCCACGTCGGTGGGGTCGATGAGCTCGACCTCGCCGCCCTTCTTACGGACCAGGACGCGGTCTTCCTTGAAGTGGCCGTCTTCGTCGATGGGCGCGTTGGCCTGCGCCTTGACGAACCTGTCCTCTTCGTCGGCCGTCAGGTAGTCGACCTGGTCGGTGACCTGGCCCTCGACGACCTTGCGGTACGGCGTCTCGATGAAACCGAACGGGTTGACCCGCGCGTAGGAGCAGAGCGAGCCGATCAGGCCGATGTTCGGGCCTTCCGGGGTCTCGATCGGGCACATCCGGCCGTAGTGGCTCGGGTGGACGTCCCGGACCTCCATGCCGGCGCGCTCACGGGACAGACCACCGGGGCCGAGCGCGGACAGACGCCTCTTGTGCGTAAGCCCGGACAGCGGGTTGTTCTGGTCCATGAACTGCGACAGCTGCGAAGTCCCGAAGAACTCCTTGATCGCCGCCACGACGGGACGGATGTTGATCAGGGTCTGCGGCGTGATCGCCTCGACGTCCTGAGTCGTCATCCGCTCGCGGACTACGCGCTCCATGCGGGAGAGACCGACCCGGATCTGGTTCTGGATCAGCTCGCCCACGGTGCGCAGACGCCGGTTCCCGAAGTGGTCGATGTCGTCGACCTCGACGGGGAGCTCGACACCGTTGATGGTCATCTTTTCCTCGCCGGCGTGCAGCCGGACCAGGTACTCGATGGTCGTGACGATGTCTTCTTCGGTCAGCGTGCCCGTGTCGTACGGGGAAGTCTGGCCCAGCTTCTTGTTGACCTTGTACCGGCCGACCTTCGCCAGGTCGTAGCGCTTCGTCTTGAAGAACAGGTTCTCCAAGAGGGTCTGGGCGCTCTCCTTGGTGGGGGGCTCGCCTGGACGCAGCTTCCGGTAGATGTCGAGCAGTGCCTCGTCAGTACCGGCGGTGTGGTCCTTCTCGAGGGTGGCCATCAGCGTCTCCGAGAAGGAGAAGCGCTCACGGATCGCCTCGGTGGTCCAGCCCAGCGCCTTCAGCAGCACGGTGACCGGCTGGCGGCGCTTGCGGTCGATACGGACACCGACGGTGTCACGCTTGTCGACGTCGAACTCCAGCCAGGCACCCCGGCTCGGGATGACCTTGACGCTGAAGACGTCCTTGTCGGTGGTCTTGTCGACACTGGTGTCGAAGTACACACCGGGTGAGCGCACGAGCTGGGACACCACGACACGCTCGGTGCCGTTGATGACGAAGGTGCCCTTGTCGGTCATCACCGGGAAGTCGCCCATGAAGACCGTCTGGCTCTTGATCTCACCAGTGTTGTTGTTGACGAACTCGGCCGTGACGAACAGCGGCGCGGCGTAGGTCATGTCCTTGTCCTTGCACTCCTCGACGGAGGCCTTGACCTCGTCGAAGCGCGGGTCGGAGAAGGATAGGGACATAGAGCCGGAGAAGTCCTCGATCGGGGAGATCTCGTTGAGAACCTCCGAGAGGCCTCCGACCGGGTTTTCTTCGCCTTCCTCGACGCGGCGTTCGAACCACGCCTCGTCGCCGGTAAACCATTCAAACGACCGGATCTGCACGTCAAGCAGGTTTGGGGTGCTCAGGGGCTCGCGAATCTTCGCGAAAGAGACCCGCTTGGGTGCTCCTGGAATTCCCGTTGATGCCGTAGCCGAGGTCGTCGCAGCAGTGGCCTGATTCGCGGGAGAGACTGCCAAGATGCGTCCTTCCGGGGACAAAGAGCGGTGCGCAGCCGCGTTAGCAACTACTAATGCGAGCTGTCAAGGGTGCCGTGGTGCCCACATCCTAACTACCGGTTCCGGGCAGCCTGAAAGAGGGCAGCGCAAAGAAGCAGTCTAACCCGTAGGGCGCACTCTGTCCAGGGGGCTCTCCTGATGGGGCCCAGCCTCGAACGCAACGCCTATCGGGTAATGCCTCCGGCCCGGTCAGCCACATCCCTCCCGCAAGGTCTGTGCTGGCTCTCACCGTTGGCAGTAAGCGTGACCCCCACAAGGCTTCCCGTCAAGATGCCACGCTGCGGACCGACCGGTTGGCGCAGCGTTGAAGGGCTTGCGCACAGCGTCACAAGCGCAGGTGAGCAGGTCAAAGCCTCGAGTGCACCTGGCGCTCACGGACGGCGAATTGGGCTGTTCGCCCGTGCCGGACGACTGTTCGTTGTGGACTCGCGCGTCAGAGCCAGCCGCGTTCGCCCGCGATGCGTGCGGCGTGGGAACGGCTCTGCGCGCCGAGCTTCGCCATGGCGGCGGAGAGGTAGTTGCGGACCGTCCCCTCGGCGAGATGCAGCCTCCCGGCGATCTCGGCGTTCGACGCACCGGTGGCAACCTCGCGCAGCAGTTCGCGCTCGCGGTCGGTCAGCGGGTCGGAGTGGTCCCAGGCGGCCACGGCGAGCTCAGGGGCCACCACCCGCTCGCCCGCGTGGACCTTGCGCAACGCCGTCGCCAAATCGCCGATCGGCGCGTCCTTGAGCACATATCCGGCGACGCCGGCGTCCAGCGCGCGGCGGAGGTAGCCGCTGCGGGCGAAGGTCGTCACGATCAGCACCCGCGTCCGGTCCCCGCGTTTGCGCAGCTCCACAGCGACGTCGAGGCCCGTACGGCCGGGCATTTCGATATCCGTGAGCAGCACGTCCGGGCGGTGCTCGGCGACGGCGGCGAGCGCTTCGTCACCGGTGGTCGCGGTGGCCACCACCTCGAGATCCGGTTGCAGGCCGAGTAACGCGGCGAACGCGCCCAGCACCATGATCTGGTCCTCGGCCAGTACGACCCTGATCACCCCGCTCACACCGCCACCGCCAGTGGCACCGCGATGGTCACCGTGGTCCCGGCCGAGGTGGTCCGGTCCAGCCGGCCACCCAGTGCCCTCACGCGCTCGCGGATGCCGGTCAGGCCGTTGCCCTCGCGGGACTTGCCGCCGACGCCGTCGTCCGCGATCACCACCCGCAGTTCGTCGTCCTCGCGGTGGATGCCGATGTGACACGTCCTCGCCCGCGCATGCCGCGCGACATTGGTGACCGCTTCTCGAAGGGCCAGCGCCAGCTCGTGCTCGGTGGATCCGAGCAGCTTCAAATCTGCTTCGCGGCGGACTACGAGTTCGACGCCGGCGCTGGCCAGCGCGCCGCGGGCGGTCTCCAGTTCGCGTTCCAGACTGGCCTGCCGCCAGCCGGACAGCGCGTTGCGGACCTCCGCCAGCGCGTCGCGTGCAGTGCGCTCGATCTCGGCGGCCTCCGTCGCCGCGCGGGACGGGTCGGCGCCGATCAACTGGGCTCGCATGACCACCGCGGTCAGCGAGTGGCCGAGGAGGTCGTGCAGGTCACGGGCAAGGCGTTCGCGCTCGGTGATGGTGGCCAGGTGCTCGATCCGGGCGTTGCGCAGGCGCAGTTCGGCGGCCTCGCCGGCGCGCTCGGCCTCCTCGATGCACACCAGGCCGATGACCCAGATGAACAGCAACGACGGGATGATGCTGAACAACCGCCACGGCAGCGGCGCCGGGATCACCACGCTCATCCCCAGCAGCAGGATCGTGAGCCCGACGAACCAGCGGATCGCGTTGGCCCGGTTCTCCACCCGCCCCGCCGCACCCGCCGCATACACCAGCAGTACCGACGCGCCGGCGTTCAGCGGCATGGTGGCCACCGCGAGCACGGTGAGCGGAACCGCGGAGTACCAGCGGGCGAGGTCCACGTGCAGGAGGCCGACGAAATACAGCACCCCGCCCAGCACGGCGATGCCGACCGCGACCACCCAGTCCCAGCTGTCGCTCGCCGGGTCGAACATCGGCTGGAACAGTGGGATCGCCAAGTAGATCGCGTGGATCCAGCCGAAGGCGATGCCCTTGGACTCAGGCGGTTTCTGCACGGTCATGATCGTCCACGACGATAGGCCACGGAGGCCAGCGCCGCGGTGGCAACGGTCATGCCGAGCAGCACCAGGATGTGGACCAGCACCGGCCCGCCGGTCAGCTGTGCGACGGCGAGCCGCGCGAGGTGGTAGGTCGGCAGGAACGGCGCGAGGTGCTGGACGAACGCGGGCATGATGTCGAGCGGCATCCACAGCCCGGAGAGCACCGCGGCGGGGAACATGAACGCGTTCAAGATCGCCGAGGTCGCGTTGGGACTGGCGACGAAACCGACGGCCAGCCCGAGCAGCGTGAACGGCAGCGAGCCGAGCAGCAGCACTACACCGATGGCCAGCAGCTTGCCGACCGGCGCGTCCAGCGAACCGTTGAGAGCCGCTGTCGCGGCCATAGCGACGAGCACCGCGAGGGCGTAAGGCAGCGCCGCGAGCATCTTCGCGGCGAGCGTGATCAGTGTCGGCACCCCGGAGACCTGCTTGGCGCGCAGCCAGCCGCGTTCCTTGTCGCCCGCGACGCTGATGGCGGGGTTGAGCAACGTCACCGCCAGTACGCCGAAGGTGCCGAACGTGGCGACCATCAGCGTGCCCGCCGAGCCGCCCGACCCGGCCGTCTGGTGGCCGAACAGCGAAACGAACAGGGCGAAGAAGCCGACCGGCATCAGCACCGAGAAGAACAGGGCGGCCGGCTCCCGCACGATCGCGCGAACGTCGTCGGCGATCTCGACACGCAATACCCGAGCTGTCGTCGCTGTCGTCGCTGTCGTCGTGCTCATGCCGCCACTGCCGTTCCCGAGGCCTTGGTCAGCGCGACCACGGCTTCTTCCAAACCCGCACCTTCGACCCGCAGCTCGGCGAGCGCGGGGTCCTCCACCAGCAGGCACCGCAGCAGCGCCTCGGGCGACCGGGTGGTGAGCCGCACATGCTCGCCCTCCCGGTCGACCGAGACGACCCCCGGGAGCCGGGAAAGCTGTTCGCCGGACAACGTGGTCCTCGCGGACACGGTCCGGTCCGGCAGCCGGTCGATCAGCGCGTCCGGGCGGGCATCGGCGAGCACGCGCCCGCCGGCCAGCACGACCACGCGATCTGCGACGGCGGCCGACTCCTCGATCAGGTGGGTCGTGACGAGCACGCCCGTTCCCCGCGCCCGCCGCTCGGCGAGCAGGTCCCAGAACCGGCGGCGGGCGGGAACGTCCAGCCCCACGGTCGGTTCGTCGAGTACGAGCAGCGCGGGGTCGGCGACCAGTGCCATCGCGAGCTGCACCCGCTGGCGCTGTCCGCCGGAGAGCTTCATGACGCGCTGCTTGAGGAAGTCCGTCAGGCCGACCTCGGCGAGGATCGGACCGGCCGCGCCACGGGGCATCCCGGCGCGGACGGCGGCACCGGTCACGGCCTCGCCGACGCGCATGGTGTTCGGGAAGCCGAGCGACTGCTGGACCACGCCGAGCTTGCGCCGCGTCGCCGCGTGCCTCGGGTCGCCCCCGGCCAGCGTGATGTCACCCGCCTGCCGCGACAGCAGGCCGATGGCCAGGTTGACCAGCGTCGTCTTGCCGGCGCCGTTCGGCCCGAGCAGCGCGACGCACTCGCCGGCGTGGACGTCGAGGTCCACGCCGTCGAGAGCGACCTTGCCGCCGTAGCGGTGCCATGCACCCCGCACCTTGAGTACTTCGTCCATCGTCATCCCCATGTCCTCGTGTGCCCTCCACGGTGTCGTGGCGGGGAAGACGCGGGTAGTGAGGCTCGGTCACGAGCCGGAGATGACGAATGTCAACTCGGGTGGGTCACTCCTCGGTGGCGAAATCACCACACGCCGACAGGACCCAACTACACGCAGTATCAAATCTCGTGAAAATTAGACCGAATGGACGTGATGCTCGTCGCACTAGACCGGAGAAGCCAGTACTAACAGTAGATAGTGCTAGGGCCAAATGATGCCGAGCGGAGGCCCGGGCGTGTTAACCAACGGAGCAACCCCCAGACAGTACGAGACCGGCAGGCAGCTGACCGTCGCCGACTTGCTGCGCCGCGAGGGCTTGTCCCCCCCTGAAGAGCTTGCGGCCATCGAGTCGCCAGTTCCCGGCCGGCGCCGGGAAACCGCGGACTTCAGCGGCGACAATGCGCCGACCGTTCAACTCCTGGTAGCCGACCTGCTTCGGCGCGAAGGTGAGCCGCCCGAGCCCGAGCGCATCGGCAAGCGGACGAAGATCGGCATCGGCGCGGGCATCGCCGCGTTGTTCGGGCTCGCGGCCATCGGCTATGGAGCGATCCAGCCCCATGGCGTGGACCCCGTCGCGACGACAACCGGGCAAGGTGACAGTGCCGCCAGTGCTGTCGACAGCCAGACCGCGCTCGCGATCCAGCCCAACCTCGTCGCCAGCACCTCGCCCACTGCGGGCAGCAGCGATCCCACCGTGGCCAACAGTGCTCCCACGACCGTCAAGGCAGCCGGCTCGGCCACCTCCGCGAGCAAGTCGCCCGCCGTCCCCACCACCCGGAGCAATGCCCCGGCGAGCAGCACCACGACGCAGGCCGCTCAGCCGGTGCCGACCACGGCCACGCCGACGGGGACGGGGACGTCCTCCCCGTCGCAACCTGTGACGACCCCGACCCCGACCGCGCCGGTCACAACCCCCACGACAAAGCCGAGGTCGACGACGCCGACTCCGACGTCGACCACGGACACCGGGCTGCTGGGTACGGCAACCGGGCTGCTGAGCGGCGTGATCAGCGGGGTACTCGGCTGATCACGCCGAGCACGCGACGACTTCACCAAGTCGCCGGTGCTTCTCCGCTACTTGCCAGGTGCAACCGACGGGCTCGGGGACGGCGGCGCTGCAGGTGCCGTCGGGGCGATGTAAGTGTCCATGTCGGTGATCTTCCAGGTGCCGTTCTGTAGCTCGGCGTTCAAGTGGAGCTGGGCGCTGCCCGCGGAGCTCTGCTTGGTGTCGGCGCGGGTGGAGGTCTGGTCGATGAAGACCATGACCTTCGCCAGGTCGCCGTTCAGCATGATCACGCCGCTGCGGGTCACCTTGGACGTGACGACCATCTTCTGTGCCGGCGCGAGCCGCTTGACCTCGCCCATCAGCTTGTCGTACTTGCCACGGACCGCGTCACCGACGAGCAGGTCCTTGGCCGCGTTCTCGGTCTTGGCGATGTCGTTGAAGTCGTAGGAGAACAGCGTCTCGGCTGCCTTCGAGACCTGGTCCTTGACCTGCGAGGTCTTCGCGACGTCGAGCAGCGCGGTGTTGCTGGTGGCCGCGGAGATCTGGTTGGCGTTGATCTTGAAGATGACCGCGGCACCCGCCAGCAGCAGGCCGACGACGATCAGCGCGGCCGCGAGCAGATACGGGCTCTTCCGTGGCTTGGCCTTGGCCGGGAGGTTCGCGGCCTCCTCGTCGGTGAACGGCGCCGCGGCGATTTCCGCTTCGGCGGTTTCCATGCTGACCGGCTTGCGGATGCCTCCGTCACGCAGCTTCGGGCGCGGGCTCGGCTTCGGCGCGACCGGCTCTTCGATGTCCTGGGTGAGGTCGTCCGGGACGACGGCCTCCTCGGCTACCACGGGCTCAGGCTCAGCGGGAGCAGGCTCGGCCTCGGGCTTGACAACTTCGGGCAGCACGCTCGTGGCCGCGTCGTCATCCAGCGCGGCAGGCTCCAGCGCGACAGGTTCCAGCGCGACAGGCTCGAGCGCGACAGGCTCGAGCGCGGGCTCAGGTGTGGGAGGCCGGGGCCGGGGACTGGGCCTGGGCGCGGGGCTCGGCGCGTCACCGGAGGGCTTGCGGGTCCCGGCCACACGGGGCCGGCGCACCGGCGGTGTCGAGCGGGGCTGACGGCGGGAGGGGGGCAAAACAAACTCCGTTCTGGGTGACTACTGGCCCGCGGCGACGAGCGGGACGTCGCCGATACCGGACAGCTTCCACACCTGCGCGCCGTTCTCGTCGATCCTGCTCATCTGGACCTCGAGCCGCAGGGACTTGGTGCTGTGCTGGGTGCCCTGAGTGAGATCCGTGGTGACGGCGGCGAGGAAGCTGGCCTTGCCCTCGTGGTCGTTGAGCTCTTCCACGGCGATGTCCTGGATCGTGGTCGACACCTTGGTCTTCGCGCTGTCGAGGGCCTTGCGGTAGGTCGGCTCGAGCGAGGTCAGCTGGGTGCGCATCGCCGGGTCCGAGACCTCCTGCTGCCGCGCGAAGAAGGCGTCCATGTTCTGGTAGTCGACCTCGGTGTAGGCCTTGACGGCCGCACCGCCGACCCGGACCACGTCGTCGCGCGCCGACGCGAGTGCCGCGTTGCCGTCGCTCGCCGAGACCCACCACTGGATCCCGAACACCGCGGCGGCGATCAGCGCGGCCAGCGCGAACGCGGCCGAACCGAGCAGCACCCAGCGTGGGGCCGTCGTCTCGTCGGAACTCATAACACTCCAGGGTAGATAGCGGATGTCAGTTCACTGTTCAGGAAGGTCAGGACGGCAGCCCGAACAGCTGGGCAAGGCTCGCGAGACTCACGCCGGGGCTGCCGGCGATACCCGGTACACCCTTGATGGCCGCTTCACCCGCGAGCTCCTGCGCGGAACGACCCGAGTTCGCCGCGACCTGCTGGTCCGTCGGGATGACCGGCACGCCGTTGAACGGCGCGTTCTGCGAGCCGCGGACGTTGATCGGGCTGCCTTGGGGCTCGGCACAGTACGAATCCAGCTTCGGGTCCCTCGGCGTCAGGTCGTTGCCCGGGCGGTAGTCCTGGTAGGGCAGGTAGCCCTTCGTGCAGGACGGCGGGTTGAACAGGTTCAGCGCGAGCCCGAGATGAGCGGTGCCGTCGCCGGGGACCACGGTCTGTGCGCCCACCGCGAGCAGCGGGTAGGTCACGAGGGCCTGCTCGATCCCGTCGAGCCTGGTCACCACCAGGTTGGACGTCGTGAGCAGGTTGGCCGTCAGCGCGCCGAGGCCGGGCCCTGACTCGGCGAGCACCTGGCTGATCTGGTCGGCCACCTTCGGCGTGATGTCGATCAGCTTGCGGATGTCGCCGTCGGACGACTTGAGCTGGCCGGTCAGGTCGTTGAGGCTCTTGCTGAACGACGCGAAGTTGCCGGCTTCGGCGTTCTGCGTGTCGAGCACCTTGCCGCCGGCGTCGAGCAGCTGGACGGTCTGAGGCAGGTACTGCTGCGCGGTTTCGGTGAAGCTGCGCGCGGTGTCCAGCAGCCGCTGCAGGTCCGGCCCGGTCCCGCTGAACGCGGCGTACGACTCGTCGACGACCGTGCGCAGCGAGTCGGTGGGCACCGACGCCGCCAGGCTGTCCAGGTCGCCGATGACTCGTTCCGTGCTCACCGGCGTCTTGGTGCGGTCCGCTGGGATGACGGCGCCGTCCGCCAGGTATGGGCCGCCGTCGCGATTGGGCTGCAGGTCGACGAACTGCTCGCCGACCGCGGACCGGTCGGCGACCACGGCCAGCAGGTCGTCGGGCACCTGCGGCGCCGTGGGGTCGATGTTGAGGTCCGCTTCCAGCCCGGTCTTCGTGAGCCTCAGCTGGCCGACGCGGCCGACGTTGTAACCCCGATAGGTGACTTCGGCGTTGGTGAAGATCCCGCCGGACTCGTTCAGCTCCAGCTTGACCGTGTAGCCGTTCTGCCCGAACACCTCACCAAGGCCGGCGAACCGGATCAGGGCGTAGAGGATGGCGACGATCGAGATGATCACGAACGCCACCAGCTGGAACCGCGTTTTGCGTACCAACATCAGCCAGCACCCCCCGAGAGAAGATTCAAGATGCCGGCCGGACCGGTCTGGAGCGGAGCCGTCGAGCCTTGACCACCCGTCTGCGGCTGGCCGGACAGCGGCAGCGAGAGCTGGCCGGGGAGCGGCAACGGCGGTGGCTGGTTCGCCTGGACGCCGCCCACCCCGCCGGCCAGCCCCGGGATCGGGAGCAACCCGTCGAGCGGGTTCTGGCGGCTGCGCCCGAGGTTCGCGAGGATTTCGTTGAGGTTCAGGTCGACCTTCGCGAACAGGTTGAAGTAGTCGCCCTTGACCCCGTCGTACGCGGCGTCGGTGAACGGGAACGTGAGCAGGAGTTCAAGCGCCTTCGGCAGGTCCGAGCCAGCCTCGCCGAGCTTCTGCAGCGTCGGCAGCAGCGCCTTCAGATCGGCGACGAGGTTCGTTTTACTCGCGTTCACCGTGTCGATCGCGACCCCGGACAGGTTCTGCAGTGCGTTGAGCATGGTGACCAGCTGGCCTCGCTGTTGTTCGAGCACGCCGAGGCCGGGGCCGAGGTTGTCGACCGCGGTGACGAGCTTGTCCTTCTGGTCGTTCAACGTCGTCGAGAGCCGATTGAGCCCGTCTAGTGCGCGGGTGATGTTGGCGGACTGCTTGTCCAGGTTGGTCACCAGCTGGTTGGCGTTGGTGAGCAGCGCCCTGAGGTCGGGTTCCCGACCCTGGGTGGCGTTGTTCAGCTCCTTGGTGATGGTGTTGAGCTGCTCGACCCCACCACCGTTGAGCAGCATCGAAAGCGCGCCGAGGACCTCTTCGACCTCGACGTTGCGATTGGTCCGGTCCAGCGGGATCACCGCGCCGTCGGCAAGGGTGCCCTGGCCCGTTCCGGTGGCCGGTGCGCTCAGCTCAACGTACTTCTCGCCGAGCAGGCTGGACTGGCGGAGGTTGGCCAGCGCGTTCGCCGGGAGCTTGACGTCCCCGTTGACCCGCAGCGTGACCTCGGCGTTCCAGCCGTCCGTCGTCAGCCCGATGCTTTCGACCCGGCCGACCGGCACCTCGTTGACCTTCACCCCGGCCTGCGGAGTGAGGTCCAGGACGTCTTTGAACTGCGCCTTCACCGTGTACGGGTGGTCGCCGAGGTCGGCACCGCCTGGTAACGGGATGTCGTAGATCCCGCTGAACCCACAGCCACCGAGTGTCAACGCCACGACGGCCATCGCGGCGGTCAGCTTCGCCTTGGTGGTTACGAGCGGTCGTGACCACTTAGTTCCCATCATTTGGCCGCCGTTCCGTAGAGCTGCCCGGAAATCGGCAACGGCAGCGCCGGCAACGTACCCTGGCCGGCGGCCTGGAGGACCTGGGCGATCGACGGGATCGGCACCAGCCCGTCGACGAGCCCGGCGATGTTCTTGCAGGCGTCCCCGAGCGCGGCGAGCGCGGACGGCGTCTGCTTGAGCAGGTTGCAGACCATCACCAGCGGGGGCTGGGTCAGCTCGTTCAGGTTCGCGCGGGCGTCCAGCGTGCCGGACGCCGCGTTGTAGCTGTTGACCGCGTTGCCGAGGCCGACCGGCGCGACGTCGAGGATCTCGGCGAGCGCGCTTCGCTGGTCCACCAGCACCTTCGTGACACTGGCCAGCTTGTCCACATTGGACTTGATTCGGTCGCGGTTCTTCTCGATGAAGTCCTGCACCGCGGTCAGCGTGGTGCCGAGCTGCTGCACGGTGGCCGCCAGGTTCTGGCGCTCACCGGACAGGAAACCACTGACGTCGGCCAATTGCTGCTCGAACTTCCGCACTTGGCCGTCACTGTTGGCGAGTGTGGTGGAGAACTGGCCGAGGTTCGTGATGGTCGCGAACAAGTCGTCCTTGTTGCCCGACAACGTGCCCGCCGCTTGGCTGAGCTTGGTGATCGTGTCGTTCAGTGCCTGGCCGTTACCGTCGAGGTTCGCCGCGGCGGTGTTCAGCAGATCCGACAGCGCGCCGTTCTTGTTGGCGCCGTTCGGGCCGAGCGATTCGCTGACCCGCGCGAGGCTGGCGTAGAGGTCGTCGACCTCCAGCGGCACCTGCGTGCGGTTGAGCGGGATGACCGCGTTGTTGGTCATCCTCGGGCCACCGGTGAACGCGGGGGCGAGCTGGATGTAGCGGTCGCTGACCAGTGACGGCGAGATGATCAACGCTTGCGCGTCGGCGGGCACGCCGACACTGCGGTCGTAGGAGAAGTCGACCTTGACCTGCTTGCCCATTGGCTCGACGCTGTCGACGGTACCGATCTCGACACCGAGCATCCGGACGCTGTTGCCTTTGTACAGACCGACAGTCCCGGCGAAGTAAGCGGTCAGGTGATTGCGATTGCCGTCCGTCAACGTCCACCACAGCACGCCGGCGACGACCAGCGCGAGGACAATGGCGACGGTGAAACCGCGGGTCAGTGTCTGTCCCAAGCGAGTGCTGGTCATTTCGCGTAGCACCCCTCTTCGTTGATCGGGCCGAACGAGGGCAGCACCAGACCGCAGATGTAATTGTCGAACCAGCGCCCGTTGCCGACGGTGTTGGTGAAGACCCGGATGTACGGCGCGAATTTCGCGATGCCCTGGCCGAGCGAGTCCTGGTTGCGCTGCAGCATCGACGTCAGCTGGTCGAGCTGCTTGAGCACCGGGTCCAGCTGCCCGTTGTTGTCGTCCACGAGCCCCTGGAGCTGCGTCGCGAGCTGCTGGGAACCGTTGAGCAGCGCGGTGATCGCCTGCTCGCGCTTGCCGACCTCGTCGAGCAGCAGGTTGCCGTCGTCGAGCAGCTTCTGCACTTCGGCGTCCCTGTCCACCAGCGTCTGGCTCACCTGGCGAGTGTTGGCCAGCAGGTTCGCCAGCTGCGAATCCCGCGACGCGATGGTGTCGGAGAGCTGGGAAAGCCCGCTCAGTGCACCCTTCACGTCGGTCGGGGTGTTCGCGAAGGTCTGCGAGATGACGTCGAAGCTCTTCGCCAGCTGGGTGGTGTCGATGTTGTCGACGGTCGTCGACAGGTCGCGGAACGCGTCGAGCACGTCGTACGGCGCCATCGTGCGTTCCCGCGGGATGGTGACGCCGGGATCGAGGTTGTTCGAGCCTTGCGGGTCGAGCGCCAGGTACTTCTGGCCCAGCAATGTCTTGATCTTGATCGCCGCGCTCGTCTTGTCACCGAGCCAGGCGTTCTTGACCTGGAACGAGACCTTCACCTTGTCGCCGTCGAGCGCGATGTCGGAGACCTTCCCGACCTTCACGCCGGCGATCCGCACGTCGTTGTCCGTCGTGAGGCCCGCCGCTTCGCTGAAGTCCGCGGAGTAGGTCGTGCCACCGCCGACCACCGGCAGGTCCGCGGAGTTCAGCGCGGCCACGATGCCCAGCGCGATCACCACGATGCCGATCAGCGCGATCGGGACGGGATTGCGTTTCTGGAAGCTTTTCATGCGCCACACCGGGCCCGGTTGACCGGCAGCAGCGGGATGTCGATCGGCTCGTTGATCAATGGCGGCAGCGAAACGCTCCCTTGGATCTCGCAGGCGAAGAAGTTGAACCACGAGCCGTAGTCCGCGGTCCCGGTCAACGCGGTCACCTTTTCCGGGAGGAACTGGATGAAGTGCTCGACGACGGCCTCGTTGTCGTTGAGGTTCTGCGTCAGCGTGCCGAGCGCGCCGATATCGTCCTTCAGCGGCGCGCGGGCGTCGGCCAGCAAGCCGGAGGTGGTCACCGCGAGGCTGCCGAGAGACTGGATCGCGTCACCGATCGGCTTGCGGTCCTGCGCCAGCCCGGAGACCAGCTGCTGGAGCTTGATGATCAGGTCGTTGAGCTGCGGAGTGTGCGCGTTCACAGTGTCGAGCACGGAGTTGAGGTTGTCGATCACCTCGCCGATCACCTGGTCCTTGTTGGCGATCGCCGTGGTCAGCGACGCGGTGTGCGCGAGCAGGCTCTCCACTGTGCCGCCCTCACCCTGCAGGACCTGGATGACCTCGTAGGACAGCTTGTTGACGTCGTCGGGGTTCAGCGCGGTGAACAGCGGCTTGAAGCCGTTGAACAGCTCGGTGAGGTCCAGCGCCGGGGTGGTGCGCTCGATCGGGATGTTGCCACCCGGAGGGAGAACCTTGTTGGGGTCGCCGTCACCTTGCGCGAGCGAGACGTACCGCTGGCCGACCAGGTTGCGGAACTTGATCTGCGCGGTCACCCCGGCGGGCAGCTTGCGTCCGGCGTCCACTTCGAACTCGACCTCGGCTTGGCGCCTGTCGACGATCCGGACCTGCTTGACCTGCCCGACCCGGACCCCGGCGATGCGCACGTCGTCGTTGGCCAGCAGCAGGGTCGCGTCGCTGAACCGCGCCGTGTAGCTGTTGGTGCTGGTCGTGTTGATGTTCGCGATGCTGATCCCGAGGATCGTCGTCAGCACGACGGTGACCACGATGAAGATGCTGAGCTTGATCAGCGGCGAGGCGAGACCCCTCACTTGATGGTCACCTCCGCCCCGCGGTAGAGCGGGCCAACGAGGAGGCTGCTCCAGCCCGGCACGTCAGCGGCATCCATCCCCACCTGTGGCCCGATGAGCTGCGACAGGAAGTCCTTCTCCCCCGCGCTGTAAGCCGGGTTGCCACCGGACGTCCCGCTGCCGTTGTAGGTGCCCGCGTTCGCCGCCGTGTTCGACGGCAGCAGCCCGTCGTTCACCGATCTCGCCGGGGGCTTCTGCGTCGAGCCGTCCTGGATCGGGCCGTCCGGCGGGTTCTGCGGGAACGGCACGGGGAACTGCTTCATGTCGTAACACCTCGGGCCGCGCTTGTCTTCGAACTTCGGCTCGTCCTTGCCTGCGATGTACGGCCCGCGAGTCGTGGTGATCTCGATGGTGGCGTGCAGGCCGGGGTTGTCCGTGCCCTTCCCCATCGCCTGGTCGATCTTCGGCACGGTCTGCGCCATCTGCCCGATCACGCACGGGTACTCGGGCGCGTACTTCGCCAGCAGCTCGGCGGTGGGCCTTGCCGTCTCGGCGAGCCGGATGATGTTGCCGGAGTTGGCCTGCAGGAAGGACTGGAGGTCGACGGCCGCGGTCGTCAGGTTGCCGTAGAGCAGCGAAAGGTTCTGCTGCTGGTCGACGACCGTCCGCGTGGTGGTGCTCAGGTTGTCGAGACTCTGCACGAGATCCGGCGTCGCGTTCTTGAGGTTGTCCGAGAAGGTGGTCAGCGCCTGCAGGTCCTTTTCCAGCTGCGGGACGTGCGGGTTGAGGTCGCCGATGTACTGGCCGAGCTGCGAAAGCGTCTCGCCGAGCGGCTCGCCGCGGCCCTGCAGCGCAGTCGAAATAGCCGTCAGTGTGCTGGAAAGTTTCTGTGGCTGTACGGCCTGGAGCACCGGCAGCAGATGCGTGAACGCCTGCTCCAGCTCGACCGCGCTCGACGTCCGGTCCTGAGGGATGACGTCCCCGGTCTGCAGGGTGCGTGCCGATGGCTGGTCCGGCAGCTCCAGCGAAACGAACCGCTCGCCGAACAACGTCTTCGGCAGGAACCTTGCCGAGACGTTCTCCGGGATCAGCAGCGCGGATGCGGGATCGAGCTGCAGCGTGAGTTCGGCGCCTTCGGAGGTCGAGGCGATCTCGGAGACCGAACCCACGATCAGTCCCCGCACCTTGACGTCGGACTGCTTGAGCAGCTGGTTGCCGATGCTGTCGGCTTTCAGCGTGACGGTGACGAACGAGGAGAAGCTCTTGTTGTACAAGGCGATGCTCAGCGCGATGCCGCCCACGAGCAGGCCGACGAGCAACAGGCCCAGCAGCCTTTGCCGAATCATCCAGCGATCCTCACCGTTACGTCGGTTCCCCAAATGGCGAAACCGATGAAGAAGTTCACGATCGAAACCGTGACAATGCTCAGCCTGACGGCCTTGCCGACCGCCACGCCCACTCCGGCGGGCCCGCCGGTGGCCCGGTAACCGAAGTAACAATGCGACAAAATGATCAGAACACTGAATATGAGGACTTTTATGAACGAATAGAGGACGTCCTGCGGAGGTAGGAAGAGGTCGAAGTAATGGTCATAGGTGCCGGCGGACTGATTGTAGATATAGATAACGACCAACCTCGACGCCAGATACGAACTCACCAAACCGATGACGTACAACGGGATGACAGCGACGAATCCGGCGATGATCCGGGTGGTCACCAGGTACGGCAGGCTGGGCACACCCATGACCTCGAGCGCGTCGATCTCTTCGGAGATCCGCATCGCGCCGAGCTGGGCGGTGAACCCGGCGCCGACCGTCGCGGAAAGGCCGAGCCCGGCGACCAGCGGCGCGATTTCACGGGTGTTGAAGAAGGCTGTGAGGAAACCGGTGAACGCCGAAGTGCCGATCGAGTTCAGCGCCGAATAGCCCTGCAGGCCGACGAGGACACCGGTGAACAGCGTCAGGCCGACCATGACCCCGACCGTGCCACCGATCAGCGCCAGCGAGCCGGAACCGAAGCTCACTTCGGCCAGCAGTCGCATGATTTCTTTGGTGTAGCGACGAAGGGCACGCGGGGTCCAGGCGAGCGCGCGGATGTAGAAGGACATCTGGTCGCCCAGTGTGTCCAAAGTGTCCAGAGGGCGATGGGCCAGCCGCTTGGCGCCCTGGGTGAACGAAGACATGTGGCTAGTCCAGCTTTCCAGGAACGACCTGCAGGTAGATGAGCGTGATCACGAAGTTCACCACGAACAGCATGAGGAACGTGATGACGACAGCCTGGTTCACCGCGTCGCCGACGCCCTTCGGGCCACCGGCCGGGTGCAGGCCGCGGTAGGACGCCACCACGGCCGCGATGAAGCCGAAGATGAGGGCCTTGATCTCGCCGACCCAGAGGTCGGGAAGTTGCGCCAGCGCGGAGAAACTCGCCAGATACGCACCCGGTGTCCCGCCTTGCAGGATCACGTTGAAGAAGTAGCCGCCGAGCACGCCGATGACGCTGACCATGCCGTTGAGCAGCAACGCGACCAGCATCATCGCCAGCACCCGCGGCACGATCAGGCGCTGCACCGCGGACACGCCGAGCACCTCCATCGCGTCGATCTCTTCGCGGATCGTCCTGGCGCCGATGTCCGCGCAGATCGCGCTGCCACCCGCACCCGCGACCAGCAACGCGGTGACCAGCGGGCTCGCCTGCTGCACGGTGGCGAGCACGGAACCGGCGCCGGTGTACGACTGCGCGCCGAGCTGACGCGCGAGCGACCCGAACTGCAGTGAGATGACCGCGCCGAACGGGATCGCGACGAGCGCGGTCGGCAGGATCGTCACGCTCGCGATGAACCACGACTGCTGGATGAACTCACGGACCTGGAAGGGCCGCTGGAAGAACCCGCGGATGATGTCGAGAGAGAGGGCGAAAAGATTCCCGGTTTCCCGAAGCATGCCCATTCCGGGGATCTTCGCCGGCGAAGCGGGTGAGCTCACTTGCCACCCTGCCCCGGATCGCGCGGGCGCATCCGGTGCGATCCGCCCGGTTCCGGGCCGCCCTGCCACCCCGCGTTGGGCAGCTGCGCGACCTGCTCGGCCGGCAGCTCGCCCTGGTGCTGGTTGGGCACGGCCGCCGGCACTGGAACGGAATTGCGCTGCGCGGCGTTCACCAAGGTGTGCGGCTGCACGCCGTAGCGCTGACGGTCTTCCGCGGTGAGGGATTCGATGATCCCTTCCTGCGCGGCGTGCGGAAGCGTGTGGAGGATGCTCATCACGCGGTCCTTGCGGCGCCGGACGCCCTTGCGCTCCGGCAGCCCGGGACTCGGCTCGATCTGCGGCACCACCCCGCGGACGTCCTCACCCGGCGCGCCGTCGGCGTGCCCGGCGTCGACGTCGGCCTGCTCCCGGGCCATCTGCGCGGAGTCCTTCTCTTCCGACATCCCGATCGGCCCGAGGCGGCGGCCGTTGAGGAACTGCTCCACGACCGGCTCTTCGCTGGTGAGGAGCACCTCGCGCGGGCCGAACATGATCAGTTCCTTGCGAAACAGCATGCCCAGGTTGTCCGGCACGGTGCGCGCGAGGTTGATGTTGTGGGTGACGATCAGGATCGTCGCGTCGATCTGCGCGTTCAAGTCGATCAAAAGCTGGGACAGATACGCCGTGCGGACCGGGTCGAGACCGGAGTCCGGCTCGTCGCACAGGATGATCTCGGGATCGAGCACCAGCGCCCGCGCCAGCCCGGCGCGCTTGCGCATACCGCCGGAAATCTCACCGGGGAGCTTCTTCTCCGCACCGGCCAGACCAGTCAGCTCGAGCTTGTCCAGCACGATCTGCCGGATCTCGGACTCGGACTTCTTCGTGTGCTCCCGCAAGGGAAACGCGACGTTGTCGTAGAGGTTCATCGACCCGAACAACGCGCCGTCCTGAAACAGGACGCCGAACAGTTTGCGAGTCTCGTACAGCTTGTGCTCGGAACAGGTGACGATGTCGACGCCGTTGATCACACAGCGGCCGCGGTCGGGCTTGAGCAGGCCGATCATCGACTTGAGGAACACCGACTTGCCGGTACCCGACGGCCCGAGCATGACGGACACTTCCCCCGGCGGGAGTGTCAGCGACACATCCCTCCAGATGGTCTGCTTACCGAAGGACTTCGTCAGACCTTCGATGACCACCTCGGCACCCATCGCACCTCCCGGAGCTGTCAAGCGTCGTCCCGCGCCACGTCTTGCGTGTCGCCAATCCCGTAGCACCGAGCCGGCGCGGCAATGCACCGCGCGATACCCGCGTCAACCTGGTGCAACGAGCTGAGTGCGAACAGGTTACTCACCAGTTTGCTTTGCCGTCACGATCGCGGGCACCGTCATCCGGCCGTAACCCCGTCGGTGACCGCTGGCTGCACGCTAGTGCACCCGGCGCTGGCCCGCATGCGCTGCACCCACATCCGATCGGTGGACAAAACGGGGTCGCGACTGGCACTTTCTCCCCTAAGTGCCACTCTCTCCGATTTCGAGCAGACATAAAAAGGGGCGGACACCCAGTGGGTGTCCGCCCCTTTTGAGGTAAAACGGTGAAGCGAGAGACTACTTGACGGAAACCTTCGCGCCAGCGGCCTCGAGCTTCTCCTTGGCCGCGTTGGCGGCGTCCTTGTCGATCTTCTCGAGGATGGCCTTGGGGGCGCTCTCGACGAGGTCCTTGGCCTCCTTCAGACCCAGACCAGAGACGACCTCACGGACGACCTTGATGACCTGGATCTTCTTGTCACCGGCGGACTCGAGGACGACGTCGAACTCGTCCTGCTCCTCGGCGGCGGCCGGACCGGCACCCGCGGGGCCGGCAGCGGCGACGGCGACCGGGGCGGCCGCGGTAACGTCGAAGGTCTCTTCGAACTGCTTGACGAACTCGGACAGCTCAAGCAGCGTGAGCTCCTTGAAGGCGTCGAGCAGTTCGTTGGTGCTGAGCTTAGCCATGGTGGCTGTTCCTCTCTAATGCGAACGCGACGTTCGGGGTGGGGTTGGTTCAGCTCTCGGCTGGTGCTTCGGCAGCCTCGGCGACAACGTCGCCGGATTCGGCCGTTTCGCCGGATTCGGCCTCGCGCTTTTCGATGAGCGCGGCGGCCAAGCGAGCGACCTGGGACAGCGGCGCCTGGAAGAGCGCTGCGGCCTGGGAGGTCTTCGCCTTGAACGCACCTGCGGCCTTGGCCAGCAGGACCTCACGGCTGTCGAGATCGGCGATCCGAGTGATCTCGTCAACACTGAGGGGGCGGCCATCCATATAGCCGCCCTTGATCACAAGCGCGTTGTTTTCCTTTGCGAAGTCACGAAGAGCCTTCGCGGCGTCAACCGCTTCGCCTTCAACAAAAGCGATTGCGGTGGGGCCGATGAAGAGGTCATCGAGACCCTCGACGCCGGCGTCCTTCGCAGCAAGCTGAACGAGGGTGTTCTTCGCAACCCGGTATTTGGCACTGGTGCCGAGAGCACGGCGCAGCTTGGTCAGCTGGGCCACAGAGAGGCCGTCGTACTTGGTGATGACTGTTGCCGAGCTGGTGCGGAAGCTCTCCGCGATCTCGGCGACGGCCGCCACCTTGTCGGGCTTCGCCATGGGTCGCCTCCTCTCTTGGCTAGGGACCACTGGCCAAGAGCCCTGAAACGACGAAACGCCCCAGCGCAGCGGGCGCGGGGCGTCGGAGTGCACGGGTTTAACCGCGCGGGCGAGCCTCGTTCCTCCTGCGCGGGTCGCCCCATCAGGGCCTTCGTTCTTCCCTCCAGGCGGAAGGAAGAAAACCAGCGGTCTTCGGTAGAACCATCGACAAGCATACGTGAGCCCATTTCGTCCCCGTACCCACCCCCTCCGACCTGCGTTTAGCGGGCTAAACGCAGCGCTTAGGGATGCTAAGCAACGGGGTTACGCAGGTCACGCGGCCACACGGTGCGTGACCAGGCATCATGGGTGCGTGGCAGAGCAGCGCGGTGACGACCGGCACAACAGCCAAGACGAGCCAGGCACGGATGTTCAACCGGGCTCACCCGCCCAGCCTCCGGCCCCACAGTCCCTCGACGACGAGCAGCTGCGCCAGTTCCACCAGTTTCAGCAGTTCCAGGACTATCTGAAGTTCTCGGAAGCGCAGCGTCGGGGCGGCGACCTCGTTCAGCAGCAGCCGCCTCCCCTTCCCGTCCCGCAGCAGGGCTGGCAGCCGGCCACGACCAGCGGTTCGCAGGACCTGGTCCCGACGCCGCCGCCCAAGATCAAGGCGCCTCGCTGGCTGAAGCGGCTCGGCGGCAAGATCCTCGGCTGGATCGTCGTCCTGGTGATCATCTTCCTGACCCTGAACTGGGGATACAACCGGCTGTTCCCCAGTACCGCGAACGACAACCGGCCCGCCGCGGAGACCGGCGGCGGCAAGTACCACACGAATCACGTCTTCTCGACACAGCCGTATGAGGCCGTCCGGATCGTCTACCAGAACGTCGCCAACGGCCAGGTTCAGGACGCGTGCGGGCGGTTCGACGAGCCGGTCCAGCAAAAGTTCGCGGCCGACCTCGGATTCGCCGACTGCCGACAGGCCATCCTCGGCCTCCACGCGCAGGTCACCGCGAAGAACGCCTACGCCGAGTCGATGCCGTCGAGCATCTCCGAGCCGATCCCCGGCGACAGCTTCATCATCAGTTCCTGTCGCTTCGGCATCAAGGGCGGCCCCGCGCTCGGCGCGTTCCAGGTCACCAAGGTCGAAGACGGCCAGTGGCTGATCACCGGCCACTCCAACGAGCCGAACCCGTGCCCTGCTCCCAGCCCCACCACCACCCCTTGACCTGCGTTTAGCGGGCTAATCGTGCTCGCTCCCCAGTACCACGGCCAGGGCGAGGCGCTCGCCCATGCCCTCGGTCCGCTCTGCCGCGCCCGAATACTTGCGCGAGCTAAGCACCGCGTTTAGCCCGCTAAACGCGCGTGGAGCAGGTGGTGTGTGTCCATTGAGAAAGCAAGAAGGGCGGCCCCGCGTGTGCGGGACCGCCCTGTCTTGAGTTTGCCTAGAAGCCGCGGATCAGTTCTCGTCGGCCGAAAGCAGGTTCCGCGTCCGCTGCGGGTCGACCGGGATGCCCGGGCCCATGGTGGACGAGAAGGTGACCTTCTTGAGGTAACGGCCCTTGGCCGAAGACGGCTTGGCGCGCAGGACCTCGTCGAGGGCGGCGGCGTAGTTCTCCACGAGCTTCTCGGTGTCGAACGAGGACTTGCCGATCACCATGTGCAGGTTGGCCTGCTTGTCGACGCGGAAGTTGATCTTACCGCCCTTGATGTCGGCAACGGCCTTCGCGACCAGCGGGGTCACGGTGCCGGTCTTCGGGTTCGGCATCAGGCCACGCGGGCCGAGGATCCGGGCGATACGCCCGACCTTCGCCATCTGGTCCGGCGTCGCGATCGCGGCGTCGAAGTCGAGCCAGCCACCCTGGATGCGCTCGATCAACTCATCGGTGCCCACCGCGTCGGCGCCAGCGGCTTCGGCCTCGGCGGCCTTGTCGCCAGTGGCGAAAACGATGACGCGAGCGGTCTTACCGGTGCCGTGCGGCAGGTTCACGGTGCCGCGGACCATCTGGTCGGCCTTACGAGGATCGACACCGAGGCACATCGAGACCTCGACGGTGGCGTCCATCTTGACCTTGTTCGTCTCTTTGGCGAGCTTCGCCGCGTCGAGCGGGGCGTACAGCCGCTCGCGGTCGATCAGCTCGGCGGCCTCACGATAGGCCTTGCTGCGCTTGGTCATGCTCTGTCCTTAACAACTAGAAAGAAATCGGATCAGTTGTGGTAACGGGCCAGCGCGGCCCTCCCACGTACTGCTGTGAAGCGAAAAACAGATCAGTCGACGACCGTGATGCCCATGGACCGAGCAGTACCGGCGATGATCTTCGCGGCCTGGTCGATGTCATGCGCGTTGAGGTCGCTCTTCTTGGTCTCGGCGATGTCCTTGACCTGGGCCCAAGTGACCTTGGCGACCTTGGTCTTGTGCGGCTCGCCGGAGCCCTTTTCGACGCCCGCGGCCTTCAGCAGCAGACGCGCTGCCGGCGGGGTCTTGAGCTTGAAGTCGAACGTGCGGTCTTCGTACACGGAGATCTCGACCGGCACGACGTCACCGCGCTGCGACTCGGTCGCGGCGTTGTAGGCCTTGCAGAACTCCATGATGTTGACGCCGTGCTGACCCAGTGCGGGGCCGACCGGCGGCGCGGGGTTGGCCGCGCCGGCCTTGATCTGCAGCTTGATGATCGCCGCAAGCTTCTTTTTCTTGGGTGGCATTTCTTTGTGTCCTTCTAACTAACCATTCGAGTCCCCCGCACACCTGCCAGTACGCGGGGACTGCCAGCCGTCGTTTAACGACCGTCAGATCTTGGAGACCTGGTTGAACGACAGCTCGACCGGGGTTTCCCGGCCGAAGATCGACACCAGGACCTTCAGCTTCTGCCCGTCCGCGTTGACCTCGCTGATCGTCGCGGGCAGGGTGGCGAACGGCCCGTCCATGACGGTGACCGACTCGCCGACCTCGAAGTCGACCTCGATCGCCGGTCCGCCGAGCGGGGACTGCGTGGTGCCGGACTCGCCCTTGCCGGACTTGGCCGGTGCGGCCTTGTCCACCTGCGGGGCGAGGAACTTGACGACGTCGTCCACCGTCAGCGGCGACGGGCGCGAAGTAGCGCCGACGAAGCCGGTGACACCGGGGGTGTTGCGGACGGCGCTCCAGGAAGCGTCGTTCAGCTCCATCCGGACCAAAATGTAACCCGGAAGAACCTTCCGCTGGACCAGCTTACGCTGCCCGTTCTTGATCTCGGTGACCTCTTCGGTTGGTACCTCGATCTGGAAGATGAAGTCCTCGACGTCCAGTGTCGTGGTCCGGGTCTCGAGGTTCGTCTTGACCTTGTTCTCGTATCCGGCGTACGAGTGCACGACGTACCACTCGCCGGGCGCGGCGTTCAGCTCGGCGCGCAGCTTGGCGACCGGGTCCACTTCTTCGGGCTCGGCTTCGGGCGCTTCGTCGATCTCCGCCTCGGCGGAGGGGGTGTCGTCGTCGACCTCGTCGGCGGCCTCGGAAGGCGCCACCTCGACGGGCTCAGTGTGCTCGGACTGCTCGTCGCCGGCGGCCTCGTGCACCTGCTCGTCGGAAAGCTCAGTCAGCTCTTGACCGGCTGCTGTGCCGTTCTCGGAGGTCACGTTCCGTCCTCTCAATTGATCGCTTGCCGTGTTCGCGGCGGGTTTGCCTGCGGTGCCTGACGGCGCCGCGAGCTACCTCACGCGCCGAATACGACTTCGATGACCTTGCCGAAAGCGAGATCGAGCCCGCTCACCAAGGCCACCATGAAGATCACGAACACCAGCACAACGGTGGTGTAGGTGATCATCTGCTTCTGGGTCGGCCAGATCACCTTGCGGAGCTCGGCCCACACTTCGCGGATGAACCGCACAAGACGGCTGAAGGCGGATGCCTTCTTCTCCTTGCGCTCCCGCTTGGGGGTCGGGCGCTCCTTGCCCGCGACCTTGTCCTTGCCGGCGGGCCGTGTCTTGTCGGCGTCCGCTTTCGCGTCACCGGACGCGGAGGCACGGCGCTCACGCCGGGCAGCGGCGGTGACCGGGCGTGAAGGGCTCTTCGGCTCCTTCTCCGGGTCCTTCTCGCCGCCGGCGTCGCTGGCGTCGTTGTCGCTCACGACCACTCCTCCGCTATTGCCAAGTGGAAATCACAGGCCAGTTGCTTAACGCAGGGGTGACAAGACTTGAACTTGCAACCTGCGGTTTTGGAGACCGCTGCTCTGCCAGTTGAGCTACACCCCTAAATGGATTCCTCAGAACAGCCTAGATCATTGCAGACCACTCCGAGGACGTCTTCCAGCGTCCCCGCAACCAGGCGGGGATCGCCGTCGTCCGTTCCAAGTTCGGGAGTCTACGGCAAGGCAACCACCACCTTGCAACCGCGCCCGCGTATGCGCCCCAAGATCACCTACGAACGGCGTGGATCCCCGCCGAAGACTTGACACGAACCGTGGAAACATGGCGAGCATGGTTACTCCCACGCCCCGCTCCCGTGTCTCGCGCCGGATCGCGAGCATCACGCCGTCCGCGACCCTCGCTGTCGACGCGAAGGCGAAGGCCCTGAAGGCGCAGGGGCGCCCGGTGATCGGCTTCGGGACCGGTCAGCCCGACTTCCCGACCCCTGGCCACATCGTCGAAGCCGCCGTAGCCGCGGTGCGCGACCCCGCCAACCACGGCTACACCGCCGCGCCCGGCCTCCCCGAGCTGCGTGAAGCGATCGCCGCGAAGACACTGCGTGACTCCGGGTACGCCATCGAGGCGTCCCAGACACTGGTCACCAACGGCGGCAAGCAGGCCGTTTATTCCGCCTTCGCCACGCTGCTCGACCCGGGCGACGAAGTGCTTCTCCCGGCGCCGTACTGGACGACGTATCCCGAGTCGATCACGCTCGCGGGCGGTATTCCGGTGCAGGTCACGGCGGACGAGACGACCGGCTACCGGGTCACGGCCGAACAGCTGGAAGCGGCCCGCACCGAGCGCACGAAGGTGTTGCTCTTCAACTCGCCGTCGAACCCCACCGGCGCGGTGTACACCCGCGACCAGATCGCCGAAATCGGCCGCTGGGCCTATGAGCACGGCATCTGGATCGTCACCGACGAGATCTACGAGCACCTGGTCTACAACGGCGCCGAGAACCACTCGCTGCCCGTCGTCGTGCCGGAGCTGGCCGACCAGACGCTGATCCTCAACGGCGTCGCGAAGACGTACTCGATGACCGGATGGCGCGTCGGCTGGATCGCCGGGCCGAAGGACGTCATCAAGGCGGCCGCGGCCTACCAGTCGCACCTCTGCGGCAACGTCGCCAACGTGTCGCAGCGCGCCGCACTCGCGGCGGTGACGGGCCCGCTGGACATCGTCGCCGAGATGCGCGAGTCGTTCGACGGCCGGCGCAAGACGATCGTCTCGATGCTGTCCGACGTACCGGGCGTCCTGTGCCCGACACCAGAGGGCGCCTTCTACGCGTACCCGTCGGTGAAGGCGCTGCTGGGCAAGGAAATCCGCGGTGAGCGACCGGCGGACACCGTCGAACTGGCGGACCTGATCCTGCGCGAGGCCGAAGTCGCGGTGGTGCCCGGCGAGGCGTTCGGGACGCCCGGCTACTTCCGGTTCTCCTACGCGCTGACCGAGACGGACCTGGTCGAAGGCATCACCCGCGTCGCGAACCTTCTCGCGGAGGTGAAATAGCCGCGGGCGGCTCGGATCGGCACTCCCCCAATATGCCTTGGACCTGGCGGGGGAACCGTGGCTACTCACGCGCAGTGACTCACCCGGTTCGCTGCGGTAATCGCGGCCGGAATCGCGTACAACCGGACAGGTGGCGAAAAAGAGCGGCGGCGGTTGCATGCTGGTGATCGTGGTGGCCGCCTGTGTGCTCGGCTTCGGCTACTACCGCTCGCAGGGCGGATCGTCCGCGGCACCCCCGGAGGTCCCGGGAACCGGCCCGGGGACGGGACGCTACGTCGCACTCGGCGATTCGTACACGTCGGCGCCGAAAACCGGTCAGCCGACTGGCACGCCGATCGGCTGCGACCGGTCCGACAACAACTATCCGAGCCTGGTCTCTGCGACCATCAAGCCCGCCGGATTCGTCGACGTCAGCTGCAGCGGCGCGGTGACGGGCAGCATGACCGGGGAGCAGCAGACCCGCAGCGGCACCAACCCGCCGCAATTCAACGCGCTCACCGCCGACACCACGCTGGTCACCATCGGCATCGGCGGCAACGACGTGGGATTCATCGGGCTGGCCGGGGAATGCGCGACGGCCCGCCCGAGCAGTTCACCGTGCCGCGACAAGTACACCGCCGGTGGCCGCGACCAGCTCGCCGAACGGGTCGCCACCACGTCGACGCGGGTCGGCGACATCCTGGACAAGATCCACGCCAAGTCGCCGAAAGCACGCATCGTCGTCGTGGGCTATCCAACGGTCCTGCCGGACGGCAACGGCTGCTGGCCGTCCCTGCCCGTGGGCGCCGGAGACGTCATCTACCTGCGTGAGGCCCTCGGGAAGCTCAATGACGCGCTGTCCGCGCAGGCGAAAGCCCACAAAGCCGGGTTCGCCGACACGGCCGCGCCGAGCAAGGGTCACGACGTGTGCACCGCATCCGACACGCGCTGGGTCGAAGGCATCATCCCGACGTCGAAGGCCATCGCGCTGCATCCCAACGCGAAGGGTGAACAGGCGATGGCCGACGCCGTCGAAAAGCTGGTCAGCTGACGCGGACGACCGACTGGGCCTTGCCGAGCACGGCCTTGCCGTCGAACTTGGCGACGATGTCGATACGGGCCGTGCCGTCTTCGCGGACCTGGCCGACCTTGGCGGTGAACTCCACGAGCGCGCCCTCGTCGCCGTCCGGCACAACGACCGGCCTTGTGAAGCGAACGCTGTAATCGATCAGCTGACCCGGGTCGTCGAGCCAGTCGGTGACAACCCGGCCGCCCAATGCCATGGTGAGCATGCCGTGGCCGATGACGTCGGGCAGGCCGACGTCCTTGGCGAAGCGCTCGTTCCAGTGGATGGGGTTGAAGTCCAGGGAAGCGCCGGCATAGCGGACGAGCATGTCGCGGGTGACATGAACCTGGAGCGGCGGCAATTCGGTACCCACGTCGAACTTGCTCACGCGTCGTCTCCCCTTCGGACCACGAGCTGCGCGCTGGTGGTGCAGACCAGCTCGCCGTCGGCGGCGTTCACCTCGGCGCGGACAGTCAGGAAGTCGTTGCCCGCCCGGTCCATGATGTCGTCGATGGTGACGGTGAGGGCGAGCACGTCGCCCGCTCGCACGGGCCGGACGTAGCTGAAGGACTGCAGGCCGTGGACCATCCGCGAGTAGTCGAGACCCAGCGCGGGATCGGCGACGACGGTGTTGACCGCGGGAATGTTGACCACGGTGATGAACGTCGGCGGCGCGATCACGTCCGGATGGCCGGCCGCGCGGGCCGCCTCCGGGTCACGGTAGACGGGGTTGATGTCACCGATCGCGTCGGCGAATTCCCGGATCTTCTCCCGGCTTACCTCGTAGGTACTGGTCGGCGGGTAACTCCGCCCGATGAACGACTGATCCAAGGCCACCCGAGCAGGCTACCGGGCACTCCGGGCGCTGCTCGACATTGCGGCTTGGTGCGTGGCTCACGAGACGGTGACACAGCAAGAAGCCGCCCTGGCGAGCCGGGGCGGCTTCTGGGAAAGCTGGGTAGAACCGCTTACGTCAGCGGGTCTCTTTGTGAGTCCGGTGCGTACCGCAGTTCGGGCAGAACTTCTTCATCTCCAGGCGATCCGGGTCGTTGCGCCGGTTCTTCTTGGTGATGTAGTTGCGGTGCTTGCACTCTTCGCACGCCAGCGTGATCTTCGGTCGCACGTCAGTGGAAGCCACAGCATTTCCTTCTCTCTAAAGAACAAAACCAAGGTTCCCAGCAACGGTACGTGACCACCGGAGCAGGGGTCCAGGGGGCTCGCCCCCTGGCGGGGTCTGGGGGTTCGACCACCAGTGTAACTGCGGAGCGAGACCGGCTTGCGCACACCGCAAACAGTGCTCGCCCACTCGCGTAGCGATGGCCGGACTTGAACCGGCGACACAACGATTATGAGTCGTTTGCTCTACCAGCTGAGCTACACCGCCATACATGACCCAAGCCGCGACACTGTTCAGTGTCGCGGCCTGTATCACCGAGCCCCTTTACGGAATCGAACCGTAGACCTTTTCCTTACCATGGAAACGCTCTACCGACTGAGCTAAAGGGGCGTTGCTCAACTTCAAGCCTCTAAGAGATTACACAGACCACGGATGAGCGCTGAAACCGGGGTCCCCTAACGGAAACCCTCAGCTCAGGAGGGTCAGGACGGTCTCCTGGTGCCGTCCGAGCGAGCGGGCCGTACGGGCCTGCAGCCAGGCCTCCAGGCGGTCCTCGGGCAGCGGGCGGGAGATCAAGTAGCCCTGAGCGACATCGCAGCCCATCGCCTCGAGCTGGTCGCGCGCCACGTCTTCCTCGACACCCTCGGCGACGACAGTGAGGCCGAGCGAGTGCCCGAGTTCGACGATGGATCGCACCACGGCGAGGTCGCCGAGATCGGTGCCCATGCCGAGCACGAAACTCTTGTCGATCTTGACCTGGTCGACCGGCAGCTGCCGCAGGTACGCCAGCGACGAGTACCCGGTGCCGAAGTCGTCCACCGCGAGCACCACACCCAGCGCATGGAGTTCGCGCAGGATCGGCAGCGCCTTCTGCGGGTCGGACATCACCCCGGACTCGGTGAGCTCGAAGGTGACGAGCTCGGGCGGCACGCCGAAGCGGTCCAACGCCGCGGCGACCTGCGACGGGAACTCCTCGTCGGCGAGGTTGCGCACCGAGATGTTCACCGCGGCCGAGATCCGCAGGCCCTCGTCGAGCCACTTGCGGACCCGGATCAGCGACTGCTCGAGCACGAACTCGGTCAGCACGCCGATCAGGCCGGCCGCCTCGATCGCGGGGACGAACTCGTCCGGGCTGAGCTTGCCGAACTCCGGGTGCTGCCAGCGCACCAGCGCTTCGACGCCGGCTACCTGCCTGTTCGGCAGCGAGATCTTCGGCTGGTAATGCACGCTGACCTGGCCGTCTTCGAGCGACTGCCGGAACTGCGTGACCATCTGGAAGCGGCGCATGAAGATCTGGCCCATGCTCGGCACGTAGCCGCGGACCTCTTCGCCGCCACGGGTGGCCCGCACGGCGACGTCGGCGCGCTGCAGCATGCCGTCGATGTCGACCGGCTCGCCGTTCTCCTCCGGGATCGGTGTCGCGTAGCCGACCATCGCGTTGGCTTCGACGGTGAGCCTGTCCACCGGGTACGGCGCGGAAAGTTCCAGCCGCAGGCGTTCGGCGGCCTCGTGGGCATGTTCGGGCAGGCAGTCCACCAGCATCGCGGCGAACGACGCGCCTTCGAGCCTGGCGAGCGGCACGTCCTCGCCGAGCGCGTCGCGGATGCGGCGGCCGGCCGCGACGACCATGCGATCGGCCCAGACGTAGCCGAGTGCGTCGCTGACCGTGGAGAACACGTCGAGATCCACCCGCAGAACCACGCAGTTCGCGCGCTCCCGCAGCGGCTCCCTGGCGACCTGCCGGAAGCCTGGCCGGTTGAGCAGCCCCGTCAACGGATCGTGATAGGCGTCGTGGCGCAGGGTCGCGAGCAGGCGCCGGTTGTCGAGCGACGTCGCGAGGTGGCTGGCCATCGTGCCGAGGAGCTGGACGTCGTACTTGCCGAAACCACGCCAGCGGGACAGCCTGTCGTGCGCCTCGACGACGCCGAGCAGCTGGTTGGCGCTGCGCAGCGGCACGACGAGCGCTTCCTGCGCGCCACGATCGAGCAGCGCGGCGCGGACGTCGGGGTTGGCCTCGGTGATGCGGAAGTGCCGGACGTGCGCGCCGGGCAGGCGCAGCAGCGGGTCGTCGGTGGCCACTTCGTCCATCGGGAGCGGGTCACCGGCGACGACGACACGCATGGCGTCCTTCGGTTCGAGCCGGAGCCGCAGCACCACCCGGCCCGCCGACAGCTGGTCCTTGACACGCTCGGCGATCGTGGCCCATTCGCGGACGTCGACAGCGCCGACGAGATCTTCGGCGCGGCTCGCCGGTCGGGCGGCGGCCTGTTGACCTGATCGGGCGACCATCAGGCTCACATCGGACAGCGCTTCCATGTCCCGTTGCTCCCGCAGCAGGTCGGAATACGCCCAGTACAGCGCGGTGAGCCCGAGGAACACGGCGAGCACGAGCGGCCAGGCCTGGGGCGTCCCGGAGATCACCAGGTACCCGGAGAGACCGACCGAAGCGTTCACGAAACCGACCACGAGGATGCGGCCTGTCAGCCGTAGCGCGGTGCTGACGCGCATGCGGCGGCGCAGCACACGGACGGCGGCGAGCGCGAGCAGCGTGCTGACCAGCGGAGCCGTCAGCGTTCCCGCGAGCGCGGCAACCCACGGCATGCCTTCGCCGCCGACCAGCTCCTTGACCAGCCCGGCGACGGCGAACGCGCCGGTGATCTCGAGCAGGAAGGCACCGGCGTTGTAGAGGATGCGGCCCGCGACCTTGCGGGCGAGCAGGGTGGTGATCCCGGCGACCACGTGTGCCGCGAGTACGACTTCGAACGGTGCGACGAAGAAGCCGATGACCAGCGGGATCTCGGTGAACGAGATGGTCCAGGAGATACCGCTGCGCACGTCGACGTTGATCCCGAGCTGCTCGGCGAGCAGGAACGCGAGCGCGAGGACGGCACCGATCCACCACAGCTTCGCCGAACCCTCGAACGGCAGCCACAACGCGACTGCGGCAGCGGTGACGATCCCGAAGGTGAGGACGAAGATCGTGTAGACGCGGAAACGCAACTCGTCGGTGCGCGCCTCGCCGGAAACGGCTCCACTCCTGCCCGGCTGTGCCGGTTGACCCGTCGCCACCACAGGGGCGGCTTCGGGTCTGCCGTTCAAGTCCGGCATGCAACCTCCTAACGAGGGCAAAACTGTGCCGTTCGGAGGGCGAACCCATCGAACGGCAAAACCGTACCCCGGAGGGCGTACTCGAGTCCCTTTCGAGACTGTAGGAGATCACCCCAGGGTTAACAATGGGCCGGACGCGACGAGATCCATAGGCCAGAGGGCGAAATTGACGCACTGTTCGCGTTAAGCCGGTAGCGGCGGGTAGCCGACCCGGTCGCCCAGGGATCCTCCGTGCGGGTGAGTGGGCGTGGCGTGGCGCGGACGCCGCGAAGGGGTTTGAATTGCCCGTATGAACGTCGACGCGATCGCTGAGGAGCACGCATCCAGGCTCGCCGGAGTGGACTCACTGCTCCCTGAGCTCCCGGTTCTGCGATCGGACGGTGACGGCGAGCTTCTTTCCGTGGTCTCCGGCGACTCCGCCGGCACCGGACTGGCCAGGCGGGACGAGGTGGCCGCCGATTCACGACTGGCGGCCTGGCAGGCACGGGGCCAGTACCGGCTCGATGTCCGATTGGCGGGCCCGGCCCCGGAAGCCGCGCTGACCGAACTTCTTACCCGATGGGATGAACATCTCGGTCAGGTTGCCGCCCGCGGTGACACGGACACCGCGGCGGTGATCGCGCGGCCGAGCCGGGACGCGACGGGCTCGGCCGAATTGCTCACGCACGGCTTCGCGCCGGTGGTCGGCATTGCGGTGCGGCCGGCCGAGCGGATGGTGGCCGGCCCTTCGACGACTCCCGGCGTCCGCATCCGGGCCGCTGAACACGGCGACCTCGCGACGGCCGTCCACCTTCAGTTGGAGCTCACCCGCTACGAAGCGCAGTTCGGCATGGCCGCGGTGCGGCCGGACGCCGAAGACGTCATGACCGCAGAACTGTCGGAACTGCTCGAAGCCGACGAGCCGTCCGTGTGGATCGCCGAGCTGTACGGCGAGCCGCTCGGCATGGTCCAAGTGCAGTTGCCGGGCTGGGCGAGCTGGATCGAGCAGTACACCACCGCGAAGCGGGTCGGTTACCTCTCGTCGCTCGCCGTCGCCGGGGCCGCCCGCTCGTCCGGTGTCGGCACCGCGCTCGCCGGACACGCGCACCAGGTGTTCGACGACGCCGGCGCGGACGTCGTGCTGCTGCACCACGCCTTGGCGAATCCGCTGTCCACGCCGTTCTGGTACGCACAGGGTTACCGTCCACTGTGGACGTACTGGCAACGGCGTCCAGCTGTGCGCTAGCACTGGGCACCCGCTCGGCGATACTCTTCGCAAATGGCCCAAACCGATGACACCGCGCCGACCGCGCCAGCGGGTGTCGACACCGAAAAACCTTCCGCCGCCCGTATCTACGACTGGTACCTCGGCGGAGACCAGAACTGGGCGGTGGATCGGGAATTCGGCCGTAGGGTCGAACAGTTGTGGCCGCTCATCAAGCCGATTGCGCGGCAGAACCGGGCCTGGATGAACCGGGTGGTGGAGGCCGCGCTGGACGCGGGCATTCGCCAGTTCGTCGACCTCGGCTCGGGTGTGCCGACGGTCGGCAACGTCCATGAGATCATCCGGCAGAGGCTGCCGGAAGACGACGACGCGACCGTAATCTACGTCGACTACGAACCGGTGGCCGCCGCACATTCCACGCTGATCCTGGAACGTGACGAGGCCACCGACTGGGCCGGCCTGGTGCAGCGCGACCTCCGCGATCCGAAGGGGATCTTCCGCGACGAAGAGACCCGCCGGCTGATCGACTTCGACGAGCCCGTGTGCGTAATGCTGATCTCTGTGCTGCATTTCCTCGGCCCCGACGACAACCCTGACAAGATCGTCGAGACGTACCGTTCGCATGTGGCGCCGGGAAGTTGGCTGGCGCTGTCCCACGCGTGCATCGAGGACGCGCCGGAGGAGAGCGTGGCCGACGTCAGCCGGCTGCTTGCCGCATACAAGGACACCAGTAACCCCATGTGGCACAGGACTCGCGCCGAGATCACACCGTGGTTCGCCGATTGGAAGATGATCGAGCCCGGCCTTTCGCGCCTGCCGAACTGGCGGCCCGATCACGAGTTGACGGAGTTGGAGGCCAGGGCCAGCCCGTTCGGCTGGTGCGGGGTCGCGGAGAAACCGAAGCCCTGAGCGCGCCGAATATTCCCGGAAGACGCTCGCTACCAGCGAACACCCTTTCGGAAACAAACCCGCCCTTCGGAGAGTTGAGCTAGATGCACTCAACCTTGAAGGAGCGCACTGATGAGCGAAACCCGCCTCCTACCCGTACTCCCCCTGGATGACGACGTCGTGCTGCCCGGCATGGTCGTCCCCCTCGACCTTTCCGACAGCGAGACCCGGGCGGCGGTGGAATCCGCGCAGGCCAAGGCGCCGAGCGCGGCTTCCTTCCCCGGTATCCGGTCGACGTCGGCGGGCAAGGCCGAGGTGCTGATCGTCAGCCGGGTCGACGGTGAGTACGCCGAACTGGGCACCATCGCGACCGTCGAACGCATCGGGCGTGTGCCCGGTGGCAAGTCGGCCGTCCTGCTGCGTGGCACCGGCCGCGCGGTCGTCGGCCGGATGGCCGACGGTCCGGGCGCGGCCCGCTGGGTCCACGCCGATGACGCCCCCGAAATCACCGACGAGCGAGCGCAGAAGCTCGCCTCGGAATACAAGTCCGTGGTCATCTCGGTGCTGCAGCAGCGCGGCGGCTGGCAGATGATCGACGCGGTACAGCAGGTCGAAGACCCGTCCGCCATCGCGGACCTCTCCGGCAACGCGCCGTACCTGAGCACTGAGCAGAAGCTCGAACTGCTGACCACGCTCGACGTGGCGACGCGGCTCGAGAAGGCACTCGAGTGGACCCGTGAGCACATCGCGGAACTCGAGGTCAGCGACACCATCCGCAAGGACGTCGCGGAGGGCATGGAGAAGCAGCAGAAGGAATTCCTGCTGCGCCGCCAGCTCGAAGCGATCCGCAAAGAACTCGGCGAGCTCGACCCGAACAGCGCCGAGGACGACGACTACCGCGCCCGCGTCGAGGCGGCTGACCTGCCCGACAACGTCCGCAAGGCCGCGCTGGCCGAGGTGGACAAACTCGAGCGGACCTCCGAGCAGTCCCCCGAGGGCGGCTGGATCCGGACCTGGCTGGACACCGTCCTCGACATGCCGTGGAGCAACCGCACCGAGGACAGCTATGACATCGCGGACGCGCGGGCGGTGCTGGACGCCGACCACACGGGCCTCGATGACGTGAAGGAACGCATCATCGAGTACTTGGCCGTGCGCAAGCGCCGCGCGGAATCGGGTCAGGGCCAAGTCGGTGGCAGGCGCTCCGGCGCGGTGCTGGCGCTGGTCGGGCCTCCGGGTGTGGGTAAGACCTCGCTCGGCGCGTCCGTCGCGAAGGCGATGGGCCGCGAGTTCGTCCGCGTCGCCCTCGGTGGCGTCCGCGACGAGGCCGAGATCCGCGGGCACCGGCGTACCTACGTCGGCGCGCTGCCGGGCCGGATCGTGCGGGCCATCAAGGACGCGGGCTCGATGAACCCGGTCGTGCTGCTCGACGAGGTCGACAAGGTCGGCGCGGACTACCGCGGCGACCCGACGGCCGCGCTGCTCGAAGTGCTGGACCCGGAGCAGAACCACACGTTCCGCGACCACTACCTCGAGGTCGAACTCGACCTGTCGGACGTCGTGTTCCTGGCGACGGCCAACGCGCTCGACACCATCCCCGGCCCGCTGCTGGACCGGATGGAACTCGTCACCCTCGATGGATACACCGAGCACGAAAAGGTGACCATCGGCCGCGACCACCTGCTCCCCCGTGAGCTGGAGCGAGCCGGCCTCGGCGTCGACGACGTCACGGTGACCGACGCCGCGCTGACCCGCATAGCGGGTGAGTACACCCGTGAAGCCGGTGTGCGCGACACCAACCGGACGATCGCGAAGGTGCTCCGAAAGGTCGCCACGAAGGTCGCGATGGAGCAGGTCGAACTGCCGGTGACGGTGGACGCGGCCGACCTCGACGACTACCTCGGCCGGCCACGGCACCTGCCGGAGTCCTCGCTGCCCGCATCCACCCAGCGGACGTCGATCCCTGGCGTGGCAACGGGCCTCGCGGTGACCGGCGCCGGTGGTGACGTCCTCTACATCGAGGCTTCGCTGGCGGATCCGGAGTCGGGCGCGACCGGGCTGACCCTGACCGGTCAGCTGGGCGAGGTGATGAAGGAGTCCGTGCAGATCGCGCTTTCCTACCTGCGTTCGCACGGTGCAGAGCTGGAATTGCCGGTCGGCGACCTCAAGGACCGCGGGATCCACGTGCACGTGCCCGCCGGTGGCATCCCGAAGGACGGGCCGTCCGCCGGGGTCACGATGACCACGGCGCTTGCGTCGCTGCTGTCCGGGCGGGTCGTCCGCGCGGATGTGGCGATGACCGGTGAGGTGTCGCTGACCGGGCGGGTCCTGCCGATCGGTGGGCTGAAGCAGAAGCTGCTCGCCGCGCACCGCGCCGGGATGACGACCGTTGTCATCCCGAAGCGGAACGAGCCGGATCTCGACGACGTGCCCGCCGAGGTGCTTTCGCAACTCGATGTGCACGCGGTGTCGAACGTCCGTGAGGTGCTGGACATCGCGCTGGCACCGGCGAACGCACCGGTGGCACAAGCGGCGTGACCCTCGTGAGCGGCTGGAGTGTTAGAGCACTTCCAGCCGCTCACGATCGGGCTGCCGCAAAAGGCGCCTGACGTAGTACAAGCCGCCGAGGCCGGCGACCATGCCGAGGATCGGCCCGGCGATGAGCACCGGTGAATTCGCGACGCTTATTTCGTCCTCGTCCGTCGCGATGTCGGTCAGGGGCGGTAGATAGCTGACCAGCACGTGGTCGCCGATCCTGCGCTGGGGCACGTCCGGTTTGATGACCGCCGCCATTTCGGCCGTCCCGTCCGGCGAGGTGAATTCGACGAGGTACGACCCGTCTCCGTTGAACGTCTCGACGACCTTCCCGGCCACCACGACAGGCTCGGCGCGGAACCAGATGACGTAGGCCCATGCGCCCGTGACCAGCAGGCTCGCCAGGGTGACGAGCACGGCGGCGGAGGCAAACCACAGCAGCAGGACCTTACGAACCGGCGGCTTGGCAACAGGCCGGTCTGTGGACCCGGGGGAACTCATACAGCATTAGATCGGCGCAGGCGCGCGGGCGTTACCTGCCCGTGTTGCTCAAACGTTCATTTTCGCGCCCGTTACGGGCGTTCTGTCGTGTGTACTCTCTGTTCTGCTCCCACCACCCCCCGCATTCGGAGGATCTTGTGGACAGAAGGAATTTCCTGCGCGCGGCCATGATCGGCGCCGGCGTCACGGCGTTCGGCAACACGCTGACACCGTCGGCGATGGCGGCGCCCGCTCAGAACGGCCCGAGCCCGTACGGCGCGCTGCAAGCCGCCGACGCCAACGGTGTCCAGCTGCCTGCCGGCTTCAGCAGCCTGGTCGTGGCGCGCTCCGGCCAGCAGGTGGCCGGCACCGGCTACACCTGGCACAGCGCGCCGGACGGCGGCGCGGTGTTTGCCGACGGGACCGGCTGGATCTACGTCTCGAACTCGGAAATCAACCCCGGTGGCGGCGCCAGCGCGATCAAGTTCGGCTCGGCGGGCGCGATCACCTCTGCCTACCGGATTCTGGGCAACACCCGGCTGAACTGCGCCGGCGGCGCGATGCCGTGGAACAAATGGTTGTCCTGCGAGGAAATCGACCTCGGCTTCGTCTACGAATGTGACCCGCTCGGCCCGGCGTCGGCCGCCGTGCAGCGTCCCGCCATGGGCCGCTTCAAGCACGAAGCGACAGCCGCCGACCCGGTGCGCAATGCCATCTACCTCACCGAAGACGTCCCCGACGGCTGCCTGTACCGCTTCGTCCCGACCACTTGGGGCAACCTCGCCTCGGGCACACTTCAGGTGCTCAAGGCCGGAACCGCGACCTCCGGCAGCTTCACCTGGGGCACGGTGCCGGACCCCGATGGCTCACCGACCGCGACCCGCAACCAGGTGTCCGGCGCGAAGCGGTTCAACGGCGGCGAAGGCCTCCACTACGCCAACGACACCGCGTGGTTCACCACCAAGGGTGACAACCGCGTGTGGCAGCTGAATCTCGCGGACAACACGTACGAACTCGCCTACGACGACTCGCTGGTCAGCCCGGGAACCGCGCCGCTGACCGGGGTGGACAACGTCACGGGCACCGCATCCGGTGATCTCTACGTCGCCGAAGACGGTGGCAACATGGAGATCTGCATCATCACGCCGAACGACATCGTCGCGCCGTTCCTGCGCGTCACCGGGCAAAGCGCATCGGAGATCACCGGCCCCGCCTTCACCCCGGCCGGTGACCGGCTGTACTTCTCGTCGCAGCGCGGGACGTCCGGCTCCTCGAGCGGTGGGATCACCTACGAGGTCACCGGACCGTTCCGCAGGTAGACCTAGCGCAAGTCTCTGAAGGCCACCTTGAGGGCATCCCACGCGAGGGCCATTAGTCAGAGTCCCTCATGGTGCCCTTCAGAGCACGTCACCACCAGCAAACCGGCCGGTCCCGCGGTGATCAAGCGGCTCGGCGTCGCCCCGTTCGGCGTGCTGCCTGTTTTCGTTTGCCTGCAAGGCTTGTCGGGTGTCGCGACAACCGACCGCAAAGTGGCCCACCGCTTTCCCCTCAAGGCCACCATGAGTGCGTCTGAGTCCCTCAAGGCCTTCAGCGGCATGGCCGATGCCCGATGAGCATCGACGAAAAACGCCCCGCTGACCTGAACATGCAGGTCAGCGGGGCGTTTACGTGGTGTGGCGAGTGAGGGACGCTTGTTGTGGGAGCACTACATGCGCTCGTTCGAGCGGACTTGGTCCGACGGAATCGCCGATACCGCGAAGGAAGGCACTCAGCATGGCTCGCGTTGACTATCTCGATGACCCGAACGCACCCGCGGCCAACAGCGTCGTCCCGTCCGTCACGGTCGTGATCCGCGACGATCAGGGCCGAATTCTGCTGATCCACAAGATCGATAACGACCTGTGGGCGCTTCCTGGTGGTGGGCACGATGCGGGGGAGCGGATCACGGATACCGCGGTTCGTGAGGTCAAGGAAGAAACCGGCCTTGACGTCGAGGTTGTGCGTCTGGTCGGTACCTCCACCAACCCTCACCACGTCATGCCTTACGACGACGGCGAGGTACGGCAGCAGTTCTCGCTGGGCTTCGAGGGCCGCTGGATGGGCGGCACTCCGCACGAGGACGGCACCGAGACGAAGGCAGTGCGCTGGGTTGACCCCGGCGACCTGGACGGCCTGAACATCCACCCGTCGATGCGTCTACGGATTGATCACGCGCTGGACGCGTCGCGCACAGCGCCTTTCCCTCGACTGAGCTGCGGAAAGACGTTCATCGGTCCGCTAAACCGCTTCTTTGAGGATCGGCGCTGCCCTGACCCACGTGCGGTACACAGGGTCCTCCCGCGGGTACCGCGTCAGGATTTCGGCGATGCGCTCATCGAAGGTCAGTCGTTCGCCATCCGGACCTGTCGTCAGATCGGCTGTGACCAGAGCGTTTAGCACTGGATCATCGGCGAACGGGAATTCAGAGAACTCCGCCGCCATTCCTCGCTCGGCAGCTTCGAAGCGTGCGCCAGAGTGATGAGCAACAAGGTTCACAATCTGCTCAGGCCAGTCGTGTTTCCGCAGGTAGCGCGCACCATCGAGCGGATGAAATTGAGCGTGACCAATCTCGGTCGAATAGCCGATGTCATTCAACCAAGCCGCCGCAACCAAACTATCCGCTTGAGTTGCTGAAACGGCCGCCCTGAGCCCGTGGGCACGCCCGGCAACGCTCTGAACGTGTAACCAACGTCGTCCTAGCGGGGCAACTAGCTGTTCAGCAAGTTCCGTGGCACGCTCCACGATGGCCATGTCAACCAACGCTACCCGGCGGATGGCGCGCAGCCACTCGCCCCAACACCAGGACGTGAGCAACGATAACGATATGTAAGGCTAGCTCTTTGCAACTAAGTTTTCCACATAAACTAACAACTCACGCTTTTCAATTAAATTGTCTATACTGCTGGCGGCTAGCGTTAAATTGTTAACCACGGCACTCAAGTAATAGCCTGCACTATTGTGCCATTCATAAATAGAAGGAACTGGATTCGAAGACAGAAACCTCTTCGAGTATTCAATTCTACTGGACACTTCGGGAAGCAGAGTCTCAAATGTTACAACATTAATAGAGCAACTAGAGCGCAATTTTACATACACATCCCGAGGCAACCAAGGCGCACCTGACTCAAGTAGTCTAGCCCTAACTTGGCCATCCAGAAAATCCCACGCAGCCGAGTACTGACCTTCCAAAACGTTAGCCAACTGGCGATCTATGGCAATCTTGCGCATCCAATCTTCCAGCTCAATATGGGCGTCCACCAAGTGCCGGATTTCTGCGAGAACGAGCACCGAAGGAGAACCGCCCTTTTCACTTGAGTCATAAATACTCGTAGGACGCAAGTGACAGTGACGCATCAGCGCGGAAACTGCACGCAACTCCGCGAGCGTTGCCCGATACGCACCGTGCAATGAATCAGAAATGTCGGCAACATTAACCACCAGCATCCTACGAGTTATTTTCCACTGTGCTCGATCAGCCTGCTGAGATGCAATCTCCTGAAGTACACCAATGGCTAGAGGTATTCCAAAACATGCCCCTGTCAGCGCCGTAAACATGTTGGTCGCATACGGCCAGGCAGCCCACGATCCCCTAGCATCTCTAAGCAATCCAAATGTCAAAAATGCAACGCCTGCCGTAGGCGTAAATGCAAAAATGACGATCTTCATCCCGTAAGATAGTCCAAATTTTCGGTGCGGAGCCAAGTCGATCTCCGATCAATTTCGTTCGAGCCAACACATGCTAGGCACTCATGCTGCCTGAACCCTAAGTCATCGTGGACAAGCGGCGACCTGCGAGCCGTTCTGCCAGTTCCCGAACTCCTGCGCAGCCCCACGCCGTTAGACGCGCAGTTAGGCCGTTCGACTCGTTTGACGAAAATCGGTCGAGCATGATCGGCAACCACCGCTAGAACCGGCGCGACCATCCGGAAGCGTCGCCCACATGGGGCGTCACGGTCAAGCTAGAGGCCACGCTAAGCGGGCAAATCTGCCGGTCGAGGACAGGCGGGGAGTCAGACACCACCCAAGAAGCCCAAACCGTCCGGCCAAGCGCGACGACAAGAGCATCTCCACCCTGTCACCCTGCTGTGACTCTGTCACTCGGTGGCGCCTGAACTGCACAACAGGAGTGACAGCAGAGTGACACCTGAACTCCGTACGTAGGTCCCACTCTCTCTATGTCACTGGTGTAGCTACGGCTGGACCAGGAGCTGGGGGCGCCACCTCCCCCTGGTCCGGCCTCTTTCCCATCGACCCACGAATGACCCACAAACGCCCGCATAGGGGCACCTACGACCGCATCGACGAAAAACGCCCCGCTGACCTGAACGTGCAGGTCAGCGGGGCGTTTACGTGGTGTGGCGAGTGAGGGATTCGAACCCCCGTAGGCTAAGCCGTCTGGTTTACAGCCAGATCCCTTTGGCCGCTCGGGCAACTCGCCAAAGCCGGGCGAACCGGCCGACTCAAAGACTACCTAACGCCGCGCCGCGCCGGTCAACAGGGTTAGGGTTGAGGCCCCAACCGGCAAGTATGAGTACGAGGTGTGACGAAACGTGGCCGATCCGTCTTTCGACGTGGTGAGCAAGGTCGACCGCCAGGAGGTGGACAACGCGCTGAACCAGGCGTCCAAGGAGCTGGGCACCAGGTTCGACTTCCGCGGGACCGGGACCAAGATCGACTGGTCGGGCGAGGAAGGCATCCTCATCGAGTCGGAGACCGAGGAGCGTGCGCTGGCGGCGGTCGAGGTGTTCAAGGAGAAGCTGATCAAGCGCAGTATCTCGTTGAAGGCGTTCGAGGCCGACGAGCCGGCGTTGTCAGGGAAGATCTACAAGCTCACCGGCAAGATCGTGCAGGGCATCACTTCCGAGAAGGCCAAGCAGATCGCGAAGTACGTCCGCGACGAGGGACCCAAGGGCGTGCAGGCGCAGATCCAGGGTGACCAGCTGCGGGTGTCGGCGAAGAAGAAGGACCACCTGCAGGACGTCATCGCGTTGTTGCGGGGACACGACTTCGAGATCGCGCTGCAGTTCACCAATTACCGGTAGTCACCCGATAGACCGTAATCGCGTCCAAGCGGTCCTTTGAATCGTTCGCCTCGTGGTGTAATCGCCCGATCACCACGAGGAAGGGTCGCATGCGTCGTCTCGGCAAAAGGCTTGTGCTTATCTTGTCGCTGGCGCTGACCGCGGCCCTGCTCACCCCGGTGTCCGCGCCGGCCGCCGAGCGGCAGCAGCTGATGCCGGGGTTCGCCGCGTATCCCCGGCTGATCCGCTTGGAGTACACGCCGGGCGCGCGGGGGCGGATTCTGGCGGCGGTGACCTCGGCGGACGCGAGCGGGAAGATCGCGCCGGTGCTGGAAAGCACCGACGAGGGTGTGAGCTTCCACCAGATCAGCGTGATCCGCGATCCCGAGGGCGCGACGGGCCTCTGCTGCGGCACGCTGTTCGAACTGCCACAGCGGGTCGGCAGGTTGCGGGCGGGCACGTTGCTGTGGGCGGCGAGTTACCGGACGGACGCCGGCAGCGCCCGCCGCGTCGGGATCCGGGTGTGGGCAAGCCGGGACGCCGGGCACAGCTGGAGTTTCCTCGCCGAGCCCGCCCGGTCGCACAACCACGACGGCCTCTACGAGCCGGAGTTCAACGTCGATGCGGGCGGCACGCTCTGGATGCACTACGCCGACGAGAGCGAAGCGCCGCAGTACAGCCAGGTCATGAACCGGGTGGCGTCGGCGGACGGGATCACCTGGGGTACCAAGCAGTCGACGCTGGCCATGGCGCCGTCGCGAGTGCGGCCCGGGATGCCGATCGTCCGCAAGCTGCCCGACGGCCGCTACTACCTCTCGTACGAGATCTGCAACTACCTCGAGCGCTACTGCGACCCGTACTTCAAGATCTCCCCGGACGGCGCCAACTGGGGCAACCCGCAGGAAGCCGGCACGAGGGTCCAGACGGCGACCGGGGCGCATTTCGAGCACGCTCAGACGATCACCCTGTTCCCGGGCGGGCCCAACGGCACCCGCATCCTGATGGTCGGGCAGATCTACACCAACGCCACCGGTGACCCGCTGCCACAGAACGGCCAAGTGCTGCTGGCGAACGACAACTTCGGCTCCGGGAGCTGGTACGAGCTGCCCGCGCCCGTGCACGTCACCGGCATCTACAACAACTACTGCCCGAACTACAGCTCGTCGTTGCTCCCGGTGGATGGCGGCAAGAACGTGCTGGAAATCGCCACCGAGTACGCCAACGGCGTCTGCACCGCGTATTTCGGGAAGGGCCCCGCGTCGTAGGGCACCAGCCCGGCCAGCCAAGTCCCGAGCGCCTGCTCACATTCCGTACGCGCCGCCACCGGTCTTCGGCGTTCTGGAGCCTTAGCGACGCGCCATCTCTTCGAGGCGGCGGATGCGATCGGCCATCGGCGGGTGGGTGGCGAACATCTTCGACAGGTTCTCGCCGGGACGGAACGGGTTCACGATCATCAGGTGCGCCTGCGAAACCAGCTGTGGTTCCGGCGCGAGCGGCGCCGCACGGGTGCCGGCGTCCAGTTTGCGCAACGCCGAGGCGAGGCCGAGCGGGTCTCCGGTGAGCGCGGCGCCGGACGCATCGGCCTGATATTCACGCGATCGGCTGACGGCCATCTTCACCACACCGGCCGCGATCGGGCCGATGAGCACCACCAGCAGGGCCACCAGCGGGTTACCGCCCTGCCGATTGTTGCCCCCGAACAGGCCGGCGAGCATGGCGACGACACCGATCGCGCTGGCCAGAGCGCCCGCAACGCAGGAAATGAGAATGTCGCGGTTGTAGACGTGGGACAGCTCATGGCCGAGCACCGCGCGCAGCTCACGTTCGTCGAGGATGCCGAGAATGCCGGCTGTGCAGCACACCGCTGCGTGCCGGGGGCTGCGTCCGGTGGCGAAGGCGTTCGGGGCCCGCGTCGGACTGACGTAGAGCTGTGGCATCGGCTGACGGGCGGCCGTCGCGAGCTCTCGCACGATCCGGTACATCGCCGGCTGCTCGGCGACGGAAACCGGGCGCGCGTGCATGGCCCGCAGCGCGAGCTTGTCGGAATTGAAGTAGGCGTACGAGTTGACACCGAGCGCCACCATCAGCCCAATGAAGAGCGCGCCACGCCCGAAGACCGAGCTGATGCCGATGATGGCCGCGCTGAGCAGGCCAAGGAGCAGCACCGTCTTAAGCCCGTTGCGATGCTTGTGCATTTGTCCCGCCCCCTCTCGACCGTCACTTGCGCTACCTGCGGTTACCCACTGGAAACAACGCGATCGGGGGACGCGGAGTTCCTGCCGGGTCGCGATTGGACGGTTAGGGTCGAACGGTAGACGACCGGTAGGAGCGAATAACCAACCCTTGACGAGGCCCCATGCGTGTGCCCGGACTTTGCCGCCCGAAGTGGACCGTTCGTGCCCTGATTCCGCTGGTGGCCGCCGTGCTCGGTGCTGCCGTGCTCGCCGCGCCCGCCGTCGCGGCACCGCAGGTCGTGACCATCGACGTCGGCGGCGAGCCGACCTCGGTGGCGGTGAATTCCGTCACCGGCACCGCGTATGTGACCGACGCCGCCACCGGAACCGTCTCGGTGATCGACTCCCGCAGCGCCGAAATCACCGCGATCATCGTGGTGGGCGGTGTGCCCGCCGACGTCGCCGTCGACGAGGTGACCAACCGTGTCTACGTGACCAATCCCGACGGTGGCACGGTGGCGGTCATCGACGGCTCCAGCAACCTTGTGGTCAGCGTGATCAGCGCCGGCATCGGCGCGTCCGTGGTCGACGTCGACTCCTCGGCGAACCGCATCTACGTCGGCAGCCGGTCGACGGGCGAGGTCGCCGTGCTCGACGGGATCAGCTCGGCGTTGATCGCGCTGATCCCGAGCGACGTGCGGGTATTGTCCGGCGTCAGCGTCGACCCGGGTCGGAAGTTGGCCTACTTCAGCAGCCTGGACACGGACAGTGTCGAAATCTTCGACACCGCCGCGCTGAAATTCGTCGGAAGTACGCCGGTGGGACGCAACCCCGCGGGCATCGCCGTTCATCGCGGCACCGGCATGGTGTACGTCGCCAACTCGGGTATCCACCACATGTCCGTCGTCGACGGACCGGCGAAGATCGAGCGCAAAACGATCCTGTTGCGCAGCGAGGCGTCGGCGGTCGCGGTGCGCGAGGCGACCAACATCGTGTACACCAATGGCGGCCCGAACGGCCTGGTGAAGATCGACGGGGAAACCGGGATCATTTCGGGCGAACTGCCCCTCGGGGTCAATCCGGGCGCGGTGGCGGCCGATCAACGCGCCAATGAGGTCTACGTCATGGATCCCTTACACGGCAAGGTGTTCCTCGTCCGTGACTTCTAGACACGCGGGCCGGACCCAGCAGGTGGAGTAACTCCGGGGGTATTTTCGAAGTATGAAACTCGGCATCCAGATCCCCAGCTTCACCTGGCCCAACGGACCCGCAAAACTCGGCGCGGAACTGGCCGAGGTCGCCCACGCTTCGGACGAGGCCGGCTTCGAGTACGTCGCGGTGATGGACCACTTCTTCCAGATCGGCCCGGTCGGCCCGGTCGAAAACGACATGCTCGAGGCGTACACGACCCTCGGCTACCTGGCCGCGCACACCGAACGCGCCAAGCTGCTCACGGTGATCACCGGGGTCATCTACCGGCATCCGGGCCTGCTGGCCAAGGCGATCACCACCCTCGACGTACTGTCGGGCGGGCGCGCCGTCCTCGGCATAGGCGCCGGTTGGAACGAGGAGGAGGCGCGCGGGCTCGGCTTCCCGTTCCCGACGACAGCCGAGCGGTTCGAGCAGCTCGAAGACGCGCTGCAGTACGTCCTGCAGATGTGGTCGGACAGCGACGCGCCGTTCAGCGGAAAGCACGTGCGGGCCGAGCGGCTGCTCAACGTTCCGCAAGCCCTGTCGAAACCGCACCCGCCGATCATGATCGGCGGCGGCGGCGAAAAGAAGACCCTGCGGTTCGTGGCCAAGTACGGACAGGCCTGCAACCTGTTCAACAGCCCCGAGTTGGAGCGCAAGCTCGACGTGCTCAAGCAGCACTGTGAGAACGAGGGCCGCGACTACGCCGAAATCACGAAGACGGTGTATCACGGGCTCGACATCGGCAAGGACGGCGAGAAAACCGGAGAGCTGCTTGACGAGCTGCGCAGGCTCTCGGGACTCGGCGTCGACGCGGCGATCGGCTACGTGCCGGGAGTGCCGGACGTCAAGGTGCTGGAGCGCTTCGGCAAGGAGGTCATCCCGGCCGCCGAGGCGTTCTGATGTGACAGGATGGCGACATGGACAGCGCGTACCAGCTCCGCGGGGGCCAGCAGCCGGACGTCGCCGCCATCACGAATGTCCTTGCCCACCACGAAATCCACGGACCCGGCGATGAACCGCTGAGCGAGTCGCTGGTGTTCGTGGTCTCGGGTGGCATCGGCGCCGGGTACATCCTCTTGGAGTTCGCGCAAGACGCGAGCGCGGCGCTGGGTCTCGGTTTTCGCGGGCAGTGGCAGTACCCGCACGCGTGGCTGAAGTCCACTGTGGACAGGCTCGGCCTGCCGGCCGATGTACACACCACGGGCGGCCGACGCGGCGCCGCAAAACGCCTGACGGCCGAGCTCGCCGCGGGCAATCCCGTGATCGTGCAGCCGGATCGTGAATTGCTCGGATATTGGCACCTGCCGAAGAAGGCGGAGGGCGGCGGCGGGCATTTTGTCGTCGCCTACGCCGAGGAAGACGGCAAGGTCTTCGTCGACGATCGCAACCTGGCGCCGCTGACAGTGGACCGGAAGGCCTTCGACGCGGCACGAGACCGGGTCGGTTCGTACAAGAACCTGCTGGTGTCGATCAAGCCCGGCGAAGTGAAGGACCTCGAGACCGCTGTACGCGACGGCCTGGCCGATTGCGCGCGGCGGCTCTCCGGGGGTTCGGAGTCGTTTTCCTTGCCCGCTTGGAGTCGCTGGGCCAAACGCCTCACCGACGACCGCAATCCCCAGGGCTGGCCGACGGTGTTCGCCGAGCGCCGTGGCCTGATCGGCGCGCTGCTTTCGGTATGGGAGAACGTGACCCCGGCAGGAATGACCGGCGGGCACCTGCGGGATCTCTTCGCGGACGGCCTCGACGAAGCCGCGGCGCTGCTGAAGCTGCCGGAACTTGGTGAGCAGGCCACGCACTGGCGTGCCATCGCGGGAAAATGGGACGAGCTCGCCGAAGCAGCGTTGAGCGCGGACACCCCGGAGTTCGCGTGGATGCGCGGGCTCACGGAGTCGGTGTCCAATGGCGTGCGAGCCGGAGATGAGGCGCAGGAGGCGGCGGCGGAGTCCGGCAAGGAGCTTTGGCGGCTGCGCGCGCACTACGACCAGGAAGTGCCGTTCACCGACGCCGAGGTCAAAGCGTTGTACACCGACCTCAGCACCCGCCTGCGCGAGATTCACGCCGCGGAGACCGACGCCATCCGGACACTTGCCGAGGTGGGCTCGTGAGTGTTTCGCGGGGTTAGAATCCAATGCCGCGTAGCTTAAGTTGATCATGGTTGTGGTGTTGGGTTTCGGCGTGGCGGCGTGGCGGCGTGGCTGGGTCGGGTGTTGGTGTTGTGATCGTCGGTCATGGGCTCAGGTGTGACGGTTCGT
>JAVXWP010000188.1:0-4390 GCA_032230695.1 Actinomycetota bacterium | reverse complement strand
CCGGCATCTCACCGCGCGAAATCCCGTCCGCGATCTCCGAGGTGCACAACGCGGCCGCCATCGTCAGGTAGCCGCCGGTGAGTGCCTTGCCGACGCACATGACGTCCGGTGAGACCCCCGCGTGCTCGGCGGCGAACATCTTGCCCGTCCGCCCGAACCCGGTCGCGATCTCGTCGAAGATCAGCAGCACCCCGTGCGCTTCGGTGAGTTCACGCAACGCGCGCAGATAGCCGGGATGATGGAACCGCATCCCACCCGCGCCTTGGACGACCGGTTCGACGATCACCGCGGCGAGTTCGTCCGCGTGCGCCTCGATCGCCGCGGCCAGGACGTCCACATAGGACTGATCGACCCCGGCGCCGAATCCCGCGGGCGGCTCGGGCACGAACACCTGCTCGGTCAACGTCCCCCGCCACAAGGAATGCATGCCGCCGTCGGGATCGCATACGCTCATCGGCTGGAAGGTGTCACCGTGGTAGCCGCCGCGCCAGGTGAGAAGCTTCCGCTTTCCCTTACGCCCCAGCGACTGCCAGTATTGCAGGCACATCTTGATAGCGACCTCGACCGACACCGAACCCGAGTCGCAGAGGAAAACGTGCCGCAGCCCGTCCGGCGTCAGCTCCACGAGCGTTCGTGCGAGCGTGATCGCCGGTTCGTGGGTCAGCCCGCCGAACATCACGTGACTCATCCGCGATGCCTGGTCCGTCAGTGCCGCGTCGAGCACAGGGTTGCGGTAGCCATGGATCGCGGCCCACCACGAAGACATACCGTCGACGAGCTCACGGCCGTCGGCCAGTTTCAGCCGCACCCCGCTCGCCTCGGTCACCAGCAACGGCTCGACCTGCCCCGGCATCGGCGCGTACGGGTGCCAGACGTGTTCGGCGTCGAGCGCCAGCAACTCTTCCGGACTCATGGCTCGCACCCTACGACGTGCCACCACGGCCACTTTCAGCCCGACCCTGCCTAACCACTCACCAGTCGGACGGGAAGGGTTTCCAGGCCGTGGACGAGGGTGCTTTCGCGCCACCGGAGTTCCCCGGGGTCGCCGGCCAGCGAAAGGTCGTCGAACCGCGCGAGCAGGCGGCCGGCTCGACGGCAAAGCTGGTCAGGATGCCGCAGCGGGCCCCCTCAGCGTTCGTCGAGCGCGGTGACCAGGCGCTCGGCCACGTCGTTCCAGTACGTTCGCTGCAGCTCGCGTTCTTCGGCGCCGGACAGCCATTCCTGGTGGAACCGCAGCGTGGTCTTCGAGGCGGAGCCGGTGACGGCGACCTGCAGCGTCGAGTCGTGTTCCCAGTCCTTCGGCCGCCATGTCAGCCGGACCCGGTCCTCCGCGTGGAAGCTTCGGATCTCCCCGGCCGTACCGTTCGCCGTCTCGTAAGTGGCGCCTTTCTCACGCGGCAGCTCCGGGCCTTGACCGAGCCAGATTTCGACACCCTCGCGGCTGACGAGGAACTCCCACACGTCCGCGATGGGATACGCCACCGTCTTGGAAACGCCTATCTGCCACCCGACATCCGCTGTGCGCCCCACTTCGCTCATGAATCCATCATCCCACCGGATACCGACAGATTTGCCCGCCGCCCGGGGTGCAGGATCATCGATGTGCGCTATCGCCCCATTTCCTTCACACTTTTGGCCGGAGAACTGACCCAGCGCGTTCTGGACGTCACGGACCGTCCCTGGGTCACCGTGCTCATCGATGGCGCTGCCGGTGCGACCAGCACCACAGAGCTCGCGGACTCCCTGGTGGAGCCCCTGCGGGTGCGCGGTCGCGACACGCTGCGCGTTTCCGCGGTGGACTTCCTGAGGCCCGCGTCGCTGCGATTCGAACACGGCAAACAGGATCCGGACGCCCGCTACACCGATTGGCTCGACGTCGGCGCGCTCCGGCGGGAGGTGCTGGACCCGCTGTCCACCGGCGGTAGCGGCGAGGTCCTCCCGGCGCTGTGGGACGCCGGACGCGATCGCGCGACCCGTGCGGCCAGGGTTCCGCTCAGCCCGGGCGGCGTCCTGCTGCTCGACGGCGAAATGCTGCTCGGCCGGGGCTTGCCCGCCGACGTCAGCGTGCACCTATGGCTTTCGCCCAACGCTTTGCGCCGCAGGCTGCCGGAGGCAAACCAGTGGGCGATCCCGGCCTACGAACGATATGAACACGAGGCCGCGCCGACGAAAGCGGCGGACGTCGTCGTGCGCGTGGACGACCCGAACCACCCCGCCCAGCGCTACGACTGAGGATGGCTCGCGAGCGATCCGTTCAAGCCATGCCCTAGAGGTAGCGACGCGACTCGATGGCCTGGATGGCTTCCCACGCGCGGTCGGTCGCGACGATCCATTCCTCGGGTTCGTCACCACGGCTGTCGTCGGCAATCAGCAGCCGCACCGCGGGGCCGGCGGTGGCGTGGGCCTCGTACCCGAGCCCGACATGGGTCTCTTCCTGCCCGTGGAGCTGGACCAACTCGATCTCCCGGATCCCGGTGAAGTAGACCCTGTCGTCGTGGTTGTCGTCCAGCTGACGCCGGACGCGGCGCCGGATCCGCACCACGACCTCGTCCTGGCCGACGAGGAACCAGCCGTCGTCCTCGCCTCGCAGCGGGAAGGACAGCTCGACCTCGGAATCGACGAGTGCGGCGGTGGGTTGTTCCATCAGTTTCACCGACGCCCGGCCCACCGCCAGCCAGGGCGCTACGCCACCGAGTAGGAACACCGCGAACCCGAGTCCGACCGTGCCGCCCGTGCCCATACCGAGGACGAGGAAGATCGAGGCGGCCGCCAGCGCGGTGACAACGCCGAAGAACAGCGCGCTCACCCCGGTGATCTTTCGCCAGAGGCTCGGTGAATTCCGCTTGGCGTAGCCGTAGGCGAGAAACGCGAGCGCGACGGCCACCCAGATCCCGACGGCCCACACCGTGTTCGACTCGATTTTGTCCCGCGGCACCCTGACCACGGTGGAGAACGCCATCACCATGGCGAGCAGCGGTCCCGGCACGATCGAGAACAGGTACAGCCGGCGGCTGCCGGTCAGGCCCGGAGTCGTCATCAGCGCACCGCCGCGATCGGCTCGCCGGACAGCAGGCCCGACAGTCGCTCGGCCATCACGTCCCAGCGCCAGTTCGCGCCGACCCACTCGCGCCCCGCCCGGCCCATCCGCCGCGCGCGCACCGGGTCCAGCAGCAGCGAAGCGAGCGTGTCGCGCAGTTGGCCGACGTCACGGCCGTCCACGACATGCCCGGTGACCTCGTCGAGCACGGCCTCCGGTGCCCCGCCCGAGTTCCCCGCGACCACGGGAAGGCCCGTCGCCGAGGCCTCCAGATAGACAATTCCGAGCGCTTCGACATCGAGGCCCTTGCCCCTGGTCCGCGCCGGCATCGCGAAGACGTCCCCCGCGTTGTAATGCGCGGGAAGCTCCTGCCACGGCACCGAGCCGGTGATCACCACGTTGGCGCCGACGCCGAGATCGTCGACCATTTCGGTCAGATGCTTGCGGTACGGGCCGCCGCCGACCAGCAGCAGCACCACGTCCGGCACCCGCTCGCGAAGCTCGGGCAACGCCCTGATCAGCATGTCCTGGCCCTTACGCGGCACCAGGCGCGAAACGCACACCACGGTCGGCCGGTCGCCGAGGCCGTGCCGTGCGCGGATCTCCTCACGCGCGGCCTGATCGGGCCGGAACAGCTCGGTGTCGACGCCGGACGGCAGCATCTCGAGGCCCGCCATCGGGCCGAACGCCGCCGCGAACCGGGTGCGGGTGTACTTGCTGACGTAGGTCAGCACGTCGGCCGTGTCGCCGATGCGCCGCAGCGCCTGTCGTGCGCCTGGCAGCATCGACCAGCCGACTTCGTGCCCGTGGGTGGACGCGATCACCCGCCGGGCGCCCGCCTCGCGCAGGGAGTGCCCCAGCAGGGCTAGCGGGGCCGCCGCGCCGAACCAGACAGCCTCGCACCCACGGGCGCGCATGATCTCCTTCGCGCGGCGGAGCACGTCCGGCGTCGGCAGCATCAGCGAGGTCGGATGCCGGACCACCTCGAACGGGGCCGCGGCGTCGAACTCGCCGTGCGAACCCGAACTGGCCTCCCATGACGGCGCGTAGACCACCAGATCGTCCGCGGGCAGCCTGGTGGCCAGCGAGTTCAGGTAGTTCTGGATCCCACCGGGCCGTGGCGGGAAGTCGTTGGTCACGAGAAGCGTCCTCAGCACAAGGGCAGGCTACTGGTAACGCACCAACGCCCCGGTGTGCAACCACGGATAGTGGTACACACCAGGGCGTTGAGTGAACCTGCTCGCCTTAACCGGGGCGGCGGGCTCCGCTGTACTGGCTCTGCAGCGGCGAGATCTTGACGACGTCACCCGAAGTGGGCGCGTGCACCATCTGGCCGTTGCCGATGTACATGCC